>NZ_JBNJLS010000004.1:0-584381 GCF_050510915.1 Streptomyces odontotermitis | reverse complement strand
CGTAGGCCGTGACGCGGCGGCGCTCCACCTCCAACTGCACGCCTTCGACCGCCCGGCCGACCGCACCGTCCGCCGCTGGAACACCTGGACCCTCGACCACCACCGCGCCGTCCGCAAGGAGCTCGCTGCGGCCAAAGCCCCCCGCCCCGCCCCGCCCGCCCTGGCGGACGACCCCGCAGCGGTCGCCATCCCGATCCCCGTTCACGAACGGTTCGCCCGAGCCTGGGCGGAGCACGCACGGCCGAGGCCGCGGCGCGGCCAACTGCTCGATTCGGACTGAGTTCGGTCAGCCGGTCGGGAGCTGGGTGATGTGCCCGGGGGGGCAAGCCGGTGGATGGCCGTGCAGCACTGATGGGGATCACGCACCTGCGAACTGGCACGGGGGCTGGCACCTGGCCCTGACTCCGCTGGGCCCTCCTGGTTCGAACGCGTAGTTCCGCGGATCGTGTCGAATCAGCGCCGGCAAGCTGTCGGTGAGAACCGCAGGCCGGAGGCCGTCCGTGAGGGCGGCCTCTCTTGTTGCTCTGGGAGCGGTGGGAGGGAGCGGGCTCCCTCCCACCGCTGCCTATGTCTGTTTGCTTCTACTCGGCCTGGGCGCCCAGGCGCAGGGCTCGTGGTTCACGTGCCGCAGTTGCCGGATGTGGGCTGGCCGGCGAACCGCTGGCCGAGCCACTCGAGTGCCGGGCCGTTGCCCTGGATCGCCGTCCCGACATGGGACTGACCGGGGAAGGACTTCCACTCCACGGCGTGGCCCTTCGCGCACCAATCGGCGCGGAGCTTCTGCCCCACCGCGTAGGGGATCGTTTCGTCCGCGTCCCCGTGGTAGAGGAACGTCGGCGCCGACGGACGCTTGCTTCCGATGAACTGCTTGGCGATGGCCCGCTGCCAGTCCCGACGCTCCAGCGGGTTGGACGTTGTCACATCCTCGATGGTCTTGCCGCGCCCGGCCTCCAGGGCCGTTCCGACGCATTCGTTCCGGACCACGGCGGCGAGCTTGCGGCCCTCGTCGTTGAGGTATTTGTCGAGGTGGAGAGCAGGATCGGCGGCGTTCAGGCCGACGGCCGACATCAGCAGATAGCCGGCGCTGTCGCTGCCCTCGAGCGAGTCGGCGACCTTGGCGAGATCCGCCGGGACACCGCCGCTCGCCGTGCCCTTGACCTTCAGTTCGGGAGCGTAGGACGCGGCCATCTCGGCGGCCTTCGCGCTCGCGCCACCGCCCTGCGAGTAGCCCATGATCCCGACAGGCGCCGCCTTGTCGACCCCGTACTTCGCCGCTTCAGGGTGCCGCTGGGCCGCGCGTGCCGCGTCGAGCACCGCGCTGCCCTGCGCCTTGGCGACCATGTAGGTGTGGTCCCCCGGCGTGCCGAGGCCCTCGTAGTCCGTGACGACGACCGCGTAGCCCCGTACCAGCGCGGCGTTGACGAGCGGTGCCTCGGTCGTGGTGCCGCCCGGGAATCCGGCGGAGGGTGCGCACTTGTCGCCGAGGCCGACGGTGCCGACCGCATACGTGATGAGAGGGCGGGGAGTCGTCTTGCCGTCGTCGGGAACGATCACTGTGCCGGAGACCGCGTTGGGCCGGCCGTCGGCAGAGGTCGACCGATAGGTGATCTTCCATGCCTTGGTGGGGGTGGGTACGCCCGGCGTGTACTGGAACGCGGACGGCTCCGAGCTGAGGATCTCTCCGGGGGGCGTCTTCTTGCCCGGCCTCTTCCCGCCCGGCCGCTTCTTGTGCTTGTGGTGCTTCCCGGTGCCGGTGGCCGCCCCGGCGGACTGGGTCGAGGGGATCGCGTTCGGGGCGTCGCTCGGCGTGTGACCGCTCTGCGCGGCGGCGGACCCGGGCAGAGCGAGCACCGCCACTGCGACGGCGGCCCCTGCCGCCACCGTTCTCCTGCGTAAGGCTGATGTCATGCGGCTCTCCCAACTCTCCTGTGGGGAAGGGGGGTTGACGGAGAAACATTAATGACCCGTCAGTAATGTGGCCATAGCTGTAGCAGTGGTCCGGGACGTCACCTCCGGACGGCGCGGGGATGCGACGGTGAGGCGGGTGACGGGGATGCCGCTGCGCCCTCGTGTCCCGGGTGGAGTTCCCGCACGGACTGCCGGGGGGGTGACGCGTCTGGGCCGGCGGGCCCCTTGCGGACAGGCACCTCTGATGACGCGGCCCCCGCCTGCTCGCGCTTTCCTGCTCCTTTGGGGTGGGGTTGCGCGCGACATCAGGGCGACCGGGGAAGGCGCGGGTGCCGACGTGTGAATCTGGGGCGAGGGGGATCATCACACTTCCTGAGGAGCTGGTTGTCCCCGTGTTCCGTCTCTTGCTCACTGCAGGGCCGAGACCGCTCGGCTCGACCGTGCGTCCGCGCCTGCGCGCAGCGCTGCTGGCGGTGGCGGCCCTGGGTGCCATGGCTGCATTGCCGACGCCCACCGCGACCGCGTCCGCGACCGTGTCCGGGGCGGCGCTGGCCGCGAAGCCGCTGCCCGGCGGGCTCGGGCCGTGTGTCCCGGGCAACTGCCCGTCCGGCGGCTATCCCCCCATCAACAACGGATCGATCCAGTACCGCGACAACGCCATCAACGTGTACGTCGGCGGCGACTTCCGGGTCCGAGAGAAGGCGGCCGAGGCCGAAGGCCGGGTCGTGGTGCTCGGCGACTTCGACCAGCAGAAGGGAGCGGGGGTCAGCGGCATCTACAACGTCGGCGAGGCCGGAGTCGGTTCGCGCGTCGCCCCGCCGGTGGGCTCCGACTGGCTCACCACCGGTGGCAACGTGACCGTCGCCAGTGGGCAGCGCCTCCTCGCCGACGAGGGGGTCGTGCGGCACGCGGGCACGGACAGCGGCACCATCGTCGCCCAGCAGAACGTGCGGGACGCGGGCGCGGCCACCCCGTACATCCCGCTGCGCGACCAGCTCACCGAGGCCAGCAAGTGCTATGCGCACCCCACCGGTGGGAGCAGCACACGGCCGCCCACGGGGACCGCGGTGCACGCGGGCGGCGAGACGCTCTTCACCGGTGACGGCACCTCGAAGATCCAGGTCTTCAACGTCGACTTCGACATGCAGAGCGCGAGCGGCGGGCAGGAGGGCATTCGCTTCGCGAACATCCCGGACGACGCCACCGTCCTGGTGAACGTCCTGGGCACCCGCCGCGTCATCAACACCTACAGCGGCACCATCGACGACTCCAGCCAGCTCAACCAGATGCGCAGCCGCCTCTTGTGGAACTTCCCGGACGCGACGTCCGTCGAGTTCAAGGGCACCGGGCAGTTCCAGGGCAGCGTCCTGATCGGTGAACAGGCGTCCATGACGACGGTGAGCGTGCCGGGCATGAACGGGCGCTTCTTCACCACCGGTTCGCTCACCCACACCAGCTCGGCCACGGGCGGCGGCGGGCAGGAGTTCCACAACTACCCCTTCGAAGGTGACCTGCCCGACTGCGACGTCGCCCCCACCGAGGGGGAGGTGAAGGTCCTCAAGACCGACAAGGACACCGGCGACCCGATCGCCGGGGCCGTCTTCGAGCTGTGGCACGAGACCAACGGACAGAGCGGTCTCCAGATGGACGGTGCCAAGCCGGACACCCGCGTCGGGTCCGCCTGCACCACCGAGGCAGCGGGCGAATGTGTCCAGACGGTGCCACTGGGCACCTACTACTGGCGTGAGGTCCAGGCCCCGCCCGGCTACGTCCCGCCCAACCCCGCCGTCCTGGGCCCGATCACCCTCACCAAGGACAACGCCGACAAGGGCGTCTCGGTGACCGCCACCAACACGAAGGAACAAGGCACCGCCTCCGGTGAGGTCCGCGTCCTCAAGACGGACAAGGAGACCGGCCGACCGCTCGGCGGGGGCGTCTTCCAACTCTGGATCGAGGCCAACGGCCGCCCGGGCCTGCAGACTTCGGGCCCCAACCCCGACGTTCCCAGGGGTGCCCCGTGCACCACAGGGGGCTCCGGAGTCTGCGAGCAGACCGTGCCCTTCGGCACGTACTACTGGCAGGAGGTCAAGGCCCCGGCCGGTTACGACCTGCCGTCGCCCGCGGTCTTCGGCCCGATCACCCTCACCAAGGACAACGCCGACAAGGGCGTATCGGTGACCGCCAAGGACAGCCGACACCGCGCACCCAAGGGGTCCATCGCGGTGGCCAAGACCGACAAGAAGAGCGGCCGGCCGCTGGCCGGAGCCGTCTTCCGGCTCTGGCGTGAGACCAACGGCCGCCCCGGCCTGCAGACGTCGGGCTCCCGCCCCGACACCGCCGTCGGCCGTGGCTGCGCCACCGACAGGGCGGGCCGCTGTGCCTTCACCGGCCTTCCGCTCGGCGCGTACTACCTCCAGGAGACCGCCGTACCGGAGGGCTATGTACTGCCCTCACGTCCGGTCACCGGGCCCTACCAGGTCACCGCCCGCAACGCTGCCAAGGGCGTCACCGTGAAGCTCGCCAACCAGCGTGGAGAGCACGGGAAGAAGGGCTGAGCGGACCCGACAGCCGTACGGCACGGCCGGGCGGGGCATTCCGGATGCCCCGCCCGGCCGTGCCGCGTGTCAGCCCCGCGTGCCCGGCTTGACCCCCCACACATGGACCAGGTCGCCCACCTTGAGCAGCCGCCACAGCCGCTCCGCGTCGGGGACCCGCAGATTGATGCAGCCCGCCGAGCCGCCACCGTTGTACAGATCGTGGGGCGAGCCATGCAGTGCCTGCCCCCGGTCGAAGAACTGGGCGAACGGCATCGGCGCGTTGTGGAAGAGGTTCGAGTAGTGGTCGCGGTGGCGCCAATACACGGTGTGCCAGCCGCGGCGGGTCTCCTGCCCGTCGCGTCCGGTGCGCACGGGCACAGGCCCGAAGTCCACGCGACGGCCGGTCTGCACCCACAGGAGCTGGCGGTCCATGTCCACACACGTCACCCGGCGAGGGCGCACGGGGCAGTGTCCGGCACGGTTCGGGTTCCGCCCGGCCTGGGCGACGAGCATCATGCGGTACGTCCACAGGTTCGCCGTCCCGTCGGCCGGTCGCACCCCCTGCCGCTGCTGGAACCGACGGATCGCCTCGCAGTCCGCGTCCGACTGCACCCCGTCGACGCGCAGCCGCAAGTACCCCTCCAACTGCCGCTGGTACGGACCGGTGTCGGCAGTGCACCGGGCCGTGGCCGTCGGCAGGGGGGCGCTCGCCGCGGCTTCCGTGGGGGCCATGCCCAGCAGCGCCGCCCCGCTGAGCAGGACGATCGCGGCTCCACGGAACCTGGCGCGGATGGAGTGCGGGGAGACCGCCATGAGGCCCCTTTCTCTTGTTCGTCGTCCCTCTAGCCGTCCGGCTTGTCCGTCCGGTGGCCGAGTGCCTCCGTCTCACCTTCACGGCTGATCGCTGCCGAGGCATCCGCAGCGCCTCCGTCCGGATGGACCCGCCGAGCCCCGATCGCCGGAGTGCGGCGCCGCGCAGCCGGCCGCCAGCGGGGGAGTCCGTGCACACGGGCGCGATGTCTTACCGGTCCCCATGTCCGGCCGTTCCCGCCCGGCGGGGTGCCCGTCACGCGGCTCCCGACGTGCGGGACGGACGGCAGAGGAGCACGTGTTTGCCGGTCATGTGCCCTTGTCCGAGGCGTTCGTGGGCCTGTGCTGCCCGTGCGAGGGGCAGGGGTGTGACCGGTGGCGGGTTGATCGCGCCCGATGCGAGCAGGCGCAGGAGCGCGTCGAGGTCCTCCTGGTACCAGTCGGGGTGCCGGTCGCGGAGTTCGGCGATCCGGTACGTCGTCACGTGCTTGTGGGCGGGGAGCACCGTGGCCGCGAAGAGCAGGGCGCCCACGGTGTAGAAACCGAGGGTGCGGGCCAGGCTGTGCCGTCCGTGGGAGAGAGTCGCGTGGTGGCCGAACAGGATCAGTCGCCCCCCGGGGCGCAGGGCTCGGTAGGAACCCCATGCCGTACGGCCGCCGATGCCGTCGAGCACGACGTCCGCACCGCCGCCGGTCTGGGCACTCACTCGGGCGGCCACATATTCGTGGGTGTAGTCGATGGCTGTGGCACCGAGCGCCGCGACGCGCTCGGCGGCTTCACCCGCGGCCGTGCCGTACATCTCAAGGCCGTCGCGCAGGCCGAGTTGGAGGGCGGCGGTGCCGACCGAGCCGCCGGCGCCCTGGACCAGGACGCGTTCTCCTTTGCGTACGTGAGCGGCGCGGTGCAGCAGTTGGTACGCCGTCACGTAGCTGAGCAGGAGCCCGAGTGCCTGCAGTGGGTCCACGTCGGACGGCAGGGCCACCAGGCGGTGGGCGGGCAGGCAGACGTAGTCGGCGTAGGCCCCGTACACGGTCAGCGCCGCCACGCGCTGCCCGGCCGTCCAGCCAGTGACTCCCGGGCCGAGCGCGTCGACTTCGCCGACGAGGTCGTAGCCGGGGGTGAACGGCGGCTTGGGCCCGCCCGGGTAGACGCCTTCGCGCAGCAGCACGTCGGTGAAGTTGACCTCCGTGGCGGTGACGGCGACGCGTACCTCTCCGGCTCCGGGCTCCGGCACGGCCTCGGTCACCAGCCGGAGCGACTGCGGTCCGCCGGATCGCGTGACGACGATGCGGCGGTTGACCGCCTCTCCGGCCCGGGGCGCGGGGCTCGGCCCGCGCAGTCGCAGCCGCACCATCACCACACCACCGTGGGGCACCTGGGCATGCGGGAACCGCAGCCGGTAGGTCCACAGAGCGGCGCGGGCCTCGTACGGCAGCACGGCGCTGTCCAGGGCCTCGGCGGTGGCATCGACCTCCCGGCCGCGCAGACGCAACCGGACGGGGGCGGCCGGACGCAGGCTGCGCCACCACGTGTTGCGGTGGGCATCGCCGACGAGGACGTAAAGGGTCTCATCGTCGGCGGAGCGCGCATACCGGACGGGCACGGTGTGGAGGCGTCCGCTCCTGCGGCCGGCATAGGTGATCAGCACAAGCGTGCGGCTGAGGGGCCAGTGCGCCCGCGAACGCAGCACGGCACGGATGGTCGCGTCGAGAGCATGGATCGTAGGAGTGCCTGGACGCATGGCTTCTTCGCCGCCTTCCGATTCTCTTCCCTTCCTGTTCCTTCCAGCCTGTCCGGTGATGGTGCGGGTGTCGTGGGGCCGAACGCCCCTTGAGGGGGGCTCGGACGACTCCGCCCGCGTCTTGTGGACCAGGCTCACGGCCCCTGGTGGCCGGGGCGGTTGAAGCGGCACAGGCCGCCGATTCCCTGGGCCGGCGCGCCGGGCGTGCGGGGTGTCAGGACGCGTACGTCGGATCCTGTGAGGAGGGCGGCGCGGACCGCGATGTCCGTCAGGTGTGCCTGACTGGCCCCTACTCCCTTGCGTAGCAGGGTGCGATGGCGCGGGGCGACGTCGGTGGGGGCGGGGCCCACCCAGGCCGTGCGGTGGTCCCGGGGGTGGTCGGTGACCACGAGCGTGTCCAGACGGCCCTGGGCGAGCGCCGTGAGCGTGGCGCGTGCCCCGTCGACCGTACGGCCTCCTGGGCGGCGCTCGGCTGCCAGGTGCCGCAGGACGGCTGCCGTCTCCGCTTCGGCGGCCCGGTGCAGCTCCGCGACGATCTGCACGGACCGGATGCCGGCCGCGCCGTCCGGGCTCCGGCCGCCGCTGACACGGCGGACTGCGACATCGCGGTGCACGCGGGTGGGCAGGTGCTTCAGCAGATACTGAACGGCCCGTACGTCCCCGGCGAGCAGCAGCACGTGCGCGCCGGTGCGGGTCAGTGCGGCGGTGACGGCGCCTGCGGCTTGCGTGGCGTTGTGCTCCCAGGAGTCTTCCGCGCGGTGTTGATAGCGCATCTGGGACCGGCCGCCGGGGGCGTTGCGTTCGATCTCGTCGTCGGGGCCGTCCACCCTGCGGCGGGCCGGCTCGGTGCAGCCGGGTGGGTACGCCTCGATGTCGGCTCCGGTGCGGTCGACGAGGGCGAGGACGTGCGCCGGGTGCTGCTGGTGCCACTCAAGGAGGGGGAGCAGGTGGGGCACGGCCGCGTACCGGGCGAGGTCGCCCTGTGCCGATCCGGGGAGGCGGGTGGCGAACAGCACGCTGTCGGCGGTGGCGAAGGCGGCCAGCACCCCGGTGCCAGGAGTGGCCTTCTTGACCAGGGGTGCGAGATGCGCGGCCGCTGCCGCCGCGCCGCCCTCTGCGGCCAGGTGCCCGGTCAGGGCCTGTTGGCGCAGCGCGGTATCCGATTCCGCCGTCGGGCGTGGATCGAGCGCGAAGTACAGCGAGAGCACGGGTGCTTGTGCGGCTGTCTGTGCGGCGCACAGCGCACGCAGCGTATCGGTGTCGACTGTCGCGGAGCTCGTGGTGATGCTGGCGTGGGTGGTCACGCTGACCGTCCTTGAACGGGCGAATGAGAGTCGTTCGGGGTGTGCTGCCCGACGGCGACGGCGCGAGACGCGGCCAGCAACCTGCTGATCTCGGAGTCCGGGGTCGGTCGGTGATCCCGGTAGCAGGCGTCGGTGTCGGAGATGTCGCGGATCTCCGTACAGGCGATCTCGGTGACCAACGGCCGCAGCTGGTGGAGGACTTGGGGCGGAGCCACCGGAACGGCGAGGACGACATCCTTCGCTCCTCTGCGGCGCAGGACGCCGACGGCCGCACGCGCCGTGGTCCCGGTGACCACGCCGTCCTCCACCAGGACCACTTCGCAGCCCTTGACGTCGACGGGCGGGTGGCCGCCGCGCAGGAGGCGGGCTCGGCGCGCGAGCCAGTCCCCGGCCTCGCGGGCGAGTTCGGGCAGGAGCGGGCCTTCGGAGGCGAAGCGCCTCAGGAAGGTGTCAGCGCATACGAGCATGCCGTTCTCGCCCACCGCACCGATGGTCAGTTCAGGATTGCCGGGTGCGCTGATCCTGCGGACGAGGGTGACGTCGAGCGGCACGCGCAGGTGGCGCGCGACCTCGTGGGCGACCGGAACGCCGCCCTCCGATACGCCGATCACTGCCCTGACGGCGCGGCCGTCGGACCAGTGCGGCAGACGCGCGACTTGTTCGGCCAGGAGGCGGCCCGCGACGCGGCGGTTCGGGAAGACCATGACGCATCACCGTCCTGACGGCCCTCGGGCCTCTCCGCCTTCCGCCCCGCGAAGCCTTCTGGTGGGAGCCGGAACTCTCGTGTCGGAAGCGGCGGTTCGGAAGGATTCTGCGTTTGCCCCGCAGGCTGATTCCAGCCTACGGCCGCCCGCACGGCGCGACAGAGCCGAACGGGGCGGTGCGGGAGGGCCGGAGGGCCCGCCTTGACGAGGGGAGGGGCTGGTCTGCCGCGCGACTCCCGTCCCATCGGAGGCGCATGACCACGCACCGTCCTGTCGCCGTCGACATCGCCGGCGCCAGCACGCCGACCCATGCGGGGCACTCCAACCCGACAGTGATGACCCGCAGGGACGGCCTACGAGAGCTCCGCGATGTGCGTCACGTCGATGCAGCAGGGAGCGTTGGGGACGCGTTCCAGAGGCGGCTCACGTGTTCGGCCGCGTGGCCGTGGTGAGCCAGGTCAGGGCTCGGCTGATGTCGCTGCTGGTGACGATGCCGACCAGGAGGCCGTCGTCGAGCACGAGGGCACGGTGGTCCTTGCCCGCGTTCAGGCGCGGCACCAGGTTCAACACCGGGTCGTCGGGGGCGGCGGTGACTACCTCTGCCAGTGGGCGCATCACGTCGGCGACCGTGGAGGTGGAGCGGGCCTGGACCGGGGTGCGGTTGACGAGGCGCACGGTGACCAGACCGACCACCGTGCCGTCCGGGGTGAGGACGGGGAAGGCCGAGTGGCGGTAGTGGCCGAAGAGCCCCTGCGCCAGGAATGCCGTGAGGGGCACCGTGGCGGGGACCGTCACCAGGTCGCGGGTCATGACCTGGCGAACGGGAATGCCGTTCAAAGCGCTGCGCAACTCCACCTGTTGGGCCTCGGCGGACGAGGCGGCGATGAGGAACCAGCCGACGAATGCGGGCCACAGCCCGGACAGGTTGCCCCACAGCACTGCTCCGAGTCCGGTGATCAGCATGAACCAGCCGAGGGCCCGTCCGGCCGCGGCTGCGGCTCGGGTGGCGCGCAGACGGTCACCGGTGCGGTGCCACAGCAAGGCGTGCAGCAGCCGACCGCCGTCGAGTGGGGCGGCGGGCAGGGCGTTGAAAACGGCCAGGGTGAGGTTGAGCGCGGCCAGCCAGGCGAACGTCTCGGCCGGCAGCCCGGAGGCGGGCCCGGCGCCAAGCCCCAGGGCGACACCGGTGCACAGGCCACCCACGAGGGCGCTCGTGAGCGGTCCCGCAGCGGCGATACGCAGCTCCGCGCCCGGAGTTGAGGGCTCGGTACGCAGCCGGGCGACGCCGCCGAGCATCCACAACGTGATGCCGTCGACCTGGACGTCGTGTCGATGGGCGACGACGGCGTGGGCGAGCTCGTGGGCGAGCAGAGAGATCAGGAACAGCACCGACGCCAGGAACCCGAGTGCCCAGTAGAGAAGGGCGGGATAACCCGGGTGAATGTCAGGGAAGCGGCCTTCGGCCAGCATGACGGCGACCAGCACGACGATGGCCAGCACACTCCAGTGCAGACCGACGCGGACACCGGCGATCCGCCCCAGGGACAGTGTGTCCTTCATCGTCCACCCACCTCACTGGCGTCCGGCTCCCCTCCCGGCGCTTCCCGGAACCGGGCCCCTTCTCCGTAGCCCTTGCGGGTCGTCCTCGTACCCACCCGACGTGCGGGGCACCGCGCTTCGCTCAGGCCCGTCGCGGCCACGCGGCCCGTCGTTCGGCCGTTGATGCTGTCCCCCGTTCCCTTGTGTCCATCGTCGGGCAGAAGACGGTGGCCAGGGCCGGGCCACTCGGGCCTTCTCGGGGGACAACCGGTCATGACTCCGGCGCTGCGGGGCCTTGGCCAAGGCCGTCCGCCTGTTCCAGCTCCCCCCAGCCCTCAACTCCGGGACCAGTAGGTGAACCAAGGCCCTGGAGCAGGCTGTCGCTGATGTCGCCGTGTCCCAGAGGCGGCGTTGACCGCCCTGGCCAGGGCCGAACTCCGCATCCACGTCGAGGCCCGTGAACCTCTCGGCCTCTCTGCGAACGTGGCAGGCAACCCCACGGAGGGGTGCGCCCTACCGCGTATCCGTATCCGGTGGGTACGCGGGGTTGGCCGGCCTACGGCCGGGCATCCGCGTGCCCTGGGATCCCGCGACGCCGACCGCATCGCACCGCAGGGGGATCAGCCGCTGCTGCGGCGCGAGGAGCCGCCGCTGCTCTTCCAGGGGTTCGCGCGCACGCTCGGCAAGGCCACACCCGGTACATCCGTGGCAATCGGCCGACGAGCACTCCGGCTCGCGTCTCACCCCGCTGCGCCCGGCAGTGATTTCCCGCCCGTACCGGGTCATGTCGCCCCAGCCCCTGGCGGCCCCCTCGGCTGTCGCCCGTCGCGCAGCCCTCTCCGGCCCCACAGGTCCGTCACCCCCAGGTCCGACCGCCATGTCCCCTCCCGCTCCTCGATGCGGAAACCCCGGCCCGTGAGCAACCGGTCGTCATCGACCTCACCCGTGACCTTCTGCCCCCACCCCCTCATGCTGCGCATCCTGTCCCTCGGACGAGTTCGAGGCGTCCGTCGCGGGTGATGACGCTGGTGGCGGGTGTGCTCCAGCAGACGCAGTGCGGAGCAGTGTCATGGGCCTGGGGTGGGGCCGGGCGGGGTAACCCGGTCGGCCCGCGCGGGGAACAACGGCCTCGGGCGTGACGGACGCGGGGCGGGTTGGGTGGAGTTGAAGACACGTGGTGAAGGGAGGGGCCGTGCAGACGATGCTGACCGCCGAGTTCTGGGCGATGTTCTTCACTCTGCTCTTTGTCGCGATGGGGATCCTCTTCCTGTTCGCGCTGGCTACCCAGGCCCTCTACGACCTCACACATCACCGGCCGATAAGGCCCTGACCTCTGGCGCCGGTGCGGACACGCGCCGCCCCGAAGCCCGGCGACTCGGCCAAGACCCGGGCGCAGTTCACCCGGGCGCGGCCCGCGGCCGCCTGGCCGGGCTTCCCGGCGGTGAACTCAACATCGGGTACGCGGGCCGTGGGCCCGACTTGCGCTGCTGCCGCGCGGGTTCACGCGGCTGCGCTGCCGCGGCCGAGCTGAGCGGCAGCGTGCGGCCGATACCGTGACCTGCGTGCAGCGCTCGACCGCCTCACCGAGCAGTACCCGCAGGTGTACATCAGCGCTGAGCGGATCCCACCGCGGCGTCGTGCGAGACCTTCACCCTCCGGTCCCAGGCCGGGCCGCGGCAGGCGCCAAGTGGCCGTGCACCGCAGTTGGTTCAGCTCTTCCGCTGCCGCCACTCGGGGCCCGTCCGTGCCCATTCGCGGTCCCACTCGGCCATGCGGTGGCGCTGTGCGATCCGGCGTACGACGACGTATGTGCCGCACACCAAGACCGTGAGCGAACCGGAGGTGGTGGTGGCGTTCGTCAGTGTCCGGGACCAGACATCGGCCGTGTTCATGGGCGCGGGCACGACCCTGTCGCGTGCGTCCAGCCAGATCTGTGTGTGGTCCCCACGATGCGCGCCGGCCGACACCAGGGCTGTTCCGTGGCGGACTACGCCGTCCGCATCGCTCCAGCGCACAGGGACGAGGTGCCGCTTCACGGCGCCCGCACCGTGGACCGCAGGCGGCAACGCGGTTGCGTCCCGCGTCAGTTCGGCCTGTACCGGGTGGCGCGCGGCTGCCTGTGCCGCGGCCTCGGCCCGAGCCTTCGGATAGGTCGAGATCCCCGCGGTCAGCCCCGCCGCTGGGACACCGAGCGCCAGCACGGCGCCGAACACGAGCACGGTCCATGCCTCCACGACGTCCGAGCGGCGGCGCAACTCATTGTGGCGCCATCGCCACCAGCGCACACGGGTACGCACGGCCGCTCACTCCTCACCGGGCGTGGCCGACGCGGAGCCGGGCTCGGCGGCGGGGCCCAGCGCCCTGGGCCTCGCCCGCGCGAAGTCGTGGAAGCCGTCGCCCCGCTGGCGTGGAGGGACCGCGCGGCGCCCGTCGCGGAGGCCGCGGACCTGTGATGCGGACCGGGCCGCTGCTGCGTGGCCTTGCTCGCGCGGCATCTCGGCGACTGCTTCGGCGGTCCCGGCAGTCGAGCCGTTCTTGGGGGCGTGGCCGACCAACACGTTGGGCGTCATGGCCGTCGTCTCCTCACAGCTTGCGCAACCACTCGTCGGCGACACCGTGCAACGCCTGCTCGTCCGGGCGCAGATGGGAGTCGTCGAAGCGATAGGTGAGCTTGTCGACGACGGCCACGACACCGTCGATCTGCTGGGCCATGCGCACCGCCACCGAAACCGCGCTGCGCCGTTCCAGCTGTCCGCGCAGCGTGATCACGCCTTCCTGGACCTCGACGGAGATCGCTCCGGGGCCCAGCCACAATGTGCGGACGAGCACCTCCTCGATGACGTCACGGCGGAGGTCCTCGTCCGGGCGCAGGAAGACCTGGAGCAGGTCGCGCCGGGTGACGATCCCGACCAGGCGGTCCTTCTCGTCCACGACCGGCAGCCGTTCGACGCGGTGGTGGGCCATGGTGCGGGCGGCTTCGGCGATCGTGTCCTCGGCGCGCGTGGTGACGGCCGGACGGGACATCAGCCGGCCTGCGGTGCGGGCCCGCTTCCTGGCCCGCACCGCTCGGCTGCCAGCTGTGAAGTGCGGCCACCGCACGCGGTGTTCCGTGAGGTCGGGTTCGGTGGTCTGCCGGGCCAGGAGGTCGGTCTCGGAGATCACTCCGATCACTTTCTCGTCGACGTCCACCACGGGCAGGCCGCTGATCCGGTGCTCGTGCAGCAGCCGCGCTACCTCCTTGAACGGAGTGTCGTAGCCGACGCGTACGACTTCGCTCGTCATCACCGAGCCGATCTTGCTTCGTTTCATGGGACTTCCCCTCCTCGGACTTCTCGGAACGGCAGGCATCTGAGCGAGGCCGCCGCAGGCAGGGGCGCCTGGCACGCTGGGACAGCAGGCAGACGCGGGCATCGAGCGAGGTGACACCCCCGACCCGGGCCGGGGCGGGGTTGAAGTCGGCCTCCGCCAGACACGGCAGGCCGCTCGACGACCGTGAGACGCGGTGCCGCACCGGTGCCGCACCGGTGCCGAGCCCGGTGGCTCCACCGGCCCGTGCCACCGGTCCGGGACGCGGCGAGCAGCGCCCTACACGCGGTCCCGTGGGAGCCGTGCACGCGGTCTGCGGTCGTGCGGCGCCGATCTCCGGCCCACCCCGAAGAAGCGCGAGCGCAGCTCCTCCGTCGCAGCTCCTCCGTGGACATCGCCTCGTAGGCATGGTGCCCATCTCGGCCCCCTCGTCGGCGAATCGCCACCCTCAGCGTCCTTCGCCCGGCCCGCCCGTCCCAGAGGCTGCCCGGGCCCATGGCGAGGGCCGGTCGTCCTGTCGGGCGGCCCCGTGAGCCACGGCCGGCGGATCGGCAACGGACGTGACTACGCCCCCTGAGCCCCTGCCCGGGAGCAGCATGCAGGCCAGGTCGGTGGCCCGGTGCGGGGGCAACGGCGGTCAGCGGGGCGGGGGCGTCGTACTCGGGGGCGGTGCAAGGGGCGCAGAACGGGAGCCGCCGCACGTCGGTCGCGACCCTTCGCGCCCGGTGAGGAGACGCAGCCCGTCCCACGCCGCGGTCTCGCCGGAACTCGCTGTCGACCCCGATGACGCCTATGCGGGTACGAGCACGAATTCGCCCGGCTCCCGCCACCCGTCGGTACCCGCCCCCTCCAGGACGCCCCCCTCCAGGGGGCCAAGCGGCCTCTCCCCGGGGCCGCTTCGCCGCTGCCGGGTCGCACGGCTCGGTGGCAGCGTCGAGAAGAGACGAACGGCGAACAGAGAGGGGCCAGGACAGTGGAGCAGCCACTGATCGTGGGCGTCGACGGCTCGGAGCCGAGTCTCCAGGCCCTGGACTGGGCCGCGGATGAGGCCGTACGGCGCGAAGCGACACTGCGCGTGGTGTACGGCGCCGGCTGGGGGTGGTACGAGCGCCACGAGTTGTCCGCAGTCACCAGCCGGAGCGATGAGCGCGTGTTCGCCGACCACATCGTCGCGCAGGCGGTCGAGCGCGCCAACCGACGTGGGCCGGCGGTGAAGGCCATCGGCGAGGTGGTGCCGGAGGACCCCGCCGCGGCCTTGATCCGGGAGACCCGTACGGCCTGCGCCGTTGTCGTCGGCAGCCGTGGCAGAGGCCGGCTGGCAGGGATGCTCCTTGGTTCGGTGGGTCTGTCGGTCGCGGCCCATGCCGAATCACCGGTGATCGTCGTACGGGGCGGGACCAAGAATCGCAGCGGGGGCTTCGGCCAGGTGACCGTCGGTGTCGGCGAGGTTCAGGAGACGTCATCGGCCGTGGCCTTCGCCCGCGCAGCCGCCGAGCAGCGCGGCGCCGCCCTGCGTGCCGTGCGCGCCTGGCGCTGTCTGGCGCACGAAGTCCCGGACTACCCGCGTGCCTCGGGATGGACGGACGGACACCAGCGGCGTGCGGAGGCGGAACTGGACGAAGCCCTGCGCGAGCCGACGGTCAGCACACCGGGCACACCCGGCGTCCGCCGAGAGGTGGTCGAGGGACATGCCCGCGTGGTGCTCCTGAACGCCGCGGTCGCCTCCGATCTGCTGGTCGTCGGGGCGCGGCGCCGCAAAGGACATGTGGGGATGCAGCTCGGTCCCGTCAACCACGCCTTGCTGCACCACGCCGACTGCCCGGTCGCCATCGTCCCCCGCGAGTGACGCACGACTTCAACCGCCCCGAGCCCGAGCCGAGGGCGCCCACTGACCCGTCCCACGAAGACCCGTCCCACGAAGACCCGTCCCACGAAGGAAGCTCTCATGTCCTGCCGCACCGTCACCGCCGGAATCGACGGTTCCCGCGAGAGTCTGGACGCCGCCGACTGGGCGGCCCGCGAAGCCGAGCTCCGCGACCTGCCCCTGCGCCTCCTGCACGCAGGCACCGAGGCCGACGCGCCCACGCACCTGCCCGAAGTCGATGTGCCGGCCGAGCGCGCCCGCACCGCCCTGGACCGTGCGGCCCTACAACTCTCCTACGCCCACCCGGCGTTGAAGATCGTCGCCCGGCGCATCGACGATCCGCCGATCCCGGCTCTGCTCCAAGCCGCCGCCGAGTCGGAAGCCCTGGTCCTCGGCTCCCGCGGGTTCACGGCGTTCGCCGGGTTCATGGTCGGCTCGGTGGCCCTCGCGGTCGCCTCCCGCGCCGAACACCCGGTCGTTCTCGTACGGGCCGGGGAGCGGCCGGAGGACGAACGTCTCCCGTACACGGACACGGCGCCCCTTCATCGCACGCCGTACCGGCAGGTGCTGCTCGGCCTCGACCTGGACCACCCGAGCGACGAACTGATCGCCTACGCCTTCGACGCCGCCGCGCACCGCCACGCATCCCTGCACGTCCTGCACGCCCGGACCCTGCCTCCGCTCGCCGGCTCTTACCCTGCGGTCCCCTCCCTGCTGCCCGACGAGGAGGATCTGCGGATGGCCAAGTCCCAGGCCCTCACGGCAACCCTGCAGCCCTGGCGCCACAAGTACCCCGACACCCCGGTCACCGAGAAGATCGTGCACGGACACCCCGGCCACCACCTCATCAAGGCGGCCACCGGTGCCGGCCTCCTCGTCATCGGCCGCCGGCGCACCACCGGCCCCCACCTGGGCCACACGGCTCACTCCGCGATCCACCACGTGACCTGCCCGATCGCGGTCGTCTCGCACGACTGACACAAAGTGAGAGACCGGACCGGGCATCCACGGCGCCCTTCTCACCCTTCTCCCCGTGCGAGACCGTTGGTGATCGCGGGTTTGTCGGCTCTCCGGGCCAAGGACACATGCGGCTCTCGCCCCGACCGTGCCCGTAGCACATCCGCGACCGGACGCCGTGGTGTCGGTGCTCCGTGGGGTGCGTGGCCGAGGCGCAGGATCATCTGTGGAAACGGCCCGAACCACAACGCCGCGCGTACCTCGCTGCGCAGCCGCGGCAGTTCCAGCGGCTGGGTGTGGAACGCAGCCGCGGAGCCGTACGCGGTCGCGTGCAGCAGGACCCGTTGCAGGGCCTGTCCTGCCTGCAGCCACTCCGTACGTGTGTCGCGTCGGGTGGTGAGGACGGCAACGAGACCGGTTCGGCTGCGCCACACCTCGGGTGGCGCCGGCAGGGTGAAGGTGAGGCCGAGGAAGTCGCGGCCGGCGAGGGTGACGCAGTCGGGGTGGTAGGTGCACGTCGCCAGGGGAACACCGTCGAGCCGGGAACCGTGGAACTCCTGTGACCATTGCAGGAGTTCGGTACGGCGTCCGGGATCGCGGCGGTGGATGGTCTCCGCTTCGCGGACCAGTTCCGCGATGCGGGCGCGCTGCCGACCGGACTCCACGACACGCAGGTCGGCGCCCTCGGCGTGGGCCTGTCGGCGCAGCTCATCGATGAGGGGCGGGGGAAGCGGTGAGGCACTGAACGGTCCGCGGTGCGTGTGGCGGACACGCAGGGAACGGTGCATCAACTCCGTTGCCTCGCTCGCCACTTCGTGCGGACCCCAGTCGACGTGGGCGAGATGAGCCGGGTTCGACGCATGGGGGAGGAGGCGTACGACGGGTACGAAGCCCAGGTGCCGCATCGCCAGGCGCACGTTGAAGAGCGCCGCGCCGCAGCTGATGAAGAGTTCCCGTGCGTCGGGGTCGGACAGGGTGAGCCGGCGGGTGGGGTCCGCGTACAGGTCCAGGCCGGTCGCGTCGCCCGTGAACAGCCAGGGCTGGGAGTTGTGCAGGGACGGGGCCAGGACGGCCGCCCGCACAAGGTAGTTGGCCGCGTGGTGGGGGCCGGCGGAGCGGAAGTCGTGCGTCTGCGTGGCGTCCATGGCGGCACCGTCGCTTGTCCTTGTGCACGGCCCGGTCGGCCATCCTCGACCGGCCGAGGACCTGACGAATCGGGGCGGCTTCGGTTCGGGACGGCTTCGGTTCCCTTCGAGCGTCGCGTCATGCCGTGTTGGTGGGCAGGGGCCGTGCGTCCCCCGGCCCCGGGCCGTGTGGACCACGCCAACGTGGCTTGGTTCGCGGGAAGATGGGGGCGTAGGGACGGTTCTGTACGGAGGGTCGTCATGAACTGCTATGACTGTGCGCTGGCCGACGAGGCCGTGGCGGCCGTGGCCGTGTGCCATCGGTGTGGTGTCGGATTGTGTGCCGAGCACGTACGGGTGGGACGGGAGCCCGTGCCGAGGACGGCGGGCATGGGGCTGAGCCACAGCACCCGGCTCGCCCGGCACGTGACGTGCCCGGTGTGCCACGGGGCCGAGGTTCCCGAGTACCTGGGGAGCGCGGGCTGAGAGCGGACGGGCGGAAACATGTGTGACTCCCGCCGGGTGCCGTCCCGGCGCGGCAGTGGTCAGCTTCGCGGCACCCCGGCCGGTGAGGCGAGCCTGCGGTGCAGGCCGAACGAGACCTGGGTGGGCGGCCCACCGCGGAGGCCGAGAGTGGCGCGAGGTTGCGGAGGATGACGGCGAGACTTCGCTGCTGGGAGAGGAGGACGGTCCAGGAGCCGACGGCTTCATGCGTAGGGCACCGCGTGACCGACGGCGCGCAGCCACCTGGGGACGATGATGAGCGGCCAGGCGCAGCCGCCGAGCATGCCGAGCCCGATGCCGACGGCTGGGCCGATGGCGTGGAGCTGTTCCGGGGTGCGGAACAGGGCGCCGGACAGCACGCCCGCTCCGGTGCCCACCGGCGCCGGACGGCGATCAGCAGGGTCGCGGTGAGCGGGTCACCGCAGTGGACGGCGAAGGCGGGTGCGCCGATGCCGACGACCGATGTCGACTGGATGAGGGCAAGGGCGAAGCAGGCGACCGGCGGGTCTCGACGATGGCGGCGCCGCCGGACAGGGCGTTGATGAAGACGAGCAGGACGAGCAGCATGGTGGGCGGCCGCCTGGGAGAGAGCGACCCGCCCGCCGAAGGTGCCGCCGGTCCTGACCGTGAAGCGGGCTGCGTGGAGCCGCCCCGTGTGGTCGGCGACGACGACGGCGGTGATCGAGGAGACGGCGACGGGCACGGCCGCCCCGCCGCGACGATCACGATGCGGAACTGGTCGAATCCCCTGACGGCGGCCCCGATCACGACGATGATCGCGACGGGCAGCAGGAGCATCAAGAACAGCGCCGTCCGGTCGCGCAGCAAGCGCGGCACGGTGGTGGTGCGGGCCCTTGGCCGCGATCGGGAGTACGGCACGCATGCCCGGCTCACTCCCGCAGCGCCGTGCCGGTGACGTGGAGGAAGGCCGACTCCAGGTCCGGTGCGACGATGGCGACGCTCCTGATCCGGATCCCGTACTCGTGGGTGAGATCGAGGAGTTCGGGCAGCAGGCTCCTGCCGTCGTGCACCACGGCCTCGACAGTGTCCTTGTGGTCACGGCCACGCCTTCGCCCACCGCCTGCCGCAGTTCGCGGCAGGCGCCGACGTGCGCGACGAGGTTGCCCGTGGCGGTCAGACGCACCTTGTCGCACTCGGCGACCCGTGCCACCAGTTCCCGCATGGTGCCCTTGGCGACGAGCCGTCCGGGATGACGTGCCCTGCTCTGTGGGGCGACGCCGACCGTCGGCTCGTCCGTACCGGACCGGCATATTTCAGGACGGTGCCCGACGGCCGGCGCGCGGGTCCCCGCGGAGCACTTCCCGCGCTCATGAGGTCAGCCTCGGCACTCCCCGCACCGCATCGCGCGGGGCCGAAGGGTCCACGGATGCGGCCTCACGTTCCCGTTGCTGGGCGTGGGGAGGGGGAAGGGGCCTGTGGCCATCGTCGGGGGGCCGTGGCTGTGCCGTCGTGAGGTGGGAGGTGAACCAGTCGCGGGCGAGCCCGGACACCGCGGTGAGGGCACCGGGCTCTTCGAAGAGGTGACCGGCGCGGGGGACGACAGCGACTCGGTGCTCGCAGCGCATCCGCGCGGCTGCCTGCTGGTTGAGGGCGAGGACGGCGGTGTCGCGGCTGCCGACGATGAGCAGGGTGGGCGCGCGTACGGCGGCGAGCGGGGCGGGGGCAAGGTCGGGGCGGCCGCCGCGGGAGACGATGGCGAAGCTGCGGCCACCGGGCCCCGCGGCCGCCGTCAGGGCCGCGGCGGCGCCGGTGCTGGCCCCGAAGTAGCCGATGGGCAAGCCGGTTTGGCGGTGCAGCCATGCGGTGGCCTGGACGAGGCGGCCGGACAGGAGCCGGATGTCGAAGACGGCGGAGCGGCGGCCTTCCTCGGCGGGGGCGAGCAGGTCGAAGAGCAAGGTGGCCAGGCCCGCCCGGTTCAGGGCAGCGGCGACGTAGCGGTTACGCGGGCTGTGGCGGCTACTGCCGCTGCCGTGGACGAAAGCGACTGCCGCGGCCGCGTGTTCGGGGACCGTCAGACGTCCGGCCAGACGGACCCCGCCGGCGTCGAAGGTCACCTCGCGGTTCGACGGGGACGCCTGCGGGCGCGGGGAGGGGACCGGCTCCGCGCCGGTCACCATCGGCCGGCGGGCACGGGCGAGCAGGGACGCCACCTCGTCGTCGCCGGTCTGGGTGAAGTCGTGGTACCAGGCGCCGACCCCGTCGAAGTCGCGCGCCGTGTGCAGGCACACCAGTTCGTCGACGGTGAAGCGGAGTGCGGCCACGGTCTCCAGCGGGCCCAAGGGCACGGCCAGGACGACCCGGGACGGGCCCTGGGCCCGCACGACCTGGCACGCGGCAGCCGCGCTCGCGCCGGTGGCGAGCCCGTCGTCGACCACCACGGCCGTCCGCCCGGCCACCGGGATACGTGAGCCGGTGGCGCGGTAGCGGGACACACGGCGCTCCAGCTCCGCGCGCTCGCGCGTCTCCACGGCCGCGCGCTCGTCGTCGCTCATCCGGGCGTCGCGGACCACGTCGTCGTTGATGACCCGGGCACCGTCCTCGCCGATCGCCCCGAAGGCGAGCTCCGGCCTGTGCGGCACACCGAGCTTGCGCACCACGGTCACGTCCAGCGGGGCGCGCAGGTGCCGGGCCACCTCGAACGCCACCGGTATCCCGCCGCGTGGCAGCCCCAGCACCACTGGGTTCGCGGCGCGCAAGTGCCCCAGCGCTGCGGCCAGTTGACGTCCGGCCTCCCTGCGGTCGTCGAATCGCATGCCCCGTCGCCCCCCCCTGCCGTCGGACCGGAGGTCGCGTAGTCCGTCTGTTTCGTCTTCTTCTCATTACAGCC
Organism: Streptomyces odontotermitis; assembly: GCF_050510915.1. NCBI lineage: Bacteria > Bacillati > Actinomycetota > Actinomycetes > Kitasatosporales > Streptomycetaceae > Streptomyces > Streptomyces odontotermitis. The sequence goes on along the minus strand of NZ_JBNJLS010000004.1, from coordinate 563,235 downwards.
CGCGGCCACCCCGCCCGACAGGAGCGGACGACCCCGGTCCGGGCCCATTGGGCCCACCCCTCATGGCCGTGGCCTACCTGCGCCCCTGGCCGAAGCCGCCGCGTGCTGCTCGATGAAACGGCATTCGGCCGTACCGGTTTCCCGGCCGGCGAACTCCCTCATCCCCTCGTCGGCCGGGAAACGGCCCTCGCGCCGGCTACCTCACCGGGTCGTGGCGCGGGGCTGGGGGAGGGAAGCCGTCGCGACGCTGCTGACGCGGCAGCGACTGCTCCCAGGGGGCGCGCGTGGCGAGCCGGATGTGCCCGTCGGGCGTGCGGTGCAACTGCAGGCCGTCGGCGTGCGGATTCACGGTCAGAGGGTCGATGCCCGGACGTACACCGTCCAGGAGGAGGGCGTTGTCGGCGGTGACCGGGAGCCAGGCCGGAGGGCCGGGCTCAGCTGGAGCGCTGTAGTCGGTGACGGCCAGAGTCACCGTCGTCCCGTCCGCCGTCACGATGAGGCCGATGCGCGGTGTGTCGCTGTGACCGATGACGTAGTGAGCGGCGATCCTGACCGCGTCGCCCGCCCGCTTGAGCAGCCACTTGGAGGCCCCGGCCCTGGCCAGGGCTGCGACCGCCACGTCTGTCAACAGAGCCAAGTCCTCAGACGAGCGTCCGGCCTCCACGGCCAGGGACAGCCGGTGATCACTCAGCGGCGCCGACGGGTGCTTGTCGGCGTCGTCCTGAAGAGGGCGGGGCAGCCCACGCACTTCAACGGTTCGTCCCATCGACGCCTCCCCTGCGCCATGAGCACGTGACAATGCGGACGCAAGACGGCTGCTGGGGCGTCGGTCTCGCGTACAGATCAGCGCGAGCCGGGGTCCGGGGCGTACTCGAGAGGTTACGACTCCGTCAACGGCAGGTCCAGGTGCGTCGGACTCCAGGTGCGAGACCTCTGACGCATTGACCGGATACGGGCACTCGGTCACCGGTGGGCCGACGGCTCCTCTCCGGGCTCCAGGCGTAGCCGGTTCGGCCCGCCTCACGGGAGCGCGGGGCGCTCACCACTTGGCAGGGATCACGAACCGATGGGGGTGTGCGGGACGACCGGTCCGGGGTGGCGCGGACGATGCGCAGGTGCAGGTGGCTGCGCTGTTGCAGACTTCCGCCGACTGGAGTGCGCACCTCCGCCGTCATGACGGGCGCGACGCTGACGGGAAGATCCTCGCCGTCACTCGGCATGGCCGGGCACATGGCCGTGTTGGCGGGGGACTTGTGGTCATGGGGCGAGGGAGAAGTAGTTCTCCTCCTCCTGGATGAAGTGCAGGCGCAGGACGGTGTTCAGGCCGTACAGGCAGCAGCGCAGGTCATCGAGTTGTTCCGGGGCCAGGACGCCGTCGCCGTGGGCCAGTTGAAGGTGGGTGGCAATGCGGCGGGAGAGGCGGTCGATCTCGGCGTGGGCGCGGCTCATGGTGGCGGTTGCCTCGGGTCCGCCCAGGGTGGGGGCGAGGGCGGGATACAGCTGGTGCTCCTCGGCGTGTTCATGGGGCAGCAATCGCTCGCTGAGCAGCCGGTGCGTCTCCTCGACAGCGGCGAGAGCCTGGGGGCCGGGGCTGTCGGAGAGGTGGTCGGCTGCGTCGCGGACGGCTTCGAGGACATCCTGGAGGTCGTCGTGTTCGGCGGCGAAGCGGTGGATGAGGGCTTCGGCGGTCGGAGTGAGCGGCAGCCGGGCCGCGTGGTCGACGCGCAGGGCGCGCAGGGCGTTGAGGATGACGGCGACATCGATGCCCTCCTGGAGCAGCGCACCGACGGCGGGCGGGAGCAGCCCGACGGCGGCTGCGGCCATGGCGGCCAGGGACATGAGCATGCCGCCGAGGGCGCTTTGAACAGCGATGCGGCGGGCACGTCGGGCGATGGTGACGGCGTCGGCGAGGCGGTCGACGCGGTCGGTGGTCAGGACGATGTCGGCGGCTTCGGAGGAGGCGGTGGAGCCTCGGGCGCCCATGGCGACGCCGACGTGGGCGGCGGCGAGCGCGGGCGCGTCGTTCACGCCGTCGCCGACCATGACGGTGACCGCATGCTCGCGCTCGGCGCGTACGAGGCCGACCTTCTCGGCCGGGCCCAGCTCGGCTCGTACGCCGTCGAGGCCGAGGACGGCAGCGACTTCACGGGCGGGTGCGGTGCGGTCGCCGGTGAGCATCAGCAGCCGTTGGATACCTGCCGCGCGCAGGTGGCGCACGGTGCGCGGGGCGTCATGGCGCAGGGGGTCGGACAGGAGGACCGCTCCGGCCAGGTGCCCGTCGACGGTGAGCCAGGCGACGGCCGCGCCGTCGAGCAGGGCGCGGTTGTCGACCGCCTTGGCCCACGCGGGGCGTGCGCCGGAGGAGACGTGGCGGCCGATGGTCGTCCGGTGCCCCTTCACAGTGCCGGTGGCGCCTCGGCCGGGCTCCTCGGTGACATCTGCCGGGATCGAGAGCTCCAGGGCGCGCGCTCGGGCAGTGTCGACGATGGCCTGAGCAAGGACGTGCGGCGAGTACTGGTCGACCGAGGCAGCCAGACGCAGGACCTCGGTGGGTCGGAAGCCGGGGGCTGCGGCCACGTCCAGGACACGAGGGCGACCGCGGGTGAGGGTGCCGGTCTTGTCCAGCAGGAGGGTGCGGGCGCGGCCGAGGTTCTCCAGCGTGCCGCCGTCCCGGACGACGACGCCGAGGCGGGAGGCGCGTGACAGGCCGGAGACGATGGCGACCGGTGCGGCCAGGAGGAGGGGGCAGGGCGTGGCGACGACCAGGACGGCGACCCCACGTACCGCGGATCCGCTGATCAGCCACGCCAGACCGGCCGTCGCGAGAGACAGGGGAAGGAACCAGGCCGCGTACCGATCGGCCAGCCGCACGACCGGCGCGGACTCGGCCCCGGCCTGCTGGGCCAGCCGGACGATCCCCGCGTACGTGCTGTCCCGCTCCCTGGCGGTGGCGCGCATCTCGAAGGCGGCGCCCGCGTTGACCGCACCGCTGCGCACCTCTTCGCCCTGTGCCCGCTCTACTTGGAGGGGCTCGCCGGTGAGCACCGACTCGTCGAGTACGGCGGTGCCGCCCACTTGACCGTCGACGGGAACGACTTCACCAGGGCCGACAACGAGCAGGTCGCCGACGGCCACCTGGCCCAGCGGCACCGTGGCCACCCCTGCGTCCGTTCGGCGGCGCGCCGTGCGCGGCGCGTGCTCCAGCAGGGTCCGCAGGTCGTGCGAGGCACGCCGCTGGGCGGCAGCTTCCAGAGTGCGGCCGGTGGCGAGCATCAGTGCGATCAGAGCGCCGGCCAGATACTCGCCCACGGCCAGGGTGCCGCCGAGCGCGAGCACCGCGATCAGGTCCACACCCGCCTGCCCGCGCCGCAGTGCGGCCAGCACCCACGCCACTGCGGGGATGACGGCGGACACGGTGCCCAGAGCCCAGAACATGTCCGCGATGCCGTTCGCACCGGTGAGCCAGGCGATGCCGCCGCCTGCGAGAGCTGCCGTCGTGACAGCCAGGACGGCCGGTTCGAGCCGTAGGGCCGCGAGAGAAGCGTTCCGGCGCGTTGGCCGTGTTGTCGCGGTCGTGTGGCGGTCCATGGCGTACCTCGGTCCGTCCGGCAGGGTGACCGTTGCTCTGTCCCCCTCCATCACATCGCGCCCCTGACGCCGACGGCAGGGGACGTCCGGCCCTGCCCCGGGGCCGGACAGATGGTGCACACGGCGCCCCTTCACCGCCCACTGCCCGTGTCGCACCAGGGCGGCACGGATCGCCCACGTCTCTCAAGTGCGGCTTCGAACACGGAGGTTGAGATGTTCACAGCTCCCGGGCCCCGCTCTCGGCCGAAGGTCTCCGGCCTGGTTCTTCAGCCTCGGCATCGCCCACGTGATAGGTGCCCGAGCCAGGAAGTGGTGGCCGATACGGCGACTTCCGCGACCGGCGCGCGATCGGCACGTGGGCCGCTTCCCTCGCCACTTGCTGCGTCGGTCACGCGCGGCTGAGCGGGGGCGGCCGAGTCGGCAATCGCCATATGCGGGCTCACCGGATCAGGCTTGCGTCCACGAGGGCGTACTCCGCGCTGAGACAGCCGGAGACGAGCGCCGCGGACACCGAGCCGACGCCCATCATCCGGTGGAAGCAAAGCGGTTGACAGCCAGGTCTCGGCGGATCCGTCAGGGTTCCGCGGGCCCGGTCAGCTGCACGATGTCGTCGGCGGCGACGTCGTGCAGTCGCAGGGCGAGATCCTCCAGCGCGCGGCTGACAGCGAGTTCGTCGCCGATCTCCGGTATGGGACGGTCGATCGGATTGCGCCGAGCCAGCCCCTGTCCACTGATGCTGGACATGTTCTCGGCGGTCAGGACAGCACGGGCTCGCGTGTCGTCGCCCTCCTCGGAGATGTAGATCCGGACGGTCCACTGCTTGGTCTCCACCGTGATCACTCCCGCGCGGAAGGAATCGCCCACGTCTGCCGAACACCGCCGTACCGCTGCCCGGATACGGCCGCACGTCCCACAACCCCAGGATGCTCTCTCCCGCACGCCCGGACCAGAGCCGAACGGTCCTCCTCCCCGCATGAGTTCGGCGAGACCGTGCCCGCCCGCCTTGCGAACGGCGGAATCCACCCGAGCGGGCTGCGGCCGTGGCGAGCAGGTTGCCGTCCGGCCCGAACGCCACGTCGGCGACGCCGCCCTGGACCCGCGTGGCACCGCGATCTTCACGGTGTCCGAAAGGGGCACTTGTCCCGTCCCGAAAAGGGAGTTGAGTAAGGGGTGAAGAGGAATAGCACGTTCCCTCCCTCACGGCAGGAGGAGGCCATGACGAACCGCATCGACCAGCCCCGCAAGCTGGACCTCGTCGGCAACCCGGTCCAGGTGGGCGGCATCGGCACCGGCTACGAAGCCACCCTCAACTACCGTGTCGGGGATGGCCACGACGAGGTCACCGGAGACGTCACCGTCGGCGGCGGGACCGGTGAGCACGGGCAGTTCCAGATCCGCGCCGACGTCAGCCACGCCGCCTTCAAGCTCGACCGGCTCCTCGTGCAGGTCTTCGAGAAGAGCCCCAAGGACGGCAGCGAGATCAATGTCGTGACCGTGCCGGTCCTGTACGGGCCGCGCATCGTGCCTGGCTACTACGGCTACCGCGAGCACAAGGTCGTCAAGGGCGACACCTTGTCGGCCCTTGCGAAGACGTACTACGGGGACGCCTCCTTGTACCAGCGCATCGTCCGGGCCAACCCGGACCAGATCACCGACCCGGACAAGATCGTCCCGGGGCAGGTCCTGCGCGTCCCCATCGGCTCCTGACGCCCTCTCGCGTCCATGCCCGGTCCTCGGCCAGAAGGGGGTGAACAGGCGGGCCGACAGGCGGCCGCGGACGTCGGCCGCGGACGTCGAACGCGGAGGCCGCCCGCGCCTGGCGGAGGTAGCCCCCTCAGGTTGCCACCCATGCTGATGCCACGCGGCCCGGCGTGGCGCAGCCCGAAGGCGCGGCGATCACCGCACAGACGTCGGCCGCGAGACCCGCAGTGGCCCAGGCCGAGCCGCTTGCCCGGGTGTTGCCGCAGCCGCCGCGCGGGTCGGGTGCCGCCACGCGCCTGCTGTGGGCGAGCCGTCCGGTCCGCGCGACCAGCGCCGCCAGTCGATCCCGGGCCGTGGGGGAGCGCGATCGGGACGTTCACCACCGTGTGCGGTGCCTCGTCGTGCAGGTACGGTTCGATGCCCAGGTCATCGACCAGCGGAGGCAGACGGCCGGAGCTGCGGCGGACGATCGGCCCGGCGGGCACGCCCAGGAAGTACGCGACGGTGAGGACCACGGCATCACGATGGGCGAAGCGGGACAGCTCGTGGACGGGGCCCCTTCACCCCGAGGCGTGGAAGGCGGAGTTGGAGGCCCCGCGCCGTGCTCGGGCAGGCTCTTGGGCCACACACCAGGGACCTTCGGCACCCTGACGCCCTCGACGCGCGGTTGGACGCTGAAAGTTCCCACTTCGCTCGGCCACCGGGAGGCGGACTCTGATGAACGGCCAACGGACGAACGGGACGCTGCCGCAGGACGAGCGGGCCAGCGCGCTTGACGTGGGTCTGCGCGCGGAGGCGAAGGGGATGACGGTCGCCGAACGCAGGCAAGTCGTGGACGCGGGGTGCGAGCTGGCCCAGTACGCCGGGGGGACCTGGCTGCTCATCCGTGGCGAGTTCGTCTCCGACAACACGAAGAAGGGCACCGAGGGGCACGTCAGGGACATGCTGCGCGGGGCCTTCGGGTATCCGCCGACACCAGGAATGGGCTCCTCCGACATCACGCTGAACGTCCTGCTCGATTCTCCGGGCGGCAGCCTCGACAGCGCGTACACCGCGGCGCTGTACATGGCGGAGTATTCGACGGACGTCAGGGTCCATGTGCCCCGCCGGGCCAAGAGCGCCAGCACGCTCCTGGCTCTCGGGGCCGACGAACTCCACCTGTCGGCGTTCGGTGAACTCGGCCCGCTGGACACGCAGATATCCGACCCGCGCAATCCGGCAAGCTTCATGTCCGCCCTCGACTGCTACCAAAGCGTCGACTACGTCCGTGACTTCGGGATACGGACACTTCACATGGTCCTGCCGGAGCTCGTCGAGCAGACGGACGGAAAGATCGCCGTCAGCGGGCTTCTGGAGATCGCCGTCGATTACACGCTGGGGCTGGTGAAGCCCATGATGGAGAACGTCGCCGCACTGGACTTCGGCGGCTGGGGCCGAAGCCTGAGGATCGGTGAGTTCTATGCCCGGCGGTTGCTGCGCATGCACGCGAGGGAAGTCGACGAAGGGCACATCAACGACATCGCCGCGCGGCTCGTCTTCGAGTACACCCACCATCTGTTCCCCATCGACTACCGGGAGGCGAATCGCATCGGCCTGCCCGTGCGGATGATGGAGGACGGGGTGTACGAAAGGGCCGCGGCGGTCGTCGAGAGCGGCGGCCGGAAGGACTTCGTAGGCTTCCTCAGCAAGGACGAGGCCAAGAAGGTCGAACCCTGGTGCCGAGGCCTCACCGACGGCGTGTCCCCGGTCATGGAGCGGGATCCGTCCGAGGGCGGTGATCACGCGCAGGCCCAGACGCGGCTGGTGCGGCGCCCCCGCTGATGAGCACGCGACGGGCCGCCCGGCGCCTCCATGACTGGGCCCACGGCAACCCCGTGCAGAGCACCGGATATGTCTTCCTCGCGGCTGTCGCCCTGGCCTTGGCATGGATGGCGCTCGTACTCACGCTCCGTGCCGGACTGCTCGGATTCTCTGCCGGCCGTTCACCGACGGACCAGGAACTCACCACCTTCGCCACCTTCATCGGAGGCGGACTCGCCACCGCGGCCACGGTATTCGGCGCACTGCTCACCTCGGAACACAACGCGCGTGAACGGCGACGGCTCGACTTCGAGACCATCGTGAAGAGTTTGGAGGCGATTCCTCCCGGAACTCCACAGCGGTTGGCGGGCATCCTCAGCACGGCAGTCCTGATCGGCCAACCGCGCGTCGCCATACGGATACTCGAACCCGCGTGGGAAGCCGGGGAGGTGGACAGCGGAACGGCTACCTGGATCATCGACGAGATCATCGCCGGAGGCGGCTCCGGGTACCCATACCACCCGGACGGAGAGGCCGCCGACGACGGCACGCAGATCGAGGCGGCATCCCTCCTGCTGCGGCATGCGAGGGCGAAGAATCTCACGACCCCGAATTTCAAGGGAGAGTATTCATTTCCCGGTCATTTCATGGACAGTTGGGACGTGCGCAGCGGTGTTCCGGTGCTGGCAAAGGAGATCGTGCTGCAGGCCATGGCCGAGGTGCTGCTCTCCCAGGACAAGGAGTGGTGGTGCGACGGCGACGAGCTGCCGGACTTCCCCCTGGGGACCTGGCGGGACTGCGCCCTCAGGACCGATGAGGACGAGGCAGTGAAGTGCTCGGCGGCCGCGCTGTTCAGCGCCCTCCACTCAGGCTTCTCGGAGGAGGGGCGGAGCAGTTACTGCCAGAGGCATCCGCGGGTGCGGGAAGTCGTGGCGAAGGATCTCCAGGAGTTCGCTGACAAGGCCGACGGCGAGTGCCTTGAACTCGCGTACGAGATCGCGGCGATCTGGGGGCGACGGGCGGAGAACGGTGAACGGGAGGCGTTGTCGAGGCCGGCCCGGTGGAGAAGCGGACGCAGGCGGGGGCGCCGCGGCGTTCGCCGCACGCGCCTGTCGTCCAGGTGGAGCGAGAAGTAGGGGCGCCTCCGCGACGTCACACGACATGGCTCGAGAGAGCGGGTGGGCCCACGGCTCCATCGAACCCTTTGCTCTGGGTGCAGGGGCGCAGCAGAGACTGAACGGAGAGTGGCAGCACCGCTGGTGCAAGGGGGCGCAGGTTCACATCCTGTCGCCCCGACTGAGATGTCGGTGAAAACCGCAGACCGGAGGCCGTCCGCGAGGGCGGCCTCCTTTTGTTGGTCCGGGAGTGCCGCGAGGGAGCCGGCCGCGGTCGGCTTTCGGTGTGCGGCTCGCCCGGCCGCGTACTCCTGCACCACGTCCGCGCACAACTCCCTGCAGTCTCGAAAGGATTCAACAATCTCTGCCGCACCCCTGGGCAACCGCATTACCCGTTGGTAAGTTGCGCTCCGCGTTACCTGCCGGTAACACCCCGGCGGGCTCCAGCAGTTGTCCTGGTGCGCTGCTTCACGAGTCGAGGGAGTCATGCACAAAATCGCCGTTCGGCACATCGCCACCGCAGGTGTCACCGCGCTCGCCCTGACTGCCGCTCCCGCTGCCGCGGTCGCGTCCGCTCCGGTCGGCGGCTCGTCGTCGAAAGCTGCCTCGAGCGACCCGTTCTACGCGTACGACGGCAGCAAGCCGCTGTCCTCCTACGAGCCGGGGGACGTGCTGAAGAAGCGGACGCTGCAGTACCACGTCGTCGGCATCCCGACGCCCGTGAAGGCGATCCAGCTGCTCTACCGCACCACCGACGCGCAGAACCGCCCGTCCGCCGGTGTGACCACCGTGGTGCGCAGCCCGGGTGGTGACGGCAGCAAGGCCGTGTCGTACCAGTCGTTCTACGACTCGCTGAACCCCGAGGACGGGCCGTCCCGGGCGATCGCGGGCGACCTCCGTCTCGGCGGCGTCATCGCGAACGCCGAGTCCCTCTTCGTGGCGCCGCTCCTGCTGCAGGGCTACGACGTCGTGATCCCGGACACCGAGGGGCAGTCGGCCGACTTCGCGGCCGGACCGGAGTACGGGTACAACACGCTCGACTCGATCCGTGCCGCGAGCAACTCCGCGTCGGGGACCGGCATCAGGCAGGACGCCCGCTTCGGTCTCGTCGGCTACTCCGGCGGCGCCATCGCGACCAACTGGGCCGCCGCGCTCGCGCCGGACTACGCGCCGGACGTCGACAAGCGGCTGGTCGGCTATGCCGAGGGCGGACTGCTCGTGAAGCCGTCGCACAACCTCAAGTACGTCGACGGCAGCCTGGTGTGGTCCGGCGTCATCCCCATGGCCATCATCGGTGTCGCCCGCTCCTACGACATCGACCTCAAGCGCTACATGAGCGATTACGGCAAGAAGGTGTACGACAAGGTCGAGCATGCGTCGATCGTCGACGCGCTGGGCCGCTACCCCGGTCTGACCTGGAAGAAGATGGCGAAGCCGGAGTATGCCGACCCGAATTCCGTGCCCGAGTTCGTCGAGGCGGTGAACAAGATCAACCTTGGCTCGGCCCCCACACCGTCCGCCCCCGGCTATATCGCACAGGGCAACGGCGGTGTCGTGGAGGGCACCTTCAGCAATCGTCCGGGCGTCGGCACCGGTGACGGCGTCATGGTCGCCGGGGACGTGCGGGCGCTGGCGCGGCAGTACTGCGACAAGGGCAACGCCGCGATCAAGTACCGGCAGTACGACGCGCTCAGCCACGTCGGCACGGTCCTGCCGTGGGTGCCCAGCGCGCTGAGCTGGCTGAACGACCGCTTCGCGGGCAAGAAGGCGCCGTCCGACTGCGGCAGCATCGCCGCGGGCAACTCGCTGGCGCCGGACAAGCCGGTGCCCGCTTCCTGAGAAGGCGGGAGAACAGGAGAGGGTGCCCCGGCGCAGCGGGGGCACCCTCTTCTCGTCGTTCGGGACCGTTGCCCAGTGGGGCCCTCTGGTCGCCGTCGACGCGCGGTCGCGCACGCGAGCGGCCCCCATACCGCGAAAGTTGTAGGAACCGCGTACGTACCGCCAGGGTTTAGGCAGTGATCAAACCAGCGCGCGACGACGCCATCACCGTGCCGCTTCTACCTTCTCTGACGGCGCCGGTCGCAGGCCGGCGCCGTCAGGCGGGGGTCTTGCACCACCGTGATCACGAGAAGGGGCATCGTGCGCAGATCGCGTGGCACGCCCCTGGAAACCGAGGGACCGATGACCAGGACCAGGCGGATCGCCGCGACGCTGGGCGGAGCTGCGGCCGTTCTCGCCGCCATGACCGCGCCCACGTACGCCTCGGAAGCGCCCGATACGGCGGTCACCGCGCAGTCCTGCTCCGCCACGCGCTACTTCGGTGAAGGAGGCACCGGCCCGGGCCACGACGCCCACTGGCCCGACACCGGGCGTTGGGCGACGGTGAGCGGCCGGTGCGGCGACATCAAACTGTCGCTCGATTCAGGCCCCCGTACGGTCCGGGTCTGCACGCGCAGTGCCTGCAACAGCTGGAAGAGGCTGGGCACAGGGGAGTGGACGGTCATCGCTCATCATGTGATCCGCGGCAAGGAGTTCTACGTGCAGTTCAAGGGCGTGGACGCGAGCAACGGCTGGATCCAGTACTGATGCGCGCAGCACGCCAACGGGACTTCTGAGGCCGCCCGGTTGCCACGGCCGTGGCCGTGGCCGAGCCGACCGCTTCCTTGGTCTCCTCGGCCGATCCGGCCGCTTCCCTGATCTCCTCGGTCGATCCGGGCCCGCGTCCCTCGCTCCTGCCGCGCACTGATCGCGTATCGGCATACGTCAAGTCCACTCATCCTCACCTTCACCCTCACCGCTCACGCTCTATCCACGGGGGAACCCCAATGCGCACGAAGACCCGTAAGAACTGGAAGCTCGGCCTGCTGGCCGCGACCGCCGCGCTGACCCTGGCCACCACGGCCTGCGAGCCCTCCGGCGGGGACGACAACGGCAGCGACTCCAAGTCGTCCCCGACCGCCTCCCAGCCCTCCACCGAGAAGCCGTCCGGCGGCTCCGGCAACGGCGGCTCCGGCAACTCCGGTGGCAGCGGCGGCAAGCAGACCTCCACCCCGGACCCGGAGAAGACGGGCGACGACATCGAGGGCTCCGGTGGCGCCAACTCCGGTGGTGGCGACGGGGGTTCGGACGAGGGCGGCGACTGGGACTACGCGTACCGTCAGAAGCCGCCGTCCGGTTCGGTCTGCGATCACGACGGCCAGGGCCCCTACGCGAAGATCGAGTCCGTCGACATGGGCGGCGAGAGCCCCGACGCGACCCTCGGCATCAACCTCGGCTCCTACGAGTGCGGCGACATGGGCCCCGACTTCCGGTCGAACAGCGCGACCGGGGCCGGCCAGCACGTGCTCATCGACTCGGCCCACCTCAAGGTGGTCGTGGGCGGCGGGATCGCCGAGGACCTCGGCACCAAGACGCCGTCCGTCAACGCGTTCCTCGACAAGCTGGTGCAGATGCAGGACAAGGGCGAGCTCAAGAACTTCAAGGGCCCCGAGTTCTACTTCCGGATCGACGCCGAGTCCGACGATGTGAACGCCATGCCGGAGGACGACTCCCACATCATCTACCTGTACCAGATCATCGACGGCGACTGACGCCGATCCGCCCTCGGCCGGCCCCAGTGACGGATGCCGGTGCCGAGGTCAACGCCAGCTGGAGGCCGCCCACTTGGGCGGCCTCCTTTTGTTGATCCAGATTGTTGATCCAGTTTGTTGATCCGGGTCGCTGATCTGGTGGCGTGTCGTTCGCTGCGGGGTCTTGTGCGGGGTCTTGTGCGTGAAGTGACCGCCCCGTAACGTGAACGGGCGTTCATGTTCTATCGGCCGGGTCCGGTCACCCGAACTGATGGGTCGTCAAGTCCATTGCTCCCGGTCATTGACTCCACGGGCGGCGGTCGGAATTCTTGACTTGCCAGTAACTTGCATGAACATGTCAAACAAGGTGAGTGATGACCATGGCTCAACCTCCGCGCCGTAGACTCGGATCCTTCACGGTCGTGTCGCTGTTTCTCGCCGTGATGGCCCTGGTGCTGGGTCCGGTGCCCAGCTCCGCGGCGGAGTCCGACTGGTGGGACCCGACCGCGCGGCCCACGCCCGACGCTCAGGTCAATGTCACGGGCGAGCCCTTCAAGGGGACCGACGCGCAGGGGAACGTGAGGGGCTTCGTCGACGCCCATGACCACATCATGTCCAACGAGGGCTTCGGCGGTCGGCTGATCTGCGGCAAGCCGTTCTCGGAGCAGGGGGTCGCCGACGCGCTCAAGGACTGTCCCGAGCACTACCCCGACGGCTCGCTCGCCCTCTTCGACATGATCACCAAGGGCGGTGACGGCAAGCATGATCCCAACGGGTGGCCCACCTTCAAGGACTGGCCCGCCCATGACTCGCTGACCCACCAGCAGAACTACTACGCCGGGATCGAGCGGGCCTGGCGCGGCGGGCAGCGGGTGCTGGTCAACGACCTGGTCACCAACGGTGTGATCTGCTCGGTCTACTTCTTCAAGGACCGCGGCTGCGACGAGATGAGCGCCATCCGTCTCGAGGCCAAGAAGTCGTACGACATGCAGGCGTTCATCGACAAGATGTACGGCGGCCCCGGCAAGGGCTGGTTCCGGATCGTCACCGACAGCGCGCAGGCCCGCGAGGTCATCAAGCAGGGAAAACTGGCTGTCATCCTGGGAGTCGAGACCTCCGAGCCGTTCGGCTGCAAGCAGGTCCTGGACAGGGCGCAGTGCAGCAAGGAGGACATCGACCGGGGCCTGGACGAACTGCATGATCTCGGTGTGCGCAGCATGTTCCTGTGCCACAAGTTCGACAACGCCCTGTGCGGGGTGCGCTATGACTCCGGCGCCCTCGGCACCGCCATCAACGTGGGCCAGTTCCTGTCGACCGGCACCTTCTGGAAGACGGAGACCTGCCGCGGCCCGCAGCACGACAACCCCATCGGCAACGCGGCGGCCCCTGAGGCCGAGAAGCGGCTGCCGAAGGGGGTGGACGTCCCCGCGTACGCCTCGGGGGCGCGGTGCAACGTCCGCGGGCTGACCGACCTGGGGGCGTACGCGGTGCGCGGCATGATGAAACGCAGCATGATGCTGGAGCTCGACCACATGAGCGTCAAGGCCGCTGACCAGGCATTCGACATCCTTGAATCCGAGGCGTATCCGGGCGCCATCTCCTCGCACAGCTGGATGGACGCGGGCTGGACCGAGCGACTCTACAAGCTCGGCGGGTTCGCCGCCTCGTACATGAGCGCCTCCGAGGGCTTCAGCGCGGAGGCCAAGGAGAAGGACGCACTGCGCGAGAAGTACCACGTCGGCCTGGGTTACGGCACCGACATGAACGGCGTCGGCGGCTGGCCCGCCCCGCGGGGCGGGAACACCCCGAACCCCGTGAAGTACCCCTTCCGCAGCACGGACGGCGGCTCGGTGATCGACAAGCAGACCACCGGCGAACGCACGTGGGACTTCAACACCGATGGTGGCGCGCACTACGGCATGGTCCCGGACTGGATCGAGGACATCCGGATCGTCGGCGGGCAGAAGGTCGTGGACGATCTCTTCTCGGGTGCCGAGTCCTATCTCCGCACCTGGGGCAACACCGAGAAGTACAAGCCCGGGGAGAACCTGGCCTCGGGCGCGGCCGCCTCGGCGTCCTCCTCGGAGTGGTGGAACCCGGCCGTCAGCTTCGCGCCCGGCAAGGCCGTGGACGGCGACCTGGGCACCCGCTGGGCCAGCGAGTGGAACAACGACCAGTGGCTGCGGATCGACCTCGGATCCGTGCAGTCGGTAAGGCGCGTCACTCTCGACTGGGAGGCGGCGTACGCGAAGTCGTACCGCGTCGAGCTGTCGGAAGACGGCACGAACTGGAAGACCGCGTGGTCCACGGACTCCGGTGACGGCGGCCTGGACACGGCGCGGTTCGCCGCGACCCAGGCGCGCTTCGTACGGATCAAGGGGCTGGAGCGCGGCACCCAGTGGGGCTACTCGCTCCAAGAGGTCGGTGTCTACAGGGACTGACGGGGCTGGGGGGCGGACCGACCGTATCGATGGGACGGTTCCCGAGGCCGGGGCTTGGGCCTGCCGGATCAGACCTCCTGATCCGGCAGGCGTGGTCTCCCTGCGTGCTACGTTCGCGTCTTCGGACGACCGGGGGCACGTGGTGATGACGGGAACGGGCAAGCCGCAGCCGGCTTCGAGGGCGCGGCTGCGGAGGCAGCCGCAGCAGGCACGCAGCCGGGCCCGGGTCGAGGCCATCCTCGTCGCCGCCGACCGGATCCTCTCGCAGGAGGGGTACGAGGCGCTGACGATGCGGCGGATCGCCGAGGAGGCGGGCTCGCCGGTCGGCAGCATCTACCAGTTCTACCCGGACAAGAGCGCGGTCGTGGACGCCCTCGGCCAGCGGTACCTGGGGGCCTTCAAGACCGCCATCGACGGCCTCGTCGAGCGGGTCGTCGAGGGCGAACTGACCGATCTGGTCGGCACGATGGTCGACGTCTACGCCGAACTCTTCCGCTCCCAGCCGGGCGGCACGGTTCTGTGGGCGGGCAGGCACCTCAGCCCCGAGCTCGCGCGCGCCGACGAGGCGACCAACACGCTCGTCGCCGAGGGGCTGCAGCGCATCGTGGAGCACCTGACCGGCGGGCCCGGCGGTGAGCGGGCGCAGCGGGCGACGCGGATGGTGGTGTGGGCCGCGAACGCCGTGCTGCACGAGGTGTTCAAGAGCGGTGGCGATCCGGACCTGGACGTCGTGGACGAGCTGAAGCGGATGCTGCACCTGTACTGGGAGGACCTGCGCGGCCGGCTGACGGCCGACGCTCCTTAGGGCGGGCCCGGCCTCAGAGCGGGCTCGGCGTCAGGACGGGCTCGGCTTCAGGATGTGCTCAGCGGCTTGCCGTACTGCTGAGCCGTGGAGAGGTACGGGAGGCCGAGCGTGCGGGGCGAGAAGGCCGTCGAGCCGGTGGCCGAGCCGCGGGGGAGGAGCCAGGCGGCGCCCAAGGAGGCGTTCTCGCCCGGGGATCCGGCCGTGACATCCGGTACGCCGTCGGCGTTGTAGTCGCCCGCGGCGACCGCCGCGCCGAAGGCGTCGCCCGCCTCGGCGACACCCGGGACGCCGGACGTGTCCTGGTTCCACGCGGTGGACGCGGCGGCGCCGTTCGCGTCGAGCAGGCCCCGGGCGCCGCCGCGGAGCAGCCAGGCGGCGCCCGCCCCGGCCCTGCTTCCGATGGCCTCGCCGGGAGCGCCCGCGACCAGGTCGTCCCGGCCGTCGCCGTTGACGTCGGTGACGGCGAGGGCGGCGCCGAAGCGGTCGCCGCTCTCGGCCACGCCCGGAACGCCCGCCGTGTCCTGGTTGAGGGTCTGTGCGCGGCCGCCGAACGAGCCGCCCGCGGAGCTTCCGTAATGGATGTGGATGCCGCCCCCCTCGGCGCGTTCTTCAGGGCCGCACGGGTCGTCGATGTTCTCGTCGGCGATCTCACGGCACTCGCCGAGCGCCAGGTCGTCGTGGCCGTCGCCGTCGAAGTCGCCGGTGGCCAGGGCGCTCACGCCGGCGTTGTCCGTGTTCCAGAAGTTCGCCGGCTCCGACCGGTCCGCGTCCCA
Organism: Streptomyces odontotermitis; assembly: GCF_050510915.1. Taxonomy (NCBI): domain Bacteria; kingdom Bacillati; phylum Actinomycetota; class Actinomycetes; order Kitasatosporales; family Streptomycetaceae; genus Streptomyces; species Streptomyces odontotermitis. Next base: position 547,443 of record NZ_JBNJLS010000004.1, on the reverse strand, counting down.
TGTGAACAGGCGTACGTGGGACTGGGTGTTGGGGGTGCCCGCGGTCCAGTACGCCACGGCGAGGTCCGCCGTCCCGTCGCTGTCGAAGTCGCCGGTGGCCAGGACGGGGGCGCGGCCGCCCATGGGGGCGGCGACCACCGTGGTGACCATGCTGTCCTCGCCCTGCGCGACACGGGCGACGACCTTGTCGGTGCCGCCGATCACGATCTCCTTGTTGCCGTCGCCGGTCACGTCGGCCGCCGCTACCGATCTGCCGTACGCGGCCGACCGCGACGGCCCGTTGAGCACCGACGACGCCGGTCCCGGCCCGCGCTCCGAGCCGGCGACGGCGATGACCGTGCCCGCGTCCGTGCCGCGGTCGGTGACGTCCTCGCCGGGGACGCCGACGAGCAGTTCCGCGATGCCGTCGCCGTTGAGGTCCGTCAGGGCCACGGACGCGCCGAAGCGGTCGCCCGCCTCCGGGGCCCCGGGCACCTCGGCGGTGGCCTGGGTGACGCGGATGCTCCCGTGGGCGCCGACGCCCCTCGGGCCGCCCCAGACGACGTTCACGTACCCGGCCTCGGCCCGGCCGCCGACGGTGCCCTCCGGGACGCCGACGGCGAGGTCCGCGTAGCCGTCGCCGTTGAAGTCGCCCGGGACGGCGCGGGGTGCGGCGGCGACGGCGCCGGACGGGAGCGCCAGCCCGGCGGTGGCCGCGGCGGCGACCGCGATGGCGTACGCGAGGATGCGGCGTCTGTGTGTCACGGTGGCTCCCACTCGGTCGACGGGGCACGGGGGTACCTCGTGTGACCGCCGAAGGGCGGAGCTGGTTGTACGGAGGCCGCTACCACGGGAGTTGTACGCCCCCGCCGCTACGTCCTCCGTCGGTCAACTCCGGGTTGAGGGCCCTTCAACTCCTGGGTTGACGACCGTCGCACCGCTCCTGCCTAGCGTGTGTCCCCGGTGATGGAGCCGATGCGGCTCGAACGGGCCGCATCGGCTTCTCCGATCAAGGGGGAACACGATGAGGAAACAGATTCTGCGGACCTCGGCAGCGCTCGCCATCGCGGCGGGAATGACACTTGCCGCCACCGGAACCAGCCACGGCCTGGACGTCACACGCCCGCGGGACGGCCAAGACCCCATCTCCTCGGGGTGCATGTCCGACGGGCGCATCGTGAAACAGAAGACCGACAAGTACTACAGCAGCCGCTACCACGAGCACGTCAAGGTCACGGCGAGCCTCTGGTACAGCCGTAGTTGCCGCACCGTGTGGGCCATGGTCGACCACACCGTCCCGACGAACCACTGGTCGGGCATGGGCTGCAACATATGGCGCAACAGCGACATGAAGCACTACACCTGCAACCACAAGACCGGCACCAGCGAGATGCTGTCTCCCATGCTCAACGACAAGAACGTCACGGGATTCGCCACCGCCTGGGCCTATGACGGCAACGACCCGCACCAGATGTTCGCCAGGACCGGCTCCTACTGAGGTCGTTCCTCGTGAGGTCTCTCCCGCGGAGAGCGCGGCGCCCATTCCAGAAGGAGAAGATTCACGACGGCTCGTCCCACAGGGCCAGGGCGGCACGTTCGGCGTCGCTGACGCTGTGTGCGGCCAATTCGGCGCAGACGGCGCCGGCCCGGGGAATGACGCGCTGTGGTTCGGTCAGGTGGCCCTCGATGATGTGCGTGACGCTGAACGCGTCCTCGGTGGCCACGCCCAGCACGGTGAAGGGCAATTGCTGCTCCCACTGTTTCCACTGGGCCGCGGTGGCGAGGTAGTACTGGCTGCCGCGGTCGACCGGCTGGGGGACCTTCACCGCGTGCGTGGCGTAGACCCTGCGGTAATGAGCGACCAACTGCCCCTGGCGGCGCATGGAATAGATCAGGTCTTTCATCCGGGCGACGTGATGGGCGTCGCTCTCGCTCATCCGCAGGGCGGCCTTCCGGGTGGCACGCGGATCGCGATAGGCGCGATGGCCGGCGAGCCGGAAGATGTGCGAGATCAGGTCGTAGACGTTCAGCGGCCCCTCGGCGAGCTCCAAGGCGTGGGTGACGGTTCGCGGTGCGATGGGGGGTGGAGCGTATGCCACTGCGGTGGCTCTCCGTTCGCGGTGGAGTGGTGTGCGGGCCTTGTGCGGGGGCCCGGCACTGATCAACTTAAGTGGCGCCAAGTCCGCTACGGACCAGTAGCTGTGACTATCTGTCAGAGCTTCGTGAGGGCCGTGTGATCATCGCTGGTCGCGGCGCCGGAGTCGCAGCAGGAGCGACAGCCGCTGCCGCCGGCCAGGACCGCGCCCCGACCGTCGTACGCACCGGCAAAGGCGCCGTGCGCGGCACGGTGACCGACTCCACCCGCACCTTCGAAGGCATCCCGTACGCCGCCCCGCCCACCGGCGAACGCCGCTGGGCACCGACCGCGCCCGCCAGCACGTGGCACGGCGTCCGCGACGCCACCACGCCCCGCCCCGTGATGGTGTACCTGCACGGCGGCGACCACACCGACGGGAAGCGCGGCAGCGGCGACGGCCGTCCCGCCGAGTCCGGCAACTACGGATTCCTCGACCAGCAGGCCGCTCTGCGCTGGGCACGGACAGCCTCCGCACCCGTGAGGAAGCCCTGCGCGAAGGGAAAAGGACCGCCGACGCGATCGAAGCGAAGCCAAGCCCCGGGCGAGGGGGCCCGGCACAGCATCGACACCGGCCGCGCGCTGTCCCGTCACGCACCCACGTACACCTACGAGTTCGCCGAGGGCGTGACCCCCTGGTACGCGGACCCCAGGTACCCGAAGCCGAGCTTCCCGGCGGGCTCAGGACACCTCTTCGAACTCCCCTACCTCTTCGAGATCGACGACTACGGGAAGCTCACCCCGGCCCGGCGGGACCTGTCCGACGCGATGATCCGGATCTGGTCGGACTTCGCCCGTACCGGGAAGGCGTACGGCTTCTGGAAGTCCTGGCTCCGGTCAGGTTCTCTCCACCGGGACGAGCCGGCGGGGGAAGCGTGGCTCGACGAAGGGGCGCAGGGCGCGGCGGAGCGGGGCCGCCGACAGCAGCCAGGTCAGCGCCGTGCCCAGGAGGGTGGTGGCGAGCACCGCTCCTGCGCCGAGCAGCCCCAGCAGGTCGTACGCCCCGTATGCCTCCCCGGTGCGCACCAGCAGGCCGTGGGCCAGGAACGGGAACATCGTGGCCGTGCCGAGCTCCGTGAACCGGGTGCGTCGCGCGGGCACCAGCGCGAAGAAGGCCGCGACCAGGACGGCCGAGGCGACGAGGAGCGCCGTCCTGGCGAGGAGGTAGCCGGGCCAGGCGGCGTGCAGCTCGTCGTTGCCGTACTGCATGTGCAGCCAGCGGACGTCGTGGGCGGGGGACAGGGCGTAGGAGGCCGCCACCGCAGCGGTCACGGTCAGCACGGCGGTTGTGCGGATCAGTGGGGTGCGCAGTCGGCGGAAGTGCTCCGGGCGCAGGCGCAGTCCGAGGACGAACCAGGGCAGGAACATCAGGACGCGGGGGAGGGCGAGGGTGTACTCCACGTCGCTCAGTCCGGCGGCGAGGGAGACGGCCACCGCGAGGGCGACGGGGTGGCGCACCGCCCGCCAGATCGGACTGGTGATCCGCCACAGGAAGAGCGCGACCAGGAACCAGAGGAGGTACGTCGGCTCGGTCGGGTCGAGTGCGAACGGCGCGTCCCAGAGCACCACGTACAGGGATTTGTAGGCGAGGGTGAAGAGGAGGTAGGGGGCGAGGACCCGGGCGAGCAGCGTTCTGATCTGGTCGGGGCGGCACGCGAAGCCGCGTGAGAAGTAGCCGCACAGCAGGATGAACGCCGGCATGTGGAAGAGGTAGACGACGCAGTAGGCCGCCTTGACCGTGTCCGCGCCGGAGGGCAGCGAGCCCCAGTTGTGCCCGATGACCACCAGGGTCACCAGCAGGAACTTCGCGTTGTCGAAGAAGGGGTCGCGCTGCCGGGCGGGGGAGGCGCGGGCGGAGCGGGGGCCGGGAGTGGGCGGGGCGAGGACGGTCTGAGGCATGGCTTCCTCGAGGGCTCGACGGTTCTGGTTCCGCCTTGCGAACGAGTGTGCTTCGCCTCGGTTCGTCGTCAGTCGGCCATCGGGTTGATGGTCCTGTCGGGGAGCTTGAGGCCGGTACAGCCGCGCCGGTGGGCCTGGTCCTGGGTGAACTTCACCAGGAGCGGGCGCAGTTGGGCCCCTGTCAGGTAGGTGTGGGTGATGTCCGTGTCGCGGGAGTGGCTGTACGCCTCGTAATTGGCGGACTCGCCGTCGCAGCGGGCGGTGGCGCGGCCGAGGCGCTCGGCCATCATCGGGCCACGGGAACTCTGGCCGGAGCGGTGGTCGACGTTGGCTGCGAGGAGCGTCTCGAACTGCTTGTCGCTCCAGGTGCCGTACCAGCCGGTGAAGGTGGCGGCCGCCTGCTTCTTCGCGCTGTCGACGAGGGCGCAGCTGGTGATCGGCGCCGTGTCGCCGGCCGAGCGGACCTGGACCTTCCAGGGCTTCCCGGACGGGTTGCGGGGGAGCCGGGCCTCGGCCAGCCAGCCGCATTCCGTGTCGGCGGCTTCGGCGAGCGACAGGTTCTCGGGGGCGGGTGCCACGGACTCGGGCGACGGCAGGGGCTTCGCGCCGCAGCCCGACCGCTCGGAGGCCGCGTTGGCGGCGGAGACGGCGATGCGCAGGGCCGCGGAGGAGGGCCTGTCGTCGCCGGAGGGCTCGATGACCTTGGTGAGGAGGCGGCGCTTGCGCCCGTACTCGTCGCGCTTGAGGGCCGGGCACTCCTGGAGGATCACCGGGCCGTGGTCGTCCTGGAATCCGGGGATGCCGTCGGGGAACACGAACCCGGGCTCGCTGGGGATGGTGAACGAGACGTTCAGCTCGAACTCGACGTCGGACGGGTCGCTGTTCACGTCGACGGACAGGACGAAGTGATTGCCGTCGTTCTCGTCGACGCGGCACGTCATCCGGCCCTGGTCCAGGTGGACTTCGTTGGTGCCGGACCGCAGTCGTTCGTCGGGCAGGACGTCCCCGAGGTCGTCGGCGGAGAGGGTGCCGCCGCACAACTGGTGGGCGAACCACCAGTGTTGCCAGAACGGTTTGGCCGAGTAGGTGCCGAACCCGAGCAGGACAGCGGCCGCCGCGGCCCACGCGGCGATCTTCGCGAACCGCTTCCTCCGTGTGCTCACCGAATTCCCCTCTACGAACGGTGAGGCCATGAGATCACCTTCAGTGCGAGGGCCCGCCCCGGGGGGGGCGGGCCCTGCTTCTGTCAGTGGGGGATCAGACGCGGTCCGCCGCGATCAGCAGGTACTGGAAGGAGCCGTCCTTGTACGAGTTGATGAACGCGTCCTCGATGCCCGTGACCAGTGACGACGTGGCCCGCAGCTCCCAGTAGGGGAGCGTGTCGGGGGTGAGGTCGATGACGGCCTGGGGCACCAGGCGGTTGTCCGCCATCGCACGCAGGTACTCGCGGCGCGAGTGGATGTTGCACTCGAAGTGCGCGTTGATCTGGGAGACCCACTTCGAGGGCTGGCCGTACCGCGGGTTCCAGCAGCCGGTGATGGTCACGTAGCGGCCCCCGACGCCGAGGATGCGGGAGTGCTCGGCGAAGAGGTCGTGCAGGTCCACGTACATGCTGGACTCGTTGTTCCACGAGGCCGCGGCCTGCCCGGTCTCGAAGGGCGTGGCGAGCATGTTGCAGACGCGGGCGTGCACATGGTCCTGGATGCGCAGCTCGCGGGCCCGCCGGTTGGCGAAGTCGGCCTGCTTGGCCGACAGCGTGACGCCCTCGACCTTGCAGCCGTAGCGCTGGTGCGCCATGACCATCGAGCCGCCCCGGCCGCAGCCCGCGTCCACCACCGTGTCGTCGTGCCCGATGTCGCCGAGGTGCCTCAGGAGGAACTCGGCCTGCGCCGACTCCAGTCGGTGGAGCTCGGCGATCAGCTTCTTCTCGCTCTCGCTGTCCTCGGCGTCGCCGAGAGCGGCGTGGTCGACGTCGCCGATGCCGTAGTGGTGGTGGTACAGACCGTCGACATCGCCGAGACGCAGGTTCACGGGCCTCGCCTCCCCGTCCCAGTAGCGGGCGATGTCCCCCTGGTAGGGCGTCGCCGGCTCGGGGATGAACAGGGAGGTGCCGTTGCGGGCGGCGGTGAGTTCGGTGCTGGTCACAGATGAGTCCATTCTTCCTACCAGAAGTCGGGCAGGCTGTAGCGATAGGTGTTGGTCCGGTGCCAGTGGTGGTTGCCGTCGACCCACGCGGCCACGCCGCGCAGGAAGCGTTGCAGGCTGGGGACGGGGCACTCCGCGGCCAGGGCCGCGGCTCGCTTCTCGAAGTCGTGCATGAGGTCGTTGTGGACCTCGACCGACTTCAGATAGGCGTCCCGGTCGGAGAGGCCCTCGCGCTCGGCGATCACGACCGGCAGGTTCAAGTGCCGTCCAGGGGACTGGAGTTCCTTGGTGTACGAGTACAGGTCGTTGACGATGGTCGTCGCGTTCCCCGCGAGTGCGATGACCTGCTGCATGGCGGCCTGGGCGTGCAGATCCGCGGGCAGTTCGTAGCCGCCGACGGTGTCGGTGATGGTCGGGCAGGGGCGGAAGTTGTTGAACTGGCGCATCGCCAGGTACTCCCACACCTCCGGGACCTGGTCCTCCTGGGCCCACGCCGCTTCGGCGAGGTATCCCAGGTGGAGCCGGGCCATGTCGTGCCGGAACCGGTCGGTCTGCGAAGCGCTCGCCGCCTGTACGAAGTACTCCATGGCGGAGCGGTAGGCACGGCGGGGCGCGTCCGCGTGGAGCGACTTGGCCCATTGCGGCTGGTACTCCTCTGTCGTGTGGAGCGGGTCCAGGGCGGTGTGCGCGAGGAGCAGGCGCTCGCCGAGCCCCACGGGTGATCCGCCGTGGTCCTCGCAGTAGCAGTCGTCCACCGCGTTCTCCGCCACCATCAGGCGGGTGGCGAGCATCAGGTGGTCGACGGTGGGCGCGTCCGGATGGCAGCCGACCATGTAGCGCCCCACGGAGAAGCCGTCGAACTGCTCCTCCCAGTCCTCGGGGTACAGGGCGACCTCGTCGAGCGCCCAGGTCTTGATCCGGCGGCTGACCTCCTCGACCCGTACGGGGTCGGGCTCGGGCACCGGGTGGTGGTAGAGGCCGGGGATCGGCCTGCCCTGCTCCGGGTCCGGGGCCGGGTCCGGGCCCGGCGGACTCGGGGGTTCCTCCCGTGGGGTCAGGCGCAGGTCCGCCGTCCCCAGGCCGGTGGGTCCGCGGAGGAGCCGCTGCGGGGCGGTGTCCGGGGCCGACGCCTGAACTGCCGTGCTGACCGCAGGCGTTGGGGGTGAGGGGGGAGACGGGGCAGGTAGGGCAGGTGGGGTAGGTGGGGTAGGCGGGCAGGGGGCGACGCCGAAGACCGTCTTGATGTCGCGGGCGCGGGCCGCGGCGTCGGCGAGGACGTGGGCCCCGAAGAGGGCGGCGGCCTCGGGCAGGCCCGACTGTGGCGGTGTCGGCTCGGGAGCGGGCATCCGTGGCTCCTTGATGGGGTGGGCGGCCGGGTCCACTACCTGGGCCAGCGGGCGATCTGCACGTTCTCCAGGACACCGACCGCGTCCGGCACGAGGATGGCGGCGGAGTAGTAGGTGCTGACGAGGTAGGAGGTGATCGCCTTCTCGTCGAGCCCCATGAAGCGGACCGACAGGCCCGGTTCGTACTCGTCCGGCAGGCCGGTCTGATGCAGGCCGATGACGCCCTGGTTGCTCTCGCCGGTACGCATGCACAGGATCGAGCTGGTCTTCTCCTTCGTGATCGGGATCTTGTTGCAGGGGAGGATCGGGACCCCGCGCCAGGCCGGAACCTGTTGGCCGCCGAGGTCGACGTGGTCCGGATAGAGCCCGCGCGCGTTGAACTCGCGCCCGATGGCCGCGATCGCCTTGGGGTGCGCGAGGAAGAACTTGGAGCCTCGGCGGCGGCAGAGCAGCTCGTCCATGTCGTCCGGGGTCGGCGGGCCGGCGTGCGGCTGGAGGCGCTGCTTGAAGTCGGCGTTGTGGAGCAGGCCGAACTCCCGGTTGTTGACCAGCTCGTGCTCCTGGCGCTCACGCAACGCCTCGATGGTGAGCCTGAGTTGCTCCTCGGCCTGGTTCATCGGGCCGTTGTAGAGGTCGGTGACCCTCGTGTGGATGCGCAGAATGGTCTGGGCGACGGAGAGTTCGTACTCGCGGGGCTTCTCCTCGTAGTCGACGAAGGCGCCGGGCAGGGCGTGTTCGCCGGTGTGGCCCGCCGACATCGCGATCTCGGCCTCGCCCCGGTGGTTCTGCCGCTGGAGGGGCAGCGACCGGAACTCCTCGATGTGGTCCCGGAGACTCTGCGCGGTGGACAGCACGGCGGTGAAGTCGGCGCGGGACAGCGTGAGAAGGGTGCCCGACGTCTCGGCCGTGGCGGTGTACTCCCACTTGGCGTCGGCGTCCAGCAGGGCGCTCTCCCCGAACCGGTCGCCGTCGGCGAGCACGTCCAGGGCGACGTCGTCGCCGTACGCGCCGACGGAGACCCGGCCGATACGGCCGTGGGCGATGAGATGCAGCTGGTCCGCGGGCGCCCCGCGCCGCACCAGGGTCTCGCCGACCTCGAAGTCGTGCTGGACGCACCGGCCGGCGAGGGCGGTCAGCGCCTCCACGTCGTCGAAGCCGCGCAGCAGGGCCAGTTCACCGAGTTCGCGGGGGATCACCCGGACCTCGGCGCCGTCCTGGACGAAGTCCACGCGGCCGTCGCCGACGGTGTACGTCAGACGCCGGTTCACCCGGTAGGCCCCGCCCTTGGCCTCCACCCACGGGAGCATCCGCAGCAGCCAGCGAGAGGTGATCTCCTGCATCTGCGGGGCGGACTTGGTCGTGGTGGCGAGGTTGCGGGCGGCTGCCGTGCCCAGGCTGGTCCGCCGGGGCGGCTCCAGTCGTGCGTCCGGGCTCGAGTCAACGGTCACGGGTGAACTCTCCTTGGTCAGGGCATTGAGGCGCGTATGCGGGCAGGGCGAGGCAAGACAAGGCAAGAGGGGAAAAGAGGGGACTGGAACGGGAATCCGTCCAGATCCCCGAGGACGGTAGCTGCCGGTTCGCCCCCTGGAACAAGAGAAGCCGGGGACATTAGCTCGATACGATGATCGGGGCCGCGCGAGGTTTGCCCAACACCGATAAGAATCAGCCGAGTTGAGCGGCGCCGCCCACCGTCGAGTGGTGCGCGGCGCCTGCCTTGTGGATCTGCCCCCCTAGGGCCTGATCCGCCGGACACGCCCTAGGCGAGCAGGTGGCCGAGGAAGACGTAGGCGAGGCCGAAGTACACGAACACGCCCAGCAGGTCCATGATCGAGGTGATCAGCGGGGAGCTCAGCGTCGCCGGGTCGGTGCCGATGCGGCGGGCGAGGAAGGGCAGCACCGCGCCGATGATGCCGCCGAGCGCCGTGCAGATGAGCATGCTCAGACCGACGACCAGCAGCACGTCGGTGTCCAGTCCGCTCTTGGTGAAGTTCGCCAGCACGACCTCCAGCACGGCGACGCACGCGCCGAGCGCCAGGGCGACGGCGCACTCGCGGCGCACGACGAACCACACGTCCTGCCACCGCAGCCGCAGCTGGCCGAGCGCCATCGAACGGATGACCAGCGTGGCAGACTGGCTGCCCGTGTTGCCGCCCATGTCGACGATGGGCGCGATGAATGCGGCCAGCACGATCACCTCGGCCAGAAGGTCCTCCTGCTGGGAGACGAAGGTGGAGGTGATCATGCCGAACACGGTCAGGATCACCAGCCACAGCAGTCGGGTGCCGAAGATCCGCCTGGTCGTCGACTCCTTGAGGTCCAGGTCTGCGCCTCTGCCGAGCGTCGCGGTGCCGCCGTAGCGGGCCAGCTGGGTGGCGTCCTGCTCCTTGTCGATGTCCATGGCGTCGTCGACGGTGACGATCCCGATCATCCTGTCGTCGCCGTCGACCACGGGAACGGCGAGCAGGTCGTAGCGGCGGATGTGCTCCGCGGCCCTGTCGTCCGGGTCGCCGGCCCGGACCGTGACGGGAGAGGCGCTGACCAGCGAGGTCAAGGGGACGTCGTCGTCGGCCATGACCAGGTCGCGCAGCGAGACGGTGCCGGTGAGCCGCCCCTCGGAGTCGACCACGTAGATGACGTAGATGGTCTCCTTGTCCGGCGCGGTCGCGCGGATGACGCGGAGTGCGGCCTGGACGGTCATGCCGGAGTCGATGGTCGTGTACTGCGAGGTGGCGGCGGAACCCGCCGTGCCTTCGGGGTAGTTGGCCAGGCGCAGAATGTCGTCACGCTCGGCCTGGGACAGCGACGGCAGCAGCCGTTGCCGGGCGGCGGTGTCGAGGCGGTTGTACAGGTCGGCACGCTCGTCGGAGGGCATGGCCGAGACGAGAGCGGTGACGGTGGCCGGGGGCAGCTCGGCCAGAACGGCGTCCTGGACGCCGTCGGGCAGCGCGACGAAGAGTGTGGCCGCCTCCTTGGGCGGCGCCGGCCGCAGCAGCCGGGCCATCTGCTGCGGCGGGGTGTCGCGCAGCGACTCGGCGATGTCGGCGACGGGCGCGGACCGCAACAGCCGGTCGAATGCCTCTGCGTCGGGGTGGGAGAGCAGCGTACGGATGTGGAAAGCGATGTCCTCGCGGAGCATGGCGACACCTCAAAGAGAAAACGGGCATGCCTGAGAAAGGCGTGGGAAAAGGAATTCGCGCCGAAAGTGAAAGGGGGAAGAGGGCGCGATCAGAAGAGGTACGCCGGTGACGGCGTACTGGCGCAGGGCAGACTTTCGCCCTGGTTGTTCGGACTACTGCCGGAGCCGCTTCTCATGGCCGTCACCTCCTGCGGGCCGGGGCGCGCGGGGGCGCCGTGGACATGCGCACGCGCAGGAGCGGACAAGGGTGTGTGGCAGGAGGCGTACGTCGCACGGCACGGGCCCCACCGCCCTTGAGCACCCCTCTCGACAGAGCTTTGGCACTGCACGGCGTGCCCGTCGCGATGCGGGAGCCACTTGGGCTCAACCCTTAATCCGGGAAGAGCTGTCCTGACCCGGGGCGTCTTTCGACGTTGGGGGTCAGTGGCCTATGTCCGTACAGACGCCTCACCTAGCGAGGTGCATGCAATGGCAAGTGAAACAGATGGCACGTAATCGGTCAAAATTCGGAATAGGAATCGGTATGCCTGATCGGTCCACATATGTGCGTGGTGCCGGTGCCGCTCGTTGACTAGGGTGGCGGGCAGAGCCCGGACCCGATGCAGACGCGAGGCCAAGGGCGGGCGTCCGTAGGGCAGTTGGGGTGGCGCTGGTGGGTGGATCGGACACGACGGGGGGCTCGCGTTGGATCGCCTGGCCGGAGCGGACCTGGAGACGACAGAGCGGACGGCGCCCCGGGTGCTGCCCGCGCCGCTGCGCGCGTGGCTCGGACTGATCGCGGTCCTCGCCGCGCTGGTCGTCCTCACGCTCGGGATTCTGTACGCCGGTCACAGCGAGCCCGGCACGGTCGACCGCTGGATCGTCGACCCGACGGCGGACAGTGTGGGGCCGCCGTGGCGGCGTATCGCCCTGGCCGTCGACTTCCTGGGGGAGCCCGCCGGATCGGCGGTGCTGGTCGTGGGTGCCGCGGCAGGCTCCCTGGCGCTGTGGCGGCGGGTGCGCGCGGTGGTGTTCCTCGTGGTCGGGGTCGTCCTCGCCGTGGGGACCACGACGCTGCTCAAGTACCCGGTGGGACGCACCATCCACGGCCCCGACAACCTGTCCTACCCGAGCGGGCACACCGCCTTCCTCACCGCTCTCGCCCTCATGGTGGCGCTGCTCGCGGCCGGGCGGCTCGGGCTCGGCCGCACGGCCGGGCTGCTGTTTGTGCTGGCCTCGGGGCTGGTCGCCGGCGCCGCCATGGGCTGGGCACAGGTCGCCCTGGGCGCGCACTACGCGACCGATGTCCTCGGGGGCTGGTGCACCGCGCTGGTGGTGGTGCCGGTGGCCGCGTGGGCGGTCGACAGGACGGCTGACCGGGCAGTCAACTCCACGCGAGATGAGGGGCATTGACGGAGCGCCCTTTCGCGCCCCGTCATGTCGCCCCCCGTCATGTCGCGCCCCGCCATGTCGCCCGTTCCGTCAGGCCAGACGCCGGAACACCGGCTTCACCGGCCGCCCGGCCAGCCACGGCGTGGGGTCGCCCGCGTCAAGTGCCTTGCGGTACACGGCACATGCCTGCGCCACCACCTCGACGGTGCGGTCGATGTCGGCGTCGGTGAGCGCGCTGCTCACCACGAACGACGGGGCCAGCACCCCGCCCAGGAGGAGTTGGCGCAGGAACAGGGTGCGGTACGGCTGCGAGGGTCCGCGGTGCTCGTCGAGAGTGGCGAAGACCAGGTTGCTGGCCCGGCCCCGGACGAGGACGTGGTCGCCGACGCCCATGCTCGCCGCCGCGTCGCGGACACCGGCGGCCAGCCGCTCGCCGAGGGCGTGCAGCCGCGCGGTGATGCCCTCCTCCACGTACGTCGTCTGCACGGCCATCGCGGCCGCCAGGCAGTGCGTCTCCGCACCGTGCGTGGTGGACAGGAGGAACACGCGGTCGGCCGAGTGGCGCAGCCCGCCCCGCTCCATCAGCGCGCGGCGCCCGGCGAGGGCCGAGACGGCGAAGCCGTTGCCCAGCGCCTTGCCGAACGTGGAGAGGTCGGGGACCACGCCGTACAGGCCCTGGGCGCCCGCCTCGGACCAGCGCAGGCCGGTGATCATCTCGTCGAAGATCAGCACGCAGCCGTGCCGGTCGGCCAGTTCGCGCAGGCCCGCGAGGTACCCGGGCGGGGGCTCGGTGTGGGCGGCGGGTTCCAGGATCAGGCAGGCGACCTCGTCGGCGTACCGGGTGAGGAGCTCCTCCGTGGCGGTCAGGTCCCCGTACGGGAACGCCACGGTGAGGTCGGTGGTCGCCGTCGGGATGCCGGCCGACATCGGGGTGGTGCCGATGAACCAGTCGTCGACGGAGAAGAAGGGGTGGTCGGCGCAGATGGCCACCCGGGGGCGCCCGGTGACGGCGCGGGCGAGGCGCACGGCGGCGGTGGTGACGTCGGAGCCGTTCTTCGCGAACTTCACCATCTCGGCGGTCGGCACCGTCGCCAAGAAGCGTTCGGCGGCCTCGACTTCGAGGACGGAGGGCCGTACGAAGTTGCTGCCGCGGTCGAGTTCGCGCCGCACCGCCTCCAGCACCCGCGGGTGCGCGTGGCCGAGGCTGACCGAGCGCAGCCCCGAGCCGTACTCGATGTAGCGGTTGCCGTCGATGTCCCACACGTGGGCGCCCTGGCCGTGGCTGATGACCGGGGCCAGGTTCTCGGGGTACTGGTCGTCGCCCTTGGCGTAGGTGTGCGCGCCGCCGGGGATCAGGGCGTGCAGCCGCTCGTTGGCCCGACGCGACCGGGGCAGGGGGAACTCTTCGGCGTCCACGGTGACTTCGTCCACGGTGACTTCAGCTCTCCTTCTGCTTCAGGACCTCGGCGAGGCTCGGCGCCTCCCGGTCCCGCCGGGACATCGACGCGGCCGGCAGCGGCCAGGGGATGGCGAGCTCCGGGTCGTCGTGGGCGATCGTCACGTCCTCGGACGGATCGTGCGGGCGGTCGATGCGGTACGAGACGTCGGCGGGCTCGGTCAGCGCCTGGAAGCCGTGCGCGCACCCCGCCGGGATGTACAGGGCCCGCTGCGTCTCGCCGGACAGCTCGAAGGTGGCCACGTTGCGGTAGGTCGGCGAGTCCGGCCGCAGGTCCACGACGACGTCGAAGATCTTCCCGTACGAGCAGCGCACCAGCTTGGCCTCGCCGTTGCCGGAGCGCAGGTGCAGGCCGCGCAGCACTCCCCGCACCGAGCGGGAGACGCTGTCCTGGATGAAGGCGTCCGGGTCGAGGCCCACCGAGCGGAACACGTCGGCGTCGAAGGTGCGGCAGAAGAAGCCGCGTTCGTCCGCGTAGGGCGTCGGCTCGAACAGGTACGCGCCGTCGATCGCCGGGACTGCGGCCGCGTTCATTCCGGTCGCTTTCATGGAGTCTCCCGCAGGGATTGTGCGTGGGTGTGAGTGCTGGTGCTGGTGCTGGTGCTGGGACTGCGGCTGGTGTGCGCGGTCCGTGGGAACACCGACGCGGTCAGCTCCGCGAACTGGTCCGCGAGGCGCCGGGCGGCGACCCCGTTCCGCTCGACGAGGGTCCGTCGCAGCTCCGCCGATCGCCGCTCCAACGCCCGGAACTGTGCGAGCAGTTGGTCGGCGTCGACCTCGCGGGCCGGGTGGCAGTACGCGGCCAGGCCCATCTCGGCCATGAGCGCGTCGCTCTTCGCCGCGTAGCTGAGGGCGAGCGTCGGTGTGCTCGTCTTCAGGGCGCAGACCAGGTTGTGGTAGCGGGTCGCCACCACGGTGTCGGCCGCCGCCGTCTCCTTCATCAGGTCGGCCAGCGAGGCCGCTTCGGCCGCGGTGACCAGCGGTGAGCCCACCGCTTCGAGGATCGCGGTGACCACCGGGGCGTCGCACGCGTCGCCGGTGAGCAGCCGCACCGGCCTGCCCTCCTCGACGAGTGCGCGGACGAAGCGGGTCGTGCCGTCGAGGTAGCGGCGGTGGATCTCCTCGGCCCGCGCGCGGTCGTCGTTGCCGCCGTGGAAGTCCATGACGCCGACGCAGACCGTGCCCGGTGGGCTTGGCGGACTTGGCGGCCCCGAGGGCTCGTCCGGCGACGGCGGAGTCGACGGCGTCTGCGTCTGCGTCGGCGTCGGCGTCGGCAGGGCGAAGGCCAGGTCCGGGTAGACCTTGTCGCGGGCGGTGTGCACGCCCATCTCCCGCATCGCGTCCCGGGACGGGGTGTCCCGGTAGGAGCGGTACGCGGCAAGCCGTGCCGACCAGCGCACCAGCGTCCGGGTCGGCCGGTTGCCGATCGGGGCGGCGCCGACGCCGACCAGCGCGACCCGGGTGCCGAACAGCCGGCCGGACGCGCAGAGCAGGAACAGCGCGTACGGGAAGCCCCACGGCCGCAGCGGCAGCGTGGCCTCCAGGACGCCCATGCCCGGCACGATCACCACGTCGTGCCGCCGCACCCAGGCCGCGGTGCGGGCGACGTCGACCAGCTTGCCCAGGCCCTTGCCCGCGATCGCGCCCGCACGGGACGCGGTGCGGTACTCGCCGCGGTACCAGTGCAGCCGCGTCGCCGGGATCCCGTAGCGGTCCGCGACGACCTCGGGTCCGCCGCACAGTGCGTCGACGACTGCCTGAGGGTGCGCGGCGCGGAGGTGGCCGAGGACGGCTTCGAGCGAGCCGTCGTTGCCGAGGTTGCCGGAGCCGAGCAGGCCGAACAGGCCGACGCGTACCGGCTTTTCGGCGGCGGAGGCACGCGTCATGTCCGCCTCCCCTCGCGGCCCGCCACCAGGTCGTCGACGGAGACGGTGAGCTGGGCCGGGTCGACCGGGGCGCGGTCCTCGACCCGCTCCCCGGCGCCGGGGCGGACCCGGCTGGTCATCCAGGCACTCAGGTGGCCGTAGCACGCGCGCCGGTCGGCCGCGGACAGCGGCGCCCGCCGGATCGCCGCGACGAAGCCCCAGACGTACTCGGCGAGCAGCCGGGGCGTCGGGTGCAGCGGGCCGGCCCGGCGCGGGTCCAGGTTGACGCACCGGGAGCGCTTGGACGGGTTCGCCCGCTCGGCGCGGGTGGGGTGGTCGCGGCGGAAGTACAGCAGCTCCGGCACCTGGTGGAAGGGGCCGTTCAGGACGAGCTCGGCGACGAACGTGCGGTCCGCGTGGTGGTAGCTGTCGTGCGGCTTCACCCGGCGCAGCACGTCGGCCCGCATCACCCCGTAGAAGTCGTCGCCGCCGGGCTCGAACAGGAAGCTCCGGAAGCGCTCCGGTGCGCGCGGCGCGTCGGTGGCGAGGGTGTACGCGTAGGGGACCTTCACCTGCCCGTCGCCGTCGATGACCGCCTGGTCGGCGTGGGCGAGGACCACGTCCGGCCGCTCGTCGAGCGCCTGCACGCAGAGCCGCAGCAGGTCGCGGGCGTACAGGTCGTCGTGCGAGGCCCACTTGAACAGCTCGCCGCGGCACTGGGTGAACACGTAGTTGTGGTTCGGGGCGGCACCGATGTTGCGGGGGAGCCGGAGGTAGCGGATGCGGGAGTCCTGGGCCACGTACTTGTGGCAGATGTCCTGGGTCCCGTCGGTCGAGGCGTTGTCGGTGATGACGAGCTCGAAGTCCTCGTAGGTCTGGCCGAGCAGGGCGTCGAGCGATTCGGCGAGGTACTCCTCGCCGTTGTACACGGGCAGGCCGATGCTCAGCCGGGGAGTGCGGCGAGAGACAGTCATGGCGTCCTCACTTGGGATACGGGGGGTTGGTGGCGCTCACGGAGGGCGGACCGCAGCTGCAGCCACCACACGGCCGAGGCGGTGACGGTCGCGGCGGCGACGCCCCAGGCCGAGCCGGTCGTGCCGGCCGCGGCCGCCCCGCCGAGTCCGCCGCCGACGTAGCAGGCGGAGGCGAAGAGCTGGCAGCGCAGGCTGCGCCGGGCCGCGGCGAGCGCGCGCAGCCCGGCCGCGGCGCCGACGCCGAGGCCGGAGCCCGCGACGCCGAGCGCGGCCGGCACGATGAGCGCCGAGGCGGAGTGCCAGACGTCGCCGAGCACGAGCTCGCCGAGCCGGTCCGGCACCAGGAGCAGCGCCACGCCCCAGAGCAGCGCGGCGGCGGCGAGTCCGGAGCCGAGCAGGAAGCAGAACTTGGCGAGGCGGTGCGGGGCCTGCCGCAGCACCCGGGCCGCCTCCGGGACGGTGACCAGCGAGAGACCCATCAGCACCGCGAGGAACGGGCCGAGCAGGAGCTCCGCGCCCCGGATCACGCCCACCGCGCTGACCCCGACGATCAACCCGAGCCCGTACGCGCGCAGTTGGGACGCGCCGCTGACGCCGACGTTCTCGACCAGGTACCGGTAGCCGAGGTCGCGCTGCTCGCGCAGCCACGAGCGCGCTTCGGTCAGCCGGGGCCGGATGCCGGACTGGAAGCAGCCGTACCCCGAGGCCACCGCGGCGGCCGCGCCCCAGGCGAGGACGAAGGCGGCCACGCTGTCCACGCGGGCCGCCACGACCATGGCCGGGACGAGCGCGACGGTGGCCAGGACGTCGTTGGTGAACGCCTTGCGCCCGGTGCCCGCGGCGAAGAACGAGAACCGCCAGGCGTCCTGAAGGAGCAGCCCCGGAAGCACCACGCCGAGCGCGGCGAACGCGGGCCCCACCCGGCCGCCGAGCGCGAGCCCGGCCACCAGGCACGCCGCGCCGATGGCCCCGCCGACGCCCAGCGCGGTACCCGTCGACCGGGCCGTCGCCGAGCGCCAGGACGCGGTCGGCACTCCGCTGAACCGCACCACGAGCGGGTCGGTGGCCAGGCCCCGGGAGACGCTGAGCACCACGCCGTAGGTCACCCAGGCCAGGCTGAACACACCGAACGCGGAGAGTCCGAGGGAGCGGGCCACGTAGACGCCCACCGCGAAGTTGTTCATGCTGCAGACCGCCTGGTCGGCGAGTCCCCAGGACAGCCGGCCGGCCATGGCCCGCTTGGCGGACCGCCGGGCGTGCCTGCCGTGGGCCACCGCCGTCGTCGCCTCCCCCTCGGTGCTCATCGCCGTCACGCCTTGATCAGCCCGGCGCCGTGCAGGGCTTCGGCGGCGACGGCGACCGTGTCGAAGGGCAGCCCGGACCGCTCGGCGACGTCCAGCAGACCGTGCTCGCCGTCGGCGAGGCTGAGCACCCAGAGCATGGCCAGCTGGGCCTGTTTCGCGTCGCTGCGGCCGCCGAGCGAGTCGTACAGCCCCCGCCGCCCCAGCTGTGGTTCGCCGTAGGGGCTGAGGTTGCGGTAGCGCCGGTTGCGGTCGAGCACGGCGAACGCCTCGCGGCAGACCGCGAGGGTGTCCGCCATCGCGTCCGGGGAGACGAAGTCCGGGTTGTCCGCCGAGGTGTGGTACTCGGGGTACCCGGCGTACGGGGTCCGGCTGAGCGAGCCCACGCCGAGGTTGAACCCGGGTGAGCAGTACTGCCGCTCGTCGTAGCCGTACGGCGTGAACTCGGCGATGCGGTGCGGGCGTTCGGAGGCGGCGAGGACGTGCCGCAGCACCCGGTCGATCTCCGCGTCGCCGCGCCTGCTCTCCTTGTACGTCAGCCGGCCCCGGTCACCGGCACAGGCCAGCACCAGGCCGTGCTTGACCCGCTCGATCCGCTCGGCGTTGCGCGCCAGCCAGGTGATCGCCCCGATGGTGCCGGGCGCGTAGATGAACCGGTAGGTGTAGTACGGGGTTTCCTGCGCCAGCGCGCGGGCCAGGAACGTCGCCACCGCGATGCCCGCCAGGTTGTCGTTGGCCAGCGACGGGTGGCAGACGTGGCAGGAGACGATCACCTCGTCCGGGACCTGCCCGGGGACCACGTGCTCGGCGTAGGTGAGGTGGCCGTCGGCGAGGGTGGAGTCGATCCGTACCTCGTAGTCGCCCTCCGGCAGCGCGTCCAGGGTCTCCTGGGCCAGGCAGAACCCCCACTCCGGCTGGTAGTAGCTGGTGCGGTACGGCACCCAACTCGGGTGCTCCGGAAGGGTGTACAGGTGCGGGCGCAGCTCGGCCAGCGGCATGGTCGCCGACACCGGCACGCTGTAGCCGAGCACGTGCAGGCTGGACGCGGCGAAGTCGACGACCCGCTTCCCGGTGGCGTCGGCGACGTACGCGTCCCGGATGTTCCACTCCTGCGGCACCGTCCAGTCGAGGACCTGCGTCCCCGTCGGCACCTCGTGCACCTGCAGCGGGACGTACTCGCCGACGATCTCCAGGGTGGCGCGCACCCCGTCGCCCGTGATGCTCCGGCAGAGCGGGTACAGCCGCTCCACCAGGGCGTGCATCTCCTCGCCGGCGCCTCCCTTGACGCGCGTGGTCACCGGCGCCACCGCAGGGTGTCGTCGACGGCACCGGCCTCGGACGCCGCGCGCAGCACGGCGAGGCGGGTGAAGCGCTGCTCGAAGTCCTCCCGGGTCAGCCCGAACTGCCGGTAGGCGTCGGCGAGTTCGAGCGCGCCCTGCTTCACCGTCCACTCGCAGTCGAAGCCCGGGACCGCGTCCCGGAACCGGGAGAAGTCCACGCGGTACGACCGCGGGTCGGCCCCCGTCTCCCCGGTGATCACCACCTTCGAGCCGGACACCGCCTCGGCGACCTCGTCGGCGATCTCGGCGACTGTGACGTTGTTGCTCTCGGTGCCGATGTTGAACGCCCGGTCGTGCACCGTTTCTCGGGGCGCGGTCAGCGCGGCCGTGAAGGCCCGCGCGATGTCGGCCGCGTGCACCAGCGGACGCCAGGGCGTGCCGTCGGACATCACCAGGACCTCGCCGGACAGGAGCGCGTGGCCCACCAGGTTGTTCACCACGATGTCGGCACGCAGCCGGGGGGAGTACCCGAACGCGGTGGCGTTGCGCATGAACACCGGGCTGAAGTCGCCGTCGGCCAGCGCGTGCAGGTCGTCCTCGACCCGCACCTTGGACTCCGCGTACGGGGTCACCGGGCGCAGCGGGGCGTCCTCGGTGACCAGGTCGTCGCCGCCCGCGGCGCCGTAGACCGAGCACGTCGACGCGTACAGGAAGCGCCGCACCCCGGCCTCGCGGGCCAGCCGCGCGAGCCGTACGGACGCGTGGTGGTTGATGTCGTAGGTGAGCTCGGGCGCCAGTGAGCCCAGCGGGTCGTTGGACAGCGCGGCCAGGTGGATCACGGCGTCCACCCCGGCCACGTGCTCGGCCGTGACGTCGCGCAGGTCCACCCGGTGCCCCGGGGCGTCCGCGGGCGGCGGGCCGAGGACGCAGTCGGCGAACAGGCCGGCGTCCAGGCCGACGACCTCGTGCCCGGCCGCCGTGAGCACCGGGGCCATCACGGTGCCCAGGTAGCCCTGGTGTCCGGTCAGCAGTACGCGCAAGGTTCAGTCCCCCAGAGTGAAAGTGCCGAGAGCGAGCGTGAGTTTGGCGGCGGCGAACGCCTCCGCGTAGCGGGCGTGGCATTCGATGCCGCGGATCCGCGCGAGGCCGAGGAACGCCTCCCGGTCGTACCAGGGACGGTGCCGCTGCGAGGGGTAGTGCTCCTGCAGCAGCCGCACCTTGTCCTCGGCGACCTCCGGCGACAGCGGCTGGTACGCCGAGGGGCGGCCGAGGTCGCCGTCCCACTTGACGATCTCGTAGGCGAGTACGAGGTGGTCGCGGAACGCGGTGGGGATCAGCCGCGCCAGGCCGCGGTGGTCCTGGTGCGCGTCGTCGGTGCGCGGGGCGAGGACGAGGTCCGGTTCGGTCCGCTCGCGCAGCTCCTCGACCGCGGCCTTTGCCTCTTCCCAGTGCGCGGGCAGCCGGCCGTCCGGCAACTTCAGGACGGTCAGGTGCAGTTCGGCGCCCGGGCAGAAGGCGGCGAGCGCGGCCCGCTCCTCCTGCTCCCGCTCGCCGCCGCCGCCGGAGAGCACCAGTGCGTCGACGCGGAGGCCCGGCCGCGCGCGGCACATCGTCAGGAGCGTGCCACCGGCGCCGATGGCGATGTCGTCGCAGTGCGCGCCCACCGCGACGATCCGGTTCAGGGGTCCGGCCCCGAGGCGGATCACGCCCGCGCTCCGGCGGTGTCCCGCTCCCACACGGCCCACGGGCGGTCGCCGCGGGCGTAGGCGGCGTCGAGCGCGGCGCGCTCCTTCACGGTGTCGGTCGGCTTCCAGAAGCCGCGGTGCTGGTGCGCCACCAGGCGTCCCCGCTTGGCCAGTTGGGCACAGCCGTCGGCGACCAGGTCCCCGTTCTCCGGTATGTGGTCGAAGACCTCCTGGCGCAGCACGAAGTAGCCGCCGTTCTCCCACAGTGGCAGTTCGCTCACCGCGGTGATGCCGCCCACGAGCCCGTCCTCGCCCAGGTCCACGCAGTGGAACGAGGACTGCGGCGGCACCACCATCATCGACGCGCCCGCGTCGCGCCGGGCGAAGTTCTCGATCATCTCCGGGAGCGGGGCGTCGGTGAGCACGTCGGCGTAGTTGGCGAGAAACATCTCGTCGCCGTCCAGGTGGTGCCGCACCCGGCGCAGGCGCTCCCCGATCGGGGACTCCACGCCGGTCTGCGCGAACGTGATCGTCCAGTCCGAGATGTCCGTGGACAGGAGCTCGGTCTTCCCACCGCGCAGCACGAAGTCGTTGGACGTCGTCTCCTCGTAGGTGAGGAAGAAGTTCTTGATGTGGTGCGCGCCGTAGCCGAGGCACAGGATGAACTCCCGGTGCCCGTAGTGCGCGTAGTAGCGCATGACGTGCCAGATCAGCGGCCGCGGGCCGACCATCGCCATCGGCTTGGGCACGTCGTCCGTGGCGCCGCTGCGCATCCGCATCCCGTAACCGCCGCAGAACAGAACGACCTTCATGACGTCACCTCGACAGTGCCCTCGACGATGCTCAGCTCCGGGATGGGGAAGACCAGGCGGCCGCCCCAGTCGTGCACGTAGGACAGCTGCTCGACCAGCTCGGTCCGCAGGTTCCACGGCAGGACGAGGACGTAGTCCGGCTTGTCGGCGGCGATCTGCTCGGGCGGCAGGATCGGGATGCGGGTGCCCGGGGTGAACCTGCCGTGCTTGTACGGGTTGCGGTCCACCGTGTACGCGAGCAGGTCGGGGCGGATGCCGCAGTGGTTGAGCAGGGTGTTGCCCTTGCCCGGGGCGCCGTAGCCGACGACCGTCTCGCCGCGCTCGGCCGCTGTGATCAGGAACTTCAGGAGATCCCGGCGCACCTTGGCCACCCGGGCGGAGAAGTCGGCGTACCCCGACAGCTCCAGCAGACCGGCGGCCTTCTCCCGGGCCAGCACGTCGGACACCCTTCCCCAAGCTCTCGACTTCGCTCGAGCAGGGGAGACCCCATCGCTCGGCTCGCCCGCCACCTCGGCCGGGCGGGCCCACAGCCGGATGGAGCCGCCGTGCGTGGGCAGCAACTCGACGTCCACGAGGGCGAGTCCGCCGCTGGCGAGGGCCCGGATCGCGGAGGCGACCGTGTAGTACTGGAAGTGCTCGTGGTAGATCGTGTCGTACTGGTTCTCCTCGATGAGCGTCAGCAGGTGCTGCACCTCGATGGAGACCCAGCCGTCGTCGGCGACCAGGGCGCGCAGCCCCCGCGTGAACCCGACCACGTCCGGGATGTGCGCGTAGACGTTGTTGGCGACGACCAGGTCCGCCGGGCCGTGCTCGGCGCGGACGGCCGCGCCGGTCTCCGGGCTCAGGAACTCGGTCAGCGTGGGCACGCCCTTGTCCCGGGCGGCGGCGCCGACGTTGACGGACGGCTCGATGCCCAGGCAGCGGATCCCCCGGTCCACCACGTGCTTCAGCAAGTACCCGTCGTTGCTGGCGACTTCGACCACGAAGGCGTCGGAGCCTTCGGAACCGAGACCCACGCGCTGCACGGCGTCGGCGACGAACGTCCGCGCGTGCTCGACCCACGAAGTCGAGAAGGAGGAGAAGTACGCGTACTCGCTGAACGTCTCCTCCGGCGTGATCAGCGGCGGGATCTGCGCGAGCCAGCAGTCGGTGCAGACCCGCAGGTGCAGCGGGTACGCCGGTTCCGGCCTGTCCAGTTGGTCCGCGGCGAGAAAGCTCTCGCACGGCGGGGTCGCCCCCAGATCGACGACGCTCGCCAGTGTCGCCGAGCCGCAGAGTCGGCATGCTGTCATGTGCTGTCCCCATCCCCCCTGCTCGCGCGGGTGCCCCGCAGCGAGCCGGTGTTTCCATTTCCGGTGTTTCGACTTCCGGTGGTGCCATTTCCGGTGGTGCCATTTCCGGTGGTGCCATTTCCTGACGGCGGCGGACTGTCGCCGCCGTCGGACCGCCCCGCGATCGCGGAGCGGTACCCCTCCACCAGGCGGTCGAGGCCGACGGCCGGGCTGAAGCCCTGCTCGTACCGGCGTCGGGCCGCCCGGCCCATGTCCCGGTTGCGGCCCGGTTCGGCCGCGATCCGGCGTATGCAGGACGCGAGCGAGGCTGCCTCGCCCGGCCGGTGCAGGAGGCCGGTCACGCCGTCCTCGACGAGTTCGACGAAGGCGCCGTGACCGGCGGCGACGGTCGGCACCCCCGCCGCCATCGCCTCCACGACCACCAGGCCGAACGCCTCCAGCCACGTCGAGGGGGCCACCACGGCGACCGACCCGGCGATGGCCTTCTGGCACTCCGCCGTGTCGTAGAGGCCGACATAGCGCACGTCGTCCCGGCCCGCGGCCCAGGCGGCCACCTCGCCCTCCAGCGGCCCCGTGCCCGCGATCACCAGCGGCACGCCCACGCCGCCGCCCGCGGCGAGCTCGTCCCACGCGGCCATGAGCAGCCGCACGCCCTTGGCCTCCGCGAGGCGGCCGAGGTAGAGCACGTGCTCGCCCTCGCCCGCCCGGCGGGCGTCCGGGTCGGGCACGAAGTTGTGCTTCACCGCGAGGCGTTCGGCGGGCATCCCGGCCCGCACCAGGACGTCGCGCTGCGCCGCGGAGATGCAGAAGAACCGCTCCACGCCGGACCACCACCGCCGCCGGTTGACCGACAGGCTGACCGCCAACGGCACCGTCGCCAGGCGGGAGTCGCGGTAGCAGCCGTGCCGGACGGCGGGCAGCGGAGCCTTCGCGCCGACGCACTCCGTGCACGGGCGGCCGTCGCGCTGCAGCGTGCCGGGCGGGCAGATCTGGGTGTAGTTGTGCAGCGTGGCGACGGCGGGCACCCCGGCGTCGGCGCAGGCGGCGAGCACCGCGGGCGACAGGAGCGGGAAGACGTTGTGGACGTGCACCACGTCAGGACGCTCGGCCCGCAGCTTGGCGGCCAACTCCCGGCGCACCGAGGGGTTCCACGGCACGAGGAGCGGCAGCGCGGCCTTGCCGGCGAGGGAGCGGGCGCCGATGTCGTCGCTGCGCCGCTCGAACAGCTCGACCTGGTGGCCGGCCCCGCGCAGCAGGGCCACCTCCTGGTCGACGACCTTGTTCTCGCCGCTCGGCTGTGCCGACGCGTAGCGGTTGTGCACCACGAGGACGTGCATGGTCAGGTCACCTCCCGGTCCCGGGCCCAGCTCGGGACGCGTCGGCGGGGTGCTGCGGGCGTCGACCGGGCGACGACGGGCGTCGCCGGGGGAGCGGCCGCGGCGGGCGCCGCCAACAGAGCGGCGGCCAGGGCCAGATGGAGCAGATACGGCGAGGCGTCGCCGAGCCCGGCCTCGGTGTACGACGCGATCGCGCAGTAGCTGATGAGGAAGATCGCGCAGGCCCGCTGCAGCGACGGCGGCCGCAGCAGCGCGACGCCGCCGAGGACGACGATGATCGCCGCCACGAGGGTGACGCCGGTCCAGCCCTGCTCGTGGTAGACGGCCAGCCAGCTGTTGTCGATCGGCAGCCCGCCGAACGACTTGTCGCCCAGGCCCATGCCGAACAGCTGCTCCGCGGTCGACCGGGGCGCCGCAAGCAGGGCGTCCCAGACCTTGGCCCGGCCGGTGAGGCTGGACAGGCCCTCCTGGGTCTGGCCGCGCAGGTACCACTTCTGCAGCGCGGAGGCGAACCCCACCGCGGCCACGGTCGCGATCAGCACCGTCCACAGGAAGAACCGGCGGGCGGCGGCGCTGGTCAGGACGAGCGAGCCGATCGCCAGGGCCAGACCGAGGAGCAGGCCGAGCGTGGCCGTCCGGGTGTGGCTCAGCGCGAGCAGGACGAGGGACGGCACGATGACGACCGCCGCGCTGGCCCTGTCGGTCCTGCGGCCCAGGAGGAGCAGCACGGTGAGCCCGATGATCACCGCGGCGTACTGCCCGATCTGCGGCGGGGTGAGCGGCCACAGTGCGCCGACCAGGCGCCCGCCGTAGAGATCGGGCAGGGCCGCGCCCGGCGAGATGACGAGGCCCGCGGCCACCGACCCGAGCACCGCGAAGTACATCCGGATGTGGTGCCGCACGAACGTCAGGCCGCCGTCCCACCACCGGGTGAGCAGCCACAGCGTGCCCACGAAGAGGGCGAGGCGGCCGCAGCGGAACAGCGCGCCGAACCCGGACTCCAGGTTCGCGCTGGCGATCACGCTCGGCACCAGGAGCAGGGTGAGCAGCAGCACGTACGCGCTGGGCCTGATCCGCAGCCGCAGGTTGACCGCGAGCGCCAGCGTGAACGCGGCGACCAGCGCGCCCATGGTGACCATCTGGATGAGGGAGCGGGGCAGCGGCACGATGGTCTTCGCCCCGGCGGAGCCGAGGGTGTTGAGGACGAGCAGCCCCCAGACGGTGCCGACGGTCCTCGGCGTGCGGTCCGCCGCCATCCCGGCCTCCACTGCCATCCCGGCCTCCGCCGCCACCTCAACCACCGTCCCGTGCGCGGAAGGTGCTGCCCGCGTCCTGCCGGTACGGATCGGCCTGCCACTGCCCGGAGTCGAGCACCCGGCTCGGGTCGTGGGCGACGAACTGCCACGGCCCGACGTAGGTGTTGTGGTGCCAGCGGTTGTGCTGCTCGCCGGTGATCGCCTCGGCCACCCGCTCGCCCTTGTACGGCGACCACTTCGGATAGGTGCCGTAGTTGGCGAGCACCGCCATGCGGTCGCACTTGTCCGTGCAGTCGACGACGGACTTGTCGAGGACGAAGCGGTTGTCGTGGATGTCCACCCGCTGGGTCTTCCACCGGCAGTCGGCGTAGAGCGGAGACTTGGAGATCGCCGGCTTCGCGCAGCGGTCGGAGCGCCGCACCAGCAACGTGCAGTCGCCGGAGGAGGTGTTGGCCGGGCTGTTGCAGAACCGGTCGGCGTTCTCCCACAGGGTGATCCCGGACCAGTTGTCCTCCAGCACGTTCCGATAGATCTCGATCTTGTCGGTGCGCGCGTGGATCCGGGGTTCGCCGCCGGACTCGGACACGTAGACGGTCGCGAAGGGGAAGCTGTCGCCGCGCTCGGCGTACCTGCGGCCCTCGACCCAGTTGTTCCGCCGGATCGTGTTCTTGCGGATGACCGCGTTGTAGCTGGTCTCATAGATCAGCGCGGCACCGTCGTTGGCCTCCAGCACGTTGTTCTCGATGCGGAAGTCGTTGTTGTTGGTGTCCGCCCACAGCCCGGTGCCACGGTTGTCGTGCACCCAATTGCCGCGCACATCGGCGCCGTTGACGGCCCAGAACTTGATGCCGCCGGTGCAGCCGCACCCCTCCTTGCGCCGCTCCCAGTCGCCGGTGTTGTTGCCGACGATCTCGTTGCCCTCGACCACCAGGTCGCGCACGGGGTTGCCCGCCTTGTAGGCGTTCATTCCGTACTGGCCGTTGTCGCGCAGACAGCTGGCGCGGACCCGCTGGCGGGCACCGGCCATCAGCCCGGCGCCGGAGTTGCGCTGGATCGTGGCGTGCTCGATCACCCAGCCGTCGGCCGAGTCGTGGTTGACCACGCCCTCGTCCTGCGGCGCGACGAACCCCTGCACGGTCAGATAGCGGATGGTGACGTCGCGGGCGCTGCCGCCGAATGCGTACTGGTTGACCTTGCGTCCGTCGAGCACCGCGCCCGGCGCGCCGAGGTAGCGGTCCCCCTTCTTGGGGACGACCTGCGAGTAGCGGTCCCGGTCGAGCCGGTGGGTGCCAGGCCGGAGCCAGAACGTGGTGTTCGGGGGGCTGCTCTTGGTCTTCGCGGCCAGGTCGCCGGCCACCTTGGGGTCGACCGTCACGGCGCCCTTCGGCGCCTTCGCGGGCCCGGCCGGGGGCGCGGCGCACACCCGGGCCCGGGTCGTGGTCGCGGACTGCTCGGCGCTCGGCTCCGCCGCCGGGGTGCCCGACGTGCTCATACAGCCGGTGGCCAGCAGCGCGAGCGCCAGCGGTGCCGCCGACGCCGCCCAGGTCCGCCATGTGATCCCCATGTGTCTTCCCCCCTCTCTGCTCTGGCGCGCTAGTCGCGGAATCTGAGTGCGGTCGTGAACTCGGCCGTGCCGTCGGCGAATCCGGTGCCGACGAGCGTGGTGGCGGCTTCCTTGCGCCCGAAGCCGGCCGAGTACCAGCCGAGCGGAGGGTCGCTCTCGCCGCGGTGCGCCCGCCAGGACAGCTGGCCGGGCAGGTCGAGCACGGCGGAGCGGTCCTCGCCGTCCCGGGCCCAGGTGAGCACCGCCCGGTCGCCCGCCAGATCCGCGGTGACCGCCGGGCCGAGGTGGAACGCAAGGCGCACGTCCCGGCGCGGGCCGCGCACCTCGTCGACGATCCGCAACTCCCCTTCCGTGGCGGTGAGTTCCGCCCGGCGGCGGTGAACGGAGTCTCCGTAGCCGTCGTGCTCGGCACACCACGTGGAGGTGTCCGCCGCCAGGACGCGGCTGCGGGCCTGCCGGGTCCACAGGAACGGGCCCCCGGAGGCGGACTGGTCGGCGCCGTCCAGCTCCAGGGTGTTGTGGCCGAGGGTCGAGCGGAAGTACCGCCGCCACTCGGGCTGCCCGTGGTAGCAGTACGTCCCCGGGTCGGCGAGGACGTCGACGCCGTCGTGCCGGACCTCCACGGACAGGGCGTCCGCGTGGGCGTGCGCGGCGATGGAGAGGAAGCCGTGCGGGCCGCCGTCGCAGCGGCACCAGATCTCGCCCGCGGCCCCCTGACCGCGCAGCACGGTGAGCCCCGCGTCCGCGAAGTGGTGCGGCCGGTGCGCCGGGCGGGTCACGGCCGGTGCGGTGCCCTTCTTCCCGTACGGGCGGACGAGCGCGGCGAGGAGCGGGGTGCGCACATCGGTGCCGGTCACCGTCGGCCACCAGTCGAGGCGGCCGAACACGGCGTCCCCGGTGGCCAGCAGCGAGGCCCAGCGGTCGGTGCCCGCGCCGTCCACGATCAGGCCGTGCCCGTCGTCGGCGTCCCCCTGGCGCGGCGGCCGCAGGCGGCTGTCGACGACGGCCGCGAGCGCGTCGGTCATCCGCAGCAGCACCAGGCGGAGCGTCCTGGGGACCGGCACCGAGGCGGCGTCCGCCTCGGCCACCGCGGCCAGGCCGAGTTCGAGGACCAGGCCGTGGTACTCGGTGGCCAGCTCGCGGTTGAGGCCGGAGAGGAAGGTGTTGCCGCGCAGGTGCCGCTCCAGCGACGCGAGTGCCCCGTCCCGCCAGCGCGCCGAGGACGGGAACCACCCGAAGGCGCAGGCCGCGGCGAACTGCCCGGCGGCCTCGGCGATGACGTGGTTGTTCGCCGACGAGCCCCGGCTGGGGAAGGCGGCCAGCCAGCGCTGGTGGTGCCAGATCTGGTTCAGGGCCACCGGGTTCTCCTCGAAGAGCCCGGCCGCGCCCGGCCAGCCGTCGAGGAGCCGGCGTATCCACACCCAGGACAGGAGCCGGATGCCCAGCTCGATGCCGCTGATCCAGTGCACGCCGCGCAGCGGCGGGTTGGCCGCCCACCACAGCCGCAGGTGCTGGGCCACGCGCTCGGCGTACCGCTCGTCCCCGGTGACCGCGTAGGCGGCGGCGAGCACGGTGAGGTACTGGTGCCGGGACGGCTCCCAGATCTGCTTGATGTCCCCGACCGCTTCCTCGTCGCGGTACGGCACGTCGAAGGCGTAGCCCCACGGGGCCCGGCGCCCGGTCTTCGGGTCGTACCACCAGTCCGGGTCGGCCAGGTCGTCGCGGGGCACCCCGAAGAACTCGGCGTGCCCGTCGAGCAGCCGGTCCGCCTCGGCGACGAGGCGCTTCGCGGCGTCCGGCGGCACCGCGGCGAGCGCCCCGGCGGGCAGGACCGCGGTGAACCGGGCGCCGGTCACGCGCGGGCAGCTGGGCCGCGCCGAGCGCCACCGGCGCCTGCGCACCGTGTCGCCCACCCGGCCGCCGATCTCCCGCGGCCCCATCCGGGACAGCCGCCGCAGGTACCAGCTCGCACTCATGGTCATCGCGCCCTCGCCAACGTCACCGGGGCGCCGCCCGCGAGGCCCGCCTGCACGGCGAGGGTGGCCGCCGTGGTGGCGGTCAGGGACTCCAGCGGCACCGGCATCGGCCCGCCGGTCCGCACGGCCCGGACGAACGCGGCCAGTTCGGCCTCCTGGCCCTTGTCCCGGGCCTTGGGCAGCCGCGAACTGACCCACCGCTTGCGCCCCGCCGAGCCGTCGAAGTGCACCGAGGCGCGGACGAAGTCGTCGAGCCGCAGCACCTTGCCGTCCGCGACCAGGTCCAGCGTCTCCTTGGGGAAGCCGGGGGCGCCCGTGGTGACGTAACTGACGGTGGCGGTGGACCCGTCGGGGTAGCCCAGGACGACCTGGAGGTCCTCGTTGCCGGGCGTGGTGACGGCGTACACGGACACCGGGTCGGCCGCGAGCAGCCAGCTCACCGTGTCGATGAAGTGGCCGCCCTCGCCCGCGAACCGCGAGCCCTCGGTGCCCTGCCGGAGGTACCAGCTGCCGTGCTCCAGGCGGCCCGCGTTGACCAGGTAGCGGACGCTCGCCGGGCCGGTGCGGACGCCGAACTGTTTCCTGGCCTCCTGCAGCAGCGGCGCGAACCGGCGGTTGAAGCCCACCTGCAGCCGGTCGTTGCCGGACTCCTCGACCGCCGCGAGCACGCCGGAGAGGTCGTCCTCGGTGAGGGCCAGGGGCTTCTCCACGAACACGGCCTTGCCGGAATGCAGTGCCTTGCAGGTCAGTTCGGCGTGCGAGCTGTGCCGGGTCACCACGAACACCGCGTCGACGGACTTGTCGCCGAGCACGGCGTCGAGGTCGGTGGTGGCCCGCGCGAAGCCGAACTTCCGCTGTGCGTTGGCCGCGGACAGCGCCGTCGTGGTGACGACGGTCGACAGCTCGACGCCCTCGCGCTCCGCCAGGTGCGGCAGCAGCATCGACGTCGCGTAGTTGCCCGCGCCGACGAACGCGAGGCGCACCGGCGCCTTGGCGGACCGGGCCGGGGCGGAGGCTCCGCCACTGCGGCGCGGCACCGCGGGCACAGCCACCTCGGGGGCCTCCCGCGCCTCGGCAGCGTGGTCGGGGTGGCCGGCGTACCGGAACAGCACGGCCACGGCCTTCAACTCGCCCTCTTTCAGGCGCTGGTAGGTCTCGACGGCGTCCTCGAAGGCGGCCGTGTGGGAGACCAGGGGCGCCACGTCGACGCGGCCGCGGGCGACGAGGTCGAGGAAGCACGCCAGGTTGCGGCGCTCGGTCCAGCGCACATAGCCGATCGGGTAGTCCCGGCCCTCCAGCTCGTACTCCGGGTCGTAGCGACCGGGCCCGTACGAGCGCGAGAAGCGGACGTCGAGCTCCTTCTCGTAGTACGCGTTCCACGGCAGGTCCAGCTTGCACTTGCCGATGTCGACGACCCGGCCGCGGTCCCTGGCCAACTTGGCGGCCAGCTCCACGGGTTGATTGCTGCCGCCGCCCGCGGCCAGATACACCTGGTCCACGCCGTGCCCTTCGGTGAGCTCGGCGACAGCCGCCTCCACGGCCGCGGATCCGGGGTCGCCGCAGGCCGCCGCGCCCAGGCCCGCGGCGAGCTCGCAGCGCACCGGGTCGGGGTCGGCGCCGACGACGCGGACGCCCGCGGCGGCGAGGAGCTGCACCACCAGCTGCCCGATCAGGCCGAGGCCGATGACCAGGGCCACGTCGCCGAGTTGGGGCTCACCGCGGCGCACGCCCTGCAGCGCGATCGACCCGACGGTGCCGAACGCCGCGTGCTGCGGCGCGAGGCCGTCCGGCACCGGCGTGTAGAGGTTCTTCGGCACCCAGTTCAGCTCGGCGTGCAGCGCGTGCTCGTTGCCCGCGCAGGCCACCAGGTCGCCGACCTTCACGTCGTCGACCCCGGCGCCGACCTGCTCGACCACCCCGCACAGCGAGTAGCCGAGCGGCGTGTAGGAGTCCAGCTTGCCCATGACCTTGCGGTAGGTGGCGGGCACCCCGTTGGTGGCGACGCTCTGCACGACCTTGGCCACCTGGTCCGGGCGGGATCGGGCCTTGCCCAGCATCGACATGCCGGCCTCGGACACCTTCATGAGCTCGGTCCCGGTGGAGATCAGCGAATACGCGCTGCGGACCAGGACACCGCCCGGCTTGCACCCCGGTACCGGAACGTCGAGCACCGCCAGCTCGCCGCTCTTGTAGTTCTGTACAACCTGCTTCACCCGAACTCCTCTGAATTCCTAAGCCGTTAACCGAGTGCTCTGACCGGACCCAGAGGTCGCGTCGCGATACCAGTACTCAAGGGTCAGCACATGCCACAGATGCTTGGAGAAGTCCCGCTGTCCGGCGGCGTCCTCGGCGACCATGCGCGCCAGGGCGTCGCGGCGCAGGAGCCCGCTGTTGACGAGCACGCCGTCGTGCACCACCTCGCGCACCAGGGGCGCCAGGTCCCGGCTCATCCAGGCCCGCAGCGGGGCGCTGAACAGGCCCTTGGGCCGGTACACGATCTCCTTCGGCAGGATCGTGGTGGCCGCCTCCTTGAGCACGGCCTTGCCCTGCCGCCCGACGATCTTGCGGTCGCCGGGCACCGCGAACGCCGCCCTGACCACGTCGACGTCCACGTACGGCACCCGCACCTCGGTGGAGGCGGCCATGCTGGAGCGGTCCGTGTACGTGAGGTTCAGGCCCGGCAGGAACATGCGGGCGTCGCCCAGGCACATGCGGTTGACGAAGTCGTCGAGGTCGTTGTCCTCGTAGACGTCCGCGTGCTCGGTCAGCACGTCCTCGACCGTGCCCGCCAGGTCCGGATCGACCAGGGCGAGCAGCTCCTCCTGGTCGTACATGGTGTAGCTGCGCCGGAACGCGGTCTCCTCCGGCAGCTCCGCGAAGGACAGGAACCGCTTGGCGAACCGCACCGACCTGAATCCGCGCTTGGCGGTGGCGACCGGCAGCCGGTCCACGGCCGCGTGCACCCCGCGCCGCAGCGGCCGCGGGACGCGCTGGTAGCGCAGCGCGAGCGTGTTGGCCAGGTGCTTGCGGTAGCCGGCGAACAGCTCGTCGGCGCCCATGCCCGAGAGCATCACCTTGATCCCGGCCTCCCGGGCGGCCGAGCAGATCAGATACGTGTTGATCGCGGCGGGGTCGCCGATCGGCTCGTCCAGGTGGTGCGTCATCCTCGGCAGCAGGTCGAGCACGTCCGGCGCGATCTCGATCTCCCGCAGGTCGACGCCGAATTGGGCGGCCACCTGCCGGGCGTAGCGCAGGTCGTCCGGCATCGCCTCGAACTTGGCGTCCTCGGCGCGGAACCCGATCGTGTACGCGGCGATCCCGGGCTGGTGGCGGGCGGCGAGCGCGGTCAGCCAGCTGGAGTCGAGGCCGCCGGAGAGGAAGGTCGCCACCGGCACGTCGGACAGCAGGTGCTGCCGGGTGGACTCCTCGACGATCGCGGCCAGGTCCGGCCGCTCGCCGGCCAGGGCCCGCTCCCGGCCCTCGGCGGCGACGTCCTTCAGCCGCCAGTACGAGCCGCGCCGCACCGTTCCGTCGGGCCGGATCCGCAGCCAGCTCCCCGGCGGCAGCTTCTCCGCCTCGCGGAACGCGCAGCGCGAGTCCGGCACCCAGTAGTAGAGGAGCGAGGCCACCAGCGCCGCGTGGTCCACCTCCAGCGTCCCGCCGGTCACGGCCGCGAGGGCCTTGAGCTCGGAGGCGAACACCAGACCCGGGCCGCGCCGGAGCAGGAACAGCGGCTTGATGCCCAACTGGTCGCGGACCAGCACCAGTTCACCGGTCCGCTCGTCGAAGATCCCGAACGCGAACATGCCGCGCAGCCGGGGCAGACAGTCGGTGCCCCAGCGCCGCCACGCCTCCAGGAGCACCTCGGTGTCGGAGGTGCCGCGGAAGCGCACCCCGGCGGCCGTCAGTTCGGCGCGCAGCTCGGGCGCGTTGTACAGCTCGCCGTTGTACGTCAGCGAGAGGCCGTCGGAGACCATCGGCTGGGCGCCGGTCTCGGACAGGTCGATGATGGACAACCGGCGGTGCCCCAGATGCACTTCGCCGTCACCGGCGGCGTGGCTGTAGCGCCCCGCGCCGTCCGGGCCGCGGTGGGCGAGGGTGTCGGTGAGCCGGTCCGTGACGATCTTCCCGTCCGGCCAGCGGTACGTGCCTGCGATGCCACACATGTCCTAGCGCGCCTCCTGGTCGCTGTCCGGGACGCGCGCGGCCGCCCTCGACCGCCGCTCCGCTCGCTGCCCGCCCGACTCGTTCTGCCGGGCAAGGCGCTCGAAGTGGCCGCGCAGCGCGGTGTGCTGCCCGTCCCACAGGGTGCCGTCGGTCCGGTCCCGCGGGTCGGGGTCGATCAGCACCACACCGATCACCGGGACGCGCAGGTCCGCGAGTTGGCGTGCCACCGTGTGCAGCCATGCGGCGCTGCCGTGCCCGGCCCGTACGACGAGCACGGTCTGGCCGCCGAGGAACCGGAGGTCGGTCCACGCCGTGCCGGGCGCGACGGAGCCGACGCCGATCCGGCGCGCCTGCTGCGGCGCGGACTCGGCACGCTCGCCGCTGACCACGGCCGGGTCTCCCGGCCGCTGCCGGTTCGCGAGGTGCGGCCCGGGCAGCCCGTCGACGACGACCACGGGACCCTCCGCCGCCAGCGCGCGGGCGACGTTCAGGGCGAGCACGCTCGTGGTGCGCGCACAGCCCAGTTCGAGCAGCGACACCGGTTCCGCGGAGCCGCGCACGGCGCGGGCCACGGTCGTGGTGAGCCGTTCGCGTGCCGCCCGGCTTCGCTTGCGCTGCCACGGCCCGGCCGACCGGCGGGGCACATGGCGCAGCTCCGCGATGACCGAGGCGCCCAGGTTCGAGGCGATCGCGCGGCGCAGCACGGGGCGGTCCGCCACCACCGAGCCGACCGCTGCCACCGCGAGGCCCAGGACGAGCCCGAGGACCAGCCCGATCGCGGCGTTGGTGGCGGCGGCCCTGGGCACGGACTGCGGCACCGCGCGCGGGGCGTCCACGATCTGCGTACCGGCGATGATCTTGGGTGTGCCGGTACGGGCGTCCGCGGCGCGCTGGTCGAAGTCGGCGATCCGCGAGTTGAGTTCGGCCCTGCGCGCGAAGAGCGACTCGATGGCCGCCGACGCCTTCGGGTCGGTCTCCGTCTCCGGCGAGCGGTCGCCGATCTCCCTGTTCACCTCGGCGAGTTCGCCCCGCATGCGGTCGCGCTGGTCGAGCAGGGCCTTGGCCTCGGCCTTCGCGGTCTCCCGCATCCGCCGCACATGGTCATCGACGAACGCGTCCGCCAGCGCCTTGGCGCGGGCCACCGCGTCCGCGTCGCTGTCGGCCGTCACGTCGATCTGCATCAGGTTGTTGGTCAGGCCGGTGCCCCGGTAGTCCTTCATGAAGTCCTCGGGCTTCTCCGGGGACTTGAGGGCCTGCAGCGCCTTGCCGGCGATCCGCGTGGTGCCCAGCAGCGCGACGTCGGTACGGATCAGCGTGCCGGAGTCGTTCGGCTGGTCCTCCTGGTGCGTGACCAGGACCTTGGTCCGTGCGGTCGGCGGCGGCGGCCGCAGCACCGCCACGGCCGCGCCGACCAGCAGCCCGAGCAGGGCCAGTGAGCACCAGAGGCGGCGGCGCCTGCGCACCGCCACCACCAGCGCGTGCAGGTCGAGGAGCGGAGTGGCTGCCGACGACTCCGCATTCGTGCTCGTCGTCACACGGAACCTCCCGTCCCCTGGCCTCGCGCCGAGAGCGCCAACGTGGCGTCGTCCGGAGAAGGACCGGCGGACCGCGCCGGACGGGGCCGGACCGTCCCGGCGACGACGGCGGCGACGACCTCGTGCCTGCCGTCCGCACACGCCTCGGCGATGCCGGCGAGCTCCGCCGCGGTCCAGGCGCCCGCGCTGAGCACGACCACGGCGCCGGACTCGGCGCCGCGGTCCGGCACGAGCGGCCGGGACACCGAGACCTCCACCACCCGCAGCATGGGGTATCCGCGGCCCGAGGAGTTCCGGGACGGATCGTTCTCGGCCTCGGTGACGAGCTGCCCGGCGGCCCGGCGGGCGGTCTCGTCGCCGTCCGGCACGACGACCAGCAGCCGCCGGGGCGACGGCAGTTGGTCCCGCAGGCGCGCGCACACCCGCCGGTAGCGGATCCGTCTGCCGGCCTCGTCGCCGGACATCTGCGGGGCCGGTGTGTCCCACCGGATGTCCAGGCCGAGGAGCCGGCGGAGCCAGGCCCGCGGGCCGCTTCCCCCCGGCCCGCGCGCGGACCGTTCGGCGGGCACGTCGACGGTGCCGATGACCGTCGAGCCCAGCGCCGCGGCGATCTCCGCCTCGGTGCGCAGCCTGCGGTTCATGCGGGCGGCGGTGAGATGGGCGATGACCGCGACCAGGAAGAACAGCAGCGCCCCGGCGACGACGAACTGCGTCCTCGTCGGCGGTGCCTCGCCCGTCGGCCGGGCCGCGGGGCCCATGACGACCATGTTGGCCCTGCCCGCCGACGGGTCGGTGTCGTCCAGCTTCTTCATGGCCTCCTGCAGCGCGGTGCGCAGCTTCTCCAGCTCGGTGCGGGCCTGCACGCCCTCCACGGTCTTGCCCGGGTCGGCCGAGTTGGCCAGCTCGGTGATGCGGCGGTTGGTCTGCGCGACCTTCTTGCGCAGGGCCTCCGGTCCCGCCGACGTGTCGGGGCCGGTGTCGTCGCCCGCGATCCGCGCGGCGAACGCGACGAACTGCTGGGCCAGTTGATCGGAGAGCTGCTGTGCGCGCTCCGGGCTCTCGGCCGTCCCGGAGATCTTGATGATGTTCCCCTCGGCGGCCTTGGCGCTCACTTCGTCCCGCACGTCGCTGCCGCTGACGCCCTTCCAGTCGAGCGCGGCGGCAGTGCGGTCGGCCACCGCCGAACTGGTCGCGATCTCCGCCTGCGTCAGCAGTTCACGCTCTTCCCACTGCCCCGGCAGCAGCACCGACGCCGATGTCGTGTACCGCGGGGGGAACAGCAGGGAGGCGCCGTAGCCGACGAGCGCGCCCAGCAGGGCGACGATGGCGAGAAGTCGCCAGCGTCGGCGGAGAATCCGCCCGATCGTGACCAGACGTATCGTGTCCTCGCTCAACTGCGCAGCCTCTTCCCTGTGCGGACCGGGGTGCCCGCCGACGCCGCAGTGCGGTCACGGCAGGCGGCGGCGTAGGCGGCGAGCAGCGACGCCTGCGAGTTCTCCCAGGAGAGCGGTCCGCTGATCCGCTCCTGGCCGATCTTGCCCATCCGCGCCCGCTTCTCCGGGTCGTCGAGGAGCAGCGCGATGAGACCGGCGAACTCGGCCTCGTCGTTGGCGGGCGCGTAGAGGGCGGCGTCACCGGCGGAGACGCGCGCCTCCTTGAGGTCGAACGAGACGATCGGCCGGCCCATGGCCATGTACTCCAGGACCTTGTTCATGGTCGACACGTCGTTGAGCGGATTGTGCGGGTCGGGGGAGAGGCACACGTCCGCGGTGGACAGATAGCGCACCAGGTCGGCGTCCGGTATCCGTCCGGTGAACTCCACCTGGTCGTCGAGCCCGAGCTCCCGGGAC
Source organism: Streptomyces odontotermitis (assembly GCF_050510915.1). Lineage (NCBI taxonomy): Bacteria > Bacillati > Actinomycetota > Actinomycetes > Kitasatosporales > Streptomycetaceae > Streptomyces > Streptomyces odontotermitis. The sequence continues at coordinate 511,083 of NZ_JBNJLS010000004.1, read as the reverse complement.
AGCTCCACCATCGCGTCGAAGGCGTCCCCGGCGCCGACGAACACCGCGTGCCAGTCGGTCCGCCCGACCTCGTCGCGCAGCTTCGCGAGGGCCCGCAAGGCGTAGTCGACGCCGTCCTGAGGGCCCATGACGCCCAGGTAGCACAGCAGATGGGGCTTGCCGCGCTTCAACTCGACCTCGGGCGGCACCGGTTGGAACCGGTCGGTCTGCGGCGCACTGCGCACCACGAAGACGTCCTCCGGGCGACGGCCGCCGCGGCGCACCGCGACGTCCCGGTAGCTCTCGTTCGTGGCGAGCACGATGTCCGCGGCCCGGTAGGTCCGCCGCTCCAGGGCGCAGACCGCGCGGTAGAGCAGGTCCTTGCCGCGGCCGAACCGCGAGAGGTACAGCTCGGGCACCAGGTCGTGCTGGTCGAAGACGAACCGCGCGCCGCGTCTCCTCAGCCACCGTGCCGCCAGGAACAGCAGATCGGGCGGGTTGCAGGCGTGGACCACGTGGACCGGCCCGACCTTGCGGGCGAGCCGGGCCGTGTGCCACAGCGCCGATCCGTACTCCTGCAGATAGCCGGCGGGCCCGCCGGTGGCCGCGCGCAGCGGGTAGCGGTGGATCCGCACCCCGTCGACCACGGCCTCCGGCTCCGTGTCTCTCTTGGTCCCCTGGGGACAGATGACGTGCACGGTCCAGCCCGCGTCGCGCAGTGTGGTGCACTCCTGCCACACCCGCCGGTCGAACGGCACCGACAGGTTCTCCACCAGGATCAGCGCGCGACGGTTCAGCGCGCCGCCAGTGGTCGTGTTACCAAGCAAGGCCCATGTATCCCGGTTCGGCCCGGCGCGCCTCGGCGTCGGGAAGGCGGATGAGGTCGATCAGTACGGGTCCGTCGCCGTGCGGCAGCGCCGCGAGGACGGCCGGATCCTTGGTCCCGACCAGGCACACCTCGGCGTGCTCGAGGACCTCGTCGACGGAGTCGGCGAGCAGCTGCGCGAGGTGCGGGAGGCGGGTCTCGATGTACTCGCGGTTCGCGCCCATCAGCCGGGACAGGCTCACGTTGGCGTCGTGGATCTTCAGGTCGTAGCCCTTGCCGAAGAGCCGCTCCGCCAGCTCGACGAGGGGGCTCTCGCGGAGGTCGTCGGTGCCCGGCTTGAAGGAGAGCCCGAACAGGCCCACGCGGCGCTTGCCGGTGCGCTCGACCAGGTCCACCGCGCGCTGCAGATGGTCGGAGTTGGAAGGCAGTACGTGGGCGAGGATGGGCACCGAGACGTCGGCCCGCCGCGCCGCGTGGACCAGGCTGCGCAGGTCCTTGGGCAGGCAGGAGCCGCCGAAGGCGAAGCCGGGGCGCAGGTAGGCGGGGCTGATGTTCAGCTTGCGGTCGGCGAGGAACACGTCCATCACCTGGTGCGAGTCCACGCCGAGCGCCTGGTAGACCGCGCCCAGCTCGTTCGCGAAGCCGATCTTCAGGCCGTGGAACGCGTTGTCCGCGTACTTGATCGCCTCGGCCGCCGGGACCGGTACCCGGAACACCTCGCCGGGCAGACCCTCGTAGAGCGACGCCACCACGTCGCCGCTGGCCTGGTCGAGCTCGCCGATGACGGTCTTGGGCGGGTCGAAGAAGTCCCGCACACTGGTGCCCTCGCGCAGGAACTCCGGGTTGACCGCTACGCCGACGTCCACCCCGGCCGTGCCGCCGACGTACTTCTCCAGGATCGGCACCAGCAGATTCAGACAGGTGCCCGGGAGCATGGTGCTGCGGAACACGACGGTGTGCCGCCCGCCCCGTTCGGCCACCGCGGCACCGATCTCCTCGGTGACCCGCTCCAAGTACGTGGTGCACAGGCTGCCGTTGGGCTCCGACGGCGTGCCCACGCAGACCAGCGACACCTCACTGGCCATGATCGCCTCGCGGACGTCGCGGGTGGCGCGTAACGCCCCGCTCCGCACGACCTCGGCGGTGAGCTCGCCGATCCGCTCCTCGACCACCGGGGCCTTGCCGTCGTTGACCAGGTCGACCTTCGCCTGGTTGACGTCCACGCCGATGACCTCGTGCCCCATGCTCGCCAGGCACGCCGCCGACACGCAGCCCACGTAGCCGAGCCCCAACACGCTGATTCTCATGATCCGTTCCTCCCCCCAAGCAGGCCCTTCCGGCCCGCCTTCCGTGCACCGACCGGACGACGACGTCCGCACATCAGTAGGCCCCCTGCCCCTGGAGCACCGCCCGCAGCGTCTTCCACAAGATCACCGTGTCCAGGGCGAGCGACCAGTCCTCCACGTACCGCAGGTCGAGGCGGACCGCCTCCTCCCACGGCAGATCGCTGCGTCCGCTGATCTGCCACAGGCCGGTGAGGCCGGGCTTCACGAGCAGCCGCCGCCGGATGTCCGGGCCGTACGCGGCGGACTCCTCCGGCAGCGGAGGCCGTGGGCCGACGAGCGACATCGATCCGGTGAGCACGTTGAACAGCTGCGGGAGTTCGTCGAGCGAGTAGCGGCGCAGCACCGCTCCCACCCGGGTCACCCGCGGATCCCGGCGGACCTTGAACAGCAGCCCCGCGCCCTCGTTGCGGTCGGCCAGCTCGGCGCGTGCGCTGTGGGCTCCCGCGACCATGGTGCGGAACTTGAGGATGGTGAACTCGCGGCCGTCCTTGCCGACCCTGCGCTGGCGGTAGAACGCCCCGCCCCGGCTGTCCACCAGGACGAGCAGCCCGACGAGCGCCATCAGCGGGGCGAACAGCAGCAGCAGGACCGCGGCGCCCAGCCGGTCGACGACTCCTTTGACCGCCCGGCGGCCGCCGGTGAAGATCGGCATGCTGACCCGCAGCAGCGGGATCCCGAGGACCGCGTCGACGTGCAGCCGCGGCCCCGCCACCTCCATCAGCACCGGGGCGACGACCATCTCGGCCTCGCTGCCCTCGAGGTTCCAGGCCAGACGCTGCAGCCGGTCCGGCGACCAGTGCGGGTCCGGGGTGACCGCGACGACGCGGTAGCCGTCGCGGCGGACGTGGCCCGCGACGTCCGTCAGCCGGCCGACGACCGGCACGCCGTCCAGTTGGTCACCTTCGAAACCGAGACCGTCCGGCGTGCACACCGCCTCCACGCGCCAGCCGAGGTGCGGGAACTTGCGGACGCGGGTGACCAGATCGCGCACGGTGGCCGGACTTCCGGCAGCGAGCACCGGTCTCAGGCAGCGGCCTTCCTTGCGCTGTTTGTGCAGCCAGAGGCGGAGCAGATACCGCTCGGTCATGGTGACGAGCGCTATCGCCGGGAGGGCGACGAAGATCCAGAGCTTGATGTTGCGCGAGGTGAGGGCGATTCCGCCGAGCGCGAGGACGACGGCCGCCGTGAACAGCGAGCGCCCGAGCCGGCGGAACTCCTCGGCGCCCTGGCCGAGGACGGCCGGAGCCCAGGCCCGGCTCACCGCGAGCGCCCCGAGCACGAGGAGCTCGGTGCCGAAGGCCAGAAAGGCCCAGTTCTCATGCCAGTTGGCAGCGTCCCGGACCCCGAAGAAGCCGCCGATCGCCGCCACCACGAAGGCGGTGGCCACGGTATCGCTGGTGATCACGGTACGGCGGTACCGCTGCTCCCAGTCGATAGCGGGCTGAGTGATTGCCCCGTTCACCGGACGCCCGCGCGCCGGTAGGAACGGGCTGACTAATTCCCCCTGCTGCACAGACCCCCCCAGGTCGCCAGTGCGCTCGACATGATTGCTCCACACGGTTCCTCCCCCCGGGAGGCCCTCGCCCCCCGCACTGTTGCTCCCCTCGGGAGGCCCCCGCCCCCCGCGCCGCGCTGTTCCTCACCCCGGAAGCTCCCCGCCCCCGGGTGTCACATCCCGGCTGTTGCAGCACTGCATGCGCACCCCGGACCGACGGCAGCGGACCTACTTGGCCTGCCGGACTCTTGTGGTGTGCAGGAACCCGCTGAACCCTTGAGTGCTCCCCACACTCAAGGCCCCTCCCCGGGCTCCAACCTATAGATCATCATTTGTCGCCTCGTGTCCGCATGTGAAGCACGGTCAACATAGACCATCGCGGCCCGTCTGAAGAGGGGATGTGTGGAACTTGTGCTCAACCGTTGAAGCCGGTTCCATCCAACTGAGCGCCCCCGCCGGTGCCTTGGCGGCGCAGGCATGCCGTGTGACCTGGGGAGACGGCCATTGCGAGGGCTGCCGGCACGTGCGCCCCCGAGGTGTCACGGCGCTGTCAACTGGGCCGATATCGGCGCCTGTTGGTTGGATCCTGTCGGTTCTGGGGGGACGGAAAATGGGGCGTCCGGTCATGTGTGGGGCGGGCGTGGGCGGGGTAGCTCGTTCACGGCTTTCCGGCGACCGCGCCGAACTGCGGTAGCGCGACGCCGGATTCGGGTTCCGCGCGCCATTGCGCGCACGACACGAGGCCGGGTGGAAGGAGTTCCAGACCGTCGAAGAAAGCGCTGATTTCCGTACGGCTGCGGGCGGTGATCGGCGGGGTGGCGTTCTCGTTCCAGAACTTCATGGCCGCGATATTGCCTTCGCCACCGAGTTCGGAATCGGTGGTCGGGTGGGTCAGGGCGAGATGACTGCCGGACGGGACCGCGGCCATGATCCGGCGCACGATGTCCTGTGCTTGACCGGTGTCGAGGACGAAATTGAGGATTCCCAGCATCATGACCGCGACGGGCCGGCCGAGATCGAGAGTCGCCGCGGCGCCCTCGATGATGCCGTCCGGGTCGTGCACGTCGGCATCGAGGTAATCGGTGGCTCCCTGCGGGGTGCCGACGAGCAGGCTGCGGGCGTGGACGAGCACGATGGGATCGTTGTCGACATAGACGATCCGGGACTCGGGTGCGATCCGCTGGGCGATCTCGTGGGTGTTGTCCAGCGTCGGCAGTCCGGTGCCGATGTCGAGGAATTGCCGCACTCCGCAGTCGGCGGCGAGGAAGCGGACGGCACGGCCGAGGAAGTCCCGGTCGGCGCGGGCCACGTCCCGGATCACGGGGAACATCGTGGCGACCTGATCACCGACCTGCCGGTCGACGCGGTAGTTGTCCTTCCCGCCGATCCAGTGGTTCCACACCCGGGCGTTGTGCGCGACCCCGATGTTGAGCCGGTCCGCCACGTCCTTCCGGTGCTGGCTCTCCCTCACGTCTTCCCCTCTCCGCTGCCTCGCTCGGTCGTGTGGCCATTGTCGTGCCCATGGCTCACGGTGTCCGGGGGTTCGGCCCGGCGCTCTCCGGCGCGGCGAGTCCCGCGCGGTACGCGAGCAGGGCGGCCTGGACCCGGTTGGTGACGTCGAGCTTGGCGAGGAGGCGGCTCACGTGGAGCTTGACCGTGGAAGTGCTCATGTGGAGGCGGCCCGCGATGTCGGTGTTGGTGAGCCCCTGGCCGAGGAGGGAGAAGACCTCGCGTTCCCGGCCGGTCAGGGTCATGAGCCGTTCGCGTTCGGCGGGGGTGAGGGAGTCGTCGCCGTCCTGGACGGCGGTGAGGACGCGTCGCGTGACCGAGGGGGAGAGCATCGCCTCGCCGGCGGCGACCACGCGGATGGCGTGCAGCAGGTCGCGCGGCGGCGTGTCCTTGCGCAGGAATCCGCTGGCGCCCGCGCGCACCGCCTCGTCGATGTGCTCGTCCAGGGCGAAGGTGGTCAGGATGATCACTTCGGGCGGCGCGGGGAGATCGGCGAGGGCGCGCGTCACGGCGATGCCGTCCTTGCGCGGCATGAAGATGTCGAGCACGACCACGTCCGGCATGCGCTCCAGGGCCTGTGCGATGGCGGCCTCGCCGTCCGCCGCCTCGCCGATGACCTCGATGTCGTCGGCGGTTCCCACGATGGTGCGCAGGTGGGTGCGGACCATGGCGTCGTCGTCGACCAGCAGGACGCTGATCGGGGTCGTGGTCATCCGGAGTGCTCCTCTGCGCCGGCGGTGCCGGGTGTGGTCAACGGGATCTCGGCGTGTATCTCGAAGGTCCGCAGGGGGGTCCGGCCCGCGGAGAAGGTGCCGCCGAGCAGCTCGATGCCCTCGCGCATGCCGGTCAGTCCCCGCCCGGACCCGCTGATCTGCTGCGGCCGGGGCCGCGCCATGGTGGGCGGTCCGTTGCTGAGGTGCACGGACAGCCGGTCGACCTGGTAGTCGAGTCGTACGAGGACGGCCGCTCCCGGGGCGTGCTTGGCCGCGTTGGTGAGCGCCTCCTGGGTCAGGCGGTAGAGGGCGCGCTGCGCGGCGGCCGGGACGCCGACGTGGCGGGGGCCGGTGACCGTGAGCGTGGCGTAGGTGCCGACCGGTTCCCAGCTGCGGATGAGGTCCGGGAGGTCGGCCAGCGTCGGCTGCGCGGAGGTGGTGGCCGGCGTCGACGAGGCGGTGGCCGCGGCCCGGGTGGCCGCCTCTGAGGCTGTCTCCGCGGCCTGGCCTTCGGTCGCGTCATCGGGCTCGTCGGCCGCCGGGGCGGAGGCGTCGCCCGGGTGTGCGCGAGCGGCAGTCTCTGCCTGTGCTCCGGTCGCCCCCTCCGCTCCTGGCGCTCCGGTGGTCGCCCCGGGACAGGGCTGCATCGTCAACACCCCCAGGACCTCGTGGAGTTCGTCCACCGCGCGGCGCCCCGTCTGCGCGATCGCCGCGGCCTCGTGGGCCACCCAGGCGCTGCCCCGGTCCGCGGTGAGTTCCAGGGCTCCCGCGCGCAGCACCATGTGGGTGACCTGGTGGGTCACCACGTCGTGCATCTCCCGTGCGATGCGGGCCCGTTCCTGCGTACGGGCCCGCTGGCGGGCCTGTTCCGCGGTGCGGGCGGCCATCTCCCGGCGGGTGCGGACCAGCATGCCCGCGGTGACGGGGCCCGCGACGAAGCCGAGGAGCTGGGCGGTGATCCGGCTGACGCCGTCGACGCCCCAGACGCCGACGAGGGCCGTGTGCACCACCGTCGCCGCGGCGACGGTGCTCCAAGTCCAGACCTTGGAGCGGCACTTGGTGGCCACCGTGAACAGCGCGACGGCCAGTGGGAACGGGGCGAAGGCGACGATGTCGCCGACGACGGCGGCCCAGGCCACCGTCAGGGGGAAGCGCTGCCGGAACAGCAGCAGCACCCCGAGTGCGACAGCGGTCGTCAGCTCGTCGTCGAAGTGACCGGCGAGGACACCGAAGTCCGCCACGCCCCTGGTCGCGTAGGCGTCCGCGATGCCGAGCAGCGTGGCCGCGGCGCTGAGGCCGACGTCTGTTCTGGTGATGTGCGTTCTGTCGTGGGGCGTGATCGTCGTTGTCCTGTCAGCTTGCCTCACGGCGGTCTTCCTCGTACGTCGATGCGGCGGCCTGAATTCGCGGTGCCAATTCATCATGCCTGGCGACTCTGTGCTTTAAGTTGCCTGCGGCGATCAAATTGGCTGACCGGTCAGGCCCCTATACATCCTTTGGGTAGTCCGCGCGGAAATTCGCTCTCCCAACGTCCCCCTGAATTTCGCCCGTTGCCCGATTCCCGGACCGAAGTGCGCCCGGCACAGTGGGAGTCAGTCATCCGAAAGCGAGAGTTCACAGGGGAGTCGGGTTTGCTCAATCATTGGCGAATCTTTGCTTGCCTCGCGGGATTTCCCGGCCGTGCTCTCCGCTGCGGGAAGGCCGAATCCCGTACGGAACGGAGGTGAGGAATCGTGTCGGCAAGCGTGGACACGAGGACCGGCATTGCGTCGGGAATCCTGGGAACCATCGGCTCGACGCCACTCATAGGGCTCGACCGGCTGAGCCCGGGTCGCGATGTGAAGGTCTTCGCCAAGCTGGAGGCGTTCAATCCCGGCGGCAGCATCAAGGACCGGGTCGCCCACTCGCTGCTGGCCGCGGCCCTGCACGAGGGAGAGCTGGTGCCGGGGCGGTCGACGGTCGTCGAGTCGAGCTCGGGGAACCTGGCGATCGGGCTCGCACAGCTGTGCCGGTTCCACGGACTGGACTTCATCGCCGTCGTGGACGCCCACACCCCGCGGCACACCCTGGCGCGGCTGCGCGCCTTCGGGGCCCGGATCGAGCAGGTCTGCGAGCCCGACCCGGACAGCGGCCAGTACCTGCCGAGCCGGCTGCGCCGGGTCCGTGAGCTGGTGGCGACCGTCCCCGGGGCGTACTGGCCGAATCAGTACGCCAACCCCCTCAACCCGCGAGCGCACGCGGCCACCTTCGAAGAGGTCCTGACGGCGGTCGACGGGCACCGCGTGGACTACCTGTTCGTGGCCACCGGCTCGTGCGGCACCCTGCGCGGCTGCGCCGACTACATCCGCCGGCACGCGCTGCCGACCAGGATCGTCGCGGTCGACGCGGTGGGCAGCGCCATCTTCGGCAGCCGCGTCGCGTGCCAGCGGCTGATCCCCGGTCACGGCGCCGCGATACGTCCGGCCCTGTTCCACCCCGCCGACGCCGACGCCGTCGTGCACGTCTCGGACGTGGAGTGCGTCCGGGCCTGCCGGGCCCTCGTCCGGAGCGAGGCGATCATGGCCGGTGGCTCCTCGGGAGCGGTCGCGGCGGCCTTCGAGTCGTTCAGCACGCGCCTGCCGTCGGGATCCGTCTGCGTGCTGATCTTCCCCGACGACGGCGACCGCTACCTGGAGACCGTCTACTCCGACACCTGGGTGCGCGACACCTTCGGCGCCGACGCCCTCCTGGAGAGCGTCCCGGCCGAGGGGGTGACGGCCCCGTGATGCCGGTGCACGCCCTGTTCCCCGGCCAAGGCGCCCAGACCCCCGGCATGGCGCGGGGCCTCGCCCGGGCCTTCCCCGAGGCCGACGAGGTGTTCGAGGAGGCGTCCGAGGAGCTCGGCATCGACCTGCGGACCCTGTGCTGGGACGCGCCGCCGCAGCTCCTGGCGGCCACCGAGAACGCCCAGCCCGCACTGCTGACCGCCGCCGTCGCCGCCTGGCGGGTGCTCGCGCGGCGGGGCGTGACCCCCGCCTCCGCGGCCGGGCACAGCGTGGGCGCGGTCGCGGCCCTGGTGGCCACCGGCCGGCTGGAGCTGGCCGACGCGGTACGGCTCGTACGGCTGCGCGGCACCCTGATGGCCTCGGCCCCCGGGCGCGGCGGCATGTGCGCGCTCGCCGTCGCGGGACCCGAGCAGCGCGGCGACCTGCTGGCCCGGGCGCGGGGCGAGGGACTCGACCTCGCGGCGGACAACAGCCCGCGGCAGTGCGTCGTGTCCGGCGAGATCACCGCGGTACGCCGCTTCGCCGCGCAGATCGGACCACGGGCCAGGCTGCTGGACGTCTCGCACGCCTTCCACTCGCGGCTGATGGCTCCCGCTGCCGACGCCTGGAGGGACGCCGCGACCGCGCAGCGCCTGGCCGACTCGCCCCGGCCGGTCGGGCTCGTGACCTGCGGGGTCTTCGGCGCGCGGACCGAGGACGTACGGGCGGATCTGGTCGACGCCCTGTGCGCACCGGTCCGCTGGCGGGAGCTGATGGAGCTGCTCGTGGCCGACCGGGGCGCCGCACCCGTGGCCCTCGGGCCCGCCCGCCCCCTGGTGAGCCTGGCACGGCACTTTCCCGGCCGCCCCGTGACCCGGCTGGTGAGCACGCCCCAGGAGGTCGGGGTCGTCCTGCGGGCCCTGGAGGCGGGAAGGGAGGAGGGCACACGATGACGGAACTGACGGAACTGACGGAACCGCAGCGCCGCCGCACGGCACTGGTGACCGGCGGCTCACGCGGCATCGGCCGGGCCTGTGCCCTGGCCCTGGCCGACGACGGACACGACGTGATGGTCCACTGCCGCACCCGCAGGGAGGCGGCGGAGTCCGTCGCCGAAGAGATCAGGGCCAAGGGCCGCCGCGCCGCCGTGGTCCAGGCCGACGTGGGCTCGGAGGCGCAGACCAGGGACATGTTCCGGGCCGTCCGCGAAAAGTGGGGGCACCTCGACGTGACCGTCGTCAACGGCGGCATCACCGACGACGGCTACCTGGCGATGATGAGCCTCGACAAGTGGGAGCGGGTGATCCGCACCAACCTCACCGGCACGTTCCTGGTCAGCCGCGAGTCCGTGAAGCTCATGCGGCGCACCGGCGGCGCCATCGTCCTGATGGCGTCCACCAGCGGCATCCGCGGCCGCCCGGGGCAGTGCAACTACAGCGCCAGCAAGGGCGGAATGATCGCCTTCGCCAAGAGCCTGGCCCGCGAGGTCGCCCCCTGGCACATCCGCGTCAACGTCGTGGCTCCGGGGTTCACGGACACCGACATGTGGCGCGGCCTGCCCCCGGACGTCCGCACCCGCATGACCGAGATCATCCCCGCGGCCCGCCCCGGCACCCCCGCCGAGGTGGCGGCCGCCGTGACCTACGCGGCCTCGGACGCCGCCGGCTACCTCACGGGCCAGGTCATCGTCCTCGACGGCGGCATGACCGTCTGAACCCGCCGCCCCGGCAGCCGACTTGGCGGCTCGCCGCTTCCCCGCCGCACCCCGTTCGCACACCCACCCGAGAAGGGACACCCGTGTCCACGTACAAGGAACCGGCCACGTACAAGGAACTGCTCGACCGGGCGACGGCCCGCGCCGCGCTCAACCACCGCATCAAGGAACTCCTCGTCACCGGCCTCGGCCTGGAGACGCGCCCCGAACTCATCGGTGACGACCAGCCGTTGTTCGGCCGCGGACTGGAGCTGGACTCCCTGGACACGCTGGAGATCGTCGTCATGGTCGACGAGGAGTTCGGCGTCGCCATCAGCGACGACGACCGTGCCGTCTTCGGCTCCGTCAACAAGATCGCCGACTTCGTGGTGACCGAGCGCGGCGACATCCCGCGCGTGGGCGCGGCATGACGGCCGGCACGGCGACCGGCACGACGCCCCCGCTGTCCTTCACCGCCGACGAGATCCGCGGGATGCTCCCGCACCGCTGGCCGCTGCTCCTCGTCGACCGGGCCTACGACGTCCACCCGGGGCGCAGCGGCAAGGGCATCAAGAACGTCACGGTCAACGAGCCCTACTTCGCCGGGCACTACCCCGACCAGTCGATCATGCCGGGCGTCCTCCTGGTCGAGGCCATGGCCCAACTCGTCGCCGTGGTCTACGTGGCGGGCTGGCTCGCCGAGGGTCAGGAGGACGGGGCGGAGCAGGTCGGCTACCTCGGCGCGATCCGGAACATGAAGTTCACGCGGCTCGTCGTGCCGGGGGACCGGCTGACCCTGGAGGCCACCCTGGGGCGCCGGTTCGGCCCCCTCACCCACGTGACGGTCAAGGCGTCGGTGGACGGCGAGACCGCCGCCGAGGGAACGCTGACGGTGTCCCGGAAGGGCGGCCGGTCGTGACCCCGCCCCCGCCCACGTCCGTGCCGGTGATCCGTCCGTACGACGACGCGGACGCCGAGGCCGTCGCCGCGCTCTACAACCGGTACACGGACGTGCCCAACCCCGTGAGGCTTCCGCTCACCGGGGACGTCGTCCGCCGCGAACTCGCCGAGCGCGGCACGGAGATCTTCCTCGTCGTCGAGCTCGACGGCGCGGTCGAGGGCACCCTGGGGATGTTCCGCGGCAACGGCCGCTGGCCGGTCGCCGCCGACGAGGTCTTCGGCGACATGCTGTTCCTCAGCCCCCGCGTGCGCGGCGGGTCCCTCACCGGCGAACTGTTCGTGACCGCCCTGCGCCGGCTGATCCAGGGCGGCGTCGAGGTGCTCCGCCTCACCGCCAACCCCTGCAACCGGCAGGCGTTCCCGCTCTACCGGCAGCTCGGGTGCACCCTCACGGGCCCGCTGGAGGCGGGCGAGGACGGCAACGTGGAGCTCGTCAACCACCTGCTGCGGCTGCGCTCCCGGCTGGCCGAGGAGTACGGCCACCTGGTGCCGGACACGGCACGAACCGGCGCCGTCCTGCGCTACCTGGTGGGCGACCCCGCCCGGCGCGGCCTCGCGGACGACACGGAAGTGGTCGCCGGGCGCCGGGTGCTGCGTACCGAAGTCGTCGTCTCCGGCGTCGAGTTCAGGGCGCTCCTGGACCCGGACAGCGGCGAGGTCCTCTTCTGCGCCGTCGGCAAGGGCCCGGACCCCGAGCGGCTGCCGCCCGCGGCCCCCGCGCCCCCACCCCCGCCCGTACGCGGGCGCCGCGAGGGCGAGTTGAGCTTCGGCATCTGTGCGCGCACCGGCCTGCTGCGGGTCCGCCACGACCGGTGGACCGGGCCGGTCCTGACCCTGACGTGGCCGGTCTTCGGGCCGCCGTTCCTCACCGGATGGCGCCGCACCCTGCCCGTCGCGCCGCGCTTCACCGAGATCGCCGACGGGTGGCGCGTCTCGCAGGACCTCGGGCCGGGCACCCTGCACCGGGAGGTGCGCCTCCACGGAGGCGAACTCGCCGTGTCCACCTGGTGGGAGGGGGACGAGCCCCCCACACAGACGGTGCGCTCCGTACTCGTCAACGGACTGCGCGGCGCCTGGCTCGTCACCGGCGACGGGGGCCGCACCGAGTACCGGCCCGGCGGGCGCGGCCTGTGCCCGCCGGACACCACCGAGATACCCGCCGCCGGATGGTCGCTGCCGAGCCCCGAGGCCCTGGCCTGGTGGGAGCCCACCGACGGCTGGTGCGTCCAGGTGGACCGCGAAGCCGGTACGGACACCCGGCTGATCACCGACTCCGTAATCCACCTGGACGCACCGCCCGCGCACCGCCTCACCCTGCGGTTCTCCCGCGCCGACACCCCGGAGGAGGCGGTGCCGGGCAGCGGGCCCGAGCGGAGCCCGGTGGCGCGCCCGACACCTGACGCCGACCACGCGCCGCCCGCGCTTGCCGTCCCCGCGCGGCAGCCGACCCCCGTGAACGACGCAACTGCCGCATGGGAACGGCACACGGTGACCGGCAAGGACTGCCGCAGGCTCCGGACCGGCGAGGACGACCTGATCCTGTCGGCGGACGCCGGCGGCCTGGTGTCCTGGCGCTCCGCCGACCGCCCCGTGCTGGCGTCGCCGTTCCCCCGGCAGGGGTCGTTCTCCTGCAACCCCCGCTGGCGGGCCGGGATCTGGGTCACCCGCGAGCGTGTCCGGGAGGACCCCGAACACGGCGTCGGCTGGGGCACCGCGCACGACGCCCGGCCGTGGCGGTACGCGGCCGACGGGCTCGACGCCCCCGACATGTCCTGGGGGATCGAACCGCGTCCGGGCGCCGAGGGGACCCTGCTGCGCCTGCGCGTGCACGCCGAACCCCAGCCGCAGGAAGGGGAGTCGGCGCTCTGGCTGACCCCGGCGGCACCGCGCCGGGCCCGGCTTCTCGTGCCCGGCCCGGCCGGGAGCGTGTGGACCGTCACCGAGGAACCCCCCTGGCAGCTGTGGACCGGCCGCCTCGCCCTCGGTCTCGCCGACGGCCGATGGCTGTACTGCGCAGCCCGCTCGGGAGACACCCCGCACATCCTCTTCCGCAGCACCCGCCAGGGCCCCCTGCTGGCCCTGCTCACCCGCAACCGCCCCCGGCACCGCTCCGCAGCGGTGTGGGAGGTCGGCTGCCTTCCCGACGCCGCGACCGCCGAGAGGCGGATCGCCGCTGCCACGCGACCCCAGGAGGACCGCACATGAGTGACACCGCCCCCGACACCGCCCCCGACACCGCCACCGTCACCATGCCCAGCACCGCGACCACCGCCGAGCAGTACGCGCTGCTGCGCACCTCCGCCGGCTGGTGCACGCCGTACGTGAGCCTCGTCCGGATCGAGGGCATGGAGCGGGCCGACGTGCTGGCCCGGCTCCTCGCCCGCGACAGCGCCTACGTGGAGCCGGACACCGTGCGCGACAGCCTCGTCCTGGAGGAGGACGGCGCGATCCGCGACGTGGTCACCCACATCGAACTCGACGAGTCCAGCTGGCTGTTCTCCCCGTCCCGCCCCGACCTGGCGGAGCTGGTGCGCGAGACGGTCCGTGCGTGCGGCGTCGCCGAGGCCGTCACGGTGACCGACGCCGCCGAGGACCATGTCGCGGTCGCTTTCGAGGGGCCCGCCTCGTGGCGGATCGCCGAGAAGCTCCTGGACGAGGAGATCTCCGGGCTCGTCCTGCACGGCGTCGGCCACGTCCGGCTCGACGGCACCGACTGCGTCATGGCGCGCACCGGCACCACCGGCGAGTACGGCTACCTGCTGATCGCGCCCCGACCGGCCGACGCGGCCGCGTGGGTGGCGGAACAGGCGCGGTCCCTCGGCGGCGGCCGCGTCGGTGCCGACGCCCTGGCACGGGCCCGCGGAGAGGTCCGCCACCCGGTGCTGCCCGAGCTGACCGAGGGGCTCTCGGTGCGCGAGGCGGGCCTTGAATGGCTGGTGAGTTGGGGCCGCGAGGATCCGTTCCGGGGGTCGGCCGCGCTGGCCGCCTGCGACCGGCGTGCTCGCGGTCTCACGCCCGTGCTGCTCGCCGCTTCGGAGCAGGCATCGGCAGCGGTACCGGCACCGGTACCGGCACCGGCACCGGGCACCGCCGTGTACGCCGGTGACCGGCGGGTCGGCGAAGTGCGGTGGTGTGCACCGGCCGTTGGCGGACCGGTTGTTGACGTTCCGGCTGGTGGCGCACCGGCTGGTGACGTGCCGGCTGATGGCGTACCGGCCGTCGACGCACCGGCCGGTGAGGGACCGGCCACTGTCGGACCGGCCAGTGGCGAACCGGCCGGTGGCGGACCCGTGCTGGCCTTCGCGGTCCTCGACGCCCCCTTCGACGTTCCCGGGCTCGACCTGGTGGCCGACGGAGGCACCCCGGTGCGCACCGTCTCCTCGCCCGTCGTCGTGCCGACGTCGTGGTCCGAGCGGCTCGGAGACTGACATGACCGTCGTCATCACCGGCATCGGGCTGATCACGGCACTCGGCGCCGACACCGAGACGTGCTGGACGGGCATGAAACAGGGCCGCAGCGCCCTGGGGCCCGTCGAAGCCGTGGACACCGAAGGGCTCTCGACACGGGTGGGCGGCGAGGCCCCGTACCAGGACCGCCCCGGCGTGGACCGTTGCCTGGGCCTCGCCACCGCCGCCGCGGGCGAGGCCGTCGACGCCGCCCGCCTCGCGGCCGCGGGCTACGACCCCGACCGCGTGGGCGTCGTCGTCGGCAGCAGCCTCGGCACCATCCGCACGATGGAACGCTGGCACCGGCAGTACCTCACCCAGGGGCTGCGCAAGGCGGACGTCCGCCTGCTCACGGGGTACGCCCTGCACAGCGTGGCCGACGCCGTCGCCGGGGCCACCGGCCTCACCGGCCCCCGCACGCTGCTGTCCAACGCCTGCGCGGCGGGGGCCGTCGCCATCGGGTACGGCCTGGAGCTGCTGCTCGCCGACG
This sequence comes from Streptomyces odontotermitis, assembly GCF_050510915.1. NCBI lineage: Bacteria > Bacillati > Actinomycetota > Actinomycetes > Kitasatosporales > Streptomycetaceae > Streptomyces > Streptomyces odontotermitis. The sequence continues at coordinate 495,881 of NZ_JBNJLS010000004.1, read as the reverse complement.
AGGCCGACGCCGTCCTGGTGGGCGGGGTCGACCCGCTGGCCGGGCTGTCCTTCCACGGCTTCAACAGCCTGGGCGCGCTGGACGGGGAGCCCTGTTCGCCGTATTCGCGCTCCGGCGGGCTGACGCTGGGGGAGGGCGCAGGATTCCTCGTCCTGGAACGGGCCCCGAACGCGGCACGGCGCGGCGCACCCGCGATCGCCGAACTCGCCGGGTACGGACTGTCGACGGACGCCCACCACCAGACGGCCCCCGACCCCGGCGGGCGCGGAGCCCTGCGGGCGATGAAGGCCGCGCTGCGGGACGCGGGCGTGGCCGCCGCGGACGTCGACTACATCAACGGGCACGGCACGGGCACCCCCGCCAACGACTCGGTCGAACCCCGCGCCATCGCCGCCCTGTTCAAGCCCGCACCACCGGTCAGCTCGACCAAGTCGATGGTCGGGCACACCCTGGGCGCGGCCGGTGCGGTGGAGGCCGCGTGCTGCGCCCTCGCCCTCCGGGACCAGGTGCTGCCGCCCACGGTGCACACCGGGCAGGGGGCGAGCCCGAGCGGCCTGGACATCGTCGCCGAGCACGCCCGCCCGGCCACGGTGGACGTGGCGGTCTCCAACTCCTTCGCCTTCGGCGGCAACAACGCCGCGCTGGTGCTGCGCAAGCCCGGCCCGGGGCGTGGCCGCGCCCCTTCGGCGGAACCGGTCGAGGCGCCGCGGGACGTGGTGATCACCGGCATCGCGGGCATCGCCGGATCCGCCGCAGGCCACGACGAGTTGGTCCGCGCGCTCGTCGACGGCGAGCCCGTCTACCGGGACACGGTCGACGTCCCCGAGTACGGGCCGCGCACCGCCGGCCGCGTGGACCGCGCCGCCCTCACCCGGGGCATCAACCCCGCGGCCCTGCGCAAGATGGACCCCACGGGCGCGCTCGCCGCCGGGGCGGTGGCCGAACTCCACCGCCGGCACGGCAGGCCGCCCCGGCACGTCGCCGACGAGACCGGGCTGATCTTCGCCACGGGCCTGATCCCCGGCACACCGGTGGAGAGCTTCCACCGCGGCGTCGTCCTGCACGGCGCGAGCGGCGCGAACCCGAAGCACTTCCCCAACACGGTGGTCAACGCGGCCGTCGGCCACGTCGCCATCCTGCACCGGTTCCGCGGCGTCACCGCCACCGTGTGCAGCGGCGGCACCAGCGCGCTGGGGGCGCTGCACTACGCGTACCGGCTGATCCGGCGCGGTGCCGCGCGCCGCATCACCGTCGTCATGGCCGACGACTGCCCGGAGATCCTCGTGGCCGGGCACGTGAAGATCCCCGGCTTCCTCAGCAACGGGGACGTACGCCCCTACGCGGGCGGCGGCACCGTCCTGTCGGCCGGTGCGGTGGCCGTCCAGCTCGCATCAGCCGACCACGCCCAGGAGTTGGGGACTCCGGCGCTGGCGCGCGTCGCGGGCTTCGGGCTCGCCAGCGACCTCAGCGGCATCGCCGGACTGCGCGGCGACGGCCGGGCCTGGTCGCGTGCGCTGACGCAGGCCATGCGGGCGGCGTCGGTCACCCCGGACGACATCGACCTGGTCGCCGCCGCCGCGCTCGGCCGTCCGGCGGTCGACGACGCCGAGGCCGCCGCGCTCACCCTCGCCGGTCTTTCCGGCACGGCGGTCACGGCGGTCAAGTCGGTGGTGGGGGAGACCCAGGGGTCGGCCGGGGGCTTCGGGCTCGTCGCCGCCCTGGAGGCCATGGGCAGCGGCCGGATCGCCGCGACGGCGGGCGCCGGGCACGCGCCGCGCGCGGTGCCCGGGCTCGTGCCGTCCTCGGGGGCCGTGGCGCCGGTGGCGCACGCGGTCGTGTCGAGCTTCGCCTACGGCGCGAGCCACGTGGCGATGGTCGTGTCGAGGTGCGCTCCGTGAACGTGCGCGACAACGTCCTGGAGGCGACAGGACTGACCAAGCGCTTCGGGCGCCGCACCGCCGTCGACGCGCTCTCCTTCGACGTGGCGGAGGGCGAGATCGTCGGCTTCCTCGGCGCCAACGGGGCGGGCAAGTCGACCTCGATCGCCATGCTGTCCGGATCGCTCACCCCGGACGCGGGCACGGTGCGGGTCGGCGGCGTCGACCTCGCGGCGCACCCGGCGGCCGCCAAACGCCAACTCGGCGTCGTACCGCAGGACATCGCCCTGTACCCGACCCTGACGGGCCGCCAGAACCTGCGGTTCTTCGCCGGGGCCCAGGGCCTGCCCCGCCGCGCGCGGACGCGCGCGGTGCGCTGGGCCCTGGACGCCGTGGGCCTGGCCGACCGCGCCCGCGACAGCGTCGCCACGTACTCCGGCGGCATGCGCCGCCGCCTCAACATCGCCGCCGGGGTGCTGCACCAGCCGCGGCTGCTGTTCCTCGACGAGCCGACCGTGGGCGTCGACCCGCAGAGCCGGCACCAGATCTTCGAGACGGTGCGGCGGATGCGCGCGGAGCACGGCATGGCCGTGGTCTACACGTCCCACTACATGCCGGAGGTCGAGCAGCTGTGTGACCGCGTCGTCATCCTGGACGGCGGGCGCATCCTGGCCGCCGGTACCTGCGCCGAACTCGTCGCGCCCCTCGGCGGCGGCATCCTCGTGTGGCCCCTGGACCCCGGCGAACTCGCGGCCCTCCCCGAGGGCGTGACCACCGTGGCCGTGGCCCTGCGGGACGCCGGTGAGGTCATCGTGGAGGGCGCCACGATCCGCGTACGGGTCGAGGGGATGCGGCGCACCCTGACCGAGGTCCTGCGCGTGGCGTCCGAGCTGAACCTGGGCGTGGGGGGACTGCGGGTCCTGCACCCGGACGTGGAGACCCTCTTTCTCGACCTCACCGGCCGCACCCTGAGGGACGGTTCGTGATGCTCGCCATGATCCGCAAGGAGATCGCCGTCCTGGTGCGCGACCGCACCGTCCTGATCACGCTGTTCCTGTCGCCGCTGCTGTTCATCACCGTGATGAGCCTCGCCCTCGGCCAGTCGTTCCACGACCTCGGCTCCGCCCCGAAGGTCACCGTCGCGGTCGTCGACGAGGACCACGGCGCGGGGGCAGGCCGCCTTGTGCGGGAACTCCGGGGCGAACAGGGCGTCAAGGTGGACGCCGGGTCCGGCGACCGGCCGCTGTCCCGGTCCGCCGCCGACTCCATGGTGCGGCGCGGGACGGCCGGCCTGGCCGTCGTGATCCCGCCGGGGTTCACCGCCTCGACGGAGCAGGGCACCACCCCGCGCCTGTCCTTCGTGGTGGACCCGACAGCGCCCCGCCAGACCGTGGACCCGCTGCAGGGCGCGATACGGGCGACGGCCGACGCGGTCGCCGCCGACACGTACAACATCGCCTATCTGCAAGGGGAGTTGAAGCAGACGACCGACCAGAAGCGACGCGCCCAGCTCGAACAGGCCCTCGCCAAGGCGAACAGCGGCGGACGGGTCCACACCACGACCGGCACCCCGCAGGGGAGCGCCAAGCCCGCCTATCCGTCGGTCTATCAGCAGAACGTGCCGGGCTACGCGGTCATGTACGCCTTCTTCATCGTGACGCTGCTGACCGCCTCGATCATGGCGGAGAAGCGCGAGGGGACCTTCCTGCGGCTGCTGTCCACACCGATGCCGCGCCGGGCCGTCCTCGCCGGGAAGATCGCCCCCTACCTGCTGGTCTCACTGATCCAGGTCGCGACGATGTTCGCCTTCGGCCGCCTCGTCTTCGGGATGGACCTGGGCGCCCATCCCCTCGCGCTGGTCCCGGTCACCGTGGGCCTGGCCGTGTGCGCCGTGGGGTTCGGGGTGCTCCTGTCGGCGTGGGCCACCAGCGAGTCCCAGGCCAACACCCTCGGCACGATCTCGGTGATCGTCCTCGCCGCGCTCGGCGGCTGCATGGTGCCGGGCGTCTTCATGCCGGACTTCATGCGCCGCATCGCGGAGTACGTCCCCCAGGGCATCGCCCTCAACGCCTACCAGGACGTGCTGGTCCGCGGCTCCGGAGCGGCAGGCGTGCTGCCCGCCTCGCTCTGTCTGCTCGGTCTCGGGGTGGCGGCCTTCGCCGTCGCCCTGCCGAAGTTCCGGTTCGCACGATGAAAGGCATCCATGTGAGCGTCACCCGCACCGCTACCCCGAAGGACCACTTCGGGCGGCAGGCCAGCCCCTCCGGGCGGGCCCTGCTCACCGCGCTCGGCCGGGGCAGGCCGTCGCGGTGCCCGGACGGGCGCTGGCACTGGCCCGCGTCCGACGGGCGCGGCTCGGTCTCGCACACCGGCGCCGTCGGCGCGGCGGCCGTGGCCGAGGGCACCTGGATCGGCGTCGACGTCCAGGAGGACCGGCAACGCCCGGCCGCGCTGCGGTGGTTGGCCACCGTCGTGGGCGGGCCCGTCGGCATCCGCGAGTGGGCCGAGGTCGAGGCGCTGCTCAAGGCCCAGGGCCGGGCAGGCAGCAGACCCACCCGGGTGCCGCTGCCCCCGTGGCGTCCGGGCTGGCGGGCGGCCGGGGACGGCTGGTGGGTACGCAGCACGCGGATCGAACCGCACCTCTGCCTGGCCGTTGCGGCGGAGGAGCCGTTGCCGGTGACGGTTGAGCGGCTGGCGGTTGAGCGGTCGGTGGTCGACCGGTCGGCGAGGGGCCGGGCGGCCATCTGCCGGCCGGTGGTCGCCCGAGCCGTGATCGACCGAGCCGTGATCGACCGAGCGGGGCGGTGGTGACATGTACGTCCGCAGGATCTCTCCCACCGAACGCCTCTACGTGGCGCGGGCGTTGGCCACCCCTCCGATGGCCATTCAACTCGTGGTCGAAGGCGCCGGCACCCTCGACGCGGCGGCCCTGGCCGACGCCGTGGCGGCCGCCTCGCTGAACTGCCCCGGGGCCAGGGTGGTGCGGCGCGGCCGGACCTGGGTCGACACGGGGCCGGAACCGGCCGTGCGCCGCGTCGCCGACGCCGTGGACGGGCTGCGCTTCGAACACCCCGCGCTGCGGGCCCCGTTCCACGCGTCGACCGGACCCAACTGCGAGGTCCTCCTGGCCGGGAAGGCGGCGGACACCGTCGTCTTCCGCGCCTTTCACGCGGTCATGGACGGGCAGGGCGTCCTCACCTGGGCCGCGAACGTCTTCGCCGCCCTGCGCGGCGAGCCCGGCACCCCCGCCCGGTCCACCGTCACCGAGACCGACGTCGTCGACGCGTTCCCGCCCCGGCCCCGGCAGGGGCCACTGCCCCCGGACTGCGCGTCGCCCCTGCTCCGCTTCCCGGCAGGCCCAGGTCCCCAACACGCCGACCCTGAGCTGTGGTTGTGGCGGCGCCGGACGATACCCGGCCGCCATCGCGCCCTCGCGGCGAAGGTCGCCGCCGCGGTCGCCGAGCTGGGGGAGGACCCCTGCCGGTTCGTGATCCCGGTGAGTCTGCGCCGCCACGGCGACGGCTTGGGCCGCCATGGTGAGGGCTCGGGCCGCCACGGAGAGAGCTCGGGTCGCCACGGAGAGGGCTCGGGCAGGCGCGGTGGCCCTCTCGTCTCCACCGCCAACCTGACCCTCCCCGTCTACCTCGACGTGCCCGCGGGCAGCCCGTGGCCGCAGGTGCGCGACCGGCTGCGCGACGCGCTCGCCGAGCGCCGTGAGCTGGGCTCGGGCGGCCTCGAGCCCGTGGTCGAGAGGGCCACGGACCGCACCATCGCCGCGGGCAGCGCGGTCGCCGCCCACGGACCGCGACTGCCCTGCACGGCGGTGATCTCCCACGTCGGCGCCGTCCACCCCGCGTCGCTCTCCGCCCCCGGTTTCGTGGCCCGCACCGTGTACTCGCTGCCCATGTACGTCTCCTACGCCCCCGTCTTCTTCACCGCCTACCAACTGCCCGGCCACGTCGAGCTCTCCCTGTCCTGCGCCGACGGGCCCGGGACGGGTGCCCGCGCCGAAGCCCTGCTCGACCACGTCCACGACGCGCTCCTGCGCGGAGAGGGGGCCTGAGGTGACGAGGCGAGAGAAGTGGGACGCCATCGTCGTCGGCAGCGGCATCGGCGCCCTGGTCTGCGCCGCCTACCTCGCGGCGGACGGCCGCGAGGTCCTGGTCTGTGAGCAGCACTCCGTGCCCGGAGGCAGCTCCCACGTCTTCCGCCGACGGCGACGGCAGGGGCGGTACGAGTTCGACGTCGGCGCGCACTACATCGGCGACTGCGGCCCCGACGGGCTGCTGCCCGCCGTGTACCGGGGGCTCGGCCTCGCGGACCGCGTCAGGTTCAGGCCGCTGGACCCCGACTGCTTCGACACGGTCCGCTTTCCCGGCCGCACCCTGGAAGTGGGCGTCGGCTGGGACGCGTACCGGCGGCGCCTGAGCGCGGCATGCCCGGCCGACGCCGACGGCATCGGCCTCTTCCTGCGCGTCTGCGCGGGCATCGGCGAGGAGAAGCGTGCCGCCCTGCTTGCCGAACGCGAGCCCGCCGCCGCGGAGTTGAGCCGGGGCATGCCGTACGCGACGCGCTGGGCGAACCGTCCCCTGTCCGAACTCTTCGACCACTGCGGCCTTTCGCGGCGGGCGGCGGCCCTGCTGGCCGCGCAGTCCGGCAACTACGGGTCGCCGCCGAGCGAGACGACCGTGCTCACCCACGTGTACATGCTGGACAGCTATCTGCGCGGCGCCTACTACCCCGAGGGCGGCGGGCAGATGCTCAGTGCGGCCCTCATCGAGTCCCTCCGGGCCGACGGCGGGGCCCTGCGCACCAGGTGCCGGGTCGAGCGCATCCTCGTCGACCGCGGCAGGGCCACCGGGGTGCGCCTGGCCTCGGGCGAGGTCCTCACGGCACCCGTCGTGGTGTCGGGCGCCGACTTCCCGCGCACCGTCCTGGAACTGGCCGGACCCGAACACTTCCCGCCCGCCCTGGTGCGCAGGACCCGCCAGGCGCGCATGCGCATGCCGGTCGCCGTGCTCTACCTGGGTCTGTCCGTGCCGCTCGACCGGCTGTCCGACGCCAACATCTGGTTCCACCGGGGCTGGGACATCGAGGACGCCTACGCACAGTTGCGCACAGGCTGCCCCGACGGCCAACTCCCCTTCGTCTTCGTCTCGTTGGCGTCCCGGAAGGATCCGGCGTCGGCCACCGTCTGTCCGCCGGGGCACAGCAACGTCCAGGTGATGACGCCGTACCGGCTGCCGGGCTCGTACCCCCGGAGCTACCGGCGCGATCCGGGCTACCGGCAGGACAAGGAACGCGTACAGCGGATGCTTCTGGACGCCGCCAAGGAGGCGTTGGGCCCGGTGGACGCGTCCGGTGCCCTCGGCCCGCTGGAGCAGCACATCGTGCACGCCGAGACCTCCACCGGACTGACCCACGAGCGCTACACCGGATCGACCGGCGGAACCCCCTACGGGCTGGGCACATGGGGAACGATCAGCGCCAGGCCGGGCGTCGAGACGGCCGTCAAGGGGCTCTACGTCGTCGGCCAGAGCACCCGTTACGGCAGCGGCATCGTCGGGACCGCCCTGAGCGGGATCGTGGCCGCGGAGGCCGTCACCCACCGCCGCCTGCTGGCCCGCGCCCACCGCGGCGCGCAACTCGCCGCCCCGGCCCGGCTGCCGGACCGGCCCGCCGACTGGGACCCCGTGCAGGCCGCCGTACGACCGGTGGCACCGCGAACGCACAACGGAGCACAGACATGACCGTCGACCACCGCAAAGGGCTGCGCGCCGGAGACGCCGAACGCGACCAGGCCGTCGAGGCCCTCGGACAGCACTTCGCAAAGGGGCGCCTCGATGCGCAGACCTACGAGACACGCTCGGCGGCGGCACTGCGCGCGACCTGCGTGAGTGAACTGGCCGCCCTGTTCGCGGACTTGCCCGCCCCGCGGCCGGCGTACGCGGGCAGAGGTCCCCGGAGGGAGAACCGCGGCATCCGCTCGCGGCGCGTCGCCCTGGCCGTCGCAGGAGCCGTGTGGCCGCTCACGCTGCTGATCGTGATCGCCACGGGGGTGTGGCAACTCGTCCTCGTCCCCGTCGCGTTCACCTCGATCACCGGCATCCGGCTGCGCAGGAGCAGCAGGCGGCCCCGGCGCCGGGGAGACGACCGGTGAGCGCCCGGGCCACCGCTGCCACCCTCCGGTATCCGGCGCTGACCACGGCCGCCTGCTGCGGCGGGGTGGTGATGAGCCTGCAGGAGACCACGGCCGCCATGGCCACCCTGCGCGCGATCCAGGACGACCTTCATGTGCCGCCGGGCGCCCTGAGCTGGATCGCGAGTCTCTACACGCTGATGGTGGCCGTCCTCGTCCTCACCGGCGGAACGGTCGCCGAACGCTTCGGCCGGCGCCGCGTCTACATGCTCGGCACCGTCCTGATCGCCTGCGGATCGCTCACCGCCGCGACCGCCGGGTCCTATGCCCAACTCCTCGCGGGACGCGCCGTCAGCGGCGTCGGCGGGGCGGTGGTGCTGCCGACGTCACTGGCGATCCTCTCGCTCAGCACCGACGACCCGGCGCGCCGGATGCGGCGCGTGTCGACGTGGATCACCTCCTCCGGCGTCGCCCTGGCCTGCGGTCCCGTCCTGGGCGGACTGCTGGTCGACCGCGTCGGCTGGCACGCCGCGTACCTCGTCAACGTCCCCCTGGCCGCGATCACCCTGGCCCTGACGCGCTGGGGCGTACCGGAGTCGCGCACTCCCGGGCGGAGCCTGGACCTTCCGGGCCAGGTCTGCGCCGTCGCGGGCCTGGGGCTGACCGTCTACGCCATCACCCGCGCCGGGCACAGCGGTTACGGCGACCCGGTCACCCTCGCCGCGCTCGCCCTGGGCCTGCTCGGCGTGGTGGCCCTCGTCCTGGTCGAGCGGCGGGCCGCCGACCCCATGCTGCGGGTCCGCCCGATGGCCCGACTGCCGCACCTGGCCGGTCTGTTGCTCGCCTGCTGCGCCATGCTCGGCTTCGTCGGCGCGTGCTATCTGCAGACCCTGTTCTTCCAGAGCGCGCGGGGTCTGTCCCCGCTCGCGGCGGCCGTCCATCTGCTGGCCCTGGTGGTTCCCTTCCTGGTCACCAACACCGTCAGCGGCAGACTCCTGGCCCGCTTCCATCCCCTGAGCGTGGCCGTCGTCGGCTTCCTGCTCTCCGCCGCGGGCGCCTGCGTCCTGGCGTTCTGCCAGACGGCCCGCGCGTCCGACGCGGTGTCGGCGGGCGGCATGGCGCTGCTGGGCGCGGCACTCGGTCTGACCGTCACGCCCGCCACCACCGCCGCCATCATGGCGGTCGGCCCCGACGACGCCTCGGCCGCGTCCAGCAGCGCCACCGCCTTCCGCCAGTTCGGCTCCGTACTCGGCACCTCGGTCCTCGGCAGCGTGTTCGCCGCCCGGTTCGTCGCCGGTCTGCCGGGCGCGCTGACCGGCGCCGGACTGCCGTCGTCGATGGCCGAGAGCATCGCCCGCGCCGTCCGCGACGGTGAGGGCCACTCCTCGTCCCCCGCCCTCGCCCGGGTCACCGAGGCGGTCGCCGACGCCCTCGCCGAGGGCGTGTCAGCGGCCTACCTCACGGCCGCGGGCGTCCTGCTCGCCGCCGCGGCGCTGGCGGGCTTCACCCTGCTCCGCGCGTCCCGCCCCTCCGGCCCCTCGGGCTCCTCCGGCCCCTCCGGACCTTCCGGTCCGTCTCGCCCGTCCCGCTCGTCCCTGAAGAAGAGGCACAGCCGTGAACGACATTCTGTACTTGGACACGCCCTCCGTAGCCGCCGTGCTGGCGGATCTGCCCGTCGTGGACGCCATCGCGCGGGCGCAGCGTGACCACGCCCGAGGTGCGGTGGTCCTGCCCGAGGAGGCGTATCTGCGCTGGGACCACACGGAGGGGTGGGCGCGGAGCCTCTGTCTGCCCGCGGCGCTCGGCAAACCGGCCACCGTCGCCGGCACGAAGATCATCAACAGTTGTCTCGGCAACCCCGCAAAGGGACTTCCGCGCGCGGGCGGACTGCTCGCGCTGTACGACGTCGAGACCGCCCAGGTCCGCACGCTCATGGCGGCCGCCGAGCTGTCCGCGACCCGCACCGCCGCCGTGAGCGCGCTCGGGGCGCTGCACCTGGCCCCCGCCCCGGTCACCGATGTCGCGCTCTTCGGCGCGGGGCCCATCGGCCGGACCCACGCACGCGTTGTCGCCCGCACCCTGCCCGAGCCCCCGCGCACCATCCGCCTGTACGACCTGGACGCCGCACGGTGCGCCGAAGCGGCCCGCGTCCTCGCGGCGGAACTCGGCCCCGTCCGCGTGCGCGCCGCCGCGAGCCCCGCCGAAGCCCTCGACGGCGCCTCGCTCGTCGTGGCCGCCACCACCACGGACCGTCCGTACCTGGACCTCCACGACGTGCCCGCCGGGAGCCTCACGGTCAACGTGGGCCTCGACGACTGCGCCGAGGGGCTGCTCATGGGCGCGGACGTGCTGGTCGTGGACAGCTGGCAGCTGGTGGCTGCCGACCACCGGCGGCTGCTCGGCAGGCTCATCGCCGAGGGCAAGGTCACGCGGGAGCTCTCACCGGGCCCCTCCCCGCGCCCCTCGCCAAATACCCCTCCCGCGGTGCGCGCCGTGGACGCCGAGATCGGTGAACTCGTGGCCGGGCAGCGGCAATTGACCCTCCCGCCGCGCGGCCGCGTCGTGTTCAACCCCTTCGGCATGGCGGTCAACGACGTGGCCCTGGGCAGCGTGATCGACCGCGAGGCCCGCAGGCGGGGGCTGGGAATCCGGCTGCCCGGCTGAGAGCCGGGACGTGGTGGCCGGCTGATCGGTACGACTCGACGAGCGAGACGAGGACGCATGACAGAGCACGACCCGCACGCCCACAGCGTGGAACTGGGCACCACCGGCTGGCGCGTCTGGCGCGACGCGGTGCTGCGCACGGCCGGATTCCCGGCCGACGGGCTCACCAGGTTCAGCGCACCGGACTGCGCCGAGGTGACGGACCGCCACCTCGCCGGGGCCGGTACCCGCGAGGAGTTCGAGACCGCCTTCGGGCGGGCCACGGAGCACTGCGCCCGCGAGATCGGCGCCGTGGCCGCGGACCCGCTGCTGCGCGAGGCCATGACCTGGCAGAACCGCGGCGCCCTGACCCTGCTCGACTCCCTGCGCCGCGGCGGCCCGACGCCCCGCCGCAACACCACCCGCAGGCGTCGCGAACAGGACCTGAGCCGCTACTGGCAGCGCTACTGCGGCAAAGCCGAGACCATCGGCTTCTTCGGCCCGTCCGCCTGGGTCCGGGTGGACCCCGGCGCCACCGCGATCACCCTCAGCCCCGGCAGCACGATGCTCGCCCGTCGGCAGGTCTTCTTCGAACCCTGGGCGCTGACCGCGTTCGGCGCCTGGCTCGCCGAGGACCCCGGGATCAGGGCCTGGCTGCCCCCGACGCTCCACCCCCATCTGGCAGTTGAAGGACAGCGGCTCCTGCGCCAGGGGGCGTCGCCGATACGCCTGACGCCGGCCCAGGCGGCCGTCGCGGCGCTGTGCGACGGGGAGACCCCCGCCGCCGTGATCGCCGAACGCCTCCTCGCCGCCCCGTACCTGGCCGCCGCCCCGGACCCGGACACCGGGCTGCGCCGTGCTGAGGACGTCCACCGCATCCTCACCCAGCTCGCGCGCCGCCGGCTGATCGCCTGGGACGCCAACCTCCCCACCGACGCACGGGCCGAGACCGCCGTGCGCCGACGGCTCGCGGCCATCGGCGACCCGGTGGCGGCCGCCCGCGCCCGCGCCGCCTTCGCCCGGCTGTGCGTCGCTCGGGACGACGTCGCCGCGGCCGCCGGTGACAGTGACCGACTGGCCGCCGCCCTGGACGCCCTGGACCGGGAGTTCACCGCCCTCACCCGGCGCGAACCCAGCCGGGCACGGGGCAAGACGTACGCGGGCCGGGGGCTCTGCTACGAAGACACCACGCGCGACGTCGGCCTGACGATCGGCAGCGACTTCCTGGACCGGCTTGCCCCGCCCCTGTCCCTCGTGCTCCAGGCCACCCGGTGGTTCAGCGCCGAACTCGTCGACACCTACGATCGCGAACTGACCAAGCTGTTCGACAAGGCGGCCACTGCCACCGCCACCACTCCCGATGCGCCCGGCCCGGAGGTCACCCTCGCCGACCTGTGGCGCCCCGCACTGCGGCTGTTCTGGAACAACGACCGCCGCCCCGTGGACGACGTCACCGACGAGTTCGCCCGCCGCTGGCACACGCTCCTCGGGCTGAACCAGGGCGGAAGCCGGGGCGGAAGCCGGGACACGTCCACCGTCCGGCTCTCCTCCGCCGAACTCGCCCCCGAGGCACGGCGGCTCTTCGCTGCCGAGCGCCCGGGCTGGTCGCTCGCCCGCATCCACAGCCCCGACCTCCAGATCTGCGCCGAGTCCGCCGAGGCCGTCGACGAGGGCGCGTACGAGGTGGTCCTCGGCGAGATGCACGCCTGCGCACCCACGCTGCTGGTGAACCTGTTCACCTGGTCCGCCGACGACCCGGCCTTCGCCGGCCGGCAGGCGCACTGCGACTACCGGGCGCCCCGCGTGGTGCCCCTGCTGCCCGCCACGTGGCCGCGGAGCACCGGACGCATGGTTCCGGCCGAGGTGATCGAGAGCGACCTGCTCCTCGGCTTCGCCCCGGCCCCGGGCGTCGACCGGCGCCGCCTCGTCCCCGTCTCCGCGGTCCGGCTGCGCCGCGACGACGAGGCGGCGAAGGTGCGGGCGGTGCTCCCGGACGGCCAGGAGCTGCCGCTCACAGAGCTGTTCGGCGTCTTCCTCACGCTCATCGCGGTCGACGCCTACAAGACGGTCACCCACGGGGCGCACCTGCCGCGCGTGGTCGTCGACGACCTCGTCCTGTTCCGGGAGACCTGGCGCACCGGGGTGGACGCCGTGGCCCTCCCCAAGCGCAGCAAGAGCGCGGGCGGCAGTGAGCGGGAGGACTATCTGGCCGTACGGCGCTGGCGGGCCGGACTGGGCCTGCCCGAGCGGGTGTTCATCAAGGTCGAGGGGGAGATGAAGCCCGTCTACGTCGACTTCACCAGCCCCGTGTACGTGGGGTCGCTGTGCACGCTGCTGCGCGCCGCCCAGCGCCGCTGCGGCCCGGAGGCGGACGCGGAACTCGTCGTCAGCGAGGCACTTCCGGGCCCCGGTCACGCCTGGGTGCACGATGCGCAGGGGCGCCGCTATGTGAGCGAACTGCGCCTGCACGTGGTGGATCCCGCGTGACCACCTCCGCCGGGCATCACGCGACCGCCCCGGCGAACCCGTCCCAAAAGTGCGTTGACGTCCCACCCGCCACGGCGGAAGGTGCAGACCGAACGGCTTGTCGTGTTCTGGTCCTCGTCCTCCAGGCTAGGGGTGAGCCTTGTTCCTCCGTCGTAGACGCATACGCGGCGTCCTCCCCGTCGCACTCCTCGGTCTCCTCGCCGCAGCCCTCGCCGCCGGGCCCGCGCAGGCCGACCCGCACGCCGCGGACCGGCCGCACCGGCCACCGCCGCTCGTCCAGCCGACCGACCCGCAGCACTGGCAGAACCCCGACGACATGACCTGGGCGGACTACCGCTCCGTCCCCGGCACCGACTGGTCCGACCCCGGGAACAAGCCCAGCAAGCGGACCTTCAAGGGCGCCCTCGTGCTGCTCGACTATCCCGACGAGGAGTTCACCGCCAGCAAGGCCGCCGGTTCGAGCCTCTTCGGGAACCCGCAGCCCGGCGCCTCCGACATCCCCCGCAGTCAACTGCCGGCCTTCTACCGGGACTTGCTGAACAAGCCGGGCGCGCTCAACCACGGGCACACCATCAACGAGTACTGGATGGAGGACTCCGGAGGCCGCATCGGGGTCGACCTGACCGCCTTCGGCGTCTACCGCATGCCGTTCAAGTCCTACCAGTACGGCATCGAGCCGAGCATGAATCCCGGCGCCTGCCCGCTCGGCACCACCTGCGGGAAGAACATCCGGACGGACGGCAAGGCCGCCTGGACCGCCGACGTGGGCGGCGGGGAGACCGCGAAGTACGACTTCGTCTTCTACCTCACCGCCGGGCAGGACGAGTCGTCCGTCTGGCAGGAGTTCGGGCAGATGAAGTTCGCGGGCCCGCAGGGCGTCCCGGCCGCCTGGGGTCCGCCCTCGCCGATCGCCTCCGGCGGCAACGCCGCCAACACCCGCTACGTGCCCTGGACTTCATGGGCCGCCGCCGCCCGCATCTGGCCCAACGCGGCCGACGGCTCGTCCACCCAGGCCGAGAGCTCCGGCATGGCCGTGTACGCCCACGAGCTCAGCCACATCCTGGGGATCGGCGACAACTACAACAACCCGTACGGGACTCCGCTGCGCCGCTCGTACACCGGCATCTGGGGCATGCTCTCGCGCGGCTCGTTCAACGGGCCCGGCGGGCCGCACACGCGCTGGCGGATACCCGCCACCAACGGCGCCTCGATGGGGGCCCAGCACGTCCTGCGCGACAAGCTCAAGCTCGGGATCGTCGACGAGAAGAACGTGCTGCGCCTGGACCGGGACGCCCTGAAGGGCTCCGGAACCGTCGTCGCCCGCGTCACCGCCCGTGCCGCGCCGCCCGGCGACAAGGGGCTCAGCGGCGTCAACATCACCATGGGCCGCGACCTCTCACCGGCCTGCGATCCGGCCGCCGACCCGCTGTGCGACGGCGGCGGCTACGACAACTACACCGTCGAGGTCGTCGACCGCATGGGCATGGACTCCTTCACGCCCGACCACGGCGTGCTGCTCGCCAAGACCAAGAACCAGGACCGGGCGCCGTTCGCCTGGGTGGTCGACGCGCACCCCGAGGACATCGGCATGGTGGACTTCAAGCGCCCCGACGGCACCCCCCAGAAGATCACCATGGGCGACTACCGCCAGCTCAGCGACGCCCTGCTGCACGCCGGGGCCGACTCCGGCAGCCAGTACGAGTACGTCGACGAGGCCAACCGGCTGCACTTCTACGTCCTCGACCTGCAGCGCGGCCCCACCGGCGTGCTCTCGTACACCATCGCCGTGAAGTCCCTCGACGGGGCGGGCCCGCAGCTTCGGGGCGTGGACCTCGGCCGCGGCAAGGCCAAGGGCAACCCCGCGCGCCGGGCCGTGTGCTCCTTCGACCTCGCCAACACCGGGCGGGCCGCCCCCGCCGACCAGGGCAAGGGGCTCGACCGGTATCTGGGGTCGGACGTCTACCGGCTGACGGCCACGGCATCCGGCCGCGGCTGGTCCGCCTGGCTCCCCAACCGGCTCGCCACCGCGAAGACCGGCCGCTCGGCCCAGGTCGAGGTCGCCGTCACCGCGAAGCCGCACGCCGACCGGCACGGCAAGGTCACGCTCACCGCCCGCTCCGAGAGCGACCCGGGCAAGACCGCCAAGGCGTCCTGCACGCTGAACAGTTGACCGTTTGAGCTCTCGTCCGCAGAGATCTGGACACATCCGCGCGGAAAGCGGAGATTTGTGTAGGTGAGCACGGACGACGAGCGGGGCGAGGGGTCCTTCGCGCGGCTGCGCGCCGAGGAGTTCGGCTACTTGGACGAGGCAGGGGAGGTGTATCTCGACCACACCGGCGCCGCTCCCGTGCCGCGGAGCCTGGCCGACGCGCACGCGGCGCGGCTGCGCGGCAGGGCGTTCGGCAATCCGCACACGGAGAGCCCGGCGTCGGAGGCGTCCACGGCGCTGGTCGAGGACGCCCGGACGCGGGTGCTCCGGTTCCTGGACGCGGATCCGGAGCAGTACACCGTCATCTTCACGGCCAACGCGTCACAGGCCGTGAAGCTGGTGGCGGAGGCATATCCGTTCAGCCGGTGGTCGAGGCCGCTGCTGCTCACCCAGGACAACCACAACTCCATCAACGGAGTACGGGAGTTCGCGCGCCGTGCGCGGGCGAAAGTGCAGCTGGTGCCGTTCTCCGGGAACGAGCTGAGGGTGTCCGGCGGCGCCGTGCGACGCGCGCTCTCGGGGCGGCGGGGAGGGCTGTTCTGCTTTCCGGCGCAGAGCAACTTCAGCGGCGTACGGCATCCGCTGGAGTGGGTCGCCGAGGCGCGCGCCGCCGGCTGGCACACGCTGCTCGACGCCGCCGCGTACCTGCCGACGGGGACGCTGTCCCTGCGCCGGGCGCCCGCGGACTTCGTCGTCGCCAGCTGGTACAAGGTCTTCGGCTACCCGTCCGGCGTCGGCAGCCTGGTGGCCCGGCGCGACGCGCTCGCCGCACTGCGCCGCCCCTGGTTCGCGGGCGGCACGATCCAGGTCGTCAGCGCCCGCGCGCGCTGGCACCGGATGGCCCAGGCGCCCGCGGCGTTCGAGGACGGCACCCCGGACTTCCACGCCGTCCCGCAGATCGTCACCGGGCTCGACTGGTACGAGTCGGTGGGGGCGCAGGCCGTCGCGGACCACGTCTCACGCCTCACCGGGCGGCTGCTGAGCGGGGTCGCCGCGCTGCGGCACCCGGGCGGGCGGCCGCTCGTCCGCGTCTACGGTCCGCGCGGCACCGAGGGGCGCGGCGGCACGGTCGCGTTGAACGTCCTGGACGGCCGCGGTCACGTCGTCGACGAGCGGATCGTGGCGCGGGAGTGCGCGGCGGCGGGCATCTCGGTGCGGACCGGCTGCTTCTGCAACCCCGGCGCGGGCGAGGAAGCCTTCTCCATCGCGCCCCGGCTGCTGCACCGCGCGGGCGGCGTCCGCTGGCGCGCCGAGACCATCGACGGCTACATACGGCGGCTCGGCCTGCCGTCCGGCGGCGCCGTGCGGGTCTCGCCGGGCATCGCCAACACCGCGGCCGACATCGACCGGTTCGTGGAGTTCCTGCGCGAGACGTTCGCCGCCGGCACTCCGGAGCGGGGTGCGCTCGCGCCGCGCGTCAGCTGCTGAGCTGCGGGAGCAGGGGCCCCGCCGGAGCCCGCCCCGTGCGTCAGCCTCCGATGCGGTGCGCCGACGCCGGGCAGCGCCGCCGCAGAACCAGCCAGGCGGCCGCGAGCAGGGCCACCGCGCACCCGGCCAGGACCACCCAGCCGCACCACGCGGGGCGCCCGAAGCTGTCCCCGTACGAGGCGAGCAGCGCCCGCCCCTCCGCGCCGCCGCCCCGCCACAACTCCTCGAGCCCGGCGCCCGACCCGAGGGCCTCGAACGCCCACCGGTTGGTCATCGCGACGCTGATCCAGCGGCCCCCCGCCGCCATCCGCGGCACCGGCACGAAGGCTCCCGAGAACAGCACCTGCGGGAAACAGAGCAGCGGCAGCACCAGGGCGGCCTGGCTCGGTTCGGAGACCAGCGCCGAGCAGCACAGGCCCAGGGCGAGCGCCGCGAACGAGGCGAGCGCCGTCGTCGCGAACAGCGAGGCGTGGACGGACGGTTCGGCCGCGGGCAGCCGGTCCAGGGCGCGCAGCACCACGAGCAGCAGGGCGTCGGCCAGGAGCAGGACCGGGCCGAGCACGGTGAGCTTCGCCAGCAGATACGGGCCGAGGCGCAGCACGGTCCTGCGCTCGCGGCGCAGCACCGCCAACTCCCCGCAGATCTGCGGAAGCCCGTACGCGAGACCGAAGAAGAACGCCCCGAACGCGATCCAGAACAGCACCATCGCGGATGCGGCGGGGGAGGGGCGGTCCGGGTCGAAGACCCCCGGGCGGAACAGCAGCGCGAACATGGCGATGATGATGAGCGGCGAACCGATCGTGATGGCGGCGGTGAGGCGGTCGTGCCGCAGGAGCCGCAGATCGCGCCCGGTCAGGACGGCCCACTGGCGGAGCCGCCCGGTGGCCGGGACGAACAGGGCCCGCACGTCAGCCCCGTCCGCCCCATCCACCCCGTACGCCCCATCCACCCCGTCCTCGGGCTCCGGCGCAGCCGTTGCCGCAGCGACCGCGTACAGCGCCTCGAACGTCCCGTCCGGCGACGCCCGCAGCACCTCGGCCACCGTGCCCGACATCCCCGGGCGGCCGTTCGGTGCGATGAACAGCACCTGGTCGCAGCGGTGCAGATCGGCGGGCGTGTGCGTGGTGAACACGACGGTGACGCCCGTAGCGGCGAGCCGGAGCAGATACTCCGTCAGCTGCGCCCCGGCCAGCGGGTCGAGCCCCGACGTCGGCTCGTCGAGGAACAGCAGCCCGGGACGGGACAGCAGCTCGATGGCGATGCTCGCCCGCTTGCGCTGACCGCCGCTCAGGGTCCGCACGGGCTGCCCGGCATGAGCGGTCAGGCCCAACTCCTCCAGCACCAGCGGAACGTGGGCGAGGTCCGTGCCGCGCAGCCGGGCGGCGCACTCCAGGGCGGTGCGGAGCGGCAGCGCGCGGTGCACGATGTCGTCCTGCGGCACGAACCCGTAGCGCAGCGCGCCGGGCGGGGTGCCGGGCGGCGTACGGACCGCGACCCGGCCGGAGTCGGGCGCCCGCAGCCCGGCGAGGACCTCGAGGAGCAGGGTCTTGCCCGCGCCGCTGCCGCCCGCGATCCCCAGCACCTGCCCCGCACCCACCGCGGGCACATCAATCCCGGACAGCACATCGGCCCCCGCGAGGCGCAGCCCGACCCCGCCCGCAGAGACCTCCGCACCGACCCGCTCCCCGGCCACCGCCATGCGTCCTCCCCGCGCTCGTCCGGTCCCCTGGACCTGCCCAGGCGAGGCCGGGGGTACTCAGCCGACGGGGGCGGGCGGCAGGCAACCGGTCGTGGGATAAAGGCCGTTGACGTACGCCCGCACGCGGTCCTTGTGCACGGCGCCGGTCACGCAGGCGGTCGCGCCGATCCGGATGCCGTACTCGCTGCCCTCCGCCTTCTGCGCCCCGTCCGCCGAGCGCGCGTCGGCCACGGACACCCGGGCCCGGCCCGCGAGGTCCGTGAGTGCGCGGCGCACGTCCGCCGGAGCGACCGTGCCGCGACGGCGCAGCCCGTCGAGGGCGTGCTCGACCTCGGCTCGCTTCCGGACCGCCTTCTTCGCGTCCTGGGGGTTGGGCGCGGCGGCGGAACCGGCCTCCGACCGCTGCGACGTGGTGCCGTTGAGGTTGGAGAACAGGTCGTCCGCGTCCTTGCCGCACCCGCTCAGCGTCAGGGTGAGGAGTGCGGCGGTGAGGGCGGCGGCTGAGGTGGGCTTCCGTACGGGCATGATCCGATGCTCTCTGCCCCGCGGCGTGCGGTGCTTGAGTACGCGTACTCACCTTTCCCTCCGCTCAGAGCTGCCGCAGATGGTCCCGGAGCGCGCGGGCCGTCTGGGACATGAGGGCGTCGGCGCCGGGCTGGACGCTGGCGGGGACGAGGGACTCGGTCAGGACGGCGATGGCGAAGGACTGCCCGTCGGCGTGCTCGACCACGCCGATCTCGTGGCGCAGGTTGAGGAGCGTGCCGGTCTTGGACGACCACGTGGTGGCGTCGGAGCTGAAGTCGGGGCCGAGGCGGTGGCGGATCATGTTGTTCGCCATCAGCTCGCGGACGCCGCGGGCCGTCTCAGCGGGGATCGCGGAGGGGGTCCACAGGGCCTGGAGCAGATCGGCGTACGCGCGGGCGCTGCCCGTGTTGGCGCGGGTGACGTCGAGCTGCGGCACCCGGTGGCCGTGGTCGCCCGCGCCCGTGCCGATCGCGAGCGCGTGGGCCAGCGGCGCCTGCCCGCGGTCGAGGCGCTCCGCGGGGGTGTCGGCCAGCTCCCCGAGAGTGTGCCGGACGGTGAGGTCGGGCAGGCCGAACTCGCGCAGGAGCCCGGTGACGCGGTCGGGCGGGGTGAGCCCGAACAGGACGTCGCCCGCCGTGCTGTCGCTGATGCACGTGCTCAGGTAGAGCAGGTCCTCCACGGCGATGCGGGCCGGGTGGCGGAAGCGGCTCAGGCCCGTGGGGCCCGGCGTCGTGATGCGCCCCGGGGCCACGTCGAGCAGGGCCGCGCCGTCGAGTTCGCCCCGCCGGACGCGCTCCAGCGTCGCGAGCGCGAGCGGCACCTTGACCAGGGAGGCGACCGGCAGTTCGGCGTCCGGCTCGATGCCGAGCTCCCGCCCGGTGCGCAGGTCCCGGACGAGGAGGCAGGCCCGCAGGCCGCCGTCGTCGAGGCGGCGGCGCAGGTCGCGCAGCAGTTGCTCGGTGGTCCGGTACGCGCTCACGCACCCTCCCCGTCACCGGCCGGCACCCACGGCGTCGCGCCCAGACAGTCGGCGAGCGCCTCGCCGAGGCGGCCCCGGATGAGGTCCGGATCGCCGGACTCGGTGGCGCCGAGCGCATAGCCGCGGACCAGGGCGAGGTCGCCGAGCGGGCGCCAGTGCAGGCCGAGCTCGCGGGCCTGCGCGGCCGAGCACAGCAACAGGTCCTGGGAGCACAGGACTTCGGCCGCCGCGGTGGTCAGGTCGGCCGCCACGGCGAGCTGTGCGGGCTGCAGGCCGACGGCGTCGCGCAGCCGCGTCAGCGGGTCGCGGACGTGCGGCACGTCGTCCTCCGGCTGGAGCCAGACCCGGCGGACCGCCTCGTCGCCGCTCGCCCGGCCGCGGCGCAGCGTGTCGAGGTAGACGCGCCGCACCCCGGGGTCCGCGGCGGTGGCCAGCCCGAGCGGCACCGACCACGTCGCCCGGTCCGGCGCCACCGCGAGCAGCGCGGCCCGCACCTGCTGGGAGCGGATCAGCTCCGCGCGCCGCGCGGGTGCCGCGGCCCGCAGGTCCAGCATGACGCCCTGCCCGCGCGCGTCCGCCACGAGCCGCGCCAGGTCCGCGCTCGCGCACACCGCGGGCACGGCCAGGCGCCACGGCTTGCGCCGGGCGACGGCCGCCTCGTGCTCCAACACCTCGGCGGCCAGGACGAGTTGACGGGCCGTCGGCAGCATGTCCCGGCCGAACGGGGTGAGCACGGCCCGGCGCGAGGTGCGCTCGAAGAGCCGCTCCCCGAAGCGCTCCTCCAGGGCCGCGACGCGGCGGCTCGCCACCGACTGCGACATCCGCGCGGCGGACGCCCCGACGGTGAAGCTGCCGTACTCGCTCACGCTGATGAAGGCACGGCACGCGCCCACGAGATCCACGACGGCCCTCCCTCCGCCCACGTCATGCTGAAACAGCATGAAAAGCATCAGAAGTGTATTGGACCGCATGAGTGCCGCCGGGTGAGGGTGGCTCCCTCGACCCGCACCGGAGGTTTCGGACCATGCCGCACAACCGTGCCCGCCGTGGAGTGCTCAGCGCGCTCGTCGCCCTCTCCCTCGTCCCGCTCGTGGCCTGCGGGGACAGCGATCCCCAGGCGGAGAAGCCCAGGACGTCCCCGTCCGCCTCCGCCTCCTCGTCCACCCCCGCCTCCGCGAAGCCGTATGCCGCCGCCCTCAAGGGACTTGAGCGCAAGTACGACGCCCGCCTCGGCCTCTACGCCGTCGACACCGGCACCGGACGCGAGGTGACCTACCGCGACGGCGAGAGGTTCGCCTTCAACTCCACCTTCAAGGCCCTGGCGGCCGGGGCCGTGCTGCGCAAGCACGGGCCGAAGGGAATGGACACGAAGATCAAGTACACGAAGAAGGACCTGGTCGACAACTCTCCCGTGACCGAGGACAACGTCGACCACGGCATGACCCTGCGCGAACTCTGCGACGCCGCCGTCCGCTACAGCGACAACACCGCCGCCAACCTGCTCTTCAAGGACCTCGGCGGACCGAAGGCCCTGAACGCCGTCCTCAAGGACCTCGGCGACGACACCACGCACATGGAGCGCTACGAGACGGCCCTGAGCATGTGGGACCCGGACTCCACGCGGGACACGACCACGCCCCGCGCCTTCGCGGAGAACCTGCGGGCCTTCGTCCTCGGGGACGTCCTCGGCAAGCCGGAGCGCGCCCAGCTCACCACCTGGCTGCGCACCAACAAGACCGGCGACGAACTCATCAGGGCCGGGGTGGCCAAGGAGAAGGGCTGGGTGGTCGGCGACAAGACCGGCATGGGCAGCAACTACGGCGGCCGGGACGACATCGCCGTGATCTGGCGGCCGCACGCCGCGCCCCTCGTCGTGGCGATCATGACGAACCGCAAGGACGAGAAGGCCGAGCCCGAGAACAAGCTGATCGCCGAGGCGACGTCGGTCCTCGTCGACACCCTGAAGCGGCCGGCCCCCTGAAACAGCCGGCCCCCTGAGGGCGTCCCGCATTACCTCCGGCGTAATCGCACGCCCCGCCGATCCCCGGCAAGGTGAAGTCATCCGCACCGGCGGACACCACCCAAGGCCCAACAGGAGGCTGAGCACGATGACTTCGTCCACCCACACCGCGTACGAGACCGCCGTCGCCCGCTACTTCGAGGCGTGGAACACGCAGGGCGCCGACGACCGGGCCAAGGCCGTCGCGGCGGCCTGGACCGAGGACGGCACCTACACCGACCCGCTCGCCGACGTGGCCGGGCACGAGGGGATCGCGGCCGTGATCGCCGGGGCGGGGGAGCAGTTCCCTGGCTTCGAGTTCCGGCAGACCGGCACGGTCGACGGGCACCACGACACCGCGCGCTTCACCTGGGAGCTGGTGTCCGTCGCCGACGGCTCCGCGCCCGTCGCGGGCTCCGACGTGATCACGCTCGCCGAGGACGGCCGCATCCGGACGGTGCTCGGCTTCCTGGACCGCCTCCCCGCGGCCTGAAGAGGACGGCCTGAAGAGGGCGGCCCCGCACGCCGCCCGGCCGCTCACATCTTCTCGGCGCCGGCCTTGATGGCCTCGCGGATGCGGACGTACGTGCCGCAGCGGCAGATGTTGCGGATGCCGTCGAGGTCGGCGTCGGTGAGGGTGCGGCCCTCCTCGGCGGCCCGGCGGACCAGGGCGACCGCCGCCATGATCTGGCCGGGCTGGCAGTAGCCGCACTGGGCCACGTCCTGGTCGAGCCAGGCCCGCTGCATCGGGTGCAGCTCCGCGCCCACCGTCGCGGGCAGCCCCTCGATGGTGGTGACCTCGTCGTCGGCCTTCAGGTCCTCGACCGGGATCGCGCAGGGGTTCACGGCCTTCCCGTTGAGGTGGCTGGTGCACGCCTTGCAGACGTTGATGCCGCAGCCGTACTTCGGTCCTGTGACACCCAGGATGTCGCGCAGCACCCACAGCAGCCGCACGTCCCCCTCGACGTCGACGGTGACTTGTTCGCCGTTCAGGCGGAAGGTGTGCTTCGGCAAGGGGAGACTCCTCGGGGGCGGCGGCTCAACGGGCGTGCTGGACGCCGTCGGTGGGGGACTGGGGGATGGGCGGCACGGTCGGCTTGGGCGTGAAGGAGAGCGTGCCGTGGTTGATCGGGAAGCTGGTCGGCATGGTCCCGGTGGCCCGGCCGTAGGCGCAGGCGACGGCCGCCATCGACGCGGCGACCCCGAGCTCGCCCGCACCGCCGGGCTTGCCGGTCGTGGCCGGCATGACGACGATCTCCAGCTCGGGCGGGGTGTTCCACTGCCGGGTGTAGAAGTAGTTGTCCCAGCTCGCTTCCAGGAAGTAGCCGTCGCGCAGATGCAGGCTGGAGGTCAGGGCGAGCGCGATGCCGTCCATGGCACAGCCCATCATCTGCGCCTCCAGGCCGCGCGGGTTCACGGCGAGCCCGGCGTCGACGGCGCAGACGACCTTGGTGACGCGGGGGCCGGTGACACCGTCGCGGACGGGCCGGTTGACGGTCTCCGGGCGGCAGTCGATCTCCACGAGCACCGCGCTCACCGAGTGGTACTCGGTGTGCAGGGCGATGCCCTGGGCGGTGTAGGCGTCCATGGGGCGCCCCCACTTGCCGACCTCCGCGACCTTGTCCAGGGCCGCCCGCGCCCGGTCCGCGCGCAGGAAGTCGCGGCGGAACGTGTAGGGGTCCTTGCCCATCTTGGCGGCGAGCCGGTCGACGACGAGCTCCCGGGCGCAGGTGACGTCCGGCGAGTAGACGCCGCGCATGCTGCCGGTGTTGAAGCCCTTGTCGGTCTCGTTGAGCAGCCGCGTGGCGAGGCCGAAGTCGTACGGCATCGACTGGGAGAGCTGGAAGAAGGTCTCGGAGAAGCCGATGTCGCCGACCGGGAGCTTCGCGGCCAGTGCGGTGAAGACCTCGCCGAGCCCGTGGCTGAGGTCGGTGGCGACGCTGGTGTGCCGCTGCTCGTAGCCGAGGACCGTCTTGCCCAGGTAGGAGGCGCGGACGCGCGAGGTGGCCATGGGGTGCGTACGGCCCTGGCGGGAGTCGTCGGCGCGGTGCCACATCAGCCGTACGGGCTTGCCCATCGCCTTCGAGATCTCGGCGGCCTCCAGGGCGGCGTCGAAGAAGAGCCTGCGGCCGAAGGAGCCGCCGCCCTCGGTGACGTGCACGGTGACCTTGTGCGGGGGCAGGCCGAGCTTCGCGGCGATGGCGTTCTTGGCGACGATCGGCGCCTTCAGGGACGACCAGATCTCGGCGCGGTCCGGACGCACGTCGGCGATCGCGGAGTTGGGCTCCAGGGCGCTGTTGCTGCGGAAGTGGAAGGTGAACGTGGCGTCCACGGTCGGTGTCGGGGGCTTCGGGCCGAGCGGCAGTTCGGCGTTCCGCAGCTCCTTCAGCACGGTCTCGTCGGACTTGCCCGCCGCGGTGCCGGGCCGCCACTGAACGCGCAGGGCGCGCACGGCGTCGATGCACTGCCCGAAGGTCGCCGCGCGCACCGCCACTCCGGTGGAGACCGTCGCGACGTCGGTGACGCCGGGCATGGCGCGGACCTCGTCGAGGTTGGCGACGGAGCGGACCGTGCCGTTGAGGGTCGGCGGGCGGCACACCATCGTCGGCCGGGCGTCCGGGACGTCGAGGTCCATCGCGAACTTCTTGGCGCCGGTGACGGCCGCGAGCGCGTCGACGCGGGAGTGCGGCCGCCCGATGACGGTGAACTCCTCGCGCTCCTTGAGCTCCACGGACTCCCGGCTCGTGCGGACGGCGGCCGCCTTCGCGGAGAGCTCCCCGATGCCGACGCTGCGGCCCGCGCGGTCGCTGACGAGGCCGCGCTTCAGGGTGAGTTCGGAGACCGGGGCGCCGAGCCGGGCGGCCCCGGCGGCGAGGAGGCGCTTGCGGGCGAGGGCGGCGGCGACCCGGACCGGGAGGTACGTGGCGTGCGTCGTGTTGGACGCGCCGGTGAGCTGGTTGAACAGCAGCTCCGGGCGGGCGTCGGCGAGCGTGACCCGCACCCGGTCCACGGGCACGTCGAGCTCCTCGGCGATGAGCATGGCCGTCGACGTGGTGATGCCCTGCCCGACCTCGGCCCGGGGCAGCGCGAACGACACGGTGCCGTCGGCGCCCACCTCGACCGTGATCAGGTTCGCGGTGGGCAGGGCGGCCAGGGTCATCACGTCGTTCAGGTCGAGCAGATCCGTCACCTCGGGTGTCGGCAGCCCCGTCCCGGCACCCGACGGCGCGGCGTCGGCGTCCGGTGCCCCGGTGAGTTCGGCGGCGGTCACCAGGGTCGGCGCCGCGAGGATGTAGCCGAGGAAGCGGCGCCGCCCCATGTCCTGCATGTCGAACTCGCCTTTCGTCGCGGATGCTTGATGTTACCGCCCGGTTCTCCTGATGCGCCCGGGTCAGGAAGGACGGTTCATGTCGGGGATCTCGATGGCGATGGGCTTGGCCTCGCCGAGGAAGAGCAGCACGAACTTACGGATGGCCTCCTCCACCGTCCACGCGGCCTCCGGCACCAGGGGCAGCGGGATCAGGCCCTCGCGGAAGGCCACGAGCAGCGGCCACGTCCGGCTGATCAGGGGCTCCCAGAACGGCTCCTGGCTCAGTCCGATCCAGTCGCCGACCTTGTCCCCGAGCGTGTACCGGGAGAAGGCGCTGACCAGCGGCCGCGTCAGCCCGCCGTCGAGCTCGGCCACGATGTCGAGGAGTACCTCGGTGAGCTCCTTGCCCTCGGGCGTGGGCCCCATGGCGGGGTCGAGGAGCTGCTTGGACTGGGCTTCGGCGGCCGCCCAACTGGCCGCGATGTACTCGTCCCTGACCCCGAGCATGTGCGCGGTCACCTGCCACACGTGCAGATAGGCGGCGGAGTCGGCGGGGGAGACCCGGACCCGCCACTCCAGCAGCTTGCGCATCACGAAGGTGGGGAGGCTGTGCCAGGTCACGAGGATGTCGGCCTGGCTGATGGGGATCTTCTGGCCGCCGTTGTGCTCGTTCCAGCCGGGCGACTTGGGCAGCAGATGCCGTACGGCCGCATGCACCAGGCGGGTCTTCACCGCCGTCACGACCATGGAGCCCTCGGGCCGGTAGGCGTCCAGGTCCCCGACGTCGTAGCCGAGCTTCGCCGTCTTGGCGATGCGGTCCTTCATGTCCGCGCCGCCCTTGGAGTAGTAGACGGCGCGCGCCTCCCGCGGGATGGCGGTGCTCATCAGGCCGCTGCCGAGGCCGTAGAGGGTGCCGGTGTAGATGCCCTTGGTCTTGCTGAACTTCGCCCCGGTGTCGAGCTTCTCCCGGTCGGCCCAGGAGGGGAGGCGGCGGGCGTGCTCGATGAACTCCCGTAAGTCCGGCGGCAGTCCGTCGGGCAGCGGCTGGTCGTTGCGGGTCCACGACCGCAGCAGCCGGTTGACCTCGGGCACCTCGCCCCGGTCGAGCACGGCGGCCAGGACCGGGTCGGCCTCCTCGTCCCACACCCACTGCGGGTCGGTGCCCCGCCCGGCACCGGCCACCGATCCGCTCGGCGCCCAGGTCCACAGGGGCCGTGCCTGGGCGGGCGTCGCCATGCTCAGCGCGCCGAGCGCCCCCATGGCGCCGCCGGCGAGCAGCACCTTGCGTCTGCTGAGTGGATCCATCGCTGCGAACTCCCTTCTCCCGTACGGTGGTTGAGCCCATCAGGGTCGATATGGGCGGGTCAGGGGCGGTTGGTGTCGGGGATCTCGATGTGCGTGCCGCGGCCCTTGGTGAGGTAGAACAAGATGTACTGGCGGGCCGCCTCGTCGAGCGTCCAGGCGAGCGGCGGCACCAGGGGCAGCGGCAGCAGGCTCTCGCGGAAGGCCACCAGCTTCGGCCAGGCCGTCGCCATGGCCTTCTCCCAGAAGGGCTCGCGCGGGATGCCGTCCCAGTCGGCCACCTTGTCGCCGACCAGATAGCGGGCGAGCGCGTTGACGAGCGGGCGGTCGACGCTGCCGGGGCTGGTCTGCTCGGCGAGCTGGCCCAGCAGGATGTCGGTGAGCTCGACGCCTTCGCGGGTGGGCCCGAGGACCGGGTCGAGGAGCTGCTTCGACTGGGCCTCGGCGGCGTCCCAGGTGGCGGGTACGTACTCGTCGCGGATGCCGAGCAGGTGCGCGGTGACCTGCCACAGGTGCAGATAGGCGGCGGAGTCGGCCGCGGAGACCGGGACCTTCCACTCCAGCAGTCTGCGCATCGCGAAGGTCGGCAGGGTGTGCCAGGTGACGAGCATGTCGGCCTGGCTGATGGGGATTTTCTGGCCGCCGTTGTGCTCGTTCCAGCCGGGCGACTTGGGCAGCAGATGGCGTACGGCGGCGTGCACGAGCCGCGTCTTCACCGCCTCGACCACGATGCTCCCGCCGGGCCGGTAGGCGTCCAACGCCCCCACGGCGAAGCCGAGTTTGCTGGTCTTGGCGACGCGGTCCTCCATGTCGGCGCCGCCCTTGGAGTAGTAGACGGCCCGCGCCTCCTTGGGGATGGCGGTGCTGAGCATGCCCCCGCCCACCCCGTTGAGGAGGTTCAGGTAGAAGCCCCGCGTCTTGTTGAACTCGGCCGCCGTCTCGAGCTTGCTCCGGTCGGCCCAGGAGGGCAGGAGACGCGCGCGCTCCATGAACTCCCGTACGTCGCGCGGCAGTCCGTCGGGAAGCGGCTGGTCGTTCCGGTTCCACGTGCGCAGCAGCTGGTTGACCCGCGGTACGTCGCCCCGGTCGAGCACCGAGGCGAGCAGCTGGTCGGCCTCCTCGTCCCACACCCACTGCGGGTCGGCCCCCTGCCCGGCACCGGCCACCGACCGGGCGGGCGACCACGTCCACAGGGGCCGTGCCTGGGCGGGCGCCGCCACGGTCAGCGCACCGAGCGCTCCCATGGCGCCGCCCGCGAGCAGTACCTTGCGCCTGCTGACTGGGTCCATCGCGGTGAACTCCCTGTCTGACACTGTGAAACAGATTGAGTATCTGTGTTTCACCAGGGGAGCACAGGCGTGCCATGAACGCCAGGGGCCGCACAAGGGAACCAGGAGCCGCACGAGGGACGGACTGCCGTCAGTGCCTCACTCGCACTCGGGCACCCCGGGCATCCAGGCGGGCCCCACCAGGAAGATGTTGCTGATCCAGCCGTTCTGCTGCGGCAGATAGGACCAGGCGTCGTTGGTGATGCCGCCGTACGTCACCGACTCGGCGTGCCGCTGGCACTTCACGTACACCGTGGTCGGCTCCG
This sequence comes from Streptomyces odontotermitis, assembly GCF_050510915.1. Taxonomy (NCBI): domain Bacteria; kingdom Bacillati; phylum Actinomycetota; class Actinomycetes; order Kitasatosporales; family Streptomycetaceae; genus Streptomyces; species Streptomyces odontotermitis. The sequence goes on along the minus strand of NZ_JBNJLS010000004.1, from coordinate 467,690 downwards.
GGATCGTGGCGACGATGTCCGACGAAGTCGACGGCGCGGAGCGGACGTTGACGTTCGTCGCCCAGACCCGCTCCGGGGTGTCCGGCGGCGGGTGCACCACGTTGCGCTGCTCGACGGCCGCGGTCACCGCGCGGTTCGCCGTGTCCCGCGCGACGGCCGCGGCCTTGGCCTTGTCCTCGGCGGGCTGGTCGCTGCCGTAGTCGCGGTACTTGATGTGCGGGGCGTTGTCGCCCATCGCGCTGGCCGCGAAGTCCCCGAGCCAGCGGTTCTTCCACTCGTCGGAGCCGGGCGTGGCCTGCTCGTTGCAGACCGCGTCGTCGGTGCGGCACACGTCGAAGTAGCGGCCGTCGCCGAGGAATCCGGGGAACGGGTCCGGCACGGTCAGGCGCTGCATCAGGCCGCCGCGCGTGATGTCGGCGACGCCCGTCGAGTAATCGGGGTTGAGGGTCCGCATCTGACCGTTCTGGCCCATGCCGATCTGGCCGTTGTCGCGCGAGGCGTCGCCCACGTTGACGATGGCGCCGATCTCGTCGGAGTTGCGCTTGTTCCCCTTCACCGAGTCGCTCACGAGCGCGTTCTTGATGACCTGGGCGCCCTGCGAATAGCCGAGCAGGATCAGCGTCGGCCGATTCGGGCAGGAGGCGTAGAAGCTGATTTCCTCCACGAGTTTGTCGCGGCCCTTGCCCATGGAGGTCCAGTAGTCGTCGGGACCCCAGTCGCCGGGCAGCCAGTCCGGCCAGTCCACGGCGGAGGCCGGGTAGGGCAGGTTGCGCACGGTGACGTCCCCGTCGGGCACGCCCGCGCCGGACAGCGCGCGCTTGAGCGCCCTGATGTAGGTGTCGTTCACGCCCACGGTGCCGTACGGATGGTCGGCGTCGGTGGACTCCGACGTCCCGTACGCGGACAGGACCACCCACGGCTTGGCGCAGTCGGGAGCCGGCTGGGGCGGGGTGGGGCCGGGGTACGCGGCGTGGGCCGGGGCCGCGGTGCCCAAGTTCACCGCCAGTACGGATGTCGCCAGGACGCTCAGGGTGAGCAGGGCGCTGCGGCAGGTGCCCCGTCCGCGGAATCTGCGTATCGCTCTCGTCATGCTTGGCTTCCCCCTGTGGTGTCGGATCGAACTCACAGTGAACGAGGGGGAGTTGGGCTCTCGCAATCCGAAACCCCGCTGGAATGGGGGCAGTTGTGTGCTCGATGCAGTCGTCTCGCCCGCGTGGTGGATGCCGCGTGAATGGTGTGTCCGAATGAGGGTGCGCCCCGGAGCCCGCCTTCATTTCGGCGACTCTTGGTGAGCGAACGTGTGCGAGTGGTGACGACTCTCGCTTTGAAGGAGCCCGGTGCTCGATCGAAAGTGGGGCGGGTTAGCATATGAGCGCCGCCTAGCTCGAAAGATAAACCTGTGACTGTCAATGATGACTCGTTCACCAACTGGAAGAACCGCGAGGAGATCGCGGAGTCGATGATCCCGGTCATCGGGAAGCTGCACAGGGAGCGGGACGTCACGGTCCTCCTGTACAGCCGCTCCTTGGTGAACAAGTCGGTGGTCAGCATTCTGAAGACCCACCGATTCGCCCGGCAGATCGCCGGTGAGGAACTCTCGGTCACCGAGACGATGCCCTTCCTGCGGGCCCTCGCCGAGCTCGACCTCGGGCCGTCCCAGATCGACATCGGCATGCTCGCCGCCACGTACAAGACGGACGAGCGCGGGCTCTCCGTGGCCGAGTTCACCGCCGAGGCCGTCGCCGGGGCCACCGGCGCCAACAAGATCGAGTGCCGCGAGCCGCGCGACGTCGTCCTGTACGGCTTCGGCCGCATCGGGCGCCTCGTGGCCCGCCTCCTCATCGAGAAGGCCGGGTCCGGCAACGGGCTGCGGCTGCGCGCCGTCGTCGTGCGCGGGGGCGGTGAGCAGGACCTCGTGAAGCGGGCCTCGCTGCTGCGCCGCGACTCGATCCACGGCCAGTTCCAGGGCACGATCACCGTCGACGAGGCGAACAGCACCATCGTCGCCAACGGCAACGAGATCAAGGTGATCTACGCGAACGACCCCTCGGAGGTCGACTACACCGCGTACGGCATCAAGGACGCCATCCTCATCGACAACACCGGCAAGTGGCGCGACCGCGAGGGGCTCTCCAAGCACCTGCGCCCCGGTGTCGAGAAGGTCGTCCTGACCGCCCCGGGCAAGGGCGACGTCCCGAACGTCGTGCACGGCGTCAACCACGACATGATCAAGCCGGACGAGCAGATCCTGTCCTGCGCGTCCTGCACCACCAACGCGATCGTCCCGCCGCTGAAGGCGATGGCCGACGAGTACGGGGTGCTGCGCGGTCACGTGGAGACGGTCCACTCGTTCACCAACGACCAGAACCTGCTGGACAACTACCACAAGGCCGACCGGCGCGGCCGCAGCGCGCCGCTCAACATGGTCATCACCGAGACCGGCGCCGCCTCGGCCGTCGTGAAGGCGCTGCCGGACCTGAAGGCGCCGATCACCGGCTCCTCGATCCGGGTCCCGGTGCCGGACGTCTCGATCGCGATCCTGAGCCTCAGGCTCGGCCGCGAGACCACCCGCGAGGAGGTCCTCGACTACCTGCGGGACGTGTCGCTGACCTCGCCGCTGAAGCGCCAGATCGACTTCACCACCGCCCCGGACGCGGTGTCGAACGACTTCATCGGCTCGCGCCACGCCTCGATCGTCGACGCGGGCGCCACCAAGGTCGACGGCGACAACGCGATCCTCTACCTCTGGTACGACAATGAGTTCGGCTACTCGTGCCAGGTGATCCGGGTCGTGCAGCACGTCTCCGGCGTGGAGTACCCGACGTACCCGGCCGCCGCGCTCTGACGGACGTGTCTGCGGGAGGGGCCATCGACCCGATGGCCCCTCCTTCGTGCGTGGGGGAGCGAAGTGGTCATCGGCGGAGGTCGGTCGCGATGATCTGCTCGATGTTGCGTTCGGCGAGCGCCGTGATGGTCACGAAGGGATTGACGCTCGTGTTGCCGGGGATCAGTGCCCCGTCGATCACATACAAGCCCGAATAGCCATGCAAGCGGCCGTAGTTGTCCGTCGCCTTGTTCAGGACCGCGCCGCCGAGCGGGTGGTACGTCAGGTGGTCACCCCAGATCTTGTCCGTGCCGAAGAGGTCCGTGCGGTAGATCGTGCCCTCCTTCGCGTTGATCTTGTCGAAGATCGACTTGGCCATGGTGATGGAGTCCTGCTTCCAGTCCTTCTGCCAGCTGAGGTCGACGCGGTTCGCCCCGGCGTTCCAGTTGAACTCCGCGCGGTGCGGGTTCTTGGTGATGGAGAGGTAGAACGACGCGTACGTCTCGATGCCGGTCGGCAGCGGGGCCACCTCGGAGAAGGCGCCGCCCGCGTCCCAGTTGTCGATGCCGCCGCAGGGGATGGACGCCTGCACCTTTCCGGTCGGGTCCCACAGGTGGTTGGCGCGGCCGCACATGACGTTGCCGTTGTCGCCCCAGCCCTTGCCGATCTCGTTGTTGAGGGCCGGGAGCGCGCCGGTGGCCTTGAGCCTGGTGAGGAGCTTGCTGGTGCCGACGCTGCCGGCCGCGAAGAAGACCCGGGCCGCGGTGACGGTCTTGGTGGCCACGGTGTCCCCGCCCGTGCTGAGCTGGTTGAGGGTGACCGTGTAGCCGCCGCCGGACGCCGGGGTGACCGAAGTGACCTGGTGGAGCGGGGAGATGGTGACCTTGCCGGTGTTCCTGATCTGGCTGAGGTAGGTCTTCTGCAGGGACTTCTTCCCGTAGTTGTTGCCGTACAGGATCTCCCCAGCCACGGCCGACTTGGGGACGGTGCCCGCCGCCTCCTGTTTCATGTAGTCCCAGTCGTATACGTCGGGCACGAACACGAAGGGGAAGTTGGAGCGCTGGGCGTGCTTGCGGCCGACGCGGGCGAACTGGTAGCAGTCCACCGTGTCGAACCAGGCGGGGTCGATCAGGCCGACGCCGAGCCCTGCGTTGGCGCGCGGGTAGTACGTGGAGTACATCTCGTCGGCGTTGACCGACGGGAGGATGGAGCCGAAGTTCTCCCGCCTCGGTGTGACCGCCATCCCGCCGTTGACCAGGGAGCCGCCGCCGACGCCCCGCCCCTGGTAGACGATGATCCCGGCGAACTCCTCGGCGTCCAGGACGCCCGTGTACTTGGGGATGTTCTTGTCGATCGGGAAGCCGAGGAAGTTGCTCAGCGGCTGCTTGGTCTTGGTGCGCAGCCAGTACGAGCGGTTGTCCGGACTCGTGGTGTTGCAGAAGATCTTCCCGTCCGGTCCAGGGGTGTCCCAGGCCATGCCCATCTCGGCCATGTGCACGTCGACGCCCGCCTGGGCGAGCCGAAGCGCCGCGACGCAGCCGCCGTATCCGGTGCCGATGACCAGGGCGGGCACCTGCGCTCCGTCGCTGATGACGGCGGCCGCGCCCGAGGTGGCGAGGCGGGCCGTGGCCGCACGGGCCGAGGTGCCGTGACCCGCGAGGGCCACGGCACCCAGAATAGAACTCGTTCCAGCGAGGAATCTTCGACGTGACACCCCGTCAGGATTCGCGTTGTGCATGGTGGTTCCACTCATGTGATGTTCCTCACTCTCGTAGGAGTGGGAACGGGTTCTACTGCCGTGCGCGTGGAAAGTCACTAGAAACCTATAGGTAACTTTCTGTCCGATCTTGGGGCGAAGATCTGTAACATGTGCAAGATCCAGGTACACGCACATGATCCATGTACGGGTGCGAGGTCCGCTTCAGGGGGAGATCCCGTCGAGCGCGTGGGCGCACGCGCAGGAGCGGGACTGCGGCAGCTGCGCGACCGTCTCCAGGACCAGCGACTTGAGCCGGCCGACGTTCGCGGCGAACACCTTGAACACCTCCTCCTGGGCGACGCTCTCGTCCGCGTCGATGCCCGCGTCCAGGTCCGTCACCAGGGCCACGGACGTGTAGCAGAGCGCCAGTTCACGGGCGAGGACCGCCTCGGGGTGGCCCGTCATGTTCACCAGGGACCAGCCCTGCGCCGCGTACCACCGGGACTCGGCGCGGGTGGAGAAGCGCGGCCCGTCGATGACCACCGTCGTGCCGCCGTCCGTCGCCGGGGCGCCCGTCGCCGCCGCGCTCTTGAGGACCGCGGCCCGCCCGTCCACGCAGTACGGGTCGGCGAACGAGACGTGCACGGCCCCCTCGTCGTAGAAGCTCTGCACGCGCGCCGTCGTGCGGTCGACCAGCTGGTCCGGGACGACCACGGAGCCGGGCCCGAGCTCCCGGCGCAGCGAGCCCACCGCGCACGGCGCCAGGATCTGGCCGACGCCGAGGGAGTGCAGGGCCCACAGGTTCGCCCGGTAGTTGATCCGGTGGGCCGGGACCCGGTGGCCCCTCCCGTGCCGGGGCAGGAACGCGACGCGGCGGCCCGCGACCTCGCCGACCGCGATCTCGTCGGAGGGCTCGCCGTACGGGGTCTCGACCGTCAACAGGCGGGCGTCGGTGAGCAGTTCGTAGAAGCCGCTGCCGCCGATGACGGCGAGGTCGGCGACGTCGGTGCGGGCGCCGGTCATGAGGGGTACGTCCTTTCGGTCCGGGGGCCGGGGGTCACGTCGGTCCATGGGCGCGGAATCACGCCGGCACCTCGCACAGCGAGGCCAGCTTGTACGGGGCGAGGTGCTCGCGGCCGCCGAGGCCCGTCAGCTCCACCACCACCGCGAGACCCGCGACCTCCGCGCCGCTGGCCTCCACGAGCCGGGCGGTGGCGCCCAGGGTGCCGCCGGTGGCCAGCACGTCGTCGACGCACAGGACCCGCTCGCCCGGTGAGATGGCGCCCTTGCGCAGTTCAAGGCGGTCCTGCCCGTATTCCAGGGAGTACTCCGCCGAGTGCACCGCGCCGGGCAGCTTGCCCGGCTTGCGGGCCAGGGTCAGCGGGGTGCCCGCGTGCGCCGCGAGGGCCGCGCCCAGCACGAAGCCGCGCGACTCCACGGCGAGCACGCGCTCGTAGCCGCCGCCGAACAGCTCGTCCACGCGGGCCGCGAGACCCGTGAGGACGCCCGGCTCCGCGTACAGCGCCGACAGGTCGCGGAAGAGCACACCCGGCTCCGGGTAGTCGGGGAACTCCTCCAGGAGCCCCCGGATCCGCGCGTCCGGCACCCCGGCCGCCGTCTCCTGCACCGGGTCGCGGCGCGGCCGGAACACCCGCCGCTCCGTGACGATCGCCGTGATCAGGCCCGCGGGCGTCACGTCGAAGGCCGGGTTGTAGGCGGGCGCCCCCACCGGTGCGGTGACCACCCCCGCGAGCCGGGTGACCTCGTCGGACGCGCGCTCCTCGACGACGATCCCGGAGCCGTCCGGGAGCGCCGGGTCCCAGGTGGACTCGGGCGCCACGACCACGAAGGGGACGCCGTGCCGGGCCGCCGCGACCGCCAGGCCATAGGTGCCGATCTTGTTGGCGGTGTCGCCGTTGGCCGCGATCCGGTCCGCGCCCACCAGCACGCAGTCCACCAGTCCGCGCGCCATCGCCGAGGCCGCCGCCGAGTCCACGCACAGCCGGTAGGGCACGTCCGCCTCGGCGAGCTCCCACGCGGTGAGCCGGGCGCCCTGGAGGAGCGGCCGGGTCTCGTCGACCAGGACCTCCTCGACCCGGCGGCGCTCGGCCAGGCGCAGGATCGCGCCGAGCGCCGTGCCCACCGAACCCGTCGCCAGGCGGCCGGTGTTGCAGTGCGTGAGCAGCCGCAGCGGCCGGTCCGGGGTGAGCGACTCGACCAGGGCTGCGGCCTGCGCGACGGCGGCGGCGCCGAGCGCGGCGTCCTCGGAGAGCAGGTCGAGGGCCTCCGCGAGCATCCCGTCGGCGCCGTCGCCGATGCGGGCGAGCACGCGCCGTACGCCCCATTCGAGGTTCACGGCGGTCGGCCGGGCCGCGACCAGGCGCTCCGCGTCGGCCACCACGGCCGCCTCGTCGACGCCGCCCGGGGTGCGGTTGCGGTGCGCGCTGAGCGCCACGCCGAGCGCCCCGGCCAGGCCGATCGCGGGCGCCCCGCGAATGGCCAGGGTGGCGATGGCGTCGACGACCTCGCCGACGGTGGAGAGCCGTAACTCCCGTGTCTCGTGCGGGAGATGACGCTGGTCGACGGTGACGACGGCCCCGTCGTCCCAGGCCAGCGAGAAGCCATTGGTCATGACCCGCTCACCGCCTCGCGCAGCGCGGCAGCGCGGTCGGTGCGCTCCCAGGTGAAGTCGGGCAGCTCGCGCCCGAAGTGGCCGTACGCGGCGGTCTGGGCGTAGATGGGCCGCAGCAGGTCCAGATCGCGGATGAGCGCGTTCGGACGCAGGTCGAAGACCTCGGTGATGGCCCGCTCGATCCGGTCCGCGGCCACGGTGGCGGTCCCGAAGGTCTCCACGAACAGGCCCACCGGCTCGGCCTTCCCGATCGCGTACGCCACCTGCACCTCGCAGCGCCGGGCCAGGCCCGCCGCCACCACGTTCTTCGCGACCCAGCGCATCGCGTACGCCGCGCTGCGGTCCACCTTCGAGGGGTCCTTGCCGGAGAAGGCGCCGCCGCCGTGCCGGGCGTAGCCCCCGTACGTATCGACGATGATCTTCCGTCCGGTCAGTCCCGCGTCGCCCATCGGGCCGCCGATCTCGAACCGTCCCGTGGGGTTGACCAGGAGCCGGTAGCCGTCGCTCTCCAGCGTCACGCCCTGCTCGGCGAGCGCCTTCAACTCCGGCTCCACGACGTGCTCCTGGATGTCCGGGGCGAGCAGGGAGCCCAGGTCGATGTCGGGTGCGTGCTGGGAGGAGACGACCACGGTGTCCAGGCGCACCGGGCGGTCGTCCTCGTACTCGATGGTCACCTGCGTCTTGCCGTCGGGCCGCAGATAGGGGAGCGTGCCGTCCTTGCGCACGGCGGTCAGCCGGCGGGCCAGGCGGTGGGCGAGCTGGATGGGCAGCGGCATCAGCTCCGGGGTCTCGTCGGTGGCGTAGCCGAACATCAGGCCCTGGTCGCCGGCGCCGCCGGTGTCCACGCCCTGGGCGATGTCGGGCGACTGTGCGCCGAGGGAGACGGAGACGCCGCAGGAGGCGCCGTCGAAGCCCTTGCCGGAGGCGTCGTAGCCGATGGCGAGGATCTGCTCGCGCACCAGGGCGGCGATGTCGGCGTACGCGGTCGTCGTGACCTCACCGGCCACATGGACCTGACCGGTGGTGATCAGCGTCTCGACGGCCACGCGGGCCGCGGGGTCCGCGCGCAGCAGCGCGTCGAGCACCGTGTCGCTGATCCGGTCGGCGATCTTGTCGGGGTGTCCCTCGGTGACGGACTCCGAGGTGAACAGGCGTCGGGGCATGGCTCTCCTCAAGAACCAGGTGGGATACGGGAGTTGGGGTGCCCGGCGGGGGCTATGCGGCAGGGTCCACCACGGCCTCGTCCGTGACGACGTCCGCGCGCACGGTGCGCCGCACGGACGAGATCAGGGACTGCAGGGCGGGCCCGGTGGGCGCCGAGACCCGGACCTTGGCGATCTCGGTGCCGAGGTCGCGGGTGCGCGGCACCGGGTCACCGGCGCGGAACGGCGTGATGATCTCCTCCACGCCCGGGTAGCGCGCGACCTGGTCGAGGCCGTCGAGGGCGCGCAGCACCCCGGGCGGGCCGTCGTTGCGGATGAAGCACATCCCGACGGTCGCGCTGAACCGGGGCCGGGCATCGGCGAGTTCGGGGCGGCGGCCCAGGTAGCAGGCGAGCGTGTCGTGGTACGGGCGCCAGTCGCTGTGCCGCTGCCACAGCAGGGGGATGCCCGCCCCGGGCAGCCGCGCGCCGATCTCGATGAGGACCGGGCGGCCGGCCGGGTCCAGCTTGATCTCGACGTGGCAGGGGCCGATGCGGATCCCGAAGGCGTCGAGCACCTGCAGCGCGAACCGCTCGACGACCGTGCGCGCGGGCGTCGGGCCGTCCAGCTGCACGAAGTTCCAGTACGGGTTGTCGTAGTCGTCCGTGCTGGGCAGCTGGTACTGCCAGGTGTCCAGGATGGTGTGGCGGCCGTTCACGGTGAAGGTGTTCACCGCGTACTCGCTGCCGCGCACGTACTCCTCCACCAGCCACTCGTCGACGACGCCGCCGAACAGGTCGCGGCGGTTCGCCCCGAAGATCCCCGCGAGCTCCCGGGCGTCCTCGACCAGGAACACGTTGTGCGAGGCCGCCCCGGTGGCGGGCTTCACGATGACGGGGAAGCCGGTGCGGCGGGCCGCGGCGCGCACACCCTCGACGTCCCGCACCGCCTCGTACGCGGGCACCCGCAGCCCGGCCCGCCGGGCCAGGTCGCGCATCAGGCGCTTGTCGCGGCAGGCGCTCGCCGTGGGCACCGGGTTGGACGGCAGCCCCCACAGGTCGGCGACCTCGGCCGCGCACCGCACCCCCGGCTCGGTGGCCGGGACGACGGCCGCCACCGAGTCCGTCACCTCCTTGAGCCAGGCGGTGATCTCGAACGGGTCGTCGCCGTACAGGCTCGCCGCATCCCCGTCCGCGTGCTGCGGGGCCATGGATTCCAGGGCCTGCCGGTCGAAGGTGTAGACCCCGATCACGGGCAGCCCCGCGTCCCGGCACGCCTGCTTGAACGGCAGCCCGTTCAGGACGCCGTCGATGAGCACGACGGCCTCGGCCAGCCGGGGCGGCGGGGTGCGCAGCGCGCGCGGGGCACGCGGCTTCGCCGACGTCCTCATGACGCTCATGACGCCTCCTTCGCTCGGCTCTCGCGCGCCCGGACGGCCTCCGCGTCGCTGACCCGCTTGGCCACATAGCCCTGCCAGTCGGTGCCGAACGGCACGTACAGGCGCACCGGCACCCCGGAGCGGCGCAGCCGCAGCGCCTCCTCGGGCAGCACGCCGAGCAGCAGCTCCACGGACACGCCCGGCAGATCGGGCAGGAGCAGCCGCTGCCACATCCGCGCGTCGTGCGTGGCGAGGGTCAGCGGCACCCGGGCGCGGGCCAGGCGCCGGGCGAGGCGGGCGTAGGCCGCGTCGATCAACGCCGGGTTCTGCAGGGCCAGTTCGGGCGTCTCCCGGAAGCCGCCCTTCACCAGCCGGACCGGGCAGCCCTCCCGGACGATCCGGTCCACGTCCTGCTCGCTGCGGTGCAGATTGGCCTGGACGGTGGCGCGCACCGGCAGTCCCTCGCGGTGTGCGGCGAGCACCGTGTCCAGGACGACGTCGGTGCGGCCCGCGTCCTCCGCGCCGATCTGGATGAGGCGCCCGGCGGGCAGCCGGGACGCGACGGCCCGCAGATTGCGCAGGCACACCTCGGAGCCGAGGTCCACGCCGAGGTGCGGGGCGTCCGCCTCCAGCCAGGTGGTGGCGGGCAGCCGGCCCAGGAGCCCGGCGAGCCGCGCGTACCGGACGGTGTGGGCGGCGGCCGTGTGCGCGTCCGTGGCCTCCCCGGCCAGCCAGCCGATGTTGCAGGCCAGGGCTGCGCCGGCGAGCTCACCGGCGCGGGCCGCGGCGGCCGGCCAGTCCGTGCCTGCCAGGTACTGGCGGCCCTCGGTCCACAGCTCTTCGGACGATCGCGTCCGTGCTGTCTTCGGGAGTGTGGCAACCATGACGCATCCCCGCCTCAGCCGACCACGGCGAGGGGCAGCGGTGTGCGCGCCTCGGCCCGCAGGGGGTTGGTGTCGATGGCCGTCATGCGGCGCTCGCCGTCGGTGATGCCGCCGTTCTTGGAGCGGTTGGCCACGAACTCGTCGAGGATCTTCCGGTCGGCCGCGGGCGACATGTAGTACATCATGTTCACGTACCAGGTCCAGCCGAGCTCGGTGATCGCGTAGCTGCCGGGCCGCTCCTCGAACATCCCGGCGTCCAGCAACTCGCCGAAGCGCTCGGTGACTTCACCGGGGATCCGGTCCCACAGGATGCGGCTCTTGTCGATGTGCCCGTGGTACGGCAGCGCGAGGACCAGGCCGCGCTCGTAGGGGACGTGCTCGGCGCGGGTGACCTTGACCTTGAGGTCGTCGTGGTCGAGGAGGTTCTTGATGTAGCTGGTCCGGCTCTCGTCGTTCATGATCGTCCAGTCCAGGCACTGCGTGGTGGAGCTGGCGCCGAAGCCGATCAGGTCGTCGTCCCAGTGGGCCCAGCAGTACTCGTGGTACTTGTTCGAGTAGCTGCGCGAGATGAAGTCCGTGTCCTCGCCGGGATTCGGGTGGCGGACGTAGCCGTGGCCGTTGTAGAGGCGGTAGCCGGAGTTGCGCAGATAGTGGTTGGCGAAGATGGTGTGGCCCATCTTGTCCACGTAGTTGAGCGGCTGCAGCTTCTTCGACTGGTAGCCGGTGTGCAGGGAGTTCTGGGTCACCAGGTGGTTGATCGGGTAGAACTCGCAGGACTCGGTGCCGAGGTCGATGGCCTTCTGGATGTCCTGCGCGAAGTCCGCCGTGGTCTGGCCGTGCATCCCGTACAGGATGTCGAAGCTGCGGTAGTCGAAGTACTCGCCGAGCAGCGCCACCACGCGGTACGTGTCCTCCAGGGTGGCCGTGATGTTGAAGAGCTTGCGGTACTTGGGGTCGAAGGTCTGCAGGCCGAGCCGGGCCTTGGTGACGCCGATGTCCTTGAACGCCTGGCACTTCTCCCGCGTGACGCTCTTGACCTCCATCTCGATGGTCCACTCCTCGAGCTGGGAGAGGTCGAAGCACTCGTTGATGACCGCGCCCACGCGCCGGATCTGGTCGGCGGTGAGCATGGTGGGGGTGCCGCCGCCGAACCAGATGACGCGCGGCGGGACGGCGGTGACGGCGGGCCAGGACGCCTTGAGCCGGATCTCCTTGATGAGCGCCTGGACGTACATCTCGATCGCGTCGCTGCCCTCGACGCCGATGCCGCGGTTGAGCATGCAGAAGGTGCAGATGGTCTCGCAGAACGGAATGTGGAAGTAGAGCGCGCGGCTGCGGATGGCGGTGGTGTCGAGGCGGGCGTGCGCGTCGGTGACGGTCTGCTTGTCGGTCTCCTGGCCCTTGAGCGGGTACAGCCAGTTGTAGAGCGGGAGTTGGCGGTCGAACTTGATGAATCCCTGGTCCGCGTTGAGCTTCACGGTGTTTCCTTTCGTCGTTCGGCCGGGCGGGCTTTCAGCTGGCGAGCTTGATGGTGAAGTCGGGTTCGGCGGCGCCGGGCTCCTCGCCCCGGTCCAGGATCTGGATGTGGTGCTCGCACTCGCCGAGGGCGGCCACGAGCTCATGGATGATCAGTTCGGGCCTGCACTTCTCGCCGCAGGTGAACGCGTCGAAGAACAGGGACCGCTCGTCGGGGTAGGTGTGCACGGAAACATGGGACTCAGACAGCAGATAGAGCGCGGTGAACCCATTCGGTTCGAAGTGCTTGGCCTGGGAGCCGCAGATGGTGGCTCCCGATTGCTCGATCCCCGCTTCCAGGCTTCGCATGATCAGCGAAGCGTCATTGATCGCATCGGGAGAGATGCCGAAGACATCGGCGACCACATGCCTCCCGGAGAATTGAAACTCAGACATCCACGCCTTCCCATTCGCTGCATTCGGCTGCTATGTCAACGCACTTGCGGAGATTCGCCTCGACCTCGTGCTCGGTCTCTCCTTCGACCACGAAGGCGAGATACGAATCGGTGGATCCGTGCGCGCCGTCGAAGTCACGGGGCACGGCCGTCTTGACGATGAAGTCCTTGATGAATCCGGTGTCGGGGGGAGCGGCGATGTGCACAAGCCGTCCGGCGCGCGGCGGCACGAGCAGCCAGCCGTAGCGCCGCCCGGTGTCGGCGAGGGGGGTCTCGGGGCCGCTGCGCAGACCGATCTGGTGGTCGATCCACAGCCGGGCGGGGTTCACGCCGGTCGCGTAGGTGAGGGCCTCCATGATGTGGGCGCCGCCGAGCCGGCAGGCGATCTCGCAGAACTCCAGGTCACCCGGGCCGGGACGGCCGTCCGGGCCGGGCCGGTCCTCGGCGGCCGGACGGCGGAACACCTCCAGGTGGAAGGGGCTGAAGTCGACGCCGGGCAGCGCCGCGACCACCCGCTCGGCGAACCGGGCGAGCCGCGCGTGCTCCTCGCCGTCCCGGTCGAGCTGGACGCTGCCCAGCGGCAGGGTGTCGTGGAACGACAGGCAGTTGTTGAGGTAGCGGGACGCCTGGACGTAGAGGACCTTGCCGTCCTGGGTGAAGCCGTCGATGTGCAGCACGTCGCCCGGGGTGAAGGACTCGACGAGGACGTCCTCGGGGTCCCAGTCGGCGGCGGCCGCGCGCAGCTCGTCCGCGTCCCGCACCAGGCGTACGCCCATGGAGGCGTAGCCCAGGCGCGGCTTGACCACGACGGGGTAGCCGACGCGCGCCGCGAACTCCTCGGCGTGGGCCGCCGATTGGGGCTTCACGAAGTGCGGCGCGGGCACGCCGTGGGCGCTGACGGCCTCCTTCATGACGAGCTTGTCCCGCCAGGGCAGGGCCTGTTCGTGGCGGAGGCCCGGCAGGTCGTGGCGGTCCCGGGCGCGGGCACAGCGCAGGATGTCGTCCTCCGTGACGTGCACGAGGGTGACGGCGGACCCGACGGCGCACAGCTCGTCGAGGAGCTCCTCGACCTCGGGGCCCGCGGAGTAGTCGGACACGGCGCGGATGTGGGGGAGTTGGGTGGCGTAGCCCGGCTCGGCCTCGCGGCTCGTGATGAGGGTCAGCTCGTCCTTCACGGCGGCGAGCCAGTCGCCGAGCGGGGTCACGGTGGCGGGGATGCGGAGGGGCAGCACGATGGTGGTCACGTCAGCACCTTTCGGGGTTCCGCGGGGATGTCCTCGGGGCTTTCCGTCTCGGTCTCGGTCTCCTTTTCGGATTCTGTTCCGGATTCCGTTCCGGATTCCGTTCCGGATTCCGTTCCGGGCCCCCTGCCGCCGGAGTGCAGCCGCTTCTCGCGCAGCAGAATCCACGTGCCGAAGATGGTCACGGCCATCAGGCCGAAGTAGAGGGTGGAGGCGACGCCGAGGAGCGCGCCGCCCGCGGCAGGACCGGCGAAGAACCCCAGGTAGCGGGTCTCGGCGAGACCGAAGTAGGCACCCTTGCGGGAATCCGGCGTGATGTGGTGGATCACGGTGTCCGGCATCGGATAGAGCACCGCCTCACCGATCGTCCAGAACACCACGCCCGCGAACATCAGCGCCACATGGACCTCGAGTCCGCGGAAGAGCAGCGCGGCCACCGCGAAGGCGGCACAGCCGACGAGCGCGAGACGCTGCTGCGAAATGCGCCGGGACAGCCATTCCGCGGGCCACTGCATGACGATGCCGAGCGCGGCGTTGATGGCGAGGAGCGTGGAGAAATAGGTGACGGCCGAACTGCCCTGCACATTCTTGATGTAGAGCGGCACGATCGACTCGAACTGGGAGAAGACCAGAAAGAGCACGAACCCGGCCCCGACCACCCGCAGCAGCAGCGTGTCCGCCACCGCGACCCGCCAGCCCGCACGGTGGTCCTCCGAACGGCCCGGGGTGTCGAGGGCCCGCAGGAGCGGCGCTTTGGCGAGGACGAGCAGGAAATACGCGGCGAAGATGACCGCGGGGGTCACGAAGATGAGCCAGTTGCCGAGGCGGTAGAGAACGGCGCCGCCGAGCGGGCCGATCGTCGCGCCGACGCACAGGGTCACATAGCGGATCCGGAACACCATGGCACCGGAACCGGTGGCCTGCAGCGAGAGGAGCTTCTTCATCGCGGGTTCGGTGAGCAGCCGGCCGACGCCGAGCAGCCCCACCAGGGCGATGATGAGGCCGAGTTCACGGGCCACCGCGAGACTCGTATAGGCGGCGATATTCACCAGGAGCCCGGCCTGGATGACCCGCATGCCACCGATTCTGTCGGTGAGGACTCCGCCGACCGTTCCGCCGAAAGCCTCGATGAGGGCGACACTGCCCACCACAAGACCGATCTCGCCGCCGGAAAGCCGCGATATGTCGGAGAGATAGAGCGTAAGGAACGGCAGTGTCGCGAAGAAAGCAAGACCGTTCAGCAGACTCCCGGCCGCCAGGAGTCGCAGCACCGGATCCCGGTGCCAGGGAGTGGACGCCACGGGAGACTGCGTCAAGGGAATTCCCTCCTTCGCCGCACGGCTTCGGTGATCCGAACCCTTGAACCGATTTCTTGGAATGGGACGCTACGGCGAGCGGGGGACGGCCGGAATGTGGGTCATCCGGAGACCGGGGTGGGGAAAACCCCCAGCGCGGCGGGCCGGCGCCCCACCGCGGTGATCGACGAGAGACCGGCGACACGAACCGGCCACTCCGGTAAGAGAGTTGATACACTCCGCGCGTTCTTCCAAAGTGCACGCAAGCGCCACGCATGTGATCCGCCCGGCACGGAGACATCGGTACGGGGAGGTCCGGTGGGGGATCGGCTCCGCTTCTGCATACTCGGCCCGCTGCAAGCAACCATCGGTGATCGCGCCATTTCCGTGGGAGGAGCACGACAACGCGCCATTCTGGCGCTGCTGTTACTCGGCCGGGGACGCGTCGTGTCCGTCGACACCCTGGTGGACACCGTCTGGAACGGCAGCCCGCCCGCCACCGCCCGCACCCAGGTGGCCATCTGCATCGCCGCGCTGCGCAAGACCTTCAAGGCCGAGGGCGCCGAGGGCGACACCATCGTCACCGCGCACCCCGGCTACCGCCTCGACTCCGGCAGCTGCGGCCTCGACCTCGCCGACTTCGACGACCTCGTGGCCCAGGCCGACGACGCCGTGCGCAAAAGACAGCTCCCCGAGGCCGCCGACGCCTACGCCCGGGCGCTGCGCCTGTGGACCGGACCCGTGCTCGCCGGGGTGAGCGGACGTCAGGTCGAGGACGAGGCGGCCCGCCTCGAAGAGGTCCGGCTCAACACGTACGACGACGCCACCGCCGTCCAGCTGGAGCTCGGCGCCCACCAGGAGATCATCCCCGAACTCGCGGGCGTCGTCAGGGACCAGCCGCTGCGGGAGCGGACCCGGGGCCACCTGATGCTCGCGCGCTACCGGTCCGGGCGGCGGGCCGAGGCGATGGAGACCTTCCGCGAGGCCCGCCGCCACTTCATCGAGGAGCTGGGCCTGGAACCCGGCCCCGACCTGCGCGCCCTGCACGACGCGATCCTCAACGACGACCCGGCCATCGGCGCACCGCCCGACCTGCGCACCCCTGAGGGACCCGCGCCCCCGACGCCGCCCGCGCCGGAACCGGTGCCGACCGTCGTCCCCTCCGAACTGCCCCCGGACACCCCGGGGTTCACCGGCCGCGGCGCCGAACTCGCCGCCCTGGACAGCCTCGTGGAGGCCGAGCGGGAGGGCGCCCCCGCCTCCACCGTCGGCCTGGTCACCGGCGTCGCCGGCGTCGGCAAGACCGGGCTCGTGGTGCGCTGGGCGCACAGCGTCTGCGAACACTTCCCGGACGGACGGCTCTTCGCCGACCTGCGCGGCTACGAGGACGACCCGGAGCCCACCGACCCCGGCGACGTACTCAGCCGGTTCCTGCGCTCCCTCGGCGTGCCCAGCGACCAGATCCCCGCCGAGACCGACGCCCGCGTCGCCCTCTACCGCAGCATGCTCGCCGGGCGCCGCACCCTCGTCGTCCTCGACAACGTCCGCTCCCTCGCCCAGGCCCGGCCGCTGCTGCCCGGCGGCGACCAGTGCTGCGTCGTCGTCACCAGCCGCGAACAGCAGGAGGAACTCGTCGTCTGGCCGCCGCAGGCCCGCGTCAACCTCGGCCTGCTGCCCGAGGAGGACTCCCGCGCCCTCCTCGCGACCATCGTCGGCGAACCCCGCGTGGCCGTCGCCACCGCCGACGCCACCGCACTCGTCGGCCTCTGCGACCGGCTCCCGCTGGCCCTGCGCATCGTCGCCGCACGCCTCGCCTCCAAACCGCACTGGACGCTGCGGCAGATGGTGCGCCGCCTCAGTGACGAGCGGCGCCGCCTGGACGAGCTCAGCCAGGGCGAGTCGAAGGTCCGCGCGGGCCTGGAGCTCAGCTACCGCTACCTGCCGCCCGACGCCGCGCGCCTCTACCGGCTCCTCGGCCTGCTGACCGTCCCGAACTTCGCCGCGTGGACCGCGGCCGCCGTCCTCGACACCGACGTGGCCGACGCGGAACGGCTCATCGAGGACCTCGTCGACGCCCACTTCCTGGAGGTCACCGGGCTCGACGCGACGGGGCAGCTCCGCTACCGGCTGCAGAACCTGCTGCGCCTGTACGCGGCCGAGCGCGCCGCCGACGAGGAGGAGCCCGCCGAGCGGGAGGCCGCCCGCGACCGCTACTTCCGCACCTGCCTGACCATCGCCGAGACCGCCCACCGCCGGGAGTACGGCGGGGACTTCACGGTCATCCACGGGGTGGTGGCGCGCAGGCCCGTCGAGGAGGACCTCCTGGACGAGCTGCTCTCCGGTCCCCTGGAGTGGTTCGAGGCCGAGCGGCTCTCGCTGCGCGCCGTGATCGACCAGGCCGCGGGCCAGGGCATGGACGAGCTCGCCTGGGACCTGTGCATGTCGATGGTGACGCTCTTCGAGATCCGCAACTACGTCGACGACTGGCGCTTCTGCTGCGAGCGGGCCCTCGCCGTGTGCCGGGAGCGGGGCAATCTGCGCGGGCAGGCCGCCATGCTCCACGACATCGGGGCGGTCGAACTGCGGCTGCGCAGGCTGGAGACGGCCGAGGCGTACTTCGCCGAGGCGCTCGCGCTGTACGGGGAGATCGAGGAGGAGCACGGGCGGGCCCTGACCCTGCGCAACATGGCCATCGTGGCCCGCATGCGGGGCTCCCTCGACGAGGCGATGGCGTGGCTCGACGAGGCGCGGCACATCTTCCGCGCGGTGGGGGACCGCTCGTCGGAGGCGCACGCCATGAACAACATGGCGCAGATCGAGCTCGACCGGGCCAACCCCGACGAGGCGGTCCGCTGCAGCCTGGAGGCCGTGAAGATCTCGGAGGCCATCGGCGAGGGCGGCGTGCGCGGCGTCGCCCAGGGCACCCACCGCCTGGCCCGCGCCTACCTCGCACAGGACCGCCTCGACCTCGCCGAGCAGTGCTTCCTGAAGGTCCTGCACATCGTCAAGGCCAAGTCCGACATGGTCGGCCTCGCCTACACGCTCCTCGGGCTCGGCGAGACCCGCATGGCGGCGGGCTCCTGGCGCCGCGCCGAGGAGACCCTCGACGACGCCCTCGACATCGCGTCCCGCATCGACAGCCCCGTGGTCGAGGGCCAGATCAGCCTCGCTCTGGGCGAGGTCTGCCGCCAGCAGGGCCGCGACGCGGACGCCCACCGCCACCTCCTCGCGGCGCAGGAGCGCTTCGAGCGGGTCGGCGTGAAGCCGCTCCAGGAGCGGGCGGAGAGGGCGTTGCGGGTGCTGCGGGAGTGAGCGGGGCGCACGTTCCGAGAGGGGCACCCAAGGGGCGCGGGGGACTGCGCGCCCAGCCCCCGCCGGCCCGCGGATGACGCGCTTCAGCCGCCCGCGGACCAGCGGTGGAACGGTGCCGGCCCGGCGATACAGAGGCGATAACCCGTTGAAGGCGGCGCGGCCTACCGTCCAGGTATGCGCATCGTGATCGCCGAATCATCCACCGTCCTGCGGGCCGGTCTCAGCCAGGTGCTGCGCGGCCACGGCCACCGCACCCTCGCGGCCCTCGCCGCCCCGGGCACGCTGCCCGCCGTCGTCCGGGAACACCGGCCCGACGCCGTCCTGACCGCGGCCACCGACGACGGCGTGCGCGCGGCCCTCGCCGCCCGGCGCACCCTGCCGGACACCGCCGCGCTCTGCTACACGACGGCGCCCGACCCCCGGCACGCGGCGCTCCTCTTCGCGGAGGGCGGCGCCGGGGTCGGCTACGTGCTCCTCGAACAGGTCATGCACAGCGGCGAGTTGCTGTCCGCGCTCGACGTCCTCACCGGCGGCGGCACCGTCGTCGACCCCCGGCTCGTGGGCGCCCTCGCCCAGGCCGGCGCGGCCGGGGACGGGGACACGGGCGCGCTCGGCCCGCTCAGCGACCGGGAGCGGCAGGTACTCGCGCTGATGGCGCAGGGCCGCACGAACGGCGCCATCGCCCAGGACCTGAAGGTCTCGGCGGGCACCGTCGAGAAACACGTCGCCGCGCTCTTCGGCAAGCTCGGCCTGCCCGGCCACAACCGCGACAACCGCCGTGTGCTCGCCGTCCTGCGGTACCTCGCGCACATCGCGGGGCAGCAGGAGCGGATGCGGGCGCCGGTGCTGGCGAGCGTGGCGTAGCGCAGAGGGTGCCCCGGCGGCGGGATCCGCCGGGGCACCCGTATGACTGCGCCCGTACGACATGACGGCGTCCGTACGACCGTGAGCGCGCATGCCGGAGGCGGCGCCCCCTGGAGTGAGGGGGCGCCGCCTCCGGCATGGGTGTCTCAGGCCGCGACCGGCATCTCCTCGCGCACGTCCTCGCGCACGTCCTCCCGTACGTCCGTGCGCGCGGACAGCACGGCACCCGGCCGTCGCTCCACGCGGTCCATCGCGAGCAGCTGCATCGCGATCACGGTGCCGGGGCGGCCGAGGGCCTCGTGGTAGCGGCCGAGCACCTCGTTCTCCCGGGTCCGTCCCGGCTCCGCGTCCCCGGACATCCGGTGCAGCATCCGCAGTTGGTCCGCGACGGCGGCGCGCTGCTGGAGCAGGTCGACGATGTCCCGGTCGAGCGCGGCGAGACGGTCCTCCCGCTCGCTCAACCGACGGGCGATGTTCATGGGCATCTTCGGTCCTCCATGAGTAGCTGAATTCAGCAGGGGTGCCGCTGTCGAGTAAGAACCTAGCCCGCCCTGTTTTCGTTCCGTTATCGCCGCGGGGGTCCGCCTTATCGATCTCCTTTGATCCGTTTAACGGCCCCGGGTAAACGGTGTCGAAGGATCAGATCAAGAAAGTCGCCGGAGGAATATGCCGAGCCGATGGGTTCCTCTTCCTCCTGGTCAGGGGCCCGGTCCAGCCCTCCGGAAGATCTCTTGAGGTAGGGAAATCCCCACCTGGCCTGGGGGTTATCGCCCCGTTAATCGAGGGGTGAAGTCGGCGCGATAATAAGGCGAAGCTGGCGCTCCATAACGTCATTTGCGCCTCGGCGGAACTCGCCGGAAGACGGCGGTTATTCCGCCTCCGAATGACGGGAGAGCAGAAATGATGACCCAGACCCAGTCCGTGTGGAGCGCCGGAGTCAAGCGGATCGTCGTCGCCCTGATCGCGGGCCTCGCGCTCCTCGCGGCCGCCCAGCTCACGCTCCACACGTCCTCCGGCGAGAACGAGGACTGGGGCGCCCCCACCACCGCCGGCGCCCCGCCCAACGAGGACTGGGGCTCCCCGAACCCGCTGAACGAGGACTGGGGCACGCCGTCGCCGAACAACGAGGACTGGGGCTGAGGGGCCGATCGTCCGGGAACCTCCGGGGCCCTGTCCGGCAGGGCCCCCTCACGAGATATCTTGATGTCGAGCAATGTTGCAGACGTGGAGCGGAGCACCCGGTGACTGACTCGACCATCATCTACACCCACACTGACGAGGCCCCGGCCCTCGCGACGCATTCCTTCTTGCCTGTGATCCAGGCGTACGCGTCGCAGGCCGGTGTCAACGTCGAGACGCGTGACATCTCGCTGGCCGGGCGCATCATCGCGAGCTTCCCCGAGCGCCTCGAGGAGGGCCAGCGCATCGCCGACGCCCTCGCCGAGCTGGGCGAGCTGGCCAAGACGCCCGAGGCGAACATCATCAAGCTGCCGAACATCTCGGCCTCCATCCCGCAGCTGAAGGCCGCCATCGCCGAGCTGCAGGGCCAGGGATACGCGCTTCCCGACTACCCGGACGACCCGCAGACCGACGAGGACAAGGACGTCCGCGCCCGCTACGACAAGGTCAAGGGCAGCGCCGTCAACCCGGTCCTGCGCGAGGGCAACTCCGACCGCCGCGCCCCGGCCTCGGTGAAGAACTACGCCAAGACCCACCCGCACCGCATGGGCGCCTGGACCGGCGAGTCCAAGACGAACGTCGCGACCATGGGCCAGAACGACTTCCGCTCGACGGAGAAGTCCGTCGTGATCGAGAAGGCGGGCGCGCTCAGGATCGAGCTGGTCGGTGACGACGGCTCCACCACCGTCCTGCGCGAGTCCGTACCGGTCCTCGAGGGCGAGGTCGTCGACGCCTCCGTCATGCGCGTCGCCGCGCTGCGCGAGTTCCTCACGGAGCAGGTCGCCCGGGCCAAGGCCGAGGGTGTCCTCTTCTCCGTGCACCTCAAGGCCACGATGATGAAGGTCTCCGACCCGATCGTCTTCGGTCACGTGGTGCGCGCCTTCTTCCCGAAGACCTTCGCGGCCTTCGGCGCCGACCTCGCGGCCGCGGGCCTGACCCCGAACGACGGTCTCGGCGGCATCTACAAGGGCCTGGAGGCGCTGGCGAACGGCGCCGAGATCAAGGCGTCCTTCGAGGCCGAGCTGGCCGAGGGCCCCGAGCTCGCCATGGTCGACTCCGACAAGGGCATCACCAACCTGCACGTCCCCTCCGACGTCATCGTCGACGCCTCCATGCCGGCCATGATCCGCACCTCGGGCCACATGTGGGACAAGGACGGCGCCGAGGCGGACACCCTCGCCGTCATCCCGGACTCCTCCTACGCGGGCGTCTACCAGGTCGTCATCGACGACTGCCGTGCCAAGGGCGCCTACGACCCGTCCACCATGGGCTCCGTCCCGAACGTCGGCCTGATGGCGCAGAAGGCCGAGGAGTACGGCTCGCACGACAAGACCTTCGAGATCCCCACCACCGGCACCGTCCGCGTGGTCGACGCCGAGGGCAACGCCCTCATCGAGCAGACGGTCTCCGAGGGCGACATCTTCCGCGCCTGCCAGACCAAGGACGCCCCGGTCCGCGACTGGGTCAAGCTCGCCGTCACGCGCGCCCGCGCCACCGGCGACCCGGCCGTGTTCTGGCTGGACGAGACCCGCGCGCACGACGCCAATCTGATCGCCAAGGTCAAGGCGTACCTGCCGGAGTTCGACACCGAGGGCCTGGACCTCAAGATCCTCTCCCCGGTCGACGCCACCAAGCTGTCGGTGGAGCGCATCCGTGAGGGCCTCAACACCATCTCGGTCACCGGCAACGTGCTGCGCGACTACCTGACCGACCTCTTCCCGATCCTGGAGCTGGGCACCAGCGCCAAGATGCTGTCGGTCGTCCCGCTGATGGCGGGCGGCGGCCTCTTCGAGACGGGTGCCGGCGGCTCCGCCCCGAAGCACGTCCAGCAGCTCGTCAAGGAGAACTACCTGCGCTGGGACAGCCTGGGCGAGTTCTTCGCGCTCGCGGCCAGCTTCGAGCACCTCGCCCAGTCGCGCGGCAACGCCCGCGCCCAGGTGCTCGCCGACACCCTCGACCGCGCCACGGCGACCTTCCTCAACGAGGACAAGTCGCCGACCCGTCGCGTCGGCGGCATCGACAACCGCGGCAGCCACTTCTACCTGGCCCTGTACTGGGCCCAGGAGCTGGCCAAGCAGACCGACGACGCGCAGCTCGCGGAGGCGTTCGCGGCCCTGGCCAAGACGCTGACCGAGCAGGAGCAGACGATCGTCGGCGAGCTGAACGGCGTGCAGGGCAAGCCGGCCGACATCGGCGGCTACTACCAGCCCGACGTGCCGAAGGCCAAGGCCGTCATGCGTCCCTCGACGACCCTGAACCAGGCGCTCGAGACGCTGAGCTGACGTCTTCCCCGTAAGGCAGCGCAAGGGCCGTCCCCGTGGAGGGGGCGGCCCTTGCGGCGTTCAGCGTGCCTGGTCGTCCGGTGGCGCGAGGACCGGCAGGGCCCGCGGGACGACCTCCAGGGTGTAGCCGGCGGAGTCGCCGGCGGCCAGGTCGCCGTCGTACTCGAACAGGAGGGGGCGGCCGTCGGTGCGCTCCACCGTGACGCGGCGGCCCCGCGCGTGCACGACGCCCTCGTGGCCCAACTGGCCGCCGTCCCGCATCAGTTCGAGCAGGCGCGGCACGGGGAGCGCGGCCCCGGCCACACAGACGTCCAGCAGCCCGTCGTCGATCTCGGACAGCGGCAGCGGCCGGAACAGGCCCATGCGGTGGCGGCCGCCGCCCACGTGCACGGAGACCGTGGGCCCCCGGTGCACCTCGACGCCGTCGACGAGTACCCGCCCCGGATACGGTGCGAAGCCGTCGAGCGCCTCGGCCGTCGCCGCCTCGTAACGCGCGCTCGCCGGCCCCGGCCCGCCCCCGCGCAGCGCGGCGAGCGTCCGCGCGGCCAGGCCCGAGGAGGCGCCCACGAGCGCGAGGCCCCCGGTCTCCGCGACCCCGGCCAGGTCGAGGCGGCGCACCCGGGGCTTGTCGAGGGCGAGTTCGAGCGCGGTGCGCCAGGGCAGGTCCGACCAGATCTCCCGATACATGGAGTTGGCGGTGCCGCCGGGCAGGACGAGCAGCAGGGGGCGCGGCGGCCGGTCCTCGGGAGGGCCCGACATCCGCCCGCCGTCGACGAGTCCGCGCATCAGCTCGCGCGCGGTTCCGTCGCCGCCGAGCGCGACGAGGGCGTCGGGGCCGCCCGGGGCGGCCGCCACCCGGGCGAAGGTGCGGGCGTGTCCAGGATCCCCGGTCATCAGCGGTGTGACCGCCGCGCCGGACTTGGCGATCAGCCGCAGCACGTCCTCCAGCATGTCCTGCCGGTATCCGCCCGCGGCCGGATTGGCCACCACCAGAACGGAGTTGAACGATGGGCTCATGAAGAAGGCACTCCGTCTTGGTCGGAGACGAGGTTGTGGGGTGCGACGAGCAGGGGGTCATGTTGCTCGTGTGCACAGTGTGCGCATGGCGTGCGCGCGAGTGGCGTTAAGGATGCGTATGGAAGTTCGGATCGAAGTTCATCTCGGGGCGCGGGTCGGCTGCGGGACGCCCGTCCTCGCCAGCCTGCCGAACAGCCCTGAGATTCCGCGGAGACGGGGCTGGGACGCCGGGCACCGCGCCCCCGCGCCGGGTTCTTGGACCCCCGCACGCGCCGAGCCCCCGGCGTCGGCGGGTGCGGGGAGTTCTCTCAGCCGGCCGCTGCCGTGCCGTCCGTGCCGAAGACCGCCTCCCGCGGGCGGATGCCGCCCGCCGCGACGCTCACGCCCTGCACGTGGGTGGTGCGCAGCATCGGGTAGTTGGCCTCTCCGAAGACCCCGCCGGTCAGGCCGGTGCCGCCGTGCGAGGGCAGCCCCGGCAGGAAGCCGATGTGCGAGTCGTTGACCTTCAGAAGGCCGCCCGCCGTGACCCGGTCCACGAACCGGTCGACGACGGCCCGGTCCGCCGCCCACAGCGAGTTGCGCAGACCGTGCCCGTTGCTGTTCACGAACTGGACGAAGCGGCCCAACAGCACGTCGTCGGCGGCGGGTTCGGCGACGATGACGGGCAGCAGCGGCAGGAACGTGTCCTCGCGCACCGCCGCGATGCGCCGCGCCCCGGCGAGCCCGCGCACCAGGACCACCGTGGGTTCGAGGAAGGGCCCGGCCGGGTCCCGGGTGCCGTCCACGCGCATCGCGTGGCCCCCGCAGACGAGTTCGGCGCCCCGGCCGAGGGCGTCCTCCAGGCAGCCGAAGAACCGCTGCCCGCGCGCCACCGGCGTGAGCAGCACCCCCTCGTCGCCCGCCCGCCCCGGCCGTACGAGCCGTGCCTGGCGCACGAGTTCGGCGAGCAGCCGGTCGGCCGCCGCCGGGTGGACGAGGACCTGCGCGGGCACCATGCACAGCTGGCCCGAGCCGAAGAACCCCTCCGCGAGGGCCTCGGCGGCGAGCGCGCAGTCCGCGTCCTTCCACACCGTCACCGTGTCGTTGCCCGCGAGTTCCAGCACCGGCTTCTTGCCCGCGGCCACGCACCGCTGCTGGAAGCGCAGCCCGGCCTCGCTGGCGCCGAAGTACATGACGTCGTCGACCAGCGGGCTGCGCAGCCACGCGGACAGGACGGGACCGGGGTCGCCGCAGACCGCCCCGAGGGTGCCGGGGGGAGCCCCCACTTCCTCCAGCACCGGCGCCACCAGCTCCTGCAGCGCGTACATCACTCCCAACGGGCCGCTCCGCGGGGCACGTACGACGAGGGCGTTGCCCGCGCAGAGCGCGTGCACGCCGAGCAGGGCGCCGGACATCGGGGCGTTCTGCGGCGGGTTCAGGCACACCACCCCGTCCGGCCTGCGGCGCACGGAGATCTCCCGGGCGCCGTGCCGGAACTCGTGGTGCATCTGGGTGTGATGGAAGGCGACGGACTCGGGACCCCAGGCGGCCAGCATCCCCGAGAGCTGCCAGCGCGCCAGGGCCCGGGGATGGCCCTCCCGCACGAGGACCTCCTCGATCTCCCCGGCCCGCTCGACGACCCGCTCGCACAGCAGCGCGCACACCGCGTCGAGCCGGACCTCCAGCGGCGTCGACGCCCACGCGGGCGCGGCCTCGGCGGCGGCCTCGAGGGCCTGCTGCAGCACGTCCGTCGAGGCCCGCGCCACCCGGCCCACGATCGAAGCGGGCAGCGGCTCCCTGGGGATCTGCCCCTTGTCCAGCTTCCGCTTGAGCGTGAGCGGGGTGTACGCGTCGTCGAGCAGCGCGGCGGCGTCGACGACGTACACCCACTGCTCGCCCGGCACGCTCCCGCCCCGCACGTACGAGCCGTACGTCCGAGCCCCCGGTCCCAGCTCCACGTCACGCACGTCGTGCATGTCGCTCTCCTTCAACCCCGTATGCCGACACGCTGGCACCCGGGCCTGAGATCACGCTGAGACCGCCCTGAGACGGACCCCGTCGCGCCCTGTCACACGGTCAGCGGCTCGCGCCGCAGCACCCGGTGGAACTGCGCGCGCAGCGCGTCGCCCGGCTCGATGCCGAGCTGTTCCGACAGACGGCGGCGCGTGCGGTGGTAGACCTCCAGGGCCTCGGCCTGGCGGCCCGAGTGGTACAGGGCGGTGATCAGCTGCTCGCAGAACCGCTCGCGCAGCGGGTGGTGGGTGTGCAGCGGATACAGCTCCGCGACGATCTCGCGGTGCAGCCCGAGCCGGATCGCGGCGTCGAAGAAGTACTCGTACGCCGTCAGCCGCGTCTCGGTCAGCCGGGTGTACGCGGTGCGGCTGATCAGGCCCTGGCCGGTGTCGAGCAGCGCGGTCCCGCGCCACAGTGCGAGGGCGCGGGTGAGAAGCCGGAGCGCGTGCGCGGGAGCCGTCCTGTGGAGAGCGGCCGCCTGCCGGGTCAGATTGCAGAACAGCGAGGCGTCAATATCGTCTTCGGGAAGCGAGAGCATATATCCACGATTTGACGTCTGAATGAGGTCGCGGAGATTGTCTTTTCCGATGCGCGTGTCAATGATGCGGCGCAGCCGGGCGACATGACCGTGCAGTGAGTTCTCCGCGTCGCGGGGCAGCCGCTCGCCCCACAACTCGTCGATGAGGTCGCTCCGAGAGACGGGACGACCAGGTGAGAGGGCGAGTGCGGCGACCATGGCACGCAGTTTCTCGCCGGGAATCTTGAGAGTGACGGACCCTTCCGTCATTTCTAACGGGCCGAGCAGTCGAACCTTCACGTTATCCCCCGTACGTATCCCCCGTAAGGTGTGCTTCGAATGCAGACTAATTCCTCGATTCGGGGCCCGGCAATGGATGCGCGGCAGCGGTGAGTTGGCACACGCGGCGCCCTGTGGGGTAGTGTCTGCTCAGGTGATCGCGGGAACGCGGGGCGAAGCCCCGGGGGATCGCGCATCGGGACGTGGCGCAGCTTGGTAGCGCACTTGACTGGGGGTCAAGGGGTCGCAGGTTCAAATCCTGTCGTCCCGACTTTTCGAAGTCGCAGCACGGACACAGCCGAGAGGCCGTACGAGGAGATCTCCTCGTACGGCCTCTCGCTCGTCTCAGCGGGCCGCCCGCACCACGGGGGCTGCCGTGACGGCTACAACTCCTTGACGCGGATGTCCCGGTACGAGACGACGTCCGTCACGCTGTGCACCTGGAGCCCGAGATAGCCGGAGGCGTAGCGCCGGCCGTCCGTGCCCGGGTCGTCCGAGCGGGGCGGGTTGAAGTCCTGGCCGCCCGTGTTGTCGAACTCGTTGAGCAGGACGCCGTTGCGGTAGACCGAGAAGTGCTGGTCCACCACGCGGATCTCGTAGTCGTTCCACGTGCCCTTCGGGGTGACGCCCGCTCCGGCGAGGCCCACCCGGTCGAAGCCGTAGATCGAGCCGGTCTTGTACATGTCGCCGTCGGGGCGGTCGAGCACCTGCACCTCGTGCCCGTACTTGATGGCGACCCACTCCGGGCGCGGCTCCTCCGGGTGGTCGTGGACGTGCGGGAAGCGCACGAAGACACCGGAGTTGGCGTTCCCGTTGCCCGGTGCGTCGTCCCGCCACTGGAGCTTCAGGGAGAAGTCGCCGTACTTGCGCTTCGGGAACCACAGCATGCCCATGCCCTCGACATTGGTGGCGCTGGTGAGGGTGCCGTCGGCGTTCAGGGCGAACCTGCCGCCGCCCACCTGCTCCCACTGGTCGAAGGACTCCTTGGTGCCGTCGAAGAGCTTGCGGTAGCCCTCGGTCTGGCCCGGCTTGCCGATGCCCGACTGCTTCGCCGCCTTGTTGATCTTGTTGTACTCGCGCTGGTCGATGACGCCTTCCTTGAGGAGCCGGTCGGTGATGGTCTTCACGTGCTTGAGGAAGAGCGCCTGCGACGTCCACTCCTTCTCGTCCTCGATGAGCTCGTTGATGCGGCAGCGGTTGTTGGTGACCCGGTTCGGGATGCCCGTGTCGACCGTGCCGACCAGGACCGTCAACCGCTCGTCGTACTCGGGGCAGTTGGGGCCCGGCACGCCGCCGCCCTCGGCCACCGTGAAGGCGGCGCTCTTCGCCTCCGCCGTGTTGCCCGCCTTGTCCGAGGCGCGGTAGGCCACCGTGTGCCGGCCCACGCGGTCGACGACGACCGGCGCCTCGTACGCGAGGTAGGGGCCGCCGTCCAGCGAGTACTCGACCTTGGCGACGCCCGACTCCGCGTCGGTCGCGGTGACCGTCACCTTCGCCCTGCCGATGTAGGCGCCGTCCGAGTTCTTGTCGCCCTCGACTTTCGCCGAGGTCTCCGGCGGTGTCCTGTCCTCGACCGGCGGCGCGACCACCGTGAACTCCACGGACTTCTCCGCCGCCTGGTTGCCCGCCTTGTCGGTCGCCCGGTAGCGGACCTTGTGCGTGCCCGCCTCGTGGACCATCACCGGGGCCGTGTACGGCTGCCAGGCGCCGTCCCCGAACGCGTACTCGGTCGTGTTGACGCCGGAGCCCGTGTCGGAGGCGGAGACGGTGACCGTCGCCATCCCCACGTACTGGCCCTGGTCGTTCTTCTCGCCGGTCACGGTCGCCGAGGTCTCCGGCGGCGTCCTGTCGTCCGTGGGCGGCGCCACCACCGTGAAGTCGACGGACTTCTCCGCCGCGACGTTGCCCGCCTTGTCGGACGCCCGGTAGCGGATCTTGTGGGTGCCGACCTGGTCGACCACCACCGGAGCGGTGTACGGCTGCCACGCGCCGTCCCCGCCCACCGCGTACTCGACCTTGTCGACGCCCGAGCCGCCCGCGTTGTCGGTGGCCGTCACCGAGACGGTCGCCGAACCGACGTACTGCCCCTGCGAGTTGGTGGTGCCGTCGACCTTCGCCGCCGTCTGCGGCGCCGTGGTGTCCGAGCCGCCGCCGTCGGTCACGACGAGGATGCCCTGCATCGACTCATGGCCGGGGATCGTGCAGTGGTAGCGGTAGCGGCCGGGGGTGAGCGTGACCGTGGCGGTGTGCTTGCCGCCCTGGTCGTCGTTGGGGTTGGCCAGGATGTTCAGCTGCACGTCGTTGTTGTACTCGGGGTCGGACGTGTCGAACGTCAGCGTGTGCGGCATGCCCGTCGTGTTGCCGGTCGCCGTGCTGTTCTCGAAGACGATCGTGGTCTGGCCCGCGACCGCCGTCGTGGGCGCCGAGGCGTACTTGGTGATGTCGTCCCCGGCCGTCCACGTCAGGGTCTGCTGCTGCTCGGCGAGGCCCGAGTTGTCCGGGCGCCCGTAGGCCGCCGTCGACGACAGGCCGAGCACCATCAGAAGCGACGCGAACAGCGCCGTCCACAGTCTGCGTCGGGACCGTCTGGACCGTCCGGATCGCTTGGATGCCGTAGCGGAGCGCATCATCCCGCCTTCCTGGCCAGCTGACCGGCGGCCGGAGTCGCCGCGCCGCCCTGGTACGTCACGCGCCACAGCGCCGACTTGGAGTCCGAGGTGAAGAAGCCGCGCCCGTAGTCCAGGACGTACAGCGAACCGTCCGGGGCGAACTTCCAGTCCATGAGGTTCTTGATGTTGTCGTTGCCGATCGGCACGATCTTGCGCAGCGACTCCGCGTGCACCGGGAGCCCGCCGCTGCCGACCGTCTTCGGGTCGGTGAGCACCGCGTGCCGGGGCTGGTCGCCGTCGTAGAAGTCGCCGACGAACCACTTGCCGTCCCAGTACGAGGGCCACTTGTCCGTACTGGAGCTGGCGGCGTCGTAGCGGTAGACCGGGCCGTTCATCGTGGCCTGGCCGCCGCCCTTGAGCCACGGCAGGAGCAGCTTCTGCTCCTCCGTCTTGTAGCTCGGCACGCCGTTCGCGTCGCGCGGGTAGTCCACGCCGCCGCCCTGGGGCGAGTACCAGATGTTGTTGGCCTCGGCCGGCGGGATGTTCACCAGGCCGTCGTTGTTGGGCGACTCGTTCTTGAGGTGGTCGCAGTCGTACCAGCCGAGCGGCTTCGTCGGGTCCGGCAGATTGCGGTCGCGGTAGGGCTGCTTGTTGCCCATGCAGTACGGCCAGCCGCGGTTGGAGGCGTGCGTGATCGCCGCGAACGTGTCGTACTTGGCCGGTCCCCAGGTCGTCGACGGCTCCCCGGCGTCCGGGCCGACCCACCCCGCGTACAGGGTGTCGGTCTTCTTGTCGATCGAGATGCGCGCCGGGTTGCGGACGCCCATCACATAGATCTCGCCGCGCGTCTTGCCGCCGCCCTCGTCCGTCTCCTTGCCGGTGAAGAGGTTCCCCTCGGGCAGCGTGTACGTGCCGTCGGGCTCCGGGTGGATGCGCAGGATCTTGCCGTTGAGGTTGTTGGTGTTGCCCGCCGTACGGCGCGCGTCCGCGAACGAGACGCCCTTGAAGTTCGGCTGCGGGTTGTTGCCCGAGTAACCGTCGCTGAACCGCGAGGAGTTGTTGTCACCCGTCGCGATGTAGAGGTTGCCCTTGGAGTCCCAGGCCATCCCGCCGCCCGCGTGACAGCAACTGTGGATCTGCACCGGCCACTTGAGCAGCACCTTCTCGCTGTCCAAGGCAAGCTTGTTCGTTGCGAGATCGAGCGTGAAGCGGGAGACGCGGCGCTCGGCCATGTGCGTCTCGCGGTTGATCTGCGAGTGGGGTGTGTAGTGCAGATACACCCAGCCGTTCTGCTCGAACTTCGGGTCCAGCTCGATGCCGAGGAGCCCCTCCTCGACCTTGACGAGCTCGTCGCCGCCGCCCTTGTTCCCGAAGACGGAGAGCGCCCCGGCCAGGGTCACCTTCTTGGTCTTCGGGTCGTAGACGTGGATCTCGCCCCTGCCCTTGCCGATGTCGGGGTTGTTCCAGTCGGTGACGACCGGCTGGGAGGCGTCCGCGCCGCCGCGCCCGATGTACAGGACCCGGCCGTCGGGCGCCGTGACCAGGCCGTGCGGCTCGCCGATCTGGTCGTTCCGGCCCGGCTGGTTGGGCTGGGTGAGGCGCTCCGCCTTGTAGTGGGAGGTGATCGTCGCCTTGCAGTCGGCGCGCGAGAGGCGGGTGGTCCACAGCAGGGCGCCGCGCAGGTGGGAGCGGAAGTCCACCTCGTCGTACGAGGAGGTGGTGCCGCCCATGCCGGTGTAGAAGGAGCGGCCGCCGTCGTAGTCGCGGCACCACGACACCGGGTGGTCCCAGCCGTTCTTGCTCGCGCCCGGCTGGTACGTGGACTCGCGGACCCGGGCGACGGTGTGCACCTCGCCGGAGGGGTTCGCCGTCCAGTTCAGCCACTGGTCGGGGCGCTTCCACTGGAGGGGGAGGTCCTTGGTCGCGGGGTGCTCGCGGTCGCCGACCTCAACGGTCGCTCGCTGCACGGCCGTTGGGCTGGCATCGGCGGGGCGGGCGCCGATCAGGCCGGTGAACCAGTTCGAGTAGGGCTCGGCGCGGGCCGCGTCGTGGATGCCGAGGAAGCCGCCGCCCGCCTCCATGTACGCCTCCAGGCCCGCCTCCTGTTCGGGGTCGAGGACGTCGCCGCCGCCGGTCACGAACGTGATGGCGTTGAACTTGCCGAGCTTCGTCTCGTTCGTGAAGACCGAGGCGTCGTCGGTGGCCTCGACCGTGAAGCGCTGGGCGGCCGGGCCGGACTGGCCGATCTTCTCGATGGCCTCGATCGCGGCGTTCACGACGGGCGACTCGTCGCCGTCCGCCGCCGAGCCGTAGAAGATCAGCACCTTGACGTTGGCGCCGCCCGGCGGCTTGGGGAGCGACATCGTTGTCAACGGCGGTTCCGGGTAGGGGCGCGCCGAGGCCGCCTGGGCGCTGAGCGCGCCGGTGACCAGGGCCCCGGCCAGCAGCCCGGCCGCCCAGGCGCGCCGCGTGCTGCGTCGTCTCTGTCTCGATCTGCTCAACCCTCGTGGAATTAAGGGCCCTTGATGCGGTGTCAGCCGCATGGGTTCACCCACCCCTCGTCGGTCACGGCAACAGCGCCGATGAAGCTAGACGCCTTTTACGCGAACGCCAATAGGAATGACCGGGATTCGACGAACTTTGTCCAGCACGTGGATAAACGAAGATCCTCCCGCTACCGTGTGGCCGCCCCGGGGGTTGTCTCCTTGCGCCCCGTCAGCCTCCGCAATCTCTGCGATCTCCGTAATCTCCGCAATCTTCGTAATCTCCGTTCGGC
This sequence comes from Streptomyces odontotermitis, assembly GCF_050510915.1. Lineage (NCBI taxonomy): Bacteria > Bacillati > Actinomycetota > Actinomycetes > Kitasatosporales > Streptomycetaceae > Streptomyces > Streptomyces odontotermitis. The sequence continues at coordinate 435,858 of NZ_JBNJLS010000004.1, read as the reverse complement.
AGTGGGGAGTTCGACATGAACAGACGCAGCTTCAACCGGCGCCTGGTCCTCGGCGGGGCGGCCGCCGCGACGGGGATGACATCGTTGTCGCTGTCGGCGCCCGAGCAGGCCACGGCCGCCGCGCCGCCGAAGACCGCCCCGGCGGGCGGCGAGGTCCGGCACATCAAGATGTACGCGGAGAAGCTGCCGGACGGGCAGATGGGCTACGGCTTCGAGAAGGGCAAGGCGTCCATACCCGGCCCGCTGATCGAGCTGAACGAGGGCGACACGCTGCACGTCGAGTTCGAGAACACGATGGACGTGAACGTCAGCCTGCACGTCCACGGCATGGACTACGAGATCAGCAGCGACGGCACGAAGATGACCAAGAGCGACGTCGAGCCGGGCGGCAAGCGCACCTACACCTGGCGCACGCACGCGCCGGGGCGGCGGCCGGACGGGACCTGGCGGCCGGGCACGGCCGGCTACTGGCACTACCACGACCACGTGGTGGGCACCGAGCACGGCACGGGCGGCCTGCGCAAAGGGCTCTACGGGCCGGTGATCGTGCGCCGCAAGGGCGACATCCTGCCGGACAAGACGTTCACGGTCGTCTTCAACGACATGACGATCAACAACCGGCCCGCCCATGAGGCTCCCGACTTCGAGGCGACGGTGGGCGATCGGGTCGAGTTCGTGTCGATCACGCACGGCGAGTACTACCACACGTTCCATCTGCACGGGCACCGCTGGGCGGACAACCGCACGGGCCTGCTGACCGGGCCGGACGACCCGAGCCAGGTCCTGGACGACAAGATCACGGGTCCGGGCGACTCCTTCGGCTTCCAGGTGATCGCGGGGGAGGGGGTGGGGGCCGGGGCGTGGATGTACCACTGCCATGTGCAGAGCCACTCGGACATGGGGATGGCCGGGCTGTTCCTGGTGAAGAAGGCGGACGGGACGATCCCGGACTACGAGGGGCACGGGCACGGGGCGGACAAGAAGAGCGCGCCCAAGTCGGCTGGGGCCGAGTCGGGTGCGTCCTCGTCCGGCGGGCACAAGTCGGCCGGGCACGACCACGGTTAGAGGTCCGTGCCGCGAACATGTCCTAGCCTGGTGCCCCGTTGAGGATCACACGGCAGGCACGGAGGCGGGGCCATGCTGCGGGTGCACTTCACGTCCGAGGACCTGGCGCGGGTGCGGGTGGCGCCGGGGCCCGACTTCCTCTGGGAGATCTCCAACAGCGTCCAGACGCTCCAACGCCGGGACGGGGCCCGGGTGTTCGGGGAGTGGCGAAGATGGGCGCGGCCCCGGCTCTCCGAGAGCTGCCGGCTGCTGTCGCCGCTGCTGCCGCCCCGGGGCTACTCGCCGGACTTCCTCACCCCGACCTGCGGCGAGTCCGGCACCCTGCGGGCGGCCGTGGACACGCTGGTGCGCACGCCCCGGCGCCGGCTGCGCGCCGATCTGGCCCAGCTGGCGTCGGTGCGCGAACTCCCGCGCTGGACCGGCTCGTTGGCGGGTGGCGACAGCGACGTGCTGCGGCTGCTCGGGCGCGCCGTGCACACGTACCACCGCGAGGCGCTCGAACCCTTCTGGCACCGCATCCGCGCGGACGTCGACGCCGACCGCATCATCCGTCTGCACGACCTCCTCGACGGCGGGACGGACGGGCTGCTCGCCGGGCTCGGGCCCCAGTTCCGCTGGCGGCCGCCGGTCCTGGAGGCCGCCTACCCCGTCGAGCAGGAGCTGTGGCTCGGGGGCCGGGGCATCGTGCTGCAGCCGTCGTTCTTCTGCTGGCCCACGCCGATCACGCTCGCGGACGCGGAGCTCGCGCCGGTGCTCGTGTATCCGATCGGGCACTCGGCGGACTGGGCGGCGGCAAGCGCCAACGGCCGCTCGGGAACGGCTGGTTCGGGGCCTCTCGGACCGCTGCTCGGGCAGACCCGTGCCGCCGTTCTACGCGCGGTGCGCACCGGTTGCTCGACCGTGGAGCTGGCCCGGCTCCTCGACGTCACGCACCCGGCCATCAGCCAGCACGTGAACGTGCTGCGGGCGGCGGGTCTGGTCACCACCGTGCGCAAGGGGGGCCGGTCCTTCCACGTGGCGACGGCGGAGGGGCGGGCGCTGCTGCGGAGTGCGGAGCGGGCCTGACCTTGCGGGGTGTGCGAGCGGGCCTGGCGTACAGGCCGACCGCACGGGCGTAAGCCTGGGCTTTCACTGTTTGGTTCTGACGTGGCCATGGCGGGACGCTGGCGCGGCTGTCACACACGGACGTGCCCCCACCGCGACCGGAGGACCAACGTTGCGCCCCCACATACGTATGCGAAGTGCCGCCGTCTCGGCCGTACTCGCCGTCACCTGCGGCGTCCTCGCCGCACCCGGCGTCGCCACCGCCGCCGCCCCGGCCCCGCACCACGGCCTGAAGTGGTTCCAGGAACAGCACGGGCTGCCCCGCACCGGCGAGGTCGACGCCCGGACCGCGCGGGCCCTGGCGAAGGCGCCCGACGCCGAGCTGCACCGGACCTTCCGCACCGCCGCCGACCTCGGCCCCGAGGAGCTCGCCAACGCCCGTACCGTCATCGGCGTCGGCAAGGGCGCGGGCATCCCCGAGCAGGGGCAGGTCATCGCGCTCATGACGGCGATGCAGGAGTCCAAGTTCGTCAACTACCTGACGCCCGTGGACCATGACTCGCTCGGCATCTTCCAGCAGCGGCCCAGCGCCGGCTGGGGCACCCCCGAGCAGATCACCGACGTCCCCACTTCCTCCAAGTCCTTCTACGGCGTCGCCGACTTCGGCCACAACCCGGGTCTCCTCCAGATCGCGGGCTGGGAGACCATGCCGCCCGGCGACGTGTGCCAGGCCGTCCAGGTCTCGGCCTTCCCGGACGCCTATGCGCAGTGGGAGGGGTTCGCGCGCGACCTGCTCGCCCAGGAAGGCCCGACGGTCCCGCCCGTTCCGTGAGCCGCGCAGCCTCCGTCCCACCTCTCACACCCTGTCAGGAGCCTTCATGCGCAAGAGACTTGTCGCCTCAGCGATAGCCGTCGCCGCCGTCGGCGCCCTCGTTGCCCCGGCCGTCTCCCCGGCGGCTGCGGCGGAACCCACCCCGCACCCCTCGTCCGTCTCGGTGCTCGGCCACGGCTCCGAGGCGGGCACGGCCGTCGTCAGCGGCCGCAACAAGCCCGGCACCCGCTTCCACGTCGACTCCGTGCGGACCAGGAGCGCGCACACGCTCCAGGTCGACTACCAGGTCCAGGAGACCGGGTACTGGTGCGGCCCGGCCGCCACCCGCATCGCGCTCTCCGCCCGCATCGGGCCACCCAGCCAGGGCGATCTCGCCGCCCAGCTCGGCACGACCGAGAACGGCACCGACCACATCAGCCAGGTCACCGGCGTCCTCAACAACAACCTCGGCACCGGCTGGTACGAGACCAAGGAGATGCCGAACGACCCGCCCACGCAGGCCCAGAAGGACCTGCTCTGGAACGACATCGTCCTCGACATCAACAACAACTACCCGATCGTCGCGAACATCGTCGCCCCGCCGAACAACCACCCGCCGGGCTACCCGAACGAGACGATCTACCACTACTTCACGGTCATCGGCTACGACGACGCCAACGGCACCGTCCTCATCGCCGACCCCGCCTCGTTCGGCGGCAACCAGATCTACTGGCTCTCCTTCGACCAGCTGGCCACGCTCATCCCGCCCAAGGGGTACGCGGCCTGACGTACCGTCACCGAAGCGCTCTCACTGCTGTGCGGTCGTCGTCATCGAGGTGAACAGGGCGGTGATCCCGAGGCCCCCGGCGATGCCGAGCATCGCGAGGGCCCGGGAGCCCACCGGCACACCCGCGTCCGGCTCCCGGACCAGCTGGCTGAACAGGCGCGTCACCAGGATCGCCCCGGACGCCCCGAAGGGGTGCCCGAGCGCGAGCGCCCCGCCGTCCAGGTTGACCCGGTCCACGGTGATGCCCAACGCGTCCAGGCTGGCCAGGACTTGGGAGGCGAACGCCTCGTTGAACTCGATGCGCTGCACGGTGCCCTCGCGGTGCCCGTGACCGGGCGTCACGAGGTCGAGGTGCGGGCGCCGGGCCAGCAGCCGGGAGGTGGACGCGATCGGACCGATGCCGAGGACGTTCGGGTCCACCCCCGCACTCGCCGCGTCCTCGAACCCGAGCACGACCCGGTGCCCCAGCTCACGGGCGACGGCGCGGCTCGTCACCACGACCATGGCGGCGCCGTCGTTGAGCGGGCAGGAGTTCCCGGCGGTGACGGTGCCGGGTGTGGGCGCGGAGCCGGGCGTGGTGCCGGGCACCCCCGGGGCCCGGGTGTCGGGGGCGGCCCCCGCCGTCGCGGTGTCGGGCGCGGGCGGGGTGCCGGTGCCGGGTGCGTCTGCGGTGCGGGTGTCGGGCGCGCCCGCACCGGTGGCGCCGGGTGTCCCCGCCGCGCCGGTGTCCCGCCCGAAGAGCGGACGCAGCGCCGACAGCGCGGACAGGGACGTGTCCGGGCGCGGGCACTCGTCCGCGTCGACCGTGCCCCGCGCCGTGCGGACCGGGGTGATCTCCGCCGTGAAGCGGCCCGCCCGCTGCGCGGCGACCGCGCGGCGGTGGCTGCGCAGGGCGAACTCGTCCTGGCGGCGCCGCGAAATCCCGTACCGCGCCGCGACGTTCTCGGCCGCGACCCCCATGTCGGGGTCGCCCACCTCCTCGGGGGCGAACCGGGCCCGGCCGTAGAACTCGGGGAGCGCGCCGGGGCGCGACGGCTGCCGCACCCGCCACGGGGCGGTGCTGACGCTCTCGCCGCCGCCCGCCAGATACACGTCGCCCGCCCCCGCGGCCACCAGTCGGCAGGCCAGCACGACCGCCTCCAGGCCCGAGCCGCACTGCCGGTCCACGGTCACCCCGGGCACCGACACCGGAAGGCCCGCCTCCAGGGCCGCGAGCCGGGCGAGGTTGCCGCCGCCCGCGACCGCGTTGCCCACGAGCACGTCGCAGACCCGGTCCGGCGCCACCCGCGAATCGGCCAGCGCCGCGCGGAGCGCCGTCGACACCAGCGTGGCCGCCTCCACACCCGCCAGCGCGCCGCCCGCCCGGCCCACCGCGGTGCGCCGGGCGGCGATCACCACCGGCAGCCGGTCGTCGGGGAGGCCGCCGGCGCGGAGCACCTCAGGACGGGGTGCCCGGGGGGAGCGGGGCGAGCCGGGCGTCGTCATGGGCGATCCACTCCTCGATGCGGCCGCGGGCTATCTTGCCGCTGCCGGTCAGCGGCCACTCGGACACGGCGTAGAAGCGGCGGGGCACCTTGTAGCGGGGCAGCGCGGGCCCGCACAGCTCGCGGATCCGGGCCGCCGTGAGACCGTCCGCGCCGGGGCCGCCGAGCGCGGCCACGAGGGCCGTGCCCAGGTAGTCGTCGGGGATGCCGGTGACGATGGCCGTGTCGACGCCGGGGAGGCGCAGCAGGGCGGCCTCCACCTCGGCGGGGTACACGTTCAGGCCGCCCGTGACCACCATGTCGCCGCGCCCGATGAGGTGCAGATGGCCGTCCTCCGAGAGGCGGCCGAGGTCGCCGACGGTCGCCCACTCGCCGTCGGTGCGGTAGCTGCCCTCGCCCCACAGATACCCGGAGCAGCGCAGCGGGCTGCGGACGTGGACGAGGCCGGGGCTGCCCGGCGCGACGGACGCGCCGTTCTCGTCGCGGATCTGGAGGGTCACGGAGGGCCAGGGCAGGCCGACGTCGCGGGCCGCGGGCTCCGCACCCGGGGCGCCGACCGTGACGAAGCCGAGTTCGGAGGCGCCGTAGTACTCCGTGACGTGGGCCTCCGGCAGCACCTCGGCGACCGCCGGGACGAGTTGCGGGTCGAGCTTCGCGCCACCGCTGATGACGGCGCGCACCCCGGGGAACTTCTGCCCGGCGGCCCGCGCGGCGGACCCGAGCGCGATGATCATCGTGGGGACGAGGACCAGGCGGCGCAGCTCGGCGGTGGCGAGGCGGCGGACCACCGCATCCGCGTCGAAGGAGCTCAGCCCGTGGAAGGCGGCGCCGCTCTCCAGGCACTCCGCGAACGCGTACAGGCTCAGGCCGTGGGCGAGCGGCCCCGGCGCGAACGTGTGCGCGTCGGCGTCCACGCCCCACACCTCGTGCCCCTCGGCGAGGCTGACCCGCCACGAACCCCGCGACCGGTAGAAGGCGTTGGGCACCCCCGTGCTCCCGGAGGTGAAGCCGACGAGGAACGGCGTGGCCGCGTCCCCGGCCACCAGCTCGGCCGCCGGGTCGGCGTCCCTGTGCCCGGCGAGCCAGGTCTCGTACGTCGACGGGGAGCTCGACGGGGAGCCGTCCTCGCCCGCGACGAGGGTGTGGATGCCGAGCCCGGCCGCCGCCTTCCGTAAGTCCGGCCGGCCGGACGGGAGCACCAGGAGGTCGGGGCGCAGCCGGATGAGCACCGAGCGGGTCTGCTCCGCGCCCCACGACGGGTCGAGCACCGCGCAGGCGCCGTCCCCCGCCGTCGCGCCCACGAACAGCTCGGCGAACGCCGGGTGGTTGCCGGTCCCGAGGGCGAGGAGCCGGTCACCGGGGCGCTGCCAGGAGCGGTGGCGCGAGGCCACCTCGCGCAGCCCGGCGGACACCGCCGCCGCGCGGGCGGCGAGCCGGCGGTACGTCTGGACGCGGCCGTCCAGGACGAACGCCGCACGGTCTTGGCGCGGGCCCGCCGCCGACTCGGCGACTCGGTGTGCCAACGGCATGCGCGTTCACCTCGGTTCGATCGGGTACGAGCGCCGCACGCCGTGGGCCACGAACGCGGCGACGGCCGCCTTGCACAGGTCGCCGACCGCGAAGTACCCGGCCCCCACCGCGGCCTTCCTCATGCTGAGCCCGGTCGACACGGAAGTCCAGGGCACCCCGATCGCATAGACGACGACAAGACCGCCGACGACGCAGGCCCCGAAATAGGCCGCGAGCTGCGGGAGTCGGCCGGGCACCCGCAGCACCACCGTCTTCACCAGCAGTCCGGTCACGAACGCGCCCGGCACCCAGCCGAGCAGATATCCGCCGGTCGGCCCCGGGATCACCCCGAGCCCGCCGCGGCCCCCGGCGAGCACCGGCAGGCCGATGATGGTCAGGAGCACGATCAGGGCGCACGCGAGGGCGCCGCGCACCGGTCCGAGCAGCGCACCGGCCAGCATCACGCCGAGCGTCTGCATCGTGATCGGCACCGGGACGACCCCGATGCTGACCGGCGGCGCCAGGCCCAGCACGACGATGATCGCGCAGAAGAGGGCGATCAGGACGATGTCCCGGGTCTCGGTCGGGCGGCGGCGCTCAGCCACGGTCATCGGGCGGCCTTTCCTCGGGGCCCGCCCCGCCGGTCACGGTGGGCGGCCCGGGTCGACGGGGGCGGATAGCAGCGGGCGTCGATGGCGGCCGCGATGTCGTCGGCGGAGCGCAGCACCCGGATCACCAGCGGCACGACGACCGCCACCGGACTGCTCCGCAGCCCCCGGGCCGCCTGCGCCTCACGGATGTCCTGAAACTGGTGGAACACCTCGGGGATGAACCGCAGCGCGAGGGACACCGCGAGCGCCACCGCCGCCGCGTTCACCAGACCCGTGCGCTCCAGGGGCCGCAGCACCCGCTCCACCACGTCGAGCAGGTTCTCGGTCCGGGTGCTCAGCGTCACGGCCAGCGCGCACAGCAGCAGTGTGACCAGGCGCAGGCCCACCACGACCGCCGTGTGCACCGACTCCATGAGCGCGGCGGCGGCCAGGACGATCACCAACACCACGACGGGGCCCTTGAGTTGACGCACGACCTCGCCGCGCGGCGCCCGTAAGGACAGCAGCAGCGCGCACGCGACGACGGCGCACGGCGCGAGCACCGCGACCGAGCGCGTCAGGAACACCCCGACGCCGACGACCAGGAGCGCGCCCAGCTTCCAGGACGCCGGGGTCCGGTGCAGCGGGCTCGTGCCCGGGACGTAGAGGGTCGACCTCATGAGTACCGCTCCACGTACCACGGCACGGCCGTCTCCGGCTTGCTGTCGTGCACGATGCGGCCCGCGTCGATGACGAGGACCCGGTCGTACCCGGCGAGCAGGTCCAGGTCGTGGGTGAGGACGACGGCCTGCTGGGGCAGGGCGGCGACGGCGTCCCGGATCAGATTGCGGTTGCGCAGGTCGAGCAGGGTCGTCGGCTCGTCGAAGACGACGGTGTCCGGCTCCATCACCAACACCGCGGCCAGCGCGACGAGTTGCTTCTCGCCGCCGCTCAGGGCGTGGCTCGGCCGCTGGGCGAGCGCCTCGATGCCGAACCGCTCCAGCTGTGCCACAACCCGGCCCGGGATCTCCTTGCGGGGGACGCCGGTGTTCTTGAGCCCGAAGGCCATGTCCTCCTCGACGATGGGCAGGACGATCTGGTTGTCCGGGTTCTGGAAGACGAAGCCGACGCGGCGCCGGATGGCGCGGGCGTGCCGGGCGGTGTCCTGCTCCCCGACGTGGACCGTGCCGTCGCTGGGCAGCACCAGGCCGTTGAGGAGCCGGGCGAAGGTCGACTTGCCGGAGCCGTTCGCGCCGATGACGCCTATGCGCTGCTCGGTCAGCTCCACGGTCAGCGAGTCGAGGACCGTGCGCGGACCGAAGCGCACGGACACGTCGTCGAGACGGATGCGCAAGGTCACTCGGCCCGGTCCGCGGGCGGTTCCTGATCGGGGGCGTCCGCGGGCCGTCCCAGGACGGCCAGGGCCGCACGCGTCGGCTCGGGCAGCGGCCGGGGGCGGCCGCTCTCCTTGTCCACGCAGACCCACACGACCTCGGCCGTCGCGACCGGCACCTTGCCCTCGTCCAGGGTGAGTTCGGCGCCGAAGGTGAGGCTGCTGTTGCCGATGCGGCGCACGCGCGCGTCGATGTCGAGGACGTCGTCGAACCCGGCCGCACCGTCATAGCGGAACTCGACCTTCCGCACGTGGTAGACCACGCCGTGGGAGTCCGCGCCCGGGTCGAAGCGCGCCATCAGGCCGCCGTCCCGCAGCAGTTCGTTGATCGCGGTCTCCACGTACGAGAAGTACACCCCGTTGTGCACATGCCCGTGCATGTCCACGTCCGAGAACGGCACCCGCCTCTGCACCGACGCCCCCACCCTGCCTGTCCCGCCCGCGTACGCGACCTGCGTGTACGCTCCGGACGTCCGCGCCCGGTGATCAGCACGGTACCCAGGAAGCACCGGGCTGTCATCAGCGTGTGAGGGACGCCCCATGACCACCGACCGCCTCCGAGCCATCGTCAGGACGTTCGGTCCCGCCGCCGACGTCGTCACCACCGAGCGGTACGCGCCCGAGCGGCCCGGACCCGGACAGGTGGCCGTCCGCATGCTGCTCGCCGGCGTCAACCCCTCTGACCTGGTGACGATTTCAGGCGCGTACGCGTCCCGGACCACGCTGCCGTTCGTGCCCGGCTTCGAGGGCGTCGGCGTCGTCGAGGAGACCGGCCCCGGCGTGGCCGAGGTCACGGCGGGGCAGCGGGTGCTTCCGCTCGGCAGCGCGGGCGCCTGGCAGGAGGTGAAGGTGACCGAGAGCCGCTGGTGCTTCCCCGTGCGCGCCGGCCTCGACGACACGCAGGCCGCCACCGCCTACATCAACCCGCTCACCGCCCACTTGATGATCCGTCAGAAGGTGCGCCCCGCGCCCGGCGCCGTGGTCGCCGTGAACGCAGCCGCCTCCGCCATCGGCCGCACCCTGCTGCGGCTGCTGACCCGCGCGGGCGCCCGCCCCGTCGCCGTGGTCCGCCACCCCCGCTCGCTGCCTCAACTGGACGGTGTCGTCGACCCGTCGGCGATCGTCTGCACCGCCGACGGGCCCGCGGGCGCGGCCCTGCGCGACCTCACCGCGGGCCGCGGCGCCGACGCCGTCCTCGACGCGGTGGGCGGCCCCGACGGCGCCGACCTGTGCCGCGCCCTGCGCCCCGGCGGCACCCTCGTCCACTACGGGCTCCTGTCCGGGCGGCCCCTGCCGCACGACCTGTGGACGGAACGCCCGGACGTCCGCGTCGTACTGTTCCGGCTCCGCGACTGGGTGCACACCGCGGACCGGGGCCGCGTCGCCGCCGCCCTGGACAAGGTGTACGACCTCGTCCTGGACGGGACGGCGGCGACGCCGGTGGCGGGGACGTATCCCCTGAGCGTCGTACGGGAGGCGCTGCTCGCGGACGGGGCGGCGGGGCGGACGGGGAAGGTGCTCATCGACTGCCGTAGGTGACAACCGCCTTGTCCGGCGCGGGAGATGGGGGAGTGGCCGGTCTCCGCCGCCGCGACCCCGCGCCGCCCGACGCGGCATTCCCCGGTGCGCCCCACCCGCCTATGCTCGGGCGCCGTGACGCCCGATGAGCTGCTCGCACTCGACCGCAGGCACGTCTGGCACCCGTACGCCCCCATGCCGGGCACCCGCCCCCCGCTGATCGTCGCCTCCGGGCACGGAGCGCGCCTGGAGCTCGCCGAGCCCTTCGAGGGGCAGACGGAACTCGTCGACGGCATGTCCTCCTGGTGGGCCGCCATCCACGGCTACGCCCACCCCGTCCTGGACGCCGCCGTCCGCAACCAGCTCGGCCGGATCAGCCACGTCATGTTCGGCGGACTCACCCACGAGCCCGCCGTCCGGCTCGCGCGCCGCCTGACCGAGCTCGTGCCGGACGGCCTGGAACACGTCTTCCTCTGCGACTCCGGCTCGGTCTCGGTCGAGGTGGCGCTCAAGATGTGTCTGCAGTACTGGCGTTCGCGCGGGCGCCCCGAGCGGCACCGGGTGCTGACCTGGCGCGGCGGCTACCACGGCGACACCCTGCACGCGATGTCCGTGTGCGACCCGGACGGCGGCATGCACGGCATGTGGCGGGGCGTGCTGCCCGAGCAGCTCTTCGCGGCCGCGCCGCCCGACGGCTTCGACGCCCCCCTCGACCCCGGCTACCGCGACCACCTCGCGGACCTCCTGGAGCGGCACGCGGGCGAGCTCGCCGCGGTCATCGTCGAGCCGGTGGTGCAGGGGGCGGGCGGGATGCGCTTCCACCACCCCGCGTACGTCCGGATGCTGCGCGAACTCACCCAGGAACACGGGGTGTTGCTGGTCCTCGACGAGATCGCCACCGGCTTCGGCAGGACCGGCGAGCTGTTCGCCGCCGACCACGCCGGGGTGCGCCCGGACGTGCTGTGCGTCGGCAAGGCCCTCACCGGCGGCTACCTCTCCCTCGCGGCCACCCTGTGCACGGAGGAGGTGGCGCGCGGCATCTCCGAGGGCGAGCTCCCCGTCCTCGCCCACGGCCCGACGTTCATGGGCAACCCCCTCGCCTGCGCCGTCGCCGGAGCCTCGCTCGACCTGCTGGCGAGCGGGGGCTGGCGCACGGACGTGGCCCGCGTCTCGGCGGGGCTGCGGGCCGGGCTCGCCCCGGCGGCGAAGCTGCCCGGCGTCACCGACGTACGGGTGCTCGGCGCCATCGGGGTCGTCGAGCTGGACCACCCGGTGGACGTGGCGGCGGCCACGAGCGCGGCGGCCCGCCGCGGCGTGTGGCTCCGGCCGTTCCGTGAACTCGTCTACGCGATGCCGCCGTTCGTGTGCGACGAGGGCGAAGTGGCGCGGATCGCATCGGCGTTGACGGCGGCGGCGGAGGCGGGTTGAGGGGAATCCCTGAAGCCGCCGGACACGGCATCCCCCGAGCCGTCGAACGGCATCCCCTGAGTCGTCGAGCAGAGAGACGGAGACACGAGGTTCATGACAGTGCTGGGTGTGACCGGGACCGGTACGAGCGTCGGCAAGACCGTCACCACCGCGGCCATCACCGCACTCGCCCTCGCCGCGGGCCGCCGCGTCGCTGTGGTGAAGCCCGTCCAGACGGGGGTGCGGCCGGGCGAGGACGGCGATCTGGCCGAGGTGGCGCGGCTCGCCGGACCCGGCGCCACGCTGCGCGAACTCGCCCGCTACCCCGAGCCGTTGGCGCCGGACACGGCCGCGCGCCGGGCCCGGCTGCCGATGGTTCGCCAGGAGGCGGCCACCGCCGCCGTACGGGAACTGGAGGCGGCCCACGACCTGGTGCTGGTCGAGGGCGCCGGGGGACTGCTCGCCCGCTTCGACGACAAGGCGTGGACCCTCGCCGACCTCGCCGCCGACCTCGGCGCGGCCGTCGTGGTGGTCGCCGACGCGGGCCTCGGCACCCTCAACGCCACCGCGCTCACCGCCGAGGCCCTGGACCGCAGGGGCGTCCGCTGCCTGGGCGCCGTCATCGGCAGCTGGCCCGCCGCGCCGGACCTGGCGATGCGGTGCAACCTCGCCGACCTGCCCGAGATGGCCGCGACCCCGCTCATCGGCGCGCTGCCCGAGGCGGCCGCCGCACTCGACCGCGCGGCCTTCCTCGCGGCGGCCGGGTCCGGGCTCGGCGCGGCGCTCGGCGGCCACTTCGACCCGGCGGAGTTCGCGGCACGCTGGCCCGCCTGACACCACGGCCACTGCGACACCACGACCACTCCGACACCACGACCACTCCGACACCACGGCCACTCTGCATCCCACGGCCGCGCGCCACCCTGTCCTGATGTGCCCCCTTTACGGTGTCTGAGGTCACCGGAATACTCGTCGACGGCGTACGGCATCCCGTATGCACACCCCCTCCCTCTCCGCCGTATCGCGTAAGACTCCACCCCCTGTCGCGCAAGAGAGGAACCCGCCGTCGTGCTACTCGTCGACACCCTCACCGAGAAGGCGCTGCGCCGCGAACCGCCCACCCGCGAGGAGGCATTGGCCCTCCTGCGCTCCTCCGACGACGACATCATGGACGTCGTGGCGGGCGCGTCCCGGGTGCGGCGCCACTACTTCGGCCGCCGGGTGAAGCTGAACTTCCTCGTGAACCTGAAGAGCGGGCTCTGCCCCGAGGACTGCTCCTACTGCTCCCAGCGGCTCGGCTCCGAGGCGGACGTCCTCACGTACAAGTGGCTGCGGCCGGAGGAGGCCGCGCGGGCCGCGGCGGCGGGCGTCGCCGCGGGCGCCAAGCGGGTCTGTCTGGTGGCGAGCGGGCGCGGCCCCACCGACCGCGACATCGCCCGGGTTTCGGACACCATCGCCGCGATCCGCGCGGACAGCCCGGACGTCGAGGTCTGCGCCTGCCTCGGGCTGCTCTCCGAGGGGCAGGCCGAGCGGCTCTGCGACGCGGGTGCCGACGCGTACAACCACAATCTGAATACGGCGGGCGACCGCTACGCGGACATCTGCAGCACCCACACCTACACCGACCGGGTGGAGACCGTCGAGCAGGCCAAGTCGGCCGGTCTCTCGCCCTGTTCGGGGCTCATCGCGGGCATGGGCGAGTCCCCGGAGGACCTGGTCGACGTGGCCTTCTCGCTGCGCGCGCTCGACCCCGACTCGGTTCCGGTCAACTTCCTGATGCCGTTCAAGGGCACCCCGCTCGCGAGCGAATGGGCCCTCACGCCGCAGCACTGTCTGCGTATCCTGGCGATGGTCCGGTTCGTCTGCCCCGACGTCGAGGTGCGCCTCGCGGGCGGGCGCGAGATCCATCTGCGGGGCCTGCAGCCACTTGCCCTGCACATCGCCAACTCGATCTTCCTCGGGGACTATCTGACGAGCGAGGGCCAGCCCGGCGCCGCCGACCTGGAAATGATCAGGGACGCCGGGTTCGTGGTGGAGGGCATGGCGGAGGTGACCATGCCCGAGCACCGGGACGACGTGGTCGCGGTGCGCAGGCGCGGCGCGGGGACGGCACTGCCGCCCAACGCCTGATCACGACGCTACGGGGGGCTCGGCACTGTGGAACAGATGGACGTCATGAGCATCGGCCCGGCGGGCGCGGGCGCGGGCGCGAGGCCGGGCACCGGCACTGGCACAGGCACCGGCACCGGCACGGCGGTCGGCGGCTACCTGAGCGCCGCCCAAGTCGACCTGTTCTCACCGGAGTTCCTCGCCGACCCCTACCCCCTCTACGCGCGGCTGCGCGAGAGCGCCCCCGTCCACCGCGACGAGCGCACCGGTCTGTGGCTGGTGAGCCGGCACCAGGACGTGCGCCGGGTGCTGCTCGATCCCGAGACGTACCGCCCCGACAACACCCTCGACGCGCTGGTCCGGTTCTCCGTACCGGCGCTGCGCCGACTGGCATCGGTGGGGTTCAGCCTGCCGCCGACCCTCGCCAACAACGGCTCGGCCGGGCACGCGGGCCTGCGGCGGCTCATCAGCGGGATGCTCGGCGGCGCCCAAGTGGCCGCCGCCGTCCCGCTGGTGGAGGGGCTGACCGAGGGCTACCTGGACGGCGTGGAGGCGGATCTGGCGGCGGAAGGGACCTGCGAACTGGTGGCCGCCCTCACCAGGGACCTGCCGTTCGCGGTGATGCTGAACGTCCTCGGTCTCGCCGACGAGGTGGCGGTGGACGTCGACGTCCTCGCCCGCTGGAACGATGCCTCGCTGGACCTCTTCTGGGGCCTGCCGCCCCGCGCCCGCCACCCCGAACTCGCCGCCCGGGCCGCCGAGTTCTACTCCTGGCTCGGCACGCTCGCCGAGCACGCCGACCCGGGGCGGCCCGGCATGCTGGGCAGGCTGGCGGCGCACCGGCACCCGGACGGGACGCCGCTGCGGCGGGAGGAGATCGTCGCCGTCTGCTACTTCATGATCATCGCTGGTCAGGCCACGACGGGTCAGATGCTGGCGACGATGCTGCTGCGCGGCCTCGCGGACCGCGAGCTGTGGCCGCGGCTCGGCACGGAGAAGGGACTGGCGGCGGCGTGGGCGGAGGAGATGCTCCGCCGCGAGCCCCCGCTCACGACGTGGCGCCGCGTCACGGCCCGCCCGGTCCGCCTGGGCGAGGTCGAACTCCCCGCCGGAGCCGGGCTGTTGCTGATGCTGGCCGCGACGGGCAGCGACCCGGACGTCTTCGACGCGCCCGAACTGCTCTGCCCGCACCGCCCCGGCGGCCGCGAACACCTCGCCTTCGGCGTCGGCCGCCACCGCTGTCCCGGTGCGCGGCTCGCCCGCATGGAGGCCGAGGTGGTGCTGCGCACGGTCTCGACCCGCCTCCCCACGCTCCGCCTGGCCCGCCCCGCCCACGAGGTCCCCATGACGGGCCTCCTCTCGTTCCGCGCCCCCGCGAGCCTCCCGGTGACGCGGTGAGAGGGCGGGGCCCCCTGGCGCGTACGGCTGACACGGCAGAAATCCTCACCCGCCACGGCGGCTTGCGGCGCTCTCTGTCCCGCCTGACGCCGCCCGAACGGACGCGGGCGCAGCGGCTGCGCCCGACGGACCGCAGGGACTTCGTGGCCGGGCACCTTCTCGTACGGGAGTGCGCGGCCGCGGTCCTCGGCGCACCGCCGCGCTCCTTGGAGGTGACGCAACAGTGCGCCCACTGCGGCGGCCCCCACGGCAAACCGCTGCTGCCCCGGGCCCCCGCACTGCACCTCTCCCTCTCCCACTGCCCCGGCCGGGTGGCCGCAGCGGCGGCGTGGGAACCGATCGGCGTGGACGTGGAGCCACTCCCGCAGGGCACGCACTGGCACCGGGCGGCCGCCCGCGCGCTCACCCCGCGGGAGAGGGCGGCGGTCGACGCGTCCACCGACCCCGCACGGGCCTTCGTACGCCAGTGGGTCCGCAAGGAGGCGTTCGTCAAGGCGGGGGAGGCCCGGCTCGGAGGGCTGCGGAAGCTGGATCTGTCGGGGCTGCCGGTGGAGCCCCGGGCGGGGGTTCACCTGGCGCTCTGGGGGGAGTGGCACGTGCTCGACTGGGCGGAGGAGTGGGGGAGCGGGGCGGTGGTGTGCCGGTCGGAGCCTCGTCTCGGACCGGATCCGGTCGTCGTAGGGGCGCGTGAGACGGTGGGCTTGTGCCGGAGGTGATGGATGGCTGGGAGACGGCTCTGACCGAGGCGACGTCTCCTTCCTGGTCGCGACGTGCCCGTGCCGGGCGCCGCCTCGCCGCCCAGGCGGAGGTTCCGGAGGTCGCGGAGGTGCTGCTGCGGCTGCTGCTGGACGGCGAGGACACGGCCGTGACGCGGCAGACGGCGGAGGCGCTGGCGCGGACGGGGACGGCGGCCGCCGCGCGCCTCCTCGCCCGCGCGATGGCCGAGGCGGACGACAGCCAGGCGGACTGGCTGCAGACGGGGGTGGAGGACGCGGTCGCGGGGCCGGAACCCGTAGAGCCGGAACCCGTAGAGCCGGAACCTGTAGAGCCGGAACCTGTAGGGCCTCCGCCACTTGATTGACCGTGAGGTGGGCGGGCTCACGCAGGCCGCGTCTCCGCGATCACCCGCACCGCCTCCTCCACCTGACCGTCCGTGAGGTCCGCGCGGGCGGTCAGGCGGAGGCGGGAGTGGCGGTCGGGGACCGAAGGCGGGCGGAAGCAGCCGACGTCGATGCCCCGCGCGCGGCAGGCGTCCCGCCAGGCGACCGCCGCCCTTGCCGAGCCCGCTCGGACCGAGAGGACGGCGGCACGGGCCGGGGTGACCGGGAGGTCCGCCGCCGCGAGGCCCGCGTGGAGGTGTGCCGCGACGGCGCGCAGGCGGGCCGGGCGCCAGGGCTCCCGGGACAGCAGGCGGAGCGCGGCCAGGGCGCCGCCCGTCGCCGCCGGGGCCAGACCCGTGTCGTACAGGAAGCTGCGCGCGCTGTTGAGGACGTGCTCGATCACCCGGCGCGGGCCGAGCACCGCACCCCCTTGTGCGCCAAGGGACTTGGAGAGTGTCAGCGTGGCGACCGCGTCGGGGGCCGAGGCCAGTCCGGCCGCCGTGAGGGCGCCCTCGCCGTGGTCGCCGAGCACCCCCAGGGCGTGGGCCTCGTCCACCAGGAGCCCCGCGCCGTGGCGGCGGCACGAGGTGTGCACGGCGGGCAGGTCCGCGAGATCGCCGTCCACCGAGAAGACGGACTCGATCACCGCCACCGCGCGGCGTCGACTGCGGGTTTCCAGCGCCTTGTCCAGGGCCGTCCAGTCGCCGTGCGGGACCTCGGCGACCTCCGCCCCGGACAGCCGGCAGCCGTCGATCAGGGAGGCGTGGTTCGCGGCGTCCGCCACGATCAGGGTGCCCGGGCGGCACAGCGCGGTGAGCGCGCCCACGTTGGCGAGGTAGCCGGAGGAGAAGACGAGGGCGGCCTCGGTGCCGCAGAACGCGGCGAGTTCACGCTCCAGTTGCTCGTGCAGCCGCGTCGTGCCCGTCACCAGGCGGGCCGCACCCGCTCCGGCGCCCCACTCCCGCGCCGCCTCGGCCGCGGCCGCCGTCACCTCGGGGTGGCGGCAGAGGCCGAGGTAGTCGTTGCCCGCAAGGTCGACGGGGCCCGCCGCGCCGGGATCGGTCGCGTCGCGCGGGGTCAACTCGCGGCGCAGACCCGCCCGTTCGCGGCGCCGCGCGCTGTCCTCCAGCCACTGGAAGGCCGCCTCACCCGCCTCGCCCGCCATACCCTCCTCGCCCGGCCCGCTCACCTCGGCGGCCCCAGGACCAGGCATCCGTTGTGCCCGCCGAAGCCGAAGGACGTCGACACGACGGGGCCGGGCTCCCAAGGGCGCCCCTCGTCCCGTACGAGATCCAGGCTCATCTCCGGGTCGGGCGCCAACAGGCCCTGGGTGGGCGGGAGCAGACCGTGTGTGAAGGACAGGACCGAGGCCACCGCCTCCAGCGCGCCGCTCGCGCCGAACGCGTGGCCCGTCGCGCCCTTCGCCGACGTGACCGGCGGACCGGACGCGCCGAAGACCGCTTCGAGGGCGCGGGCCTCCGCCAGGTCGCCCACGCTCGTGCCGGTGCCGTGCGCGTTGATCTGGCCGACCGCGGACGGCTGGATCCCGGCGTCCTGGAGGGCGAGGCGCACGCACCGGGCGGCGCTGGAACCGTCCGGGAGCGGGGCCGTGATGTCGTGGGCGTCCGCCGTGCTCGCCGATCCGAGGACCTCCGCGAGCACCGTCGCACCCCGCGCCCGCGCCGACTCCTCCGGCTCCAGGACCAGGACCGCGGCGCCCTCCGCGACGGCGAACCCGTCCCGGCCCGCGTCGAAGGGGCGGGTCACCCCGCCGGGGGACAGGGCCCGCATGTTCCTGAAGCCCGCGAGCACCGTGCCGCACAGCGCCGCCTCCGTGCCGCCCGCGAGCGCGAGGTCGCACACGCCGTGCGCGACCATGCGGGCCGCCGAACCGATCGCGTGCGTCCCGGACGCACAGGCCGTGGTGAGGGTCTCGCAGGGGCCCTGCCAGCCGAGGCGCTGCGAGACGGCGGCCGCCGCCGCGTTCGGCATGATCATGGGGACGACGAACGGCGAGACCCGCTTGTCGCCCTTCGCCTCGCGCACCAGGACCTGCTGCTCCATCGTGCCCACGCCCGCCAGCGCCGTGCCGAGCACCACCGCCGCCCGCTCCGGCCCGGCCACCTCCTTGAGGCCGCCCGCGTCGGCGAGCGCCGACTCGGCCGCCGCCACCGCGAACTGGGCGTTGCGGTCCGTGTGCCGGGCCTCCACGCGGCTGAGCCAGGGCGTTGGGTCCCAGGGGGCGACGGGACGGTGGCCCGCGGGCGGCACAGACAGCAGCGAGCGCCACAGGGCGTCCGCGCCGAGGCCCGCCGCGCTCACGCTGCCCCGGCCGGTCACCACGACCCGGCGGCCGCTCCTCACGACAGCCTGCGCACCATGTCGCACGCGTCCCGCACCGTACGGACCGCCTCGACGTCGTCCTCGGGCACGTCCAGGCCGAAGGTCTCCTCGATGGCCATGACCACCTCCACGACGGTCAGGCTGGTCGCCCCGAGATCCTCGGTGAACACCGCGTCCAGGGTGACCGCGTCCGGATCGACCTGGAGCACGTCCACCGTGCAGCTCCGGATCTGCTCGAAAACGTCGTCGGCCACGCGCGCCCGCCCCCCAGTCACTGCCCTGTCCCTGCCCGCCGTCGGTACGGCAACCGAGCCTACCCACGCGGGAGTAGCCCGCTGGGCGCACCGGCGAAGACCGGCCACCCGGCGCACCCGGCACAGGAACCCCCTCGCTTGCCGCGCGCCGACGTCCCCTGACAGCCTGACGTGCGTGATCGACGCGAAGAGCACCAGCGACACGGCCGACGACGCGTTCACCGAGCACCGGCGGCTGCTGTTCGCCACCGCCTACCGCATGCTCGGAAGCGTCGCCGATGCCGAGGACATTCTCCAGGACGCCTGGCTCAAGTGGGCCGACGCCGACCGCGCGACGGTGCGCCACCCCAAGTCGTACCTGGTGCGCACCGTCACCAACCTCAGCCTGAACCGGCTCACCTCGGCCCGCGCGCAACGCGAGTCCTACGTCGGCCCGTGGCTGCCCGAGCCGCTCCTGACCAGCCCCGACATCGCGGAGGACGCGGAGCTCGCCGACTCCGTGTCGCTGGCCATGCTGGTGGTCCTGGAGTCCCTGAGCCCGCTGGAGCGCGCGGTGTTCGTGCTGCGCGAGGTGTTCGGATACGCGTACGCGGAGATCGCCGAGGCCGTCGGCCGCGGCGAGGCCACGGTGCGCCAGACCGCGCACCGCGCCCGCGACCACGTCCGGGCCAGGCGCCCCCGCTACGACACCGACGAGAGTGCCCGCAAGGAAGTCACCGAGAAGTTCCTCGCCGCCTGCACGGGCGGCGACCTGAACGCGGTGATGGAGCTGCTCGCCCCCGACGTCACCGCCTGGTCCGACGGCGGCGGCAAGGTGACGGCGGCCCGCCGCCCGGTCCAGGGCACCGGCCACGTGGCGCGCTGGATCCTCGGCGTCCTCGCCAAGCCGGGCTACGAGGACCTCGTGGTCGAGTCCGCACGGATCAACGGCCAGGAGGGCGTGGTGTTCTCACTGGGCGGCGTGCCCGCAGGTGTGCTCCTCGTCGAGCTCGTCGACGGGCGCATCCAGGAGATGAGGATCCAGATGAACCCGGACAAGCTCGGTGGACTCGACGGGCTCAGCTGACTCGACGGACCCGGCGGACCCGGCGAACCCGGCAGTGATACAGAGCGGTTGAGTTAGTGTCTTTGTAACTGCGGTGCGGCAGTGCGCCGTCAGGAGCGGGGACAGGGGTGGCGACCGTGGCCGGAACGACGGGTGGCAGCGCGGCGGGGGACAGCAGGGCAGGTGCGGCGCTCATCGCCCGGGCTGCGGCAGAGGCCCCGGAGCCGGATCCGCTCCGCGAGAAGGTCCTGGACGCGGCGCGCGAGCAGTTCATCACCTTCGGCGTGCGCCGCTCCACCGTCGACGACGTGGCGAAGCGGGCCCGGGTCTCCCGCGTCACCGTCTACCGCCGCGTCGGCAACAAGGACCACCTCGTGCAGGAGTGCCTGCTGCGCGAGTACCGCCGCTTCGTCGCCGAGGTCGACGAGGCCGTCGCGGAGCTGCCGACGATCGAGGAACGCCTCGTGGAGGGCTTCGTGGTGCTCCACCGGCATCTGCGCGACCACCCGCTGATCGGCGGACTGATGCGCCTGGAGCCGGAGTTCATGCTGCCCTTCCTCACGGTGGACAGCGGCCCGGCCTTCCTCGCGATGCGGGAGTACCTCGCCACCCGGCTGCGCCGCGCGCAGCGTACGGAGGGCAGGCCGGAGAGCGATCCGACGCCGGTGGCGGAGCTGATGATCCGGATCACGGTCTCCTTCCTGCTCAACCCCGTCAGCTGCTTCGTGCTGGAGGAGGACGACCAGTCACGGGCGTTCGTGCGGCGCTACCTGGTTCCGCTCCTTGACCGTTGACTGGTGCGGGATGAGCCCCGACAGCTCGTTCACCTCGGCACCCGCGCCCTCGCCGTCGGGGCGCTTGACCGTCACGGTGCGGGCCGGTGCGGGCACCCGGATGCCCTCGGCGCGATAGCGCTGGTGCAGCCGCTTGATGAACTCGTGCTTGATCCGGTACTGGTCGCTGAACTCGCCCACGCCCAGGATCACCGTGAACCCGATGCGGGAGTCCCCGAACGTATGGAAGCGCACGGCCGCCTCGTGGTCCGGTACGGCGCCCGTGATGTCCGTCATCACGTCCTCGACCACCTCGATGGTCACCCGCTCGACGTGCTCCAGGTCGCTGTCGTAGCTGACCCCCACCTGCACCGTGATCGACAGCTCCTGCTCGGGGCGGCTGTAGTTCGTCATGTTGGTGCCCGACAGCTGGGTGTTGGGGATGATGACGAGGTTGTTGGAGAGCTGACGCACCACGGTGTTGCGCCAGTTGATGTCGACGACGTAACCCTCCTCGCCGCTGCTGAGCCGGATGTAGTCGCCCGGCTGCACCGTCTTGGACGCGAGGATGTGCACACCCGCGAAGAGGTTGGCGAGGGTGTCCTGGAGGGCGAGCGCGACGGCGAGCCCGCCCACGCCGAGGGCGGTGAGCAGCGGCGCGATGGAGATGCCCAGGGTCTGCAGCATCACCAGGAAGCCGATGGCGAGGACCACGACCCGGGTGATGTTCACGAATATGGTGGCCGAACCGGCCACGCCCTGCCGGGACTGCGCGAGCCCGCGCACCAGGCCCGCCACGATCCGTGCCGCCGTCACCGTCGACGCCAGGATGAGCAGCGCGATCAGCGTGACATGCACGTTGCGGCCGACCTGCGGCGTCAGCGGCAGCGCCGTGGCCGCCGCGGCCAGGCCCCCGGCGATCGCCGCGCACGGCACCAGGGCGCGCAGCGCGTCCACGATCACGTCGTCCCCGCTCCACCGCGTCCGCAGGGCGTGCCGGCCCAGCCAGCGCAGCAGCGCGCGGAGCAGCAGCCCCGCGGCGACGCCCGCGAACACCGCGATCCCGGCGACGATCAGATCGTGCACTGTGAGGGCTCGGTTCATCCGTCCTCAGTCCTCTTCCGTTGACGTTCACGCGGGCCGGGAACGAACGGACATGGCCCCGCGCGGTCGCTCATCCTGCCCCATGGCGATGATCGCGCCGCAGGTGGGCCCGGGTATGACCGGATCACGGGCCCAAGTGTGCGATGGGCCCCTAGAGTTGGCGCGTGGTCGATCAGGTGAACAACAGTGTGGGGGGCGGGGCCCGGATCGGGACGGCGATCCAGGCGGGCAGCGTGCATGGGGTGCATGTGCACAACTACGGGGAAAGCGGACCGGTTGCCGAAGGCCCCGCCCGGATGACCCTTCAGCTCCCGCCCGACGTACGCCACTTCGCCGACCGCACCACCGAGCGCACCCGGGTGCTGCGGGCCGCCGCGGAGCGGACCCCGGGCGCCGGACGGCCCCTGGTGGTGTCGATCCACGGGGTGCACGGCGTCGGCAAGACCGCGCTCGGCGTGCACCTGGCCCGCAGGCTCGCCGCCGACGACACGTACTTCGTGCGCTACACGAACCTCGACGACCACCGGCGCGACGGCGGCACCGACCTCACCGAGGCCCTCGGGGAGCTCCTCGCCTCCTTCACCGCCCCCGACCTCCTGGAGAAGACCCTCGGCAAGCGGCAGCGGCAGTACTGGGAACAGACCGGCGACCGCCGCGTCCTGGTCATCCTGGACAACGCCCGCACGGGCAGCGAGGTCGACGCGCTCCTTCCCGCCTCGTCCGACAGCGTCGTGCTCGCCCTCGGCCAGGAGAGGCTGCACGGCATCAAGGGCGGGGCCGACCTGGAACTCGCCGTCGGCCCGCTCGGCGAACGGGACGCCGAGGAACTGCTGCTGCGGACCGTGACGGACGCCCGCCTGGCCGCCGACCCGTCCTCGGTGACCGCGCTCGCCCGCGTCTGCGGCGGCCTGCCCGCCGCGCTCGAGGTCGCCGCGCAGTGGCTGCGCTCCCACGAGACGCGCCGGATGTCCCGGGTCATCGCCGAACTCGCCCGACGTTTCGAGGAGAAGGGGGTTCCCCTGGTGGAAGCGGTATGGGACGCCACGTACGACGGACTCAGCTCCTCCGCGGCCCTGCTCTACCGGCTCCTCGCCGCGAGCCCCGGCCCCGACATCTCGCCCGACGCGGCCACGGCGCTGCTCGGCCAGGGCCAGGACGCCGCGGAGGACGCCCTCGACGAGCTGGTGCGGTGCAGTCTCCTGACGGCCGGCCGGGACGGGCGCCTGCGCATGCACGACCTGCTGCGCGCCCACGCCGTGCGCTGCGCCCGGCGGGCCCGCGGCGAGGGGCGGGACGCGGAGACCGACGAGGCCCGGCGCCGCGGCCGGAGCGGGGAGACCGACGAGGCCCGGCGCCGGATCGTCCGCTGGTACCTCCGCCAGGCCCAGCGCGCCGACGCGCTCGCGGTCGGGCCGCGGCTCGTCCTGGCGGAGCGGGCGGAGGAGGTGCCCGGCGCCCCGGACGTCGCCTTCACCGGCGCCGCGAGGGCGACGGGCGGAACCGAGGAAGCCGCCGGTACGGAGGGCGGGGCCGAGGCCGCGCAGGCCGCCGCCAAGGACACGGCCAAGGACGCCGCCTACCGGTGGCTGGAGCGTGAACGCCGCGCGCTCTACGCGTGCGTGCGCACCGCGTACGCCCATGGCCTCGACGACGAGTCATGGGCGCTCTGTGAACCCCTGCTGACCCACTTCGTGGACCACCCCCACTACCTCGACGTGACCGACGCGTTCCGCACCGGCCGCGACGCCGCACTGCGCGCGGGACAGGCACGCGCCGCGATCCGGCTGCGCTGCCAACTGGCCCGCCCGCTCTGGGAACAGGGCGACCACGAGGCGGCCGCGGCGGAACTGGACGCCGCCCTGCGCGCGGCGGACGCCGTGCTCGGCGAGGACGAGCAGGACCGGAAGCTGCGCGCCTCGGTCCTGGACTTCCACGGCCAGCTCCGCTTCGCGCGCGGCCAGTGGGCGGACGCGGCCGCGTACTTCGAGACCGCGCGCCGCATCCACGTGGAGATCGGCAACGAGTACGGCGCGTTCCTCCAGACGTACCAGCAGGGCAAGGCGCTGGCAGGACTCGGCGAACTCGACCGCGCCGCCGAGCTGTTGAGGTGGTCCCACGCGGAGGCCCACCGCCTGAACCGCGCGCGCATGACGAAGCGCACCGGCTTCGAACTGGGCCGGGTGCTCAGCGCACTCGGCCACCACGACGAGGCCCTCCCCCTGTACGAGGCATCGCTCGCGGCGGCCCGCGCCCGCCACTCGCTCCAGGACGAACTCCGCGTCCTCGACGCGCTCGCCGCTCTCGCGGAGGCGACGGGCGACACGGAGGCGGCGGGTCACCACCGGGAGGCGGCCCGGACGATACGGGAGCGGGGCGGGGGCTTGACGGGGACGCCCTAGGCTGTCCGGCATGGGCGCGAGCGGGGGCAGGGGCGGACTGACCGAGCAGGACCACCCCGAGCTCTGCGCCTTCCTCACCTCACTCCGCCAGGGCGAGATCCTCTCCGGCACGGTCACGGCCATCGAGCGGTTCGGCGTCTTCGTGGCGCTGGACGACGGCCCCGACCACCCGGCCCACCCGGGCGTCGGGTTCATCACGATCCCCGAGCTGGCGTGGCAGCGCATCGAGGCGGTGTCCGACGCCGTCCAGGTCGGACAGCGTGTGAGCTGCGAGTTCCTCCAGTTCGACGACTGGAACCTGGAGGCGAGGCTCTCCCTGCGGGCAACGCGGCCGGATCCCCTCCGGGCATTCGCCGACGCGGTCGAGCCGGGGCGCGAACTCCCGGGACGGGTGACCAAGTTGGTCCCCTTCGGCGTCTTCGTCCGGGTCGCGGAGGGGATCGAAGGGCTGATCCGCGGGCACCGGCTCGGTCTCCGGGAGGGGGACGAGGTCACCGTCCGCGTCACCGAAGTCGACCGGGAGCGGCGTCGAGTGGTGCTCTCCCCGGTGCGCTGACCCTGCGCCGGTAGTAGGCGACCGTCACCGCCGCCAGCAGCACCGGCCACGCGATCAGCGGCACGTAGCAGACCGTCAGGACCGCCGACTGGAGCGGTGTGTCCGTGACCTGGGCGCCGCCTCCGAGGTCCGCGTACGCGGCGTAGCAGAACCAGCCGACGAGTGCCGTCAGCGCGGTCACGCCGAACACGGCGGGTGCCACCGCCGCGAGCGGCCGCACCCGGCGCCCGCCGAGCACCGGGATCCAGCCGGGCACGACCTCGCCCCATGCCCGCACCAGGCCCAGTGTCAGAAACGCCAGGGCTTCGGAGACGACGCTCAGCGAGAGGATGTAGGCCGAGAGCGGCAGGCCGTCCGGGAGCTGGTCCGCGGGCGCGACCGGAGCCCCCGCGACCAGGGCCACCCGCCACAGGCTCGACGGCAGGACGACGAGGGGCACGGCGTGGGCGGCGAGCGCGGCCCAACGGGGCACGTCCGGGAGTGCTTTGATTCTCGGTTTCGGCATGGGGATCATGCTGGCGCCCGGTGCACGGGGTCCGCGTCGCCGTACGGGACGGATCTCCTCCGCCGTACGGGGGAGCACTACTGGAACTCGAGGAGGGTCTCGTCCTCGGAGGCCACAGCGAGGTGCGCAGCGTAAGTGCGGCCCCCGAGCGTGCAGGTGAGCGTGATGGGGAGGAGGAGGGGTGCGTCCTCGCCATCGCTCAGCTCCCTCAGCCACGCGTGTGCCGCCGACAGCACCGCCGCCGGATCCGCCCGGCGCACCCGCCCCTCGACGGAACGGTCCGGCTCCACCGTGAGCGTGAGCAGCGCGCCCCCGGTCTCACGCAGCACGCACCGCGAGCCGTCGAGCACGACGGCCGCCGTGCGCGGGCCCGGGTAGGCGGCGAGGACCCGCGTGGTCCAGGCGTCGACGGTCCAGCTCTCGCCGCGTGCCGGGCGGGACGCCGCGCGCCGGTAGATGAGCCCGGCACTGTGCAACTGCCGCTCCCCGGCCGCTCCGTGCTCGGCGGCGAGGTGATGACGCGGCCCGTCGCTGTCCGGCGGGCGCCTTTCCACGTGTACGGGGACGGGGGCGCCGTCGCGACCGGGTGCGGGCGCGCCGAGGTCGACCCGTACGGCGAAGGCGGCGAGCGAGGTGAGGGTGCGGGCCGGCGGGGCGGGGTCGGGCAGCGGGCGCGCCGTGCCGGGGGAGGAGGGGTGCGGGTCGAGCCCGAGGAGGCGGTACAGCTCCTCACGCAGCCGGGGCAGGGCGCGGCCGCGTTCGGCGAAGGCGGGCTCGGCGAGGGCGCGGGCGGAGCCGGGCCGGTGCGCGGCGAGGGCCCGCTCCAGGTCGTCGGCGTGCTCCAACGCCGGTGCCATGGAGAGGAGTTCTGCCATCGGGGTGCCGGGAATGACCTCGCAGCCCCCGTCGCACGCGGCGAGCACCGGCACGTCGCGCGCGGCAGCCGCGTACAGGGCCGCCGAACCGTGATCGGTGACGACGGCGTCGGCGGCGACGAGGACGGCGGCCCACTCCTCGTGCGGCCGGGCGACGACGAGTCCGGCCGCGAGGGCGGGAGCCAGCTGCTCGGCCAGGTCGAACTCCCCGGTCCTGCTGTGCTCGTTCGGGTGGAGCACGAGCGCGAACTGGTAGGAGTCCTGTGGGAAGCGGGCGGTGAGCGCGGCGGGCAGGCCCGGGCGGCGGGCGAGCAGCGACTCGGGCCCCCAGGTCGAGGTGAGGACGACGAGGGTGCGGCCGTCGGTGCGCAGGGCGGCGCGGTACCGCTCGCGCAGGGGCAGCGACTCCAGGACCCGGTCGAACGTGGGGTCACCGGTGACGGTGGCCCGCGCGGCGGCGGCCGGGCTCTCGGCGGCGAGCCGGTCGAGCTGGCTGGGGTGGGCGAGGGCGTGCAGCCGGGCGAGGGGGCGACCGGAGCGCAGCAGCAGCGCGGGGTCCAGCCCCGATGCGGAGTCCGCCGAACCGCCGCCCGCCGAACCGCCGCCCGCCCAACCCCCCTCCGGCACCGCCTTGTTGAACCCGGCGCCGTGCGGCAGCAGGACGCGCGGCCCGCTCAGCCGCTCCAGCTCGCCCTTGGGGCTCGCAGCGAGGATCAGGTCGTGCGCGCGGCCACGCGCCTCGGCCCACGGCAGGACATGGGCCCCGGCCCGCTCGATGGCGGTGAGGGCGTCGACGCCGAACGCGGACCCGGGGACGAGGGTGAAGCGGCGCCGGATCCGCTCGTCCCCGGCGAAGACGGGGAGGACGTCGAGGAGCCGGTGCAGAGCGGTGGCGGAGCGCACGGCGAAGAGCACGTCCTTGCGGGCGCTCGCCCGCCATGCGAGGTGCGGGGTGGCCGACTGGGCGCCGACGGGGCCGTGAGCCTCAGCGCCAGTCCCAGTCCCAACCCCTACTTCCTGCGCTGCCCGCTGCCCGCTGCCCGCTGCCCGCTGCCCGCTGCCCGCTGCCCGCTGCCCGCTGCCCGCTGCGGCAGGGTAAATCCTAGAGTGCGCTGTTTGCCCGGGTATGCCGTTTCCGTCAACTGGTCCGGGGACGTGCGGGGTGGCGGGCGGCATGGCGGAGATCGTACTCGGCCCCCCGGCGGAGCCCGAGTGCTACCGGGGGCGGATCCCGGCCCCGGATCGGCGGGGTTAGCGTGGGGGAGAAGCAGAGGGCGAAGAGCACTCCGCCTGGATCCGAGGAGCCCGGCACATGCAGAGCCGCACCGGCAGCCGTACCGAGATGATCGAGGGACTCATGGAGCGGTTCCCGCACGTCCCGCGGGAAGCCGTGATCAAGGAGGACCTGCTGCGCGGCGGCATCGCCTTCGACGAGTCTGCACTCAGTGATACCGCCAACGAGGCAGCGGGCGAGGTCAAGCCGAAGTCCTACTTCATCTTCTCCTTCGACCACGGCACCCTGCCCGAGCTCGGCGAGGCCGCCCTGCGCCGCCCGCCGGAGGAGATCATCCTCACCGGCGGCCCGTACGAGCTGCGCCGCACCATCGTCTCCGTACGCGTGAACCCGTCCTCGCCCTACCGCGTGGCCGCCGACGACGAGGGCGTGCTCGGCCTCTACCTGGACGGCCGCCGGATCTCCGACGTCGGCACGCCGCCCATGCCCGACTACTACCGGCACAAGCTCGCCAACGGAAAGTCGGTCATGGAGGTCGCCCCCACCATCCAGTGGGGCTACCTGATCTACCTCACGGTCTTCCGGGTGTGCCAGTACTTCGGCGCCAAGGAGGAGTGCCAGTACTGCGACATCAACCACAACTGGCGCCAGCACAAGGCCGCGGGCCGCCC
Source organism: Streptomyces odontotermitis (assembly GCF_050510915.1). NCBI lineage: Bacteria > Bacillati > Actinomycetota > Actinomycetes > Kitasatosporales > Streptomycetaceae > Streptomyces > Streptomyces odontotermitis. The sequence goes on along the minus strand of NZ_JBNJLS010000004.1, from coordinate 407,884 downwards.
CTACACGGGCGTCAAGCCGGTCGAGGAGGTCCTCGAGGCGCTGGAGATCATCGACCGGTACGACACGAACAAGTCCTCCACCGCGTACACCCTGACCGGCGGCGCCATCACCTCGCACATCGGCGGCAAGGACGAGGCCGACTTCTACGGCGAGTACGCGCGGGCCATCGAGGAGCGCTTCCCCGGCCGCTGGATCGGCAAGGTCGTCGCCCAGGCCCTCCCCAAGGAGGACGTGCAGCGCTTCCACGACTACGGCGTGCGGATCTACCACCCCAACTACGAGGTGTGGGACCCGTACCTGTTCGAGCGGTACTGCCCCGGCAAGGAGCGCTACGTCGGCCGCGACGAGTGGCACCGCCGCATCCTCGACTCGGCGGAGGTCTTCGGGCCGCGCAACGTCATCCCGAACTTCGTCGCGGGCGTCGAGATGGCCGAGCCGTTCGGCTTCAAGACGGTCGACGAGGCGATCGACTCGACCGTCGAGGGCCTCGACTTCTTCATGTCGCGCGGCATCACGCCCCGCTTCACCACGTGGTGCCCCGAGCCGACCACGCCGCTGGGCAAGGCCAACCCCCAGGGCGCCCCGCTCGAGTACCACGTGCGACTGCTCGACGCGTACCGCTCGACGATGGAGTCCCACGGTCTGACGTCCCCGCCCGGATACGGTCCGGCGGGCGCGGGCCGGGCGGTGTTCTCGGTGAGCTCGTTCATGGACAGCCTGCCGCAGGAAGACGCCAAGACCGACTGAGCCCCGCGAGGGCACCCCGCCCACGGGGGTGCGAAGATCCAGTCGGCGCGACACACAGCCACCTGGAGGCCCCCGTGGAACAACCGCACCCCGTCACCGTCGTCACCGGCGGCAGCCGCGGCATCGGCGCCGCCGTCTGCGCCCGCCTCGCGGCCGACGGCCACGACGTCGCCATCGGCTACCGCTCCGACGCGAAGGCCGCGGAAGACGTGGCCGCGACCGTCCGCGCGGCGGGCCGCCGGGCCGCGGTGATCCAGGTGGACACCGCCGACGCCGCCTCAGTGGACCGGCTCTTCGACGAGGCGGCAGCCGCGCTCGGCCCGGTCACCGGGCTCGTGAACAACGCCGGGGTCAGCGGCCCCAACGGTCGTCTCGCCGACGCCGACCCGGACGGGATGCGCCAGGCCCTTGAGGTCAATGTCCTCGGCTACCTGTTGTGCGCCCGCAGGGCCGTGCGGGACATGACGGGGACCGGCCGCGGCGGCGCCATCGTCAACATCTCCTCGAACGCGGCGAAGCTCGGCAGCCCCGGCCAGTACGTCCACTACGCCGCCGCGAAGGCCGCCGTCGACACCATGACGACGGGGCTGTCGAAGGAGCTCGCCGCCGACGGCATCCGGGTCAACTGCGTGGCGCCCGGCGTCATCTGGACCGAGTTCCACGCGGACCCGGAGCGGCCCGCGTGGATGGCCGAGCACATCCCGATGGGGCGGGCCGGGCAGCCCGAGGAGATCTCCGGGGCCGTGTCGTGGCTCCTGTCGGACGACGCCTCGTACGCCACCGGCGCGATCCTCAAGATCGCGGGCGGGATGTGACGGCGGGCAAGGCGGATAGGGCGGACAAAGGGACCACCACCGCGGACAAAGGGACCACCACCATGGCCATCACCACCGGGATCACGCCCCTCACCGGCGGCGTCGTGCTGCGGCCCGTCACCCTCGACGACGCGGCCGGGTTCGCCCGCGCCTACACCCGCAGCCGGGACCATCTGCGTCCGACGGAGCCGGACCGGTCCGAGGAGTTCTTCACGGAGCGGGGGCAGGCGGACCGGATCCGGGATCTGCTCGCGCAGCGCGAGGCGGGCCGGACCGTGCTGTGGGCGCTCGCCGCAGGCGACGACATCGCCGGGGCCATCACCCTCAGCAACGTCACGCTCGGCCCGCTCCGCAGCGCCAACGTCGGCTACTGGGTGGACGCCGGCCATGTGGGCCGGGGCCTCGCGGCCCTCGCGACGGAGCGGGTCTGCCAGGCCGCCGACGCCGAGCTCGGCCTGCACCGGCTTGAGGCGGGCACCCTCCTCGACAACGTGGCCTCGCAGCGCGTGCTCGCCAAGTGCGGCTTCGAGGAGTACGGGCTGGCCCGCCAGTTCCTCTACATCAACGGCGCCTGGCGCGACCACCGGCTCTTCGAGCGGATCCTCAACGACCGGCAACCGTAGGGCGGTTGCCGGTTGCCGGTCGTCGGGAGCGGGTCAGACGATGCCCTCGGCGATCTCCGCCTGCTCGCGGTCGGTGCCGTACGCGGACGGCGTGCTGTACGAGCGGCGCGCCACGAACCACCACACGGTCGCGAGGATCAGGACCACCGCGAGCGCGATCGACGCGTAGTTCATCGTGTCGACCGTGACGGGGGACGCCTGGGGCAGGCAGAACAGGACCGTCACGAAGGCCACCCAGAGCACGGCGATCCAGCCGACCGGCTTGCTCCAGCGGCCCAGGTTCCAGGGGCCCGGCTGGAAGCGGTCGCCCGCGCGCAGGCGCAGGAAGATCGGGATGGCGTAGGCGGGCGTGATGCCGATGACGTTGATGGCCGTCACCGCGCCGTACGCGGTCTTCGAGTAGAGGGACGGCAGCGCGATGACGGCCGCGAGGCCCACCGACAGCCAGACCGCGGGGACCGGCGTCTGGGTGCGGGTGGAGACCTTGCGCCACAGCGCGGAGCCGGGCAGCGCGTTGTCGCGGCTGAACGCGAACACCATGCGGCTGGCCGCCGCCACCTCGGCGTTGCCGCAGAACAGCTGCGCCACGATCACGATGAGCAGCAGCGCGGTCGCCCCGGACGAGCCGAGCGCGTCGAGGAAGATCTGCGCGGGCGGCACCCCGGTCGCGCTGCCCTGCGTGCCCGCGTAGTCCTGGATGGCGAACGTCAGCCCGGCGAGCAGCACGAATCCGGCGATCCAGGACGCCCAGATGGCGCGCACGATGCCGCGCGGCGCGGACGTGGAGGCGTCGGAGGTCTCCTCGGAGAGGTGCGCGGAGGCGTCGTACCCGGAGAACGTGTACTGGGCGAGGAGCAGGCCGATCATGCACACGTACAGGGGGCTCGACCAGCCGGTCTGGTTCACGAACTCGCCGAAGACGAACGACGGCGACTGGTGGTGGTCGGGCACGATCGCGAGCACGCCGACGATGATCGCGACGCCCGCGAGGTGCCACCACACGCTGATCGAGTTGAGCAGGCTGACCAGGCGGACGTTGAACAGGTTCAGGAGCGCGTGGACCAGCAGGATCGCCAGGAAGATCAGGAAGGTCGAGCCCTCGGTGGGGCGGAAGTCGGAGTGCAGGCTGACGAGCGCCCCGGTGAACTGCGCGGCGCCGTAGTCGATGCCCGCGATCGCCCCGAGCAGGCCGAGCAGGTTGAGCCAGCCCGTGTACCAGCCCCAGCGGCGTCCGCCGAGCCGGTCGGCCATGTAATAGAGGGCGCCCGACGTCGGGTAGGCGCTGGTGACCTCCGCGAGCGCCAGGCCGACGAAGAGCACGAATATCCCGACGCCCGCCCAGCCCCACAGCATCACCGCCGGGCCGCCCGTGCCGAGCCCGAACCCGTACAGCGTCATGCAGCCGGACAGGATCGAGATGACGGAGAAGCTGATGGCGAAGTTGCCGAAGCCGCCCATGCGGCGGGCCAGTACGGGTTGGTAGCCGAGCTCTCGGAGCCGTTGCTCCTCGTCCTGGCGTGGTACTGGGACGGCGCTCGACCAGATGGTGCGGGACACGGGGGAACCTCCGGGAAGTGGCGCGGTGGGGGGCGGTCGGGGGACGGACGGGGGACGGACAACAACGGCCGGTTGCAGGGCCGACAACAAGGGGGGCGCGGGTCAGCCCGGGGCGCGGGACGCGGAGAAGCAGCGGTAGCGGGCCTGCACGAACGCCTCGGCGGCCGCGTCCGGGTCACCGGGGGAGGAGGTCCGGTACGTCCACGGGGCCACCGTGTAGAAGGGGTCGAGCACCGTGAACACCCGCGCGGCGTCCTCGAATCGGTGCGCTCCCCACAGCGCGTGCGCCAGGTGGTTGAGGTCGAGCAGCGACGTCGCGGCCGGCATGGCGTGCTCGAACCAGAGGTTGAGCGCGCGCTGGGCGCTGCGGATCGCGTCCTCGGCGATCCAGTGCAGGTCGAGGGCGTGTTCGTTGCCGCCTTCCCGGCGGTAGCGCTCGACGCGCGTATAGAGCGGCAGGACGTGCAGGGCGGAGCCCGCGGGCGCCGCAGCGGTGGCCCACTGGGCGAAGTTGACGGCCTCGGTGAGCGGGCCGCCCGGCCGCCGCGTATAGGCGAACTGCAGCATCCGGTGGTACGCCTCGCGGTTGCCCGGGTCGCGCTTGTCGGCCTCGTTCAGGAGCCCCCAGGGGCCGGGGAAGAGCATCGGCTCGGGGGCGGCGACGCGGTGCTCGTCCCAGCGCTGGCCCGCGTCGAGCTGGGCGAGGGAGAGCAGGCAGATCCACGGCACCGGGTCCTCGGGGGAGCGCTCGATGGCGTCCCCGCACGCCGCGGCCGCCTCCCGCCACAGGTCGGGCGTCTGCCGGTGCCCCGCCCGGTGCGCGCGCAGCGCCCGCTCGACCAGGACCCGGGTGTGCAGCACGACGGCGGCGATGCTGTCCGGCTCCTCGGCGAGCCAGGCCGAGGCCACGTCCGAGCCGGCCGCCGCGGTGGCCAGGATCTGGGTGCGCTGCGTCCACAGCGCCCAGTCGGGGGTCGTCGACAGCAGGGTGCGGGTCGACACCCAGCGGCCCGCTCTCAGGTCCTGGAGCACGGCGCGGAGCGCGAAGTCGTGGCCCGCCGGGTGGTACACCGGGCGGCCGGACGGCATGGGCATGAGTCCTCTGGGGGGAAGAGGGATCGGTCAACTGGCCGGTAATGCTAGGGAGTTGCAGTTGCTGTTGTTCGGCGGTCAGTGTAGAGCGATCTCTTCCGGTTCCCTGCCGTTTGATGGATCTTTTGAGATCGAGCTGTGTCGGATCGGCGCGCCGGTTGGTGATTCTGTGACCGGCTGTGCACGGAACGCTGTTCCCGTCCGGCCCCCCGGGCAGGACGGGAACACCCTTTACCTCACGGCCGGTTGGCCTCCTGCCGCACGGTCTGCCGGCCTTCGCCGCCGCTCTCCTGGAGCCGGCGCAGCGACGCCACCAACTGGTCCACCTCCTCGGAGGTGTTGTAGAGGGCGAGCGAGGCCCGCGCCGCCTCCTCCAGGCCGAAGTGGGCCAGGGCGGGCTGCGCGCAGTGGTGGCCCGCGCGCACCGCGATGCCGTCCTGATCCAGCCAGGCCGCGACGGTCGCCGGATCCTGGCCGGAGAGGGTGAAGGTGAGCACCGCGATCCGCTCGGGCGCCGCCCCGATCAACTCGAGCCCGGGCACGGTCGCGAGGGCCTGCTGCGCATACGCCATGAGCCCGTTCTCGTACGCGGTGACGGCCTCCCGGTCGAAGGAGGTGAGCCAGTTCAGGGCGGCGAGCAGGCCGATGACGCCGGAGATGTGCCCGGTGCCCGCCTCCAGCAGATGGGGCGCGGGGGCGAACGTCGTCTCGGCGAACGACACGGACTCGATCATGTTGCCGCCGCCCTGCCAGGGCGCCATCTCCTGGAGGACCTCGGGCCGCGCGTACAGGGCGCCGATGCCGGTCGGCGCGAACAGCTTGTGCCCCGAGAAGGCGTAGAAGTCGGCGCCCAGGTCCTGTACGTCCACCGGGAAGTGGGCCACCGCCTGGGCCCCGTCGACCAGGACCTTCGCGCCGTAGCGGTGGGCGAGCGCCGCCATCTCCTTGACCGGCGGCACGGTGCCGAGGACGTTCGACGCCTGGCTGATCGCGACCAGTTGGGTGCGCGAGGAGAGCAGATCGGCGTACGCGTCCTGGTCGATCCGCCCGTCCGGGGTGAGCGGAACGGGCACGAGCCGGGCCCGGGTCTCCTTCGCGAGCATCTGCCAGGGCACGATGTTCGAGTGGTGCTCCAGGACCGGCACCAGGATGTCGTCCCCCGGGCCGAGGTTGGCGCGCCCCCAGGTCTGCGCCACGAGGTTGATCGCCTCGGTGGTGCCGCGCACGAAGACGATGCTCTCCGGCCCCTCGGCGCCCAGGAACTGCGCCACCGCCGCACGTCCCGCCTCGTACGCCTCCGTGGCCTCGCGCGCCATCGTGTGCGCGCCGCGGTGGATGTTGGAGTTCGCGGCACCGTAGAAGGCGCCGAGCGCCTCGATCACCTGGCGGGGCTTCTGCGTCGTGGCTCCGTTGTCGAGCCACACCAGCGGGTGGCCGTTCACGGTCCGGTGCAGGATCGGGATGTCGGCGCGCGCCGACTCCGGGGAGAAGGCGACGGGCTGGCGGGGGAGCGCGGCGGCGGCCGGGTCGACGGGCTGGGCCGTGGAGAGGTCCGGTGACAGGGGCGCCGCCGTATCTCCAGCAATTCCAGCAATTCCAGAGGAGTCCGGAACAGCCGTCTGCGGTACGGCAGTCGGAGCCCGCAATGACGTGACGTCAGGAATAGTCATGGTACTTGGACACCTCGACGTTCTGGAGTACGGCGACGGCGTCCTCTACCAGGACGGCTGTATTGAAGTAGGCCGTCATCAGATAGGAGGTGATGCCCTTCTGGTCCGTGCCCATGTTCCGCTGGGACAGGCCGGGTTCGACCTCGTCCGGCACGCCCGCGGGCCGCAGCCCGACCACGCCCTGCTCGGCCTCGCCCATCCGCATGAGGAGGATCTCGGTGGTGCCGGCGCCGAGCCCCGCGCCGTCTGCGAAGCGCACCTTGTCGGACGGCAGGAGCGGCACCCCGCGCCAGGTGAGCAGCGGGCTGCCGAACCGGCTGTCCGTCACCGGGGGCACACCCCGCCGCGTACATTCGCGGCCGAACGCGGCGATGGCCCGCGGGTGCGCCACGAAGTAGCCGGGCTGCTTCCACACCCGTGCGAGCAGCTCGTCGAGGTCGTCCGGGGTGGGCGCGCCGGTCCGCGACTGCACCCGCTGTCCGGCCGAGACGCTGTTGAAGAGCCCGAAGTCGGGGTGGTTGAGCATCAGGTTCTCCTGCCGCTCGCGCAGGGCCTGGATGGTCAGATTGGCCTGGGTGCGGGTCTGGTCCATCGGCCCGTTGTAGAGGTCGGCGACGCGGGAGTGCACGCGCAGCGTCGTCTGGGCGAGCGTCATGTGGTACTCGCGCGGCGTGTCCTCGTAGTCGACGAACGTCGCGGGCAGGTCCGGCTCGCCGACGTGCCCGCCGGTCAGTTCGATGGCGGCCTCCGCGCCCGCCTCGGGCCCCTCACCTGCGCAGTACGTGTCCACGGCCCCGCGCAGTGCCTCGTCGCGCCCGGTCAGGGAGGCGAGTGCGTTGCGCTCGACGCACAGGGCGACGCCCGGGGTGAGCGCCTGCACGCGGTAGGGCATGGCCTCGCCGCGGGTCCACGCGCCCAGGTCGAAGAACTGGCCGTCGCCCACGACTTCGAGCAGCGCGTCCTCGCCGTACCGCCCGGTGAGCCGCTTCTCGGCGCGGCCCCGCACGATCACCCAGAGCCGGTCCATGGACTCGCCCTCGGTCGCGAGGTTCTGCCCGGCCTCGAAGGTCACCTCGGTGAAGTTCCCGGCGAGTTCGGACAGGAGCGCGTCGTCGCAGTCGCGCAGGTACGGGACTTCGCGTAAGTCGCCGGGCACCACGTGGTGGCCGCTGTCGTCGCTGTAGGTGGTGATGCGGTCGTCGCCGAGCACGTAGGTGCGGCGCCGGTTCACGCGGTAGACGCCCGACTCGACGTCCACCCAGGGCATGGCCCGCAGCAGATAGCGGGGGGTGATGCCGCGCATCTGCGGGGTGGTCTTGGTGGTGGTCGCGAGCTGCCGTGCGGCATCGGGACCGAGACTCAGCCGATTGTTCGCGGGTGTGGCCACGGGAATCTCCTCGAACGGAAAAGGGGGGGCTGCGGAACGAGGTGATCGTGCAATTGGCATGTGCTTTCCGCAAGGGGTGCCGCCCGAACTCCCGTGAAATGGGCCCGAATTCACCTTGCGCCGAGTCTTTGGCTTTCTAAAAGACTCGCTTATGCCGATGGCGCGCTTTCGGACAGTGATAAATGAGCCGGGAGTGGCGAGGGTGAGAAAGTGAATGAGAAATCAATTGAATCCCGCGCCTCCTGCGTACCGGCGCACGCGGACCGCGGGGAGACCTTGACGCCCTTCGGGCGCCTGTAGGACTCTTCCGCGGTGATCACGAATGAGAGCCGCCCCGTGCTCGCCGTCGACCAGGGGACCTCCGGCACGAAGGCCCTCGTGGTCTGCCCCGAGCGCGGCGTGATCGGTTCGGGCACGGCGCCGGTGCGCCCCCGCCACCTCCCCGGCGGCCTCGTCGAGGTCGACCCGGCCGCCCTGTACGACTCGGTCGTGGCGGCGGGCCGCAGCGCGCTCGCCGACGCCGGGGAGCCCGTCGCCGCCGTGGGCCTCGCCAACCAGGGGGAGACGGTGCTCGCCTGGGACCCGTCGACGGGCGAGCCGCTCACCGACGCGCTGGTCTGGCAGGACCGCAGGGCCGAGTCGGTGTGCGCCGAACTCGCGCCGCACGCCGACGAGTTGCGCGAGCTGACCGGGCTGCCGCTCGACCCCTACTTCGCCGCGCCCAAGATGACGTGGATACGCCGCCACCGCACCCGCGCGGGCGTGGTCACCACCAGCGACGCCTGGCTCGTCCACCGGCTCACCGGCGCCTACGCCACCGACGCCGCGACCGCGGGCCGCACCCAGCTCCTCGACCTGGACACCGTCACCTGGTCGCCACGCGCCCTCGACCTCTTCGGCCTCACCGACGAGGAGCTCCCGCAGGTCGTCGACGCGGCCGGACCGGTCGGCACCACCACCGCCTTCGGCCCCGAACTCCCGCTCACCGGGCTGCTCGTGGACCAGCAGGCCGCGCTCCTCGCCCAGGACGTCACCGAGGCGGGCGGCGCCAAGTGCACCTACGGCACCGGCGCGTTCCTGCTCGCCCACACCGGAACCCGCCCCCGGCGCGGCAGTTCGGGCCTCGTCAGCTGCGTCGCCTGGCGCCTCGGCGGGCGCTCCAGCTACTGCCTGGACGGCCAGGTGTACACGGCCGCGTCCGCCGTCCGCTGGCTCACCGACGTCGGCGTGATCTCCGGCGCGCGGGACATCGACCCCGTCGGCTCGGCGGTGCCGGACAGCGGCGGCGTCACGTTCGTCCCGGCCCTCGCCGGACTCGCCGCCCCCTGGTGGCGCGGCGACCTGCGCGGCTCCCTGACCGGCCTCGGCCTGGACACCACCCCCGGCCACCTGGTCCGCGCCCTGTGCGACGGCATCGCCGCCCAGGTCGCCGAGCTCGCCGCCGCGGCCGCCACGGACCTCGCCGCCCCGCTCACGAGCCTGCGCGTGGACGGGGGCCTCACGCGCTCCGCCCTCCTGATGCAGACACAGGCCGACCTGCTCCAACTCCCGGTGGAGGTCTCGGCGTTGCCGGACGTCACCGCACTCGGCGTGGCCACGGTCGCCCGCCTCGGCCTCGACCCGTCCCTCACGGTCCGCGAGGCCCTCCCGGAGTGGAGCCCCGCCGCGGTCTACGAACCGCGCATCACCGCGACGGAGGCGACGGAACGCCTCGCCGCGTTCCGCGCGGAGGTGGCGGCACTCCTGGCGCGCGGTCCGGGCGGACCTCCCACCCCATGACCTCCCACCCCACGGCCCTCACCCCCTGACCCTCACCCCCGACGGACGCCCACCCCATGACCCTCACCCGCACCGGCCCCCTGCTCGACGACGACTCCGACGAGCCCAACGACTCCCCGTACGACGTCGTGGTGATCGGCGCGGGTGTGGTCGGGGCCGCCCTCGCCCGCGAGCTGGCCCGGCACCCCCTGCGCACCGCCCTCCTGGACGCCTCCGACGACATCGGCGCGGGCACCTCGAAGGCCAACACCGCGATCCTGCACACCGGTTTCGACGCGGTCCCCGGCTCCCTGGAGTCCCGCCTGGTCCGCGAGGGCCAGCAGCTGCTGGCGGCGTACGCGGCCGAGACCGGCATCCCCGTCGAACCGGTCGGCGCTCTCCTGGTCGCCTGGACCGACGACCAACTGGCCGCCCTTCCCGCCCTGTTGGCGAAGGCGGAGCGCAACGGCTACACCGAGGCCCGCATCCTGGACCCGGCCGAGGTCTACGCCCGCGAGCCGCACCTGGGCCCCGGCGCGCTCGGCGGGCTCCACGTCCCCGGCGAGAGCATCATCTGCCCCTGGACGACCCCGCTGGCGTACGCGACCCAGGCGGTGCGGGCGGGCGTGGACCTGCACCTCAACGCCCCGGTGACGGCCGTCGATCCCGGGGGCTCCGGGGGGTCCGGGAGGCCAGGGGGGCTCGGGGGGCCGCACACGCTCACCACCCCCCGGGGGAAGATCCGCGCCCGCTACCTCGTCAACGCGGCGGGCCTGCACGCCGACACCGTCGACCGCCTGCTCGGGCACGACGACTTCACCGTCCGCCCGCGCCGCGGCCAGCTGATCGTCTTCGACAAGTTCGCCCGCGACCTGGTCCGGCACATCCTGCTGCCGGTCCCCACGGCCCTCGGCAAGGGAGTCCTCGTCGCACCCACCGTGTACGGCAACGTCCTGCTCGGCCCGACGGCGGAGGACCTCGACGACAAGACGGCCACCGAGTCCACACCGGACGGCCTCGACTCCCTCCTGGACAAGGGCCGCCACCTCCTCCCCGCCCTCCTCGACGAGGAGGTGACGACGGTCTACGCGGGCCTGCGCGCCGCCACCGAGCACGAGGACTACCGGATCCGCTCCCACGAGGGCGAGCGCTACGTCACGGTCGGCGGCATCCGCTCCACCGGCCTGACCGCGTCCATGGCGATCGCCCGCCACGTCATGGACCTCCTGGCGGAGGCGGGCCTCGAAGTGGCCGACCGGCCAGAGGAGTTGCCGCGCGTCCACATGCCCAACCTGGGCGAGGCGGGCCCCCGCCCGTACCAGCGAGCCGACCTCATCGCGTCCGACCCGGCCTACGGCAGCGTGGTCTGCCACTGCGAGCGGGTGACGCGCGGCGAGATCCGCGACGCGCTGGCGAGCACGGTGCCCCCGGTGTCGGTGGAGGGGCTGCGCCGCAGAACACGGGCGCGGGGCGGCCGCTGCCAGGGCTTCTACTGCGGTGCGCGCGTGCGTGAACTGGTCGAGGGCGGAGGTGAGGTGACGTCATGAGTGAGCGGATCTCCGTACGGCAGGTCGACGTCCTGGTGGTCGGCGGCGGCCCGGCGGGCCTGGCGGTGGCCCGCGCGATCGCCGCCCCCGGTCGCGCCGCCGCCCCCGGCGTCGGCGTACGCGTCGAGGTCCTGGAGCGCGAGGAGACGGCGGGCGGCGTCCCGCGCCACTGCGCCCACCGGGGCTTCGGCCCCTGCGGCGCCCTCACGGGCCCGGCGTCGGCGGCCCGCGGCGTCGCGGCGGCGCTCGCGGCCGGGGTCACGGTCCGCACCGGCGTCACGGTCACCGGCTGGGCGGGCCCCCGCACGGTGCGCACGACGAGTCCGCACGGCCTCGAGGAGATCACCGCACGGGCCGTGGTCCTCGCGACGGGCGCCCGCGAACGCCCGCGCGCCGCACGCCTGGTGGCGGGCACGCGCCCCGCCGGAGTCCTCACCACGGGCGAACTCCAGCAGTCGGTCCACCTCTTCGGACGCGGGGCCGGCGACCGCGCGGTCGTGGTCGGAGCGGAACCGGTCGGCTACGCGGCCCTGGACACCCTGCGCCGCGCGGGTACGCGCTGCGTGGCGATCACCACGCACCTCGCGCAGGCCCCGGCCCCCTGGCACCGGACGGCCCCGAGCCGCCTGCGCCACGGGGTCCCGCTCCTCACCGGGACGACGGTGACGGAGATCCTGGGCCACGGGCGCGTGACGGGGGTGCGGGTCACCCGGGCGGGAACCGGCCGTACGGCTCATCTCTCCTGCGACACGGTCGTGTTCAGCGGGGACTTCGTGCCGGAGTGGGAGCTGGGCCGCAGGGCGGGGCTGGCGGCGGCCGGGGGGTTTCGGACGACACGGCCAGGGATCTTTGTGGTGGGGAACGTGGTGGGGGACGTGAGGTCGGCAAGGGCGGTGGAGCGGGAGGGGGTGCGCGCGGCGCGAGAGGTGCAGGGGTGGATTCTCAGCCCCTCCGGCGTTTGAGGACGAGGCGCGAAGCGCCGATGCGGGGGTCTGGGGGCGCAGCCCCCAGTGGGCGCCCCGTCGAGAGGGAAACCCTTCCCCGTAAGGGGCACCCACGTCTACACTCCAAAACTAGCACCGCTAATTAACGTACGCATCGATCCGGAGCCGCACCGTGCGCACAGTCCACTTCGCCGCCGCCCGCCGCACCCCCATCGGCAAGCTCCGCGGCGCCCTGTCCTCCGTACGCCCCGACGACCTCGCGGCGGGCGTCGTCCGCGGTCTCCTCGCCGACCTGCCCCAGCTGGACCCGGCCAGGATCGACGACATCTACTGGGGCGCCGCCAACCAGGCGGGCGAGGACAACCGCAACGTGGCCCGGATGGCGGCCCTGCTCGCGGGCCTGCCGGAGTCCGTGCCCGGGGCGACGGTGAACCGGCTGTGCGCCTCGGGGCTCGAGGCGGTCACCACGGCGGCGCGCACCATCGCCGCGGGGGAGGCCGACATCGTGCTGGCGGGCGGATCCGAGTCGATGAGCCGCGCACCCTTCGTGCTGCCGCGCCCCGACGAGGCGCTCCCGCACAAGATGGAGACGGCGGACACGCGGCTCGGCTGGCGCCTGGTCAACCCGGAGATGAACAAGCTGCACGGCCTGCTCGCGATGGGCGAGACCGCCGAGGAGGTCGCCGAGCGGTACGGCATCTCGCGGCAGCGGCAGGACGAGTTCGCGCTGCGCAGCCACCAGCGCGCGGCGGAGGCCCGCTCGAAGGGGTACTTCGACGACGAGATCCTCCCGGTCGAGATCCCTGCCACCCGTACCCGCGAGGCCGGGGTCGTGTCGGCCGACGAGTGCGTGCGCGAGGACACCTCGTACGACAAACTCAGCGCTCTCAAGCCGGTGTTCCGCACGGGCGGCACGGTGACGGCGGGCAACGCCTCGCCGATGAACGACGGTGCGGCCGGGCTGCTCCTGGTCAGCGAGGAGGCGCTGAACGACCTCGGCCTGGAGTCGCTCGGCCGGTACGCGGCCGGGGCCTCGGCGGGCGTGGACCCCGACATCATGGGCATCGGCCCGGTCCCCGCCACGCGCAAGGCCCTGACCCGGCTCGGCTGGGACATCTCGTCCATCGAGGAGGCGGAGTTCAACGAGGCGTTCGCGGCCCAGGCGCTCGCCTGCGTGGACGGCCTCGGGATCGACCCCGAGCGGGTCAACACGAGCGGCGGCGCCATCGCCATCGGCCACCCCCTCGGCTGCTCCGGCGCCCGCATCCTGACCACCCTCCTGCACCGCATGCGCCGCACCGGCGCCCGGCGCGGCCTGGCGACGATGTGCGTGGGCGTGGGCCAGGGCAGCGCGCTGGTGGTGGAGCGGGACTGAGCCGGGACCGGGCGCGGGGGAGAGCGCGGCCGCAGGTGGTGCCCGTCAAGTTGCTTGGCCGTACCATCAGTTCCCGGTATGCACCCCACAGCCCTCGCTCTCCCTCCCGTGACGCCCTGGGAATTCGCCGCGCTGGCCGCCGCGGCGGCGGTCGTCGGCTTCTCCAAGACCGCCGTCAGCGGCGCCAACACGGTCAGCCTCGCGATCTTCGCCGCGGTGCTGCCCGCCCGGGAGTCCACCGGAGTGCTGCTCCCCGTGCTGATCGCCGGTGACCTCCTCGCCGTCCTCACCTACCGGCGGCACGCCCACTGGCCCACCCTGTGGCGGCTCTTCCCGGCCGTGGGCGCCGGGGTGGTCCTCGGCACGGTGTTCCTGATGTGGGCCGACGACGCCGCTGTACGGACGTCGATCGGCGCCATCCTGCTGCTCATGGCCGCCGTCACGGTGTGGCGGCGCCGGGCCGCCGCCCGGCGGGAGGAGGACCCCGAACCCGGCCCGCGCGCCGGCCGGTTGAAGGCCCCGTCCTACGGCGTCCTCGGCGGCTTCACCACCATGGTCGCCAACGCGGGCGGCCCCGTGATGTCGATGTACCTGCTCTCGGCGGGCTTCCGGAAGCTCAGCTTCCTCGGCACCTCGGCGTGGTTCTTCCTCATCGTGAACACCTCGAAGCTGCCCTTCAGCGTGGGCCTCGGCCTCATCGACGGCCGCTCCCTGCTCCTGGACGCGGCCCTCGTGCTCTTCGTCGTGCCGGGTGCGTACCTGGGCCGGGCCTGTGTGCACCGCATCAACCAGCGCCTCTTCGAACAGCTGGTGATCGGCGCGACCGTGCTCGGGGGCCTGCAGCTCCTGCTGCGCTAGGCGGCCGCCTCCACGGGCTCCCTGGGGGGCGGCGGCCCCTCGGACAGGTCCTCCGCGAGCAGCCGCTTGGCGATGGCGTCGACCGCGGCCATCAGCTCCTTGCCGGCCGGGCGCCCGATGTCCTTCTCGACCTGCTCGCCCAGCCACGCCGCCCACGCGTCGGCGATCACCTGGGCCTCCCGCTCGCCGGCCGGGGTGAGCGAGAAGTAGGTGCCGGTACGGGTCAGATAGCCCTCGTCCGTCATGCGGTCGAAGACGGGCACCAGGACCTCGGGCGGCACCCGGCGGCGGTCCGCGATCAGGTTGAGGCTCGCGTACCCGACCATGCGCGTGAACATGGCGACCTGCATCACCGCCCAGGCGCCCGCGATGTCCAGGCGCGTGTCGGAGCGGCTGACGATGGAGCGCGCCGTCCCCATCCCGACGGTGCGGACGATGTTGGCGACGCCCCGCTCCAGGAGCCGCCCCGAGTCCCCGCTCGACGGCTGCGCGAAGCCCTCGCCCATGTCCGTGGAGCCCATGCGCGCGCTGTCCCGCAGCTGCACCTGCTTGAGGAAGAGCGCCACCACGAAGCCGACGAGCGCCACGGGCACGGTCCACAGGAACACGGTGTGCAGCGTGTCCGCGTACGCCTTGATGACCGGTGCCGCGGCGGCCTTCGGCAGGGTGTGCAGCCCCTCCGGGCTCTGCGCCGCCCTGGCGATCGCCGCCGGGTCGCCGGTGCCGGTCGCGGCGGCCGCCCGCACCCCGTCCTGGAGGTTCGGCTTGAGGGTGTTGGCGTAGATGGTGCCGAACACGGCGGTCCCGAAGGAGCTGCCGAGCGTACGGAAGAAGGTCACGCCGGACGTGGCGGTGCCCAGATCCGTGTACGCGACGGTGTTCTGCACGGCGATGGTGAGGACCTGCATGCACAGGCCGATGCCGACGCCGAGCACGAACATGTAGAACGACTCCAGCCACGTGCTGGTCTCGCTCTTCATCAGCGACAGCAGATAGAGCCCGACGCCCATGACGAGCGCGCCGACGATCGGGAAGATCCGGTACTGGCCCGTCTTGCTGACCACGTTGCCGCTGAAGATCGACGCGATGAGCAGACCGACCACCATGGGCAGCGTGCGCACGCCGGAGATCGTGGCCGAGTCCCCGTCCACGTACTGCAGATACGTCGGCAGGAACGTCATCGCGCCGAGCATCGCGAAACCCACGATGAAGCTGAGGATGGAGCAGACGGTGAAGACCGGATTCGCGAACAGCCGCATCGGCAGCATCGGTTCGGCCGCCCGCGTCTCGACGACGCAGAACAGCGCGAGCGCGACGGCGCCGCCCGCGAAGAGCCCGATGATGGTGCCCGAGCCCCACGCGTACTGGTTGCCGCCCCAACTCGTCGCCAGGATCAGGGCGCTGGCCCCGATCGCGACGAGGGCGATGCCCAGGTAGTCGATGACGGGCCGCACCACCGACTTCACCACCGGGATGGTGCGGGCCGCGGCGGCGACCACGAGGATCGCGATGGGCACGTTGACGTAGAAGCACCAGCGCCAGCTCATGTGGTCGGTGAAGAGCCCGCCGAGCAGCGGCCCGATCACCGTCGCGACGCCGAAGACGGCACCGATCGCACCCTGGTACTTGCCGCGCTCCCGCAGCGGGATCACGTCGGCGATCAACGCCATCGCCGTCACCATCAGCCCGCCCGCGCCGATGCCCTGCAGCGCGCGCCAGGCGATGAGCAGCGTCATGTTCGTCGCGAGGCCGCACAGGAACGAGCCGGTGATGAAGATGATCGCCGACAGCTGGAAGACCACCTTGCGCCCGAACAGGTCGCCGAACTTCCCGACCAGGACCGTGGCGACGGTCTCCGCGAGCAGATACGACGTCACGACCCACGACATGTGCGCGGCCCCGCCGAGGTCGGCCACGATCGTGGGCAGCGCGGTGCCGACGATCGTCTGGTCGAGCGCGGCCAGCAGCATCCCCAGCATGATCGTCGCGAAGACGACGTTGCGGCGCCGCTTGTCCAGGACGGGCGGCGCCGACGCCTCGGCGGCGGGCCCGGCAGATCCGGCGGGAGCGGCCTCATCTGTGGTGGTCACAGGGCCACCCTCACACCGGGCCCGGGCATGTGCATGCGGGGCCCGTCCGGTCGGGCGGCACCAGGAGAGAGCGGTGACGCGTGCGGATCCGGCGCGGCCCGCGCGCTCAGCCGGCCTGGTCCGCCGCGAGGCGGGGCGCCTGCGCCGCCGCGTCCACGGGACCCTCGTCCGCCTCCAGCCGGTCGGCGAGCGCCCGCGCCCACGCGTCCAGGCCCGGCACGTCGATCCCGTAGGGGCGCTCCCGGCCGGGCGCCGCCCCGCACCAGGCCGTGACCGCGCCCGCCCCGCGCCGCAGCAGCCGCGCCCCGCCCGTCGCATTGCCGCGCGCCCCGTGCGTGAGCCCCACGGCGAGCTGCGCGAGCCCCTGCCACAGGCCGCGCTCCTCCTCGGGCCCCGACTTCCAGGCGTCCTCGAAGACCTCGTGCGCGTGGAAGGGGCGCCCCGCGTCCAGCAGGGCCTGGGCCTCCTCGACCGACTCGGCGGGCGTCCGCACGACGCCCTCCGGCTGCCGCGCCACCCCGTCCGTCCCGTACGGCAGCGGCCGCCCGAGCCCGTCGCGCGGCCGGGCGTTGCGGGCCCGGCCCTCGGCGTCACGGTCGCGGGCCCGTCCTCGGGGTGCAGTACTCATGCCGCGATTGTCGCGCGGGCCCGGCCGCCGGCGGTGCCCGGGGCGGCGGAGCACCCGGGAACGTGGGGTAAAGTTCTGCGTACGCGATCACGCGGAACACCACCGCCGATCGCGCCGGGACGTGGCGCAGCTTGGTAGCGCACTTGACTGGGGGTCAAGGGGTCGCAGGTTCAAATCCTGTCGTCCCGACGGAAACGTCGGTGAAGAACCGCACGGCAGAGGCCGCTCGAGAGGGCGGCCTCTTTCTGTTGCCGTCGGGCGTGCTTCGGCCTGTCGTCGTCAGGGATGCATCCGCGCACCCTTGAGCACCTTGTCCACCGCGTTGCGCGGCCCGTACACGGCCAGGCCCACGAGATCCAGGTCGCCGCCCGGCACCGCCCGCACCGCGGCGCGGTTGTCGCGGTCGTTGCCCGTGGTGAACAGGTCGGAGGTGAACACCGACCGGGGCAGGGAGCGGGAGAGGGCGCGGCTGTGCGCCGCCGTCAGCGTCTCCTTCGTGCCCTCGAAGACCAGGACGGGCTGGCGGAACATCGGCAGATACGGGGTGCCGTCGGCGTCGGCGTACGGTTCGCCGATCACCTCGGGCAGCTCTGAGCCCAGGCCGCTGACCAGGAAAGCCGTCACGTTGAGGCGCTGCCAGGTCTCCAGGTCGGAGCGCAGCAGCACGGCGATCTTGGTGTCGAAGCGGACAGGGGCGGCGGAGGCGGCGGAGGCGGCGGAGGCGGCGGTGTCGTCGGTGGTCATGCCCCGAGACTGCCGATCGGGCCCCCGTACCGTCTTGTACATTCCTTGCATGGTGGCCGGGGAGCAGGTGTCCGCGTGGCGCCCGCAGGTCCCGGGTGTCGTGGAGGTCTTCCACGCCCACTTCACCGAGCACGCGTACCCGATGCACGTCCACGACGTCTGGACGCTGCTCATCGTCGATGACGGCGCCGTCCGCTACGACCTGGACCGGCACGAGCGCGGCACCCCCGGCGACACCGTCTCCCTGCTCCCGCCGCAGGTGCCGCACAACGGCTCGCCCGCCACCGCCCACGGCTTCCGCAAGCGGGTCCTCTATCTGGACCTGAGCCAGCTCGACGCGAGCCTCATCGGGCCCGCGGTGGACGACCCCGACCTCGTCGACCCGCTGCTGCGGCGCCGCGTCGGGCAGCTGCACACCGCGCTCGCGGACCGGGGCGACGAACTGGAGGCACAGAGCAGGCTCGCCCTCATCCGGGAGCGGCTCCACACCCATCTGCGGCCCCGGCTCGTCACACCCGTGCGCGCGGCCGGCCGGGGTGTGGCCCACCGGCTGCGGGACCTCCTCGACGCACGGCTGCACGAGGGCGTCACGCTCGACGAGGCCGCGCTGCTCCTGAACGCCCATCCCGCCCATCTGATCCGGGCGTTCAGCGGCGCCTTCGGCATCGCCCCGCACCAGTACCTGATGGCCCGCCGGGTCGACCGGGCCCGGCGGCTCCTGCTCGACGGGCGGCCGCCCGGGCAGGTGGCGGCGGACGCCGGGTTCTACGACCAGTCGCACCTGAACCGGCACTTCAAGCGGATCGTGGGCACGACGCCCGGCCGCTTCCGCTGAGCGCCGCCCCGTCGTCCGAAGCCGCCAAGTCGCCCGGAAATAGCCGGACTTGACTGGACGGTGTGTGGCAGACTCGGCGCGCGGTCACGGGGGTGGGAACAGTGGGTTCAGCGACACCGGCGTCATCAGCGGCAACGACGGGCGCAGTGGGTGCGGCGGGATTGCTGGGTTCGGCGAGTTCCGTGCATGCGGTCGCGCGCTCCGTGCCGGAGGCGGGGGCGCGGGCGGACACGGTGGGCGAACTGGGCGCGGAACTCTCCCGGCACCTCGGCAGGCTCCTGCCGCACGACGGGTATCTGCTCACGGGCTACGACCCGCTCACCGGCGCGCGCTGCTTCCTCGCCTGCGAGAACAGCTATGACTCGCGCGCCCGGCGCCGCATGGACCGGGCCGATGCACTCGGCCGCACCCGCAGCCCCGTCGCCGAACTCGTCCACGGCGCCTGCCCGGCCGTCGTGCTCGGCGCCGGGGCGCAGGACGAGCGGCCCGGGGTGCGTCGGCTGCACGGGATCATGGCCGCCGACGGATACGGCAGCGAGCTGTGCGTCGCGCTCAGCCTGCGCGGCGTGCTCTGGGGCACGCTGGTGCTGCTGCGCGAGCGCGGCTCCCGCCCCTTCTCGCCCGCAGAGAACGCGCGCGCCGCCGAGCTCGCGGAGCCCCTCACCCGGGCCGTACGGCGGTACGTGACCGACAAGCCGCTGCGGCCCCGGCACGGCAGGGTCCCGCCCGCGCTCGCTCCCGGTGTCGTCGTCATCGGCGGCGACGACACGATCACCGGGGTGACCGCGGGGGTCCGTGAGGCCGCGCGCGGCCTCGTGCCCGGTGTCTATCCCTCCGGGCCCGCCGGGGACCAGGAACTCTTCGGTTTCGCCTGGCACATCACCTACACCGCGCGGCGCACGGCGGCCGCCGCGCTCACCCGCGCCCCCACCCCGCTGGGGTGGCTCTCCCTCACGGCCCAGCCGCTTGAGTGCGGGCCGGACGGAGCGGGCGGGCAGGGCGGCGGCTCGGTCGTGGTGACCCTCCAACCCGCCTCCACCGCCGACCTGTTGCCCGTGCTCGCCCAGTGGTACGGGATCTCCGGGCGCGAGCGCACGGTCGTCGAGCACGCCCTCGAAGGTCTCGCCGTCAAGCAGATCGCGCGCCGCCTCGACCTGTCACCGCATACGGTGAACGACCACTTCAAGGCGGTGTACCGCAAGACCGGGGTGACCGGCAGGGAGGAACTCCTGGCCTCCCTGAGCCCTTAGAGGTCAGTGCCCCTGGGCCGCCGGATGTCGCAGCGGCAGCTCGTGGATCGGCAGCTCCCGGCACGGGAGTTCGTAGATGAGGTCGAGCAGGTGCCGTTCGTTGCCCGCCAGGCCCGCGCGGTGCAGGGCCTCGTCCGCCTCCGCCATCGGCGCGTTGAGGAGCGGCAGGGCCCGGGCGGCGTGCTCGGGGTCGGCGAGGGCGGCGCGGACGGACTGGAGCAGCCGCACGTATGCCTGGGCCGCGGCGTGCTGCGGAGGGGTGAGGCCGTTCATGGAGACAACTCCCTGCTTCGGTTCGGCGATGCTTGCTCGAACCGACCAGTCTGGCGCCCGCCACTGACAATCCCCGTCGTCGGCCGCCGCACACGACGGCAGGCGTGTCGCCGAGGGGCCCTTCGTAAGGTTGATCCACACACCGTGCTCGACCCGCCCGCCACGCTTCGCCCGCACACCGCGCTTGACCCTCACACCGTGTCAGGCCCTGCACTGGAGGAGTCATGTTCACCATCGGAGACTTCGCCAAGCACGGCCGGGTGTCGGTCCGCATGCTGCGTCACTACGACGCGATCGGGCTGCTGCACCCCGCCCGCACCGACCCGGCCAGCGGCTACCGCTTCTACGAGGCAGCGCAGTTCGCCCGGCTCAACCGCCTCGTCGCGCTCAAGGACCTCGGCTTCACCCTGGAGCAGGTCCGGTCGATCCTCGACGACGAGGTGAGCGCCGAGGCGCTGCGCGGGATGCTGCGGCTGCGCCGTGCCGACCTGGAGACGGCGAGGGCCGCCGCGGCCGCCCGGCTGCACCAGGTCGAGGTGAGGCTCCGCACCCTGGAGAGCGAGGGAACCATGTCCACCCACGACGTCGTGGTGAAGAGCCTGCCACCCGTCCGGCTCGCCGAGTTGACCGGCACCGCCGCGAGTTACGGGCCGCAGGACATCAGTCCTGTCATCGGCCCGCTGTTCGAGGAGGTGGGGCGCCGGGTGAAGGCCGCGGGCGTCGTTCCGGCCGGGCCGGGCACCGCCCGCTACGAGGACGGGCCGCGGCCGGGGCAGATCATCGTGCACGCGGGGCTTCCGGTCGCCGCGGACGTCCAGGAGATCGAGGGCCTGCGGATGGTCGACGTGCCCGGCGTCGAGCGCGCCGCCACGATCGTGCACCGGGGCGCCATGGACGACGTGCTGCCCACCGCCCAGGCCCTGGCCCGCTGGATCGACGAGCACGGACACCGCTCCGCCGGGTACGCCCGCGAGCTCTCCCTGGCCTGTCCCGCGGACCGTACGCAGTGGGTGACGGAACTCCAGGAGCCGCTTCAGCCGCTTCAGCCGCCTTCGTCGCAGGACTCGCTTCCGTCACAGGGGCAGCAAGAGCAGCAAGAGGCGCAGGGGGCCCAGGGGACCCAGGAGGCGACCGCATGACCCGCACGAGTCCCGCACGGGAGACCGGGTTCCTGCCGGCCCACGACACGGGGCACACGCCCTACGTCGGCTCCGGCCCCTACTGCTACGCCCACTCCCTCGCGATGATGCTCGGCCCGGACGCGCCCCCGCCCGCGGTCGTCGAGACCCTCACGGGCTCGGCCTTCGGCGTCGGACTGGTCGGCGGCACGCTGCCGTTCTTCGACCCCTACGGCTGGGACCCCGAGGTCGGCCTCGACGATGCCGTCGACCTGCTCGGCTGGACGTGCGCGCGGGTGTCGGGCGGCACCCACGAGGAGGCCCAGGACCGGCTGCGCGCCTCCTGCGCCGAGGGCCCCGTCCTGGTGGGCCCGGTCGACATGGGCCTGCTGCTCCACCAGCCCGGCACCCCGGCCGCGTATGGCGGCTCGGGCGACCACTATGTGGTGGCGCTCGCCGTGGAGGGCGACACCGTGCTGTTCCACGACCCGCACGGCCACCCCTACGCGACCCTCCCCCTAAGGGAGTTCGTCGTCGCGTGGCGGGCGGAGTCGGTCCCGTACACGGACACCCCGTACGTCCAGCGGACCCGCTTCGCGCGGCGGCGCGAGGTGACGGACGAGCAGGCGCTGCGGGCGTCGCTGCCCGGCGCCGCGGCCTGGCTCGCGGGCCGCACGGACCGCCCGATGCCGGCCGGCTCCCTCGGCGGCGCCGCCGCGCTGGAGGAACTGGCCGCGTGGGTGGACCGGGGCCTCGACCCGGGCGTCCGCGCCCACTTGGCCCACTTCGCGATCCGCCTGGGGGCGCGCAGGCTCGGCGACGCGGCCGACTGCCTGGCCCGGCTGAGCCTCGGCGAGGCGTCGGCTGCGGCGTCCTGGCTGGCGCGGGGCATCGGCGCGCTGCAGTACCCGGTCGTCACGGGCGACGACCGGGTGACGAGCGCGGCGCTGCGGGAACTCGCCCCGGGCTACGAGCGGTTGCGACGAGCGCTGTCCGAGTGCTGACGGAGCGCTGACCGAGATCTGACGTCGAGCGGCGGCTTCGCGCTCCTCGTCCGCGCTTCTCCTCCGCACTCCTCTCCTCCGCACTCCTCGTCCCGCGTGCGGCGCGGGGACGTGGCTGACCCCCGTCCGGCCACGTCCCCGTCCCCCGCCCGGCAACCGGCCCGTGCTCTCCCCTGCGCGGGCCGACATCGGCTGATACGTCAGGCGCGGCCCCCGCGTTCAACGACCTCAGCCCGGCGCGCGAAATGCGCACGCCCCCGCTCGACGACGGACGCGCCATCCACCGTGAGGACCAGTCGGCCTCGTCACCCATGACTCATCAACTGCCTTCTGCCCTCGGCGTGTTGGCGTAATACCGGCTCTTGTGGGCGCGCGGAGACCCGGCCATACTCAGCGCCGTCACTTGTCATGGACGCGATCGCGCCCGGCGAGTGCATTGCTCATGTCAGGTAACTCCCCGGAGGCCGCGCGGAGCCGTGTGCCTCCCACCCCCCATGGAGGTACTGAGTGAGACACCAACGAGCGGGCAAGCGGCGGCTGATCGCGGCGGCAGCGGGCGTGGTCGCCCTGACCGCGGGCACCCTCACCCTGGCGAACACGAGCCAGGCGGCTCCCCGGCCCACCCCCGACCGCCTCAGCTCCGCCAAGGCAAGTGCCCTCGCCGAGACCCTCACCAAGGGCCTGAAGGGCGACGCGGCGGGCGCCTACTACGACGCGGCCGCCAAGAAGCTCGTCGTCAACGTCGTCGACCGGGCGGACATCGCCGGGGTGCGCGCCGCGGGCGCCGAGGCCAGCCTCGTCCAGCACACCCAGGCACGGCTCGACGCGGTGAAGTCGGAGCTCGGCAGGGCCGCCGTGCCCGGCACCGCACGCGCGGTCGACCCCGTCACCAACAAGGTCGTCGTCACCGCCGACAGCACCGTCAAGGGCGCGGCACTCGCCCGGCTCAAGAAGGACGTCGCCGCGCAGAAGGGCGCGGCCGTCCTCAAGCGCACCGCGGGCACGTTCCAGCCGCTCATCTCCGGCGGCGACGCCATCTGGAGCTCCAGCGGCCGCTGTTCGCTCGGCTTCAACGTCACCAAGGGCGGCCAGCCGTACTTCCTGACGGCCGGCCACTGCGCCGCGCTCGCCGGGACCAGCTGGTCCGAGACCCAGGGCGGCCCGGTCATCGGCGAGGTCGAGGACTACGAGTTCCCCGGCACCGACTCGGCCCTGGTGAAGTACACCGCCGACGTCGCGCACCCCAGCGAGGTCGACCTCTACAACGGCAGCGCCCAGCAGATCTCGGGCGCCCGCGAGGCCGTCGTCGGCGACCAGGTCCAGCGCAGCGGCTCCACCACCCAGGTCCACGACGGCTCGGTCCAGGCGGTCGGCGCCTCCGTCACCTATCCGCAGGGCACGGTGAACGGCCTGATCCAGACCGACGTGTGCGCCGAACCGGGCGACAGCGGCGGCTCGTTGTTCTCCGGCAGCGACGCGCTGGGTCTCACGTCCGGCGGCAGCGGCGACTGCTCGGGCGGCGGCCAGACCTTCTTCCAGCCGGTCACGGACGCCCTCGCGAAGTACGGGGCGCAGCTTCCCTGATCGCCCATGAGGCACGGCAGTCGTTGAGGGGTGCGTACGCCTGGCGTACGCACCCCTCGTCCGTGTGGGAGCCGTCCGCGTCGGAGAGGATGGCCCTGACGTGAACCACGGACAGAAGGGCACAGGGATGCGGCCAGCGGCCTCCGGACAGCTCACCGTCTCGCGCGCGAGCCTCGACGACTGGAACACCGTGGTCAGGGGGTGGGCCGCCGGTGAGGGGTGGAACCCCGGGCTGCGGGACGCGGACGCGTTCTTCGCGCAGGACCCCGAGGGGTTCTTCCTCGGCCGGGTCGACGGCGAGCCGGTCTCCGCGATCTCCGTCGTCAACTACGGGGAGCGGTACGCCTTTCTCGGGTTCTACCTGGTCCGGCCCGATCGGCGGGGGCGCGGCCACGGCCACGCCACCTGGAAGGCCGCCCTGGCACACGCGGGGGACCGGACCGTGGGGCTGGACGGCGTCGTCGCCCAGCAGGACAACTACCGGCGCTCCGGGTTCGAGTTCGTCCACCGCACGCTGCGGTTCGCGGGGCGGGTCCCGGCGGGGGAGGGGCGCGCGGCCGGACCGCGCCGGCATGTGCTGCCCGTGGACTCCGTGGAGCGTGCCGCCGTCACCGCGTACGACAGCGCCTGCTACCCCGCCGACCGGCCGCACTTCGTGGAGGCGTGGCTCGGCGCACCCGGGCACCGGGCCCTGGTCCGGGTCGTCGACGGGCGGGTCACCGGGTACGGGGTGGCCCGGCCCGCGGACGAAGGGGTGAAGATCGGTCCGCTGTTCGCGGACACCCGGGCCGACGCCGAGGCGCTCTTCGACGCGCTGACCGCCTCCGAGGACGGCGGGCTCGTCATGATCGACGTGCCCGAGCCGCACGCGGAGGCGGTGGCGCTGGTCCAACAGCGCGGCTTCGAGCCGGTGTTCGAGACCGCGCGGATGTACACGGGCCCGGTGCGGGAGTTCGCGCAGGAGAAGGTCTTCGGGGTCACGACCCTGGAGCTGGGCTGAGACCCCGGAGCCTTCCCGCGGCTCACGTGATCGTCAGCCGCGTCTTCGCCTTCGCCTCCGAGCTGTTGCCGACGTACACGTCCACCGCGCCCTCCTCGACGAGGAATTCGCCGTCCGTGGCGTTCGTCCAGAACCCGAGGTCCTCGGCGCCGAGGCGGAAGCGCACCGTCGTCGACCCGCCCGCGTCGAGGGAGACCCGCTCGAAGCCGCGCAGTCTGCGCACGGGCTGGGCGATGCCGGCCGCGAGGTCGTGGATGTAGAGCTGTACGACCTCGTCGCCCGCGCGGTCGCCGGAGTTGGTGAGCTCGACCGACACCTCGACCGTCGTGCCCTTGCGCAGGGAGCGCGCGGACACGCTCGCCCGGCTCAGCCTCGGCTCGCCGACGGTGAAGCTCGTGTAGCTCAGGCCGAAGCCGAAGGGGAACTGCGGGTCCGGGGGCAGGTCCAGGTACTTGGACGTGTACTTGTTGTCGGGGGCGTACGGGCGGCCCGTGCTCTCGTGGTTGTAGTGGATCGGGATCTGGCCGACGGTGCGCGGGAAGGAGACCGGCAGCTTGCCGCCGGGGTTGACCTCGCCGAACAGGACGTCGGCGACGGCGTTCCCGGCCTCGACACCGGGGTGCCAGGCGGCCAGGACCGCGGGGGCCGAGTCCAGCCAGTCGCCGGTCGTCAGCGGGCGGCCGCTGACGAGGACGACCACGAAGGGCTTGCCGGTCTCCGCGACGGCCGTGATCAGCTTCTCCTGCGCGCCGGGCAGCGAGATGTCGCTGCGCGCCGCCGCCTCGCCGCTCATCGCCGGTGGCTCGCCCACCACGACGACGGTGACGTCCGCCGCCCTGGCCGCGGCCACCGCCTCCGGGATGCCGCCGGTGTCCTTGCCCTCGGCGTCGACGCCCTGCGCGTGCGTCACCTTCGCGTCCGGCGCCGCCCGCTTCACGGCGTCCAGGATCTTCACGGAGGGGAACTTCTTCACCGCGCCCGTGAACGCCCACGTGCCGAGGAGGTCGCCGGAGTCGGCGAAGGGGCCGACGACCGCGATCGAGCCCGAACCCGCCTTCAGCGGCAGCACCTTGGCGCCGCTCTTCGACGGCTCGTTGCGGAGCAGGACCATCGAGCGGGCCGCCGTCTCGCGGGCCGCCGCGCGCGCCTCCGTGGTCGGCTCGTCGACGGCCGCGTCCTCGTCCGCGTACGGGTGCGCGAAGAGGCCGAGGCGGACCTTGAGCTCCAGGATGCGGGCCACCGCGTCGTCCAGGCGCCGCTCGCTGATCTTCCCGGAGCTCAG
Organism: Streptomyces odontotermitis; assembly: GCF_050510915.1. Taxonomy (NCBI): domain Bacteria; kingdom Bacillati; phylum Actinomycetota; class Actinomycetes; order Kitasatosporales; family Streptomycetaceae; genus Streptomyces; species Streptomyces odontotermitis. Next base: position 381,702 of record NZ_JBNJLS010000004.1, on the reverse strand, counting down.
CAGCTTCTTGCCGTGCTCGGCCAGGTGCGTGCTGACCATCTCCATGTCGACGCCCGCGTTCAGGGTGAGGCGGGCCGCTGCCGCGCCGTCCTCGGCGAAGCCGTGCGCGATCATCTCGTCGACGCCGTTCCAGTCGCTGACGACGAAGCCCTTGAAGCCCCACTCGTCCTTGAGCACGTCGGTGAGGGTGTGCGGGTTGCCGTGCGCGGGGACGCCGCTGACCGTGTTGAACGAGGCCATGACCGTGGCGACGCCCGCGTCCAACGCGGCCTTGAACGGCGGGAGATAGAGGTTGCGCAGGCGCGACTCCGACACGTCCACCGTGTTGTAGTCGCGCCCGCCCTCGGCTCCGCCGTACGCCACGAAGTGCTTGGCGCACGCCGCGATGCGGTCCTTCGAGGCGAGTCCCGAGCCGTCCCCGGCCCCCTGGTACCCCTTCACCTTGGCCGCCGCGAACCGCGCCGTCAGATACGGGTCCTCGCCGTGCCCCTCGGCGATGCGGCCCCAGCGCGGTTCGTGCGTGACGTCCATCATCGGCGCGAACGTCCAGTGCACCCCGTTGGAGCGGGCCTCCTTCGCCGACACCCGGGCGTCTTGGACGACGACCTGCGGGTCGAAGCTCGCCGCCTGGGCGAGGGGGATCGGGAAGGTGGTCCACAGGCCATGGATGACGTCCAGGCCGAAGAGCAGCGGGATGCCGAGCCGGGACTCCTCGACGGCGATGCGCTGCAGCGCGTTGCTGCTCTCGGCGCCGAAGATGTTCAGGACCGAGCCGAGCCGCCCGGCGCGCGCCGCGTCCTCCACGTCCTTGGTCTCGCTGCCGCCCGGCCCGGTGCTCACGGCCCAGTTCAGCTGCTGGAGCTGGCCCAGCTTCTCTTCAACTGTCATACGCTCAAGCAGTTTTCGCACATTCGGGTCCCGGGTCGCAGGGTGCTCCGCCGCCGACCCGGGATCCGCCGCAGCGGTCCCTGTCAGAGCGGTGCCGGTCAAGCCCCCCGCGGCGGCCGTGCCGCCGATCGCGGACAGCAGAGTACGCCGTCGTATCTCTCGCATGCCTTCGCCTTCTCGCCTCGGAACACCGTCAACTGCCGTGCAGTGCACAAGAATTGAAGCGAAACTATGTTCCTGTTACAGGTGGGTCAAGAGGCGTGTCGCAGGTGGCGGCTGTCGTTTCGGCCGCAGGTTCGTGACCTGTTTCCTGATTCCCTTGACCTCAACATTGCTTGAGGTTCTACGGTTCCTTCCATGAGCATGGAAACCACCGCCTGGACCCAGCTGCACAGCGTGATGACCGCCCAGCAGGACCGTCGCGTCTTCAAGCTGGGGGCCCGCGCCACCCTGCGCCGCATCGCGGCCTTCGCCCGCCCGCACCGCCGCCGCATCTGGCAGTTCGTGGTGCTCGGTGTGGCCACCGCGCTGCTCGCCGTCGCCACGCCGATCCTCGCGGGCAACGTCGTCGACGCGATCGTCTCGGGTGCCGAGCCCGCCCTCGTCGTCCGGTACGCCGTGCTCATCGCGGTGATCGCGCTCGCCGAGGCCGGGCTCGGGCTGCTCAGCCGCTGGCTCTCCGCGAACCTCGGCGAGGGGCTGATCCTGGACCTCCGTACCGCCGTCTTCGACCATGTGCAGCGCATGCCCGTCGCGTTCTTCACGCGCACCCGCACCGGCGCGCTCGTCAGCCGCCTCAACAACGACGTGATCGGCGCCCAGCGCGCGTTCAGCAACACGCTCTCCGGCGTCGTCAGCAACTTCGTCACGCTGCTCCTGACCCTCGCCGTGATGCTCACCCTGTCCTGGCAGATCACCCTGCTCGCCCTGGTGCTGCTGCCCGTCTTCGTGATCCCCGCCCGCCGCATGGGCTCCCGCATGGCGCGCCTGCAGCGGGAGGCGGCCGCGCACAACGCCGCCATGGGGACCCGTATGACCGAGCGGTTCTCGGCGCCCGGCGCCACCCTCGTCAAGCTCTTCGGGCGGCCCGCCGACGAGTCCGCCGAGTTCGCCGAGCGCGCCCGCCGCGTCCGCGACATCGGGGTGCGCACGGCGATGGCGCAGTCCGCGTTCATCACCGCGCTCACCCTCGTCTCCGCCCTGGCCCTCGCCCTCGTGTACGGGCTCGGCGGCTACTTCGCCCTGGACGGCACCCTGGAAGCGGGCGCCGTCGTCTCGCTGGCCCTGCTCCTCACCCGCCTCTACGCGCCCCTGACCGCGCTGGCCGGGGCGCGCGTCGAGGTCATGAGCGCCCTCGTCAGCTTCGAGCGGGTCTTCGAGGTCCTGGACCTGAAGCCGCTGATCGAGGAGAAGCCCGAGCCGCGCGCGATCCCCGACGGCCCGGTCGCCGTCGAGTTCGACGACGTCCGCTTCGGCTACCCGGCCGCCGACAAGGTCTCCCTCGCCTCCCTCGAAGAGGTGGCGTCCCTCGACACCCGCGGCGGCACGGAGGTCCTGCACGGCCTGTCCTTCCGCGCCGAACCCGGCCAGACCGTCGCCCTCGTCGGCTCGTCCGGCGCCGGGAAGTCGACCATCGCGCAGCTGCTGCCCCGGCTGTACGACGCCGACGAGGGGGCCGTCCGCATCGGCGGCGTCGACGTGCGCGACACCTCGGCCGACTCGCTGCGGGCCACCCTCGGCATGGTCACCCAGGACGGCCACCTCTTCCACGAGTCGGTCCGCGCCAACCTGCTCCTTGCCCGGCCGGGCGCGAGCGAGGACGAGCTGTGGGACGTCCTGCGCAGGGCCCGCCTCGAAGAGCTGGTCACCTCGCTGCCGGACGGACTGGACACGGTGGTGGGGGAGCGCGGTTACCGGCTGTCCGGCGGTGAGCGCCAGCGCATGACGATCGCCCGGCTCCTCCTCGCCCGCCAGCGCGTGGTGATCCTCGACGAGGCGACGGCCCACCTCGACAACACCTCGGAGGCCGCCGTCCAGGAGGCCCTCGCCGAGGCCCTGGCGGACCGCACCGCCGTGGTCATCGCGCACCGCCTGTCCACGGTCCGCTCCGCCGACCAGATCCTCGTCGTGGAGGACGGCCGCATCGTGGAGCGGGGCACGCACGAGGAGCTCCTCGGGGCCGAGGGGCGGTACGCGGAGCTGTACCGGACGCAGTTCGCGAAGAGCGCGGAGGGTGAGCCGGAGGGCGTGGAGGCGGTCGCGTAGCCGTCGGGGGGCGTGCGGCCATGGCCGGAAAGGGGCCTTGACGGGACCCCGCCAATCTCTATGGTCTGGACTAACTGTCCGTCAGGGACCGTTCACCCGGGGTGCGTCGACCCCTCTCGCACCCCGGTACTTCACGCACGCCCCCACGATGCACTGCCGTGAAGGAGTCAGCCATGGACAAGAAACGGAAGATAGCCGCCGCGATCGGTGCCGGCCTGGCACCGGTCCTCGCCCTCACCCTGCCGACCGGTGCGGCCAGCGCGCACGGATACGTCAACGCCCCCGCCAGCCGCCAGGCCCAGTGCGCGGCCGGCACGGTGTCCTGCGGCGACATCAAGTACGAGCCGCAGAGCGTGGAGGGCCCCAAGGGGCTGCGCAGCTGCAACGGCGGCGTCGGCCGGTTCGCCGAGCTCAACGACGACAGCAAGGGCTGGAAGGTCAGCGACGTCAGCAGGACCCAGGCGTTCACCTGGACCTTCACCGCCCGCCACCGCACCCTGAACTACGAGTACTTCGTCGACGGCACCAAGGTCGCCACCATCGACGGCCACAACCAGCAGCCGCCGCAGACGGTCACCCACCAGGTCAACCTGGGCAGCTTCAGCGGCCGCCACAAGGTGCTCGCCGTCTGGAACATCGGCGACACGTCGAACGCGTTCTACGCCTGCATCGACGTGAACATCCGCTAGGCGTACGGAGGTCGGGTCCTGACCCCTCGGTCACCCGGCCTCCTCCTCGCAACCGGCGGCGGCCAGCGCCTGGTCCAGGGTCTGCAGCGGCGCGAACCGGCCGAGCAGACCCCCCGCTCTGAGCAGCTTCAGGACGGTGGGGTGCGGGCAGGCGAGCAGCACCCGCCCGCCCCGCTCGGTCACGCGCCGCTCGGCCCGGCACAGCAGCCGCAGCGCGTAGCAGTCGAAGAACTCCACGGGGGTCAGGTCGAGCACCACGGTCCGCCCGCCGGGGGCGGTCGCGGCATCGAGCTCCGGCAGGATCCAGACGGCGGCGGCGATGTCGATGTCGCCGTGGAACGCGATCACGAAGAGTCCGTCGATCTCATCGATCCGGACTTGCCCAATGGGCCATGCGCTCCCCTGCATGGCTACTTCCCTCATGACGGTCGGACTCCTCGGACCCGCGCCGGGGAGTGTGACGGCGGCCCGGGCCGCCGGGGGCAGGGGCGGCAGGGATGTCAAGCGTACGGTCACGCACGGGAGTTGAGGAGGGGGCGGGAGCCCTGTGCATCGGTGTTCCCCGCCGGGGTCCCGCGGCCGTGCCTCATCCGTGCCTCACCCGTGCCGTGCCTGTCCCGTGTCTGTGCCTCACCGGGGCCTCACCCGCGCTTCACCCGTGGCGGAGGATGCCCGGCCGCCGTAGTGCTGCTGCGATCTGCGGATGGCTCTGGGATGCGTCGGCGCGGTGGCGGCTGGTGCGGCTCGGCGGGCTCGCCGCGCCCTGGACGGTGTGGCGGGGGCGGCGGACGCGGTCGTCCGCACGCTGATCGAGGCGGTGCTCGACCGCGTCGACCTGGACGCCCTCGTCTCCCGCGTCGACGTGAACCTGATCGTGGAACGGGTGGACGTGAACCAGGTCGCGGAGCGCGTCGATGTCGACCAGGTCGCCGACCGGCTCGACATCGACGCGGTGATCGCCCGGATCGACCTGGTGGGGCTCACCCGTGACGTGCTGAACGAGATCGACATCGGCCGGATCGTCCGGGACACGGGCGGCGGGATGGCGGCGGAGACGGGCGAGGCGATCCGCCTGCTGGGCCGGCGCGGCGACCGGACCGTGAACCAGCTCGCCGACCGGTTGCTGGGGCGGGCGGTGCGGGACGCCCGGGCGGCCGGCCGGAAGTCCTCGGCCGACGAGCCGGCCACGCCGGCCGAACAGGCCACGGCCCACGCCCCGTACACGCCCGAACAGGCCACGGCCGACGCCCCGTACACGCAGTCAGGGCCGACGTCATGAGGTCGCGGTCGTCGGACACCAGAGCCGCCCCAGGGCCCGCGCCCGCCCCCGTCCCCGCCGGACTCGTCACCCGGGGCGCCGCCGCCCTCCTCGACGCCCTCATCCTCATCGCCGTCGGCTTCGTGCTCGAACTCGGCGTCGGATGGGTGCGGTTGATCGTCGCCGGGCCGCCGTTCAGGTTTCCCGAAGCCTCCGCCTGGCTGTCCGGGGTGCTCGGGTGGAGCCTCGCCGTGCTGTATCTCGCGGGCGCGTGGGCTTTGGTCGGGCGCACCGTCGGGGGGCTGTTGATGGGGGTGCGGGTCGGTGACCGGCGGGGGCGGGCTCTCGGTGTGGTGCGGGCCCTCGTGCGGGCCGTGCTGGGGGTGAGCTTTCCGGTCGGGCTGCTGTGGGTTCCGTTCAGCCGGCGGCGGGCGTCGCTGCAGGACCTCGTAGTCGGCAGTGCGGTGCGCTACGAGGGGGGTTGAGGAGGGCTCTGGGGGCGGTCGTCGCCGGAGGAGGCGTGGGCCGGAGCCGGGGCCGGGGTCTTCGGGAGCCCGGCCGCCGCCGCGAATCCGCCGAGGCCGATCACGGCCAGGACCACCAGCGCCACGGCGTACGGCCCCACCGCCGGATCGGCGACGAGGATCGTGCCCGCCACCGCCGTGCCCACGGAGGAGCCCAGGTTCGAGACGGAGCGGGACAGCCCGGAGATCTCGCCCTGGAGGTCGTCGCCGAAGCTCGACTGCACGACGTTGACGGACGGCGTCAGCATCAGGCCGAGCCCGAGGCCGATCAGGAGCAGCCCCGGCAGGAAGGTCCAGGCACTGGGGGAGCCGTGGGCCATGACGATCAGCAGGCCGATGCCGACGACCGTCACGGCGAACCCGGCCATGATGAGCGAGCGCTGCTCCCGGCGGCGCGCGAAGCGCTCCGCGCCCAGCGAGGACACCAGCAGACCCAGCGTGGACGCCGAGAAGATCACGCCGGTGCCGAGCGCGTCGTACCCCCGCACCACCTGGAGGTACGTGGCGACGACGAACGACACCCCCATCAGCATCAGCCACTGGATGTGCTGGGTGACGAGGCCGAGGTTGGACGTGCGGTTGCGGAACAGGCCGGTGGGGAGCAGGGGTTGGGCTCCGGCGCGCTCCTTCGCCCGTACCCAGCGGAAGAACGCCACCAGGAACGCCGCGCCCGTCAGGATCAGGCCCAGCGCGAGCCAGCCGTTGTCGTCGGTGGCGAGGATGCCCGTCACCAGGACCACCAGGCCGGTGGCGGACAGCACGGCGCCGCCCGTGTCGAAGACGCAGTCGGGGTCGGGCGGGAGCGGGTCCCTGAGGTTCCGGGTGAGGACGATGATCAGCGCCACCACGAGGGCCTGGAAGACGAACGCCGCCCGCCAGCTGAGCGCCGACGTGATGAGCCCGCCGATCAGCGGACCGGCGGCCGCGCCGATGCCGCCCATCGCCATGATCGCCCCGAACGCCCGCGCGCGGTCGGTCACTTCGGTGAACAGGAGCGTGGTGAGGATGTACACGGGCGGGATGAGCAGGGCCGTGCCGATGCCCTCCAGGATCGAGTTGCCGAGGATGAGGACGCCCAGGCCGGGGGCGAACGCGCTGAGGAGCGCGCCGACCCCGTACACGGCCAGGCCGATCACCAGGCACCGCTTGCGTCCGTAGCGCTCGGTCAGGATGCCGCCCGGGATCATCAGCGCCGCCATCACCAGCAGGAAGAGGGTGATCGCGGTCTGGACGCCCTGCACCGAGGTGTCCAGGTCCTCGCTGATGTCCTTGATCATCACGTTCATGTTCGACCCGGCGAAGCTGCAGATGAACTGGGCCAGGGCGAGCGGCGCGAGGATCCGGCGCGGCCAGGGGCGGCGCTCGCTCCGAGCACCGGCACCGGCACTGGCACCGGCGCCGTCGGGCGTGGAGGGCACGGTCATCGTCTCGCCTCCGATCCGGGGCCGGCCCCCGCCTCGGAGCGCGGGCCGGACGACCGCCAGGGTCCAGGGCCCCCGGGCCGCGAGCGTCACCCTCGGAGGGTGACGACCGGGGGCGGGGGCCGGGCGCGACACTCGGAGCACAGCGGTGCAATCGGCACCGTCCTCAAGCGCGGAGGTCGGCATGACCACCTCGAGCACTCCCACTACCTCGCACTACCGTCCGGGCACGAAGCAGGCGGCGGCGGGCGGGCTGACCCTCTTCGCCGCGGTGATGCTGTTCATCTCCGGGACCATGGACTTCTGCCGGGGGCTCATGGCCGTCCTCGAGGACAAGGTCTTCTTCACCACGCCGCAGTACGTCTTCGAGTTCGACCTGACGAGCTGGGGCTGGATCCACCTGGTCATCGGCGTCGTCGCGGTCATCGTCAGCGTCGGTCTGTTCATGACCCAGACGTGGGCCCGCGTCCTCGGCATCATCCTCGCCGGGCTGCTGATCATCGTGAACTTCCTGTCCATCCCGTACTACCCCCTGTGGTCCCTCACGCTCATCGCCCTGGACGGCTTCATCATCTGGGCGCTGTGCGTGGTCCGGCAGGACACCCTCGGGTGACCGAGACGGCCCATGAGCGACCCACGGACCCGTACGCAGGACGAAAGGGCCGAGTGGCTCGCCGAGTTCATCGCGCCGCTCCGCGTCGAGCCTGACGCGAAGGTCGACCTGGCCGCCGACTTCGACCCGGCCTACCGGGCGGGTGTCAAGAAGAAGGACGCGCAGGAGCTGCTCGGCCGGGGCGTCGCGCTGCTCGCCGACTACCAGCGGCGGCTCGCCGCCGAGGGCACGACGGGGGTCCTGCTCTGCCTTCAGGCGCTGGACGCCGGGGGCAAGGACGGCACGATCCGGCACGTGATGAGCGGGGTGAACCCGCAGGGCGTGCATGTCGCCAACTTCCGGGTGCCCTCGGCCGAGGAGCTCGGCCACGACTATCTCTGGCGCTACGCCTGCCGGTTGCCGCGCCGCGGTGAGATCGGCATCTTCAACCGCTCCCACTACGAGGAGGTCCTGGTGGTCCGGGTGCACCCCGAACACCTGGCCCGGCAGCGGCTGCCGGACCCGGACCGGGGCAAGTCGCTGTGGCGCCGGCGCTACCGGGAGATCAACGACTGGGAGCGGTATCTGACCGAGAACGGCTTCCGGGTCGTGAAGCTGTTCCTGAACCTGTCCAAGGAGGAGCAGCGCGTCCGCTTCCTGCGCCGGATCGACGTGCCCGAGCGGAACTGGAAGTTCTCGGCGGCGGACGCCCGCGAACGCACCTGGTGGGACTCCTACCAGACGGCGTTCTCACAGATGCTGTCCGCCACCAGCACCCCCTGGGCGCCGTGGTACGTGGTGCCCGCGGACCGCAAGTGGTTCGCCCGCATCTGCTCGGCCGCCGTGCTCGCGCACACCCTGATCGACATCGACCCGCGCTATCCCGACGTCGACGACAAGAGCCGGCACGCACTGCAGCAGGAGAAGCGGAGGCTGGAGGACGAGGCCCCGGCGGGCGCGGCCCGGGACCCGTACGAGAGCAGCGACAAGAAGAACAAGAGCAGCAACAAGAACAGGAACGGCAACAAGAACGGCAAGAAGAAGTCGGCGGATCGGAGGCGGGCAGCATGACCGCGTCGGCATCACGAGGCGGCGGCCGGCTCGTCTCCGCCCCCGCCTGGTACGCCCGCTCGGCCGAAGCGGTGGCCGGGGAGCTCGGCGTCGATCCGGCGGTGGGCCTCAGTGCCGCCCAGGCGGCCGCGCGGCTCGCCGAGGACGGGCCCAACGCCCTTGCGGAGGAGCGTCCGCAGCCCGCGCTGCGGCGCTTCCTCGCCCAGTACACCTCGTACATGCAGCTGATCCTCATCGCCTCCGCCGCCGTCTCCTTCGCCATCCAGGAGTGGGGCACCGCGGTGGTCCTGCTGTGCCTGACCGTCCTGAACGCGGTCATCGGGCTCCGGCAGGAGGGCAAGGCCGAGAGCGCCATGAACGCCCTCAAGGCGATGACCAAGGCCACCGCGCGGGTGCGGCGCGGCGGGCGGGAGGCCGAGATCCCCGCGGAGGACGTCGTCGTCGGCGACGTGGTGCTGCTCACCGCGGGCGACCAAGTGCCCGCCGACGGGCGGCTCGTGGCGGCCAGCGCCCTGCAGATCGACGAGTCCGCGCTGACCGGCGAGAGCGTCCCCGTCGCCAAGGACACCGCCCTGGTGAACAACGGCGCGGCCGGACCCGCCGAGCAGACGGACATGGTGTTCATGAACACCCCGGTCACACACGGCAGCGCCGTCATGATGGTCACGGCCACCGGCGCGGCCACCGAACTCGGCAAGATCTCCGGGATGCTGGGGGCCACCAAGCGCGAAGAGTCGCCGCTCACCCGGGAGTTGAACCGGCTCACCCTGTGGATCGTGGGCGCCGCCGGGCTCACCATGGCCGTGATGTTCGTCCTCGGGCGCGGGCGGGGCGAGTCGTGGGACGCGCTCTTCGTCGCCGCCGTGTCCCTGGCGATCGCCGCCGTCCCCGAGGCGCTGCCCACCGTGACCCAGACGATCCTCTCGCTCGGCGGCCTCGACCTGGCCCGGCGCAACGCGATCGTCAAGGACCTGCCCTCGGTGGAGACCCTGGGATTCACCTCGGCGATCAACTCCGACAAGACAGGCACGCTGACGATGAATCAGATGACCGTGGTCGAGGTGGTGGACCCCTACGACCGGTACACGGTCTCCGGGTCCGGCTACGGCCTGGAGGGCCGGATCCACCACGCCGCGGGCAGCACCCCGGCCATCGAGGACGCGATCCTGCCCTACCTCGTCGCGAGCGACGCCACCCTCGTGGACGGCCACGTCGTGGGCGACCCCACCGAGGGCGCGCTGCTCGTCCTCGGCCACAAGGCGGGCCTCGACATCGACGCCACCCGCGAGCGGCTGCCCCGGCTCGCCACGCTGCCCTTCGACCCCGCGTACAAGCTGATGGCCACGTTCCACGCCACGCTCGACGGGCAGGGGCGGCCCGTCGTGCGCTGCTTCGTCAAGGGTGCGGCGCCCGCCGTGCTCGCCCGGACCAGCACCGCCCTGTCCCAGGGCGCGAGCATCCCCTTCGACGCGGGTCTGCGCGCCCGGGCCCAGGACGAGCTCGAACGGATGGAGCGGGCGGGTCGGCGCGTGATGGCCGCCGCCACCCGGGACCTCGACCCCGCGTCGTTCGCGCCGGACGGTGATCTCCTCGCCCAGGTCGACGAGTTGCGGGTGACCAGCCTCGTCGGCATGGCGGACCCGCCGCGCGACGAGTCCAGGGAGGCCGTGGCCGCCGCCCGCGCCGCGCACATCCGGGTGCGGATGGTGACGGGCGACGACGTCGTCACCGGCGCCGCCATCGCCCGGCAGGTCGGCATCGAGGGCGAGGCGATCCTCGGCGCCGAGTTCGCGGCGCTCTCGGAGGACCAGCGCCTGGCCCGCATCGGGACCATCGGCGTGGTCGGCCGGGTGGCCCCCGAGCACAAGGTGCTGCTCGCCGAGACGTTGAAAAAGAAGGGCGACGTGGTCGCGATGACGGGCGACGGCGTCAACGACGCCCCCGCCATCAAGGCCGCCGACATCGGCATCGCCATGGGCTCCGGCACCGAAGTGGCCAAGAACGCGGGCCGGATGATCCTGTCCGACGACAACTTCGCGACGATCGTCCACGCCGTCGAGCAGGGCCGCAAGATCTACGACAACCTCACCAAGTACATCCGCTTCGTGCTGGTGCTGCTCATCGTGTTCGTCCTGACGTTCCTCGGCGCGACGCTGTTCAACATCGCCGAGGGGGAGCCGTTCACGCCCGCCCAGGTGCTGTGGATCCACTTCTTCGTCAACGCCGCCTTCGGCTTCTCGCTCGGCTTCGACCGGGTAAGCCCCGGGCTCATGGCCCGCCGTCCGCGGCCCCGCGGCCAGCCGCTCATGACCGGTGGCGTCATGCTCACGGTCGGGCTCGCCGGAACCGTGATCGCCATCGGCCTGCTCTCGATGATCAAGCTGGGCACGGCGCGCTTCGACAGCGCCCCCATCGGCAACTCCATCGCGTTCACCGCCTTCTCGCTGTGCCTGATCGTGGCCGCCCTCGAATGCCGCAGCCAGACCGGCACGGTGCTGACCGCCGACACCTTCGACAGCAAGCAGCTCAACTGGACGATCCTGGGCGAGTTCTTCCTCGCCGTCCTGGTGACGCAGACGGACGTCTTCAACCGGCTGCTCGACACCACACCGCTCACCATCGGCCAGTTCGGCTGGGCCCTGCTGCCGGCCCTCGCGCTCCTCGCGCTGTGGGAGCTGGGCAAGCTCGCCGCCCGCCGGCGCCGCCGTCGCTCCGGCGCCGGGCAGAGGTGAGCCGTCCGTGCGCGGGACACCGCCGGGGGTCCGGACGCTGCGGTCCTACCGCAGACAGTGGCTGGTCAAGGACATCGTCGCGGGCGTCGTCCTGACGACGCTCCTGGTGCCGCAGGGCATGGCGTACGCGGAGCTGGCCGGGCTCCCCGCGATCACCGGCCTCTACACGTCGGTGCTGTGCCTGCTCGCGTACGCCGTGGCCGGACCGTCCCGCATCCTGGTGCTCGGCCCCGACTCCTCGCTCGGCCCGATGATCGCCGCGACGGTGCTGCCCCTGCTCGCCTCCGACGGCGACAGCGCCCGGGCGGTCGCGCTCGCCTCCGCCCTGGCCCTGATGGTCGGCCTGATCACCATCCTGGCGGGGGTGGCCCGGCTCGGCTTCGTCGCCGACCTGATCTCCAAGCCCACCATGATCGGCTACATGAACGGCCTGGCCCTGGTCATCCTCGTCGGCCAGCTGCCGAAGCTCTTCGGCTTCTCCACCGACGCCGACGGCCTGATCGACGAACTCGACGCCTTTGTAAGGGCGTTGACGGACGGCAAGACAGTACCTGCCGCCCTCGCCGTCGGCTGCGGCTGCATCGCCCTGATCCTGGTCCTGCAGCGGTGGCTGCCGAAGGTCCCGGCCGTCCTCGTCATGGTCGTGCTCGCCATCTCCGCGACCGTCGCCCTCGACCTGGGCGAGCACGGCGTGAAGACCGTCGGGCGGCTGCCCGAGGGACTGCCGCCGTTCACGGTCCCCGACATCGGCTGGCACGACCTGGGGCCGCTGGTCGCGGGCGCCCTCGGCATCGCCCTGGTGTCTCTGGCCGACACCATCTCCAACGCCTCCGCGTTCGCGGCCCGCACCGGCCAGGAGGTGCGCGGCAACGACGAGATGATCGCGATCGGCACCGCGAACGTGGCCGCGGGCCTCTTCCAGGGGTTCCCCGTGAGCACCAGCGGCTCGCGCACGGCGGTCGCGGAGCGGGCGGGCGCCCGCACCCAGCTCACCGGCGTCGTGGGCGCGGTTCTGATCGTCCTCATGCTCGTCCTGCTGCCCGGCCTCTTCCGCGATCTGCCGCAGCCCGCCCTCGCCGCCGTGGTCATCACGGCCTCACTGTCGCTGACCGACCTGCCGGGCACGGCGCGGCTGTGGCGCCAGCGCGCCACGGAGTTCTGGCTGTCCATCGCGGCCCTGCTCGGCGTGGCCCTGCTCGGGGTGCTCCCGGGGGTCGCCGTCGCGGTGGGCCTGTCCATCCTGAACGTCTTCCGGCGCGCATGGTGGCCCTACAGCACCGTGCTCGGCCGGGTCCCCGGCCTGGAGGGCTACCACGACGTGCGCTCGCACCCGGCCGCCCAGCACCTGCCCGGCCTGATCATCCTCCGCTTCGACGCCCCGCTGTTCTTCGCCAACGCCAAGTCGTTCCGCGACGAGGTCCTGCGCGCCGTGCGCGGCATGCCGGGGACGCGCTGGGTGCTGCTCGCGGCCGAGCCGGTGACCGACGTCGACACCACGGCCGCCGACATCCTGGAGGCCCTGGACGCGACCCTCCGCGAGCGCGGCGTCCTGCTCGCCGTCGCCGAACTGAAGGACCCGGTGCGGGCCAAGATCGAGCGCTACGGGATGACCCGCGCCTTCGACGCGGGGCGCTTCTTCCCCACGGTGGAGGCGGGCGTGGCGGCGTTCCGGGAGGCGAGCGGCGCGGAGTGGTCCGCTCTGCAGGTTCCCGAAGTCACGCCCTAGGGCCTGTCCGCCGGACAGGCCCCGGGCGCGTTGCGGGCTACGTGTGCGGCTCGTTCCCGGCGACCGAGAAGAGGTGCGTGCCCCACGGCGGCAGATCCACGTAGAGCCCGCTGCCCCGCAGCTCCGCACCCGAGCGGCCGTACCGGTGCGCGTCCACCAGGTCCGTCAACTCCCAGGTGTCCGGGCCGAGTTCGCTCCACGGCAGCGGGACACGGGCCTGCGCCGGGTGCCCGGAGAGGTTCACCACCGTCAGGAACCGGCCCGCGGGGCCCGTCCAGCAGGAGGCGATCAGCTCGCGCGCGGTGCCGTTGTCGGGCCAGCCCACGCAGTCGAGCAGCCGCCACTGGCCCGACCGCATGCCGCTGCGGTGCACGGTCGCCAGCAACTGCCCGTAGAACGAGCGCAGCGCGGGGTCCGACGGCTCGTCGGGGCGCCGGTCGAGGAAGACCGGCAGATGCACGCGGCGTCCGCTGAACTGGCCCTCGTGCCACAGCGTCGCGCCGGGCAGGGTGGCGATCAGCACGGCCGCCGCCCGCTCCTTCGCGGAGTGCAGGGTCTGCGCGGCCCGCGGCTCGTCGTGGTTCTCCAGGAACCGTACGAGCCCCCGCTGATACGCCTCGTCGGCCCGCAGGTGCGCCCGCACCGACTCGGCGCTCTCGTGCAGCAGCCGGTCGTAGAGGCGCTTGTCGTAGCAGAAGTCGAACCCCTGCCGCTGCAGCGCCCATTCGAGGTCCCAGTACGCCTCCGCGACGAAGACCATGCCCGGGTGGCGGCCGCGCACGGCGGTCAGCACCTCGGGCCAGAACTCCTCCTGCGGCACAGGGCCCGGCCGCTCCCCCCAAGTGCGCGCGAAGACGTCGTTCATCAGCAGCATCGCCATGTCGCAGCGCACGCCGTCGCAGACCTGGCCGATGGCGCCGAGCACCTCGGCGGTCGCCTGCCGCAGGGCCGGGGCGAAGGCGTTCAGCTGCACCACGTCCGGCCAGGGCGGGAAGAACGGGTCCCGGCCCCGGGCGAGCACGGCCCGGCCGGTGTCGAGGAACGCGGCCGGGTCGCGCATGGCGTCCTCGGGGACGCCGCGCACGAAGTACTCGGGGTGGTCCGTCACCCAGGGGCTGTCCGGAGCCACGTGGTTGGGCACGTAGTCGAGCAGCAACCCGACGCCCCTGCGGTCGAGTTCGGCCCGCGCGGCGGCGAGCCCGGCGGGGCCGCCGAGCGCCTCGTCCACCGCGTAGCGGCGGATGCAGTAGGGCGACCCGGTGATGTCCGCCTCGCCGACGTCGTGGACGGCCGCCGTGAAGGCGCTGCGCAGCGCCGGATCGTCCAGGGCGATGGCGCGCCCGCGCGGGCTGCGCTCCCACACGCCCATCAGCCAGACGGCGTCGACCCCGGAGGGCGTGATCTCGTCCCAGGCGTCCTTGGGCACGTCGCCGAGGCCGGTCGGCCGCCCGGTTCCCTGTGCTGTCTCGCGCAGCCACACACGGGTGTTGACCTCATGGATGACGGGCTGCGCCGGCAATGTGGTCATGGGCTCTGCTTCCTCGCGTTCCTCGCGTTCCTCGCGGTCCCGGACCGGAAGTCCTCCGGTCCGAGTGTGCCGAAGAGCTTCATCAGGGGAGCGATCAGTCCGGTCCAGCCGGTCTGGTGGGAGGCGCCGATGCCGGCGCCGTTGTCGCCGTGGAAGTACTCGTAGAACGAGATCAGGTCGCGCCAGTGCGGATCGTCGCGGAACAGCGGCTGACCGCCGTACACGGGCCGGTGGCCCGCCTCGTCGCGCAGGAAGATCCGGGTGAGCCGGGCGGCGATGTCCTCGGCCACTTCGTACAGGTTCTTGTGCACGCCCGAGCCGGTCGGGCACTCGACGGTGAAGTCGTCGCCGTAGAAGCCGTACAGGTTGAGCAGACCGCGCACGATGAGGGCGTTCATGGGCAGCCAGACGGGACCGCGCCAGTTGGAGTTGCCGCCGAACATGCCGGTGTCCGACTCGGCGGGCAGATAGCCGACCCGGAACTCCTCGCCGTGCACCCAGAACGTGTACGGGTGCTCGGCGTGGTAGCGGGAGAGCGCCCTGATCCCGTACGGACTCAGGAACTCGTCCTCCGACAGGAGGTGGCCGAGCACCCGCACCAGCTTCTTCTCGTCCACGACGGACAGCAGCCGCGGCCCGCCCGCCGACCCGGCCTGCGCCGCCGCCAGCGTCACGGACAGCGAGGGGTGGCGGGTCGCGAAGCGCTGCAGCCGCTCCGTGAGGCCGGAGAGCCGGGACAGCTGCTGGGGGTGGAAGACGGTCGAGGCGCACAGCGGAAGGAGACCCACCATGGAGCGGACCTTCAGCCGCACCGCCTGCCCGTCGGGCAGCCGCAGCACGTCGTAGAAGAACCCGTCCTCCTCGTCCCACAGTTCGTCCCCGAGGTCGCCGAGCCGGTCCATCGACGCGGCGATCCACAGATAGTGCTCGACGAACTTCAGGACGAACTCCTCGTACGCCGGGTTGTGCTCGACGAGTTCCACCGCGATCTGCAGCATCGACTGGCAGTACAGCGCCATCCACGCGGTGCCGTCGGCCTGTTCGAGGGTGCCGCCCGTGGGCAGGGGGGCGCTGCGGTCGAAGACGCCGATGTTGTCGAGGCCGAGGAAGCCGCCCTGGAAGACGTTGCGGCCGCTGGGGTCCTTGCGGTTGACCCACCACGTGAAGTTCGTCAGGAGCTTCTGGAAGGTGCGCTCCAGGAAGGCGTGGTCGGCGTGGCCCGTCGTCCCCTTCTCCAGCATGTAGACGAAGTACGCGGCCCAGGCGTGCACCGGCGGATTGACGTCGCCGAAGTTCCACTCGTACGCGGGGATCTGGCCGTTGGGGTGCAAGTAGCTGTCGCGCAGCAGCAGTTCGAGCTGGTCCTTGGCGAAGCCGACGTCGGCGACCGAGAGGGCCACCGTGTGGAACGCCAGGTCCCAGGCGGCGAACCAGGGGTACTCCCACTTGTCCGGCATCGAGATGATGTCGTCGCTGACCATGTGGAACCACTCGCGGTTGCGCACCCCGGGGCGCGGCAGGCTCCACGGGGACAGGTGGTGCTCGGCGAGCCACATCTCCAGGTCGAAGGCGTAGTACTGCTTGGACCAGAGCATCCCGGCGAGCGCCTGCCGCATGACGCGCGCCTCGTCCTCGCTCGCCCGGTCCGGGGTCACCTCCCGGTAGAACGCGTCCGCTTCGGCGATGCGCTCCTTGAACACCCCGTCGAAGCCCCGGCCGACGGACAGCTGGGCACCGGCGGGCCCGAGACGCAGCCGCAACGTCTCGGACCCGCCGGCGGGCACGGTGAGCGTGTGGTGGACGGCCGCCTTGGTGCCCTCCCGCTCCGGATTGACGGCGCCGCTCTCCCCGTCGACCACGTACCGGTTGATGCCGTCCTTCACGTAGGGCGAGGCGTTGGGCGAGCCGAACAGCCGCTCGTGGTTCGTCTCGTTCTCGGTGAACAGCAGCTCCGGCGAGCCGCCGCAGCGCAGGTCGTAGCTGCCGAGCTGGGGGTGGTCGGCCCGGACGGTCACGGCTGCGCGGGGCCCCTCCACCGCGCGCAGCCGGGGCCGCGCCTCCCGGTCGGGGTGCTCGCCCCACGACCAGGTGTTGCGGAACCACAGCGTCGGCAGCACGTGCAGGGTGGCCTCCTCGGGCCCCCGGTTGTCGACGGTGATCCGCATGAGGACGTCGTCGTGGTCCGCCTTGGCGTACTCCACGGTGACGTCGAAGTACCGGTGCTCGGCGAACACCCCGGTGTCGAGCAGCTCGTACTCGAACTCCTGCCGCGTGCGCGCCCCGTTGACCGCCGTGAGGTCGCCGTAGGGGAACGCGGCCTGCGGGTACTTGTACAGGTAGCGCAGGTAGGAGTGGCTGGGCGTGCTGTCCAGGTAGAAGTAGTACTCCTTGACGTCCTCGCCGTGGTTGCCCTCACCGTTGGTGAGACCGAAGGCGCGCTCCTTGAGGATCGCGTCGCGGCCGTTCCACAGGGTCAGCGCCAGACACAGCCGCTGCTTGTCGTCGCAGATGCCGCCCAGGCCGTCCTCGCCCCACCGGTAGGCGCGCGAACGCGCGTGGTCGTGCGGGAAGTAGGACCAGGCGTCGCCGCCGGGGCTGTAGTCCTCGCGGACCGTGCCCCACTGGCGTTCGCTCAGATACGGGCCCCACAGCCGGGAGCGTCCGCTCCCGTCGCCGGCCGGGCCGATCCGTCCGGCTTGCGTCTGCCTCTTCATGCCGGTCTCCCTGCCCTGGGTCAGGCATCGGTCAGACCTCGCTGGGGCCTGCCTCAGCCGGGGGCGCCAGTCTTCGTGAGGGCCTCGGTACCTGCCTCACCCCCGGGGGGTGAGGATCCCTGCCGCGCGAGAAGGGTGATCGCGATCTCGTACACGGCCAGCAGGCCGCCGACCACGAACAGGCCGGTCCAGCTGGACAGGAGCAGCGCCACCAGGGCCGCGACGACGGCGCCGGACACCCGCAGCACATCGGCGTGCCGGGCCAGCCACGGCCGTACGGCCGCGCCCTCGCCGATCCGTTCCCCGGCCCGCCCCGCGTACCGGCCCGCGGCCTTCGCGCCGCGCACGGCCTGCTTGCGCAGCGCGACCGGCAGCCGTCCGGGCCCCACCAGATACGCGAGGACCGCGATGCCGACGCCCAGCCACAGCAGCTGGTCGCCGCGGTCGCGAAGGGTCGTGAAGACGGTCCACATCGCGGCGCGCGCCCCGTCGCGGTAGACACCCGGCGGGACATGGCCGAGCACCTCCTCGCGTACCGCGCGCAGCACCGTGGACAGGACCGTGACCGTCACCACCAGCCAGATGCCGAGCTGGAGCAGGGTGCGGCGGCGGTTCGGCGAGGCCCACAGGGCGAGCCCGAGCAGCACCGGCACGGCGATCACCAGGCCGACCACCGCGCGCTTGAACACGACGACGGACTCCTGGAGTTGGCCGAGCACATGCCGGTCGTAGAGCCGGATCTGGGCGAAGTCCGCGGGCAGCGTCACCCCGAGGGCCTTCTCGATGCGGTCGTGCAGGCCGGGCGGGAGCTCGCCGGAGGACAGGGTGGGCAGGTCCAGCTTCTTGCCGAACAGGGAGGGGAGTCGGTCCTCCAGGGAGACGAGGACGTTGTTGACCATCGGCAGCAGGTTGAGCGACACGGTGTCGCCGCGCACCTCGACGTTCTCGTTGCGCTTCTCCAGGAGGGCGACGATCCGGGAGTGGGCGGCGCGGTTCGTGGCCCGCCACAGGGACTCGAACTCGTCGGTGGCGAGGAGCTTCGACACCGACTTCCGCAGATAGTCGTGGACGGCGCCGGTGACCGGCGCGGCCAGGAAGGAGGCGCGCGGCGGCAGCGCGTCGGACAGCCGCTTCTCCACGTTGAGTTGGCCGTAGATCTCGTCGGCGAGATACGTGGAGACGGCCGCGTTGACGTCCGGCTCCCCGGGCAGCGGCCCCACCGTGGCCACCCAGCGGTCCGTGCTGAGCGTGGTGCGCGAGCCCCACACACCCACCACCGAGGTCACCGACAGGACGGCGACCAGTGCGATCAGCACCGCCGCGAGCATGCGCCGCAGCGCCAGCAGGCGGGCCCGGCGCTGCCGCTGTGCCCCTGCGCGGTCGCGCAGCTCGGCGACCTCGGCGCGCAGCCGCTCCACCTCGGCGTCGCGGGCACCGCTGCCGACGGCCGTGGTGCCGGCCGTGGCATCGGTCCGGTCCGGCGTCTCCTCATGAGGCATGTGCGTCACCTCCGCCGCCCACTGTCGCCGCGCCCACGCCCGCCTCCCTCACCTGCGGCGGGTGACGCGCCGCAGCGGCACCGGCGTTGTGATGGCGCCCCGCACACGAGGCAAAGGAGGGGACGATGGCCGGGGTTGGACCGGTACAGCTCCTGACGATCGGGTTCGGACCCGACGCCAAGTTCGAGGGGCGCTTCGTCGAGGAGCTGCGGATCCTGGAGGCGAACGGGCAGATCCGGGTCCTCGACATGCTCTTCGTGAGCAAGGAGCCGAGCGGCGAGCTGCTCACCATGGACTTCCAGGCGGAGAGCATGGGCGACACGGTCGCCGCGCTGCTCGGCATCTCCCGGGAACGGATCGCGGCTGCCAAGGACGTGTACCCGAGCGTCGAGGAGGGCTACGCCTTCGGCATGACGCTCGACGAGATCAGGGAGGCGGCCGAGTCCCTGGACCCGGGCACCGGAGCGGTCTTCGTCCTGCTGGAACACGTATGGGCGGCGTATCTGCGCAAGGCCGTCCGGGACGCGGGCGGGGTGCCCATCGCGGAGGGCTTCCTCACCGAAGAGGCGCTCGAACCCATCGCCGCTGAACTCATGGCCGCGGCGCAGCGGTTGGGCGAGCCCGTCACCAACGGCAACGGAAACGGGGCCGGATCGCGGCCGGGCCGGTCGGCCCGCAACCACCACAGGAGGGCCTGATGGCCGAACTCGTCGTGCTCGGATTCTCGGACAAGGAGAAGGCGGAGGCGGTCCTGCGGCTCGCCAAGGACCTGTCCCGCCAGGAACTGCTCGACCTGGAGGACGCCGCGCTCGCCTGGCGGACCATGGACACCAAGATCCATGTGCGCCAGACGTTCAGCACCACGGCGACCGGTGCCGCCGGCGGGGCTCTGTGGGGCTCGCTGTTCGGACTGCTCTTCCTGATGCCGGTGTTCGGCGCCGCCGTCGGAGCGGCCACCGGCGCACTCGCGGGCAAGCTCACCGACGTCGGCATCAACGACGCCTTCGTCAAGGAGATCGCGGGCACCCTCGAACCCGGCCGTGCCGCCGTCTTCGCGCTGGTGCGTCGCTCCACCCCGGACCGGGTGCGCGAAGCGCTGCGCCCCTTCGACCCGGTCGTGATCCGCACCTCGCTCACCAAGGACCGGGAGGAGGAGCTGATCGCGGCCCTGCAGGGTGTGTGAGGGCGAGAACGTGCACGTGCGGGAACGTACGGGCGCGAGCACCTACGGGCGCGACAGTGCGGGGCGCCGTCCCACGCCGGAACTTCACCCGGGTGAGATGGCGCCCCGGTCCGTTCCAACTCCCGCGGGTGACACCAGACTTGGGTGAGCCGCACCATTGTTGCTTCGAGAACGAGGTGCCGCTGTGGCCGATCGGTCAGACCCTCGCATCCCCGGCCCGGACCGGCTCGCCGGTACGGTCCCCGCGCTGCCCACCTGGATCGTGCCGCGGCCCCGGCTCACGGAGCGCCTGGCCAGGGGAGTCCTCGGTCCGCTCACGGTGGTCGTGGGCCCCGTCGGCGCGGGCAAGACGGCGCTCGCCCTGGAGTGGGCGCACACCCGCCCGCCCGCCGCCCGGCTCGCCTGGGTGGACTGTGACGGCCGGGCCGAACGCTCCTTCGTGTTCTGGCCCCGGGTGATCGGCGCGCTGCGCGCGGCGGGCCTCGACGTGCCGGTGCCCGACGAGACCTGGGAGGGTCCCCGGCTCGCGGCGGCCCTCTCCGCCGCGCTCGGCCGCCAGGACGGCCCGGTGGCGCTCGTCCTCGACGACTTCCAGCCCGCGCCCAACTCCCCGGTCGCGGAGGGCGTCAGCAGCCTGCTGCGGCACGCGTGGGGCACCCTGCACCTGGTGGTGCTGTCCCGCAGCGACCCGCCGCTGCACCTCGGCCGCGGCCGCCTCACCAGCGGCCTCGCCGAACTGCGCACCGCCGACCTCGCTTTCGACGACCGGGAGACCGCCGAACTCCTCGGCCAGCACGGCCTCGACGTGCCCCGGCAGTCGGTGAGCGACCTGCGCCGGCGCACCGACGGCTGGGCGGCCGGGCTGCGGCTCGCCGCGATGCACATGGAGCGGCACGGCGAACCCGAGCGCTACGTCGGCCAGTTCAGCGGCGACGACGAGGCCGTCGCCGACTACCTCGCCGAGGAGGTCCTCGACCTCCAGCCGCCCGCCATGCGCAAGCTGCTGCTCACCACGAGCCTGCTGGACGGCGTGAACGCCGAGCTCGCCGCGGAGGTCGCGGGCGCGGAGGCGGGCCGCCGCTTCGCGGCCCTCGTCCGCGAGAACTCGTTCCTGCACCCCCTCGGCCAGGGCTGGTACCGCTGCCACCCGATGTTCGCCGAGGCGCTGCGCCGCTGCCTGCGCCACGAGTCGCCCGGCCGCGTCGCCGCACTGCACGGCCGGGCCGGGGTCTGGCTCGGCGAGCACGGTCTGCTCGCCGACGCCGTACGGCACTTCCTCGCCGCGGACGACTGGGAGCGGGCCGGGCGGCTGATCGTGGAGCGCCTAGCGATCGGCGAAGTGCTCGGCCTGACCCGGACCCGGCTGACCGCCGAGCTGCCCCGGCAGCTGCCCGAGGACGTGCCCGCCGGCCTGGAGTCCGCGCTGATCGCCGCGGCCGTCGCCTGGGCCCGCGGCGACGACCAGGAGTGCCGCCGGTACGCGGAGCGGGCCGACGGGCTCCTCGCGGAGCTGCCGGGGGAGGAGGGCGACCGGGCCGCCCGCGGCCGGCTCGCGCTGGCCATGATCCGCATGACGCGGCTGCGCTCCCGGGACCCGCAGGAGGCCCGCGCCGCCGCGGCCGACGCGGAGTCGATCTGCCCGCGCCTGCCGCAGGCATCGCTCTCGCAGCGCCCGGAGATACCGGCGCTCACCCTGTCCATCCGCGGCAGCTGCGAGCTGCGGTCCGGCAGCCTCAAGGCCGCCGAGGTCTATCTCACCGGCGGGCTCAAGGCGGCGGGCGCCGCCGGGATCGGCTCGGTGCGCCGGGAGTGCCTGGTCGAGCTCGCGCTCCTGGAGGCGCTGCGCGGCCGCTTCCGCGCCGCCGACGAGCTCGCCTCCCACGCCACCCAGCCGCCCCTCCTCGCCTGGCCCCTGGCCGAGCCCACCCAGGCGGCCCTCCACCTCGTCCGCGCCTGGGTCGACCTGGCTGCCGGCGAGCTCGGCCGCGTACGACAGGAACTCGCGCGCGCCGAGGCCGTGTTGAGCGGCCGGCCGGACACGTTCCTCGCCGAGGTGGGCGGCCTGGTGGCGCGGGTGACCGGCGCGGTGGAGCGCGGCGGACCGGCGACGGCGCCGCTCGGCGACGTGCTGGCCGCGTCGCGGCTGCCCCGCACGGTGCTGCGGACGCTGACGCCCGCGTGCGCCTCGCTGCTCGGCGCCGCCCGGCACGCGCACGGCAGCAGAGGCGCCGTCGCGGCCGCAACGGAGCCGCCACCCGAACGTCCGGCTCCCACCGAACAGTTGAGTGCCCGGGAGCGCGACGTCCTGGACCGGCTCGCACAGATGATGACCACCGAGGAGATCGCCGACGAGCTGTACCTCTCCGTGAACACGGTGAAGACGCACCTCAAGAGCGTCTACCGGAAGCTCGGGGTGACCCGCCGCTCGGCCGCCGTGCGGCGCGCCCGTGAACTGCAGCTGCTGCGGCCCGTGTTGACCGGCGCGGGGCAGGGCGCGGATCGTTAGAGCAGGTTCAGCTCGCGGGCGTGGCGCACGGCCTCGTCCCGGGAGGACGCGCCGAGCTTGCGGTACACGGCCCGCACATGGCTCTTGACGGTGTTGTGCGAGATGTACAGCTCGCTCGCGATCTGCCGCAGCGGCACGGACGCCTGAAGCCGCTGCAGCACCACGAGTTGACGGCTCGTCAGCGTGGGCGCCGGGCGCGTCGGGTGCGCCGGGCGCGTCGGGCAGTCGCCGTTGGTCGGCACCGAGGCCAGCACCGCCGCGGCCTCGTCCACCAGTGCGCCCGCGCACCGGGGATCCGCCACGTCCCCCGCGATCCGCACCAGGGTCCCGGCGACCCACATGAGGCAGGTCGTCATGGTCGCGTCGGCGGCATCGGCCCCGGAGTTGAGGGAGCGCAGGCGCTCGTGCAGGACCGACAGGTGCCCGTCCACCCCCGAGCGGTGGACCGTTCGCGCGCACACCACCGCGGGCATGCCCCTCACCTCCCCTTGTGCAGGGCATCACCCCTCCACGGTGGAAGGGCGGCCACGTCCACGGGTAGACGCTTGTCGGCCGAGTTTTTATACGGCCTTTACCCGGAGGCGGCTCATCCCTTGTGGGTGACCCGGTGGGACCGGGCCGGGCGCGATGCTCGGGATTCACCGAGGAGGAGGTTCGTCATGGCTGAGCAGACCTCGCCGGACCGGACGCGGTCCGGCGCCCCCGAACCCGAATCGCAGCCGCACATCACCCCGGTCTCCCTCGGCGGAGTCGTCTTCGCCGCGTGTGTCATGGGGATCGTCGGCGGTTACCACGCGATCGCCGGACTGGCCGGGATCCTCAACGAGAACTTCTACCAAGCGCAGGACGACTACGCCTTCGACTTCGATGTGAACGGCCGCGGCTGGGTGCAGATGATCACTGGCGTCGTGATGGTCGCGGCGGCGATGAACCTCTTCTCCGGCCGCACCTGGGCCCGCGTCGTCGGCATCCTGGTCGCGAGCTTCAGCGCGCTGGAGAACTTCTTCTTCACGCCGTACTACCCGGTGTGGTCGGCGATCATCATCATCCTCGACGTCGTGGTGATCTGGTCCCTGACCACGTACGGCCACCGCGAGGCGCACAAGGCGTACGGGGCGCCGATGTAGAGCGCGCCGACTACGCCTTCTCCCG
The DNA here is from genome assembly GCF_050510915.1 of Streptomyces odontotermitis. Taxonomy (NCBI): domain Bacteria; kingdom Bacillati; phylum Actinomycetota; class Actinomycetes; order Kitasatosporales; family Streptomycetaceae; genus Streptomyces; species Streptomyces odontotermitis. The sequence continues at coordinate 357,954 of NZ_JBNJLS010000004.1, read as the reverse complement.
CCCGAAGGGCAGCCCGAGCCTGCCGAGCCGGCGCCAGTCGAGCGTCGGGCGCTCCCGGTACGTGCCCGGCCGGTTCCGGGGCACGATCACCCGCAGGACCCGCGGCCGCACCTCGCAGTGCACCGGCACGCGCATGCGGACGGCCTCCCCGTCGACGCCGACCGGGATCCACTCCTGGTCGGCGTCGACGAGCACGGAGGCCGCCGTGGCCCGGACGAGACCTGCGGACCGCTTGCCGCGCAGCAGCCCCGTGGCGTGCGCCGCGTTCGTGACCCGCACCCCGACGCAGCCGAGGGTGCCGGTGTCCAGGCGGGTGCGGCGGCCGAGCCCGGCGATGTCCCGTGTCCCATAAGGGTTGTTGCTCACCAGCAGCGCCTGCGGATCGGTGAAGGCGTACTCCCCGGCGCGCGCCGTGAGCCGCGCGCCGCGGTGGCCCACGAGCAGGTCGGGCAGGAGCTCCAGCGTGGTGCGGGTCTTGTCGTTCCGGTACGAGGGGCTCTGCACGACCTCCGCGTACGCGCCGAACGACACGTTGTTGACGAAGGGCCGCCCGCCCGCGCGCCCGAGGTCCACCCGCAGCTCCACCCCGTCGTGCAGGGCGTCCAGGGCCCGCGCCGGGTCGTCCCGGTCCAGGCCCAGGTCGAGCGCGAAGTGGTTGCGGGTGCCCGCCGGAATCACCAGGAACGGCAGGTCGAGGGCGGCGGCGACCTCGGCGACCAGGGCCTGGGTGCCGTCGCCGCCCGCGACCCCGAGCAGATCGGCGCCCTCGGCCGCGCACTTGCGGGCGAGGGACGCCACATCGGTCTCCTCCCGCCACTCCAGGCACACCACCTCGGCCCCCAACGCATGGGCCCGCTCCCGCAGTTCGAACCGGCGCACCTTGCCGCCGCCGGACCGCGGATTCATGATCAGCACCGGGTGGCGGAACGCCGGGGCGGGGTGCTCCGGCATCGGGGAGGCGGGCGCACGGGTGGCCAGGGCGGCCCGCCCGGTCCCCGCCGCAAGGAGCCACAGCGCGGCGGAGACCAGGACCACCCACAGGAGCCGGGCCCGGGTGAACTCCACGACCACCCACACCGGCGCGGCGAGTGCGAGCACCCCCGCGAGCAGCCGCAGCACCCCCCGCCTGCTGAGCACCCACCACACCGCGGCGGCCGTGACCGCCGCCCCCACGAGCCCCACCCCGAGCAGCCCGAACGTCCGTACGCCCGCGAACACGCCGAGGACCAGCACCGCGGCGGCGGCAGCGGCCAGGGACGCACGGGCCAGCCAGCGCTGTCCACGCATCGTCGATTCCATGCCCCGGAGTCTCGGGCCCGGGGCCGCGCCGGACCTCACCCCTGGAAGGCGACCTCACACCGGCGGGGTGACGCCGAGCGGCCGGGCCGTGACCAGAGTCCCTGCCGCAGCGAGGGAACAGGGAGCAGCGAGGGAGCGTGCCATGACAGGGCCAGAGACCGAGACACGGACTGAGAAGCTGACCGAGAAGCGGACCGAGAAGCGGGCTGAGAAACAGGCCGAGACACGGGCCGAGACACGGGCCGAGACCGACGCCGGGATGGGGAGCCGGCACCTCAGTGCGCAGGAGAGGGCCGCCCTGGGCCGCGCCGCCCGGTTCCGGGCCCCGCGCTCCGCCCACGCCGAGTTCGCACCGGGCCCGGACCGCCCGGACCCGGTCGACGTGCTCGAGCGCCAGTCGGCGAGCAGGCTCGCGGACCTCGTGCCGATCCGGTACGGGCGCATGCTCGAATCCCCGTTCCGCTTCTACCGGGGAGCCGCCGCGCTCATGGCGACCGACCTCGCCACCACGCCCGCCACCGGCCTCAGGGCCCAACTCTGCGGCGACGCCCACATGTTGAACTTCCGGCTGCTCGCGTCACCGGAGCGGCACCTGATGTTCGACGTCAACGACTTCGACGAGACGCTCCCCGGCCCGTGGGAGTGGGACGTGAAACGGCTCGCGGCCAGCCTCGTCATCGCCGCGCGCGCCAACGGCTTCCGCCGCGGCGAGCGCGCCCGCGTGGTGCGTGCGGCGGTCCGCTCGTACCGGACGTCGATGGCGGAGTTCGCCGCGATGCGCACGCTCGACGTCTGGTACGCGCGCATCAACGCGGACGACCTCTACGCGAGCCTGTCCGCCCGCCTGGACGCGCGGGCGCGCCGCCGCCTGTCCCGCGCCCTCGTCAAGGCCCGCTCCCGCGACCACCTGCAGGCCCTGGAGAAACTGGCCCGGACCGTCGACGGGGAGCTGCGCCTCACCCCCGACCCGCCCCTGGTCACCCCCCTCGACGACATCCTCCCCGGAGTCGAACGCAAGCAGCTGGAACAGCAGTTGAGGGAGCTCATCGACCGGTACGCGCTCACGCTCCCCGCCGACCGGCGGGCCCTGCTCGCCCAGTACCGGGTGGTCGACATGGCGCGGAAGGTCGTCGGCGTGGGCAGCGTGGGCACCCGCTGCTGGATCGTCCTGCTGCTCGGCCGCGACGACCGGGACCCGCTGCTGCTCCAGGCCAAGGAGGCGCAGACCTCGGTGCTCGCGGAGTTCGCGGGGCAGAGCAGCCACCTCAACCAGGGGGAGCGGGTCGTCGCCGGGCAGCGGCTGATGCAGGCGGCCGGCGACATGTTCCTCGGCTGGGAGCGGGTCGAGGGCTTCGACGGCCGCGAACGCGACTTCTACATACGGCAGTTGCGGGACTGGAAGGCCATCCCGCAGGCCGAGTCGATGAGCCCCGACGTCATGCGGCTCTTCGCCCGTACCTGCGGGGTGACCCTGGCCCGCGCCCACGCCCGCTCCGGCGACCGCATCGCCATCGCCGCCTACCTGGGCCGCTCCGACGTCTTCGACCAGGCCGTGGCGCGCTTCGCGGAGACCTACGCCGACCAGAACGAGAGGGACCACCAGGCGCTGGCCGCGGCGGTGCGGGCGGGCCGGGTGACCGCGGCTTCGGAGTGATCGGGCGATCAGGGCGATCAGGGCGATCAGGGTGACTTGGGGACGTCGGGGGATCCCGGGAGCCGGGAGAGCGCCCCGGGGGCCGCAGGGCGCCCGGGGGAGGGCGGGGCCGCCGGGCCGAGCCGCCGCCGCAGGAACTCCTCCTGCGCGAGCATCCGCCCGACGGCGACACCGAACACGACGACGGTGAAGAACACGATCAGCCAGGACAGCACCGTGAACACGGAGCCGAGCGCCCCGTACCGCTCCACGCTCAGCCGCAGCGCGCGCGGCAGCCACAGCCCCGAGACGCCGCAGAACAGCACCACGCCCGCACCGGTCAGCACGGCCCCCGGCAGCAGCGGCAGCCACCGCACCCGCCCGACGAGCAGCAGATGCTGGGTCCACCACCACATCAGGACCGCGGCCACCAACTGCAGCGGAACGCCCAGGACCGCGCCGACCCCGAAGGCCCGCCGCAGCATGCCCTGCACCACCAGCATCACGATCCACACGAGCAGCCACACCGCCCAGCGCCACGCGGTGAGCCGGACCCCGGAGCGGGGCAGGTGCCAGGAGCGCTCGCACAGCCGCTGCAGGGCGCGGGTGAAGGCCGTCGCGGACAGCAGCGCGACCAGGACCCCCGCCGCCCCCCAGCTGTGCGCGGCGACGTCCTCGCCCCGGTTCACCGCCTCGACCTGCGCCACCACGGGCCCGCTCGACCCCACCAACGTCCGCACCGAACGCAGCAGTTCACGCTCCACGGCCTGCGGAGAGAACGAGGCCACGGCGATGAGCATGGGCAGGGCCGCCAGGAACGCCTGCGCCGCGAGCCGCGTCGCCATGTCGAGGATGTTGACGTGCACGAGCTGCTGGACGAGCCGGCCCACGAGGGGCTGCGCGGCACTGGTGATCGTCATGCCCGTCTCCTCCCGGGACCCGGAACGCTCCTGGAGGCAACCCTCGGACCGGGCGGCCCGCGGCACGTCGCCCGATCCGGGTGACGCTGTACCCTGACCGACAGCCCTTGACCTGCACTGACGCGGGCAGGGAGCCTACTTTCAGGAGTGCCTCATGCTGCGCACCATGTTCAAGTCCAAGATCCACCGCGCCACGGTCACCCAGGCCGACCTGCACTATGTCGGCTCGGTGACCATCGACGCGGATCTCCTCGACGCCGCCGATCTGCTGCCCGGCGAGCTCGTCCACATCGTCGACATCACCAACGGCGCCCGCCTGGAGACGTACACCATCGAGGGCGAGCGCGGCAGCGGCGTCATCGGCATCAACGGAGCGGCCGCGCACCTCGTCCACCCCGGGGATAGGGTCATCATCATCAGCTACGCCCAGGTCGACGACGCCGAAGCCCGCGCGCTGCGGCCCCGGGTCGTGCACGTCGGCGAGGACAACCGCGTCGTCGCGCTCGGCTCCGACGCCTCCGCCCCGGTACCGGGCGCCGACGGCATGGCGCGCAGCCCGCAGGCGGTGCCCGCCTCCTAGCCGTACGACGGAGGGCGGTGCCGCCCCGAGAAGCCGATGGGTGAGACCCATGAGTGAGACCGACGGCGGCATCGTCATCCGGGACGACCGGGCCCGAGGCGTCCTGGAGGCGCTGGCGCGGACGGAGGCGCAGCCGGAGACACGGGCACACGGGGACGGACCGGCCGGCCAGGAGCCCCAAGTCGTGGGACAGATCGTGTACTTCACGCTGGACACCCCCGCGGCCGCCCTCGTCCCCGTCCACACGGAGGTCCTGCCCGCGCACGAGGGCCGGGGCATCGCCGGACGCCTCGCCCGCGAGCTCTACGCGACGGCCGCCCGCGAGGGCCTCGACGTCGTGCCGCTGTGCCCGTACGTCGTGAAGTGGGCCGAGAAGCACCCCGACGAGGCGCCCGCCGCCCCGCCCGAGCTGCTGCGCGCCGCGCTCGACAAGGTGAAGTCGGACCCGACCGCGTGGTGAGGGGGCCGTCGGCGGCCCGCTGGGCTCGCTGACCGTGCCGCGCCGGCCCGCCTGCCCGCTCGCATGCTGGGCACGCCGGAGCACGTCTCCATGACCGTGATAGAGCTCGTCCCGCCGCCCCTGAAGGGGACGGCGACATGGCGATCACGTCATCACGTCATCACGGGATGGCGGCACCAGGCACCACGGAAGAGGAACTCATCGTGCACACGGACCCGGCGACCGCCCCCGCCCTCGCGCTGCTGCACACCTCGCCCGTGCACATCCCCGTCTTCGAGGCCCTGCGCGAGCGCGACCACCCCGCCCTCACGCTGCGCCACCACGTCGACGAGTCCCTGCTGGCCCGAGCCCGCGTCGAGGGCCCCGAGGCCGTCGGCGACGCCGTCGAGGAGGCGCTCGCCGTAGCCGCCGCGGGGGCGGGCGCCGTGCTGTGCACCTGCTCCACGATCGGCGGCGTCGCGGAGACGCGGGCCGCCGCCGTCGGGGTGCCCGTCCTGCGCGTCGACCGGCCCATGGCGGCAGCCGCGGTCGCCGAGGGCCCCGTCGTCGCGGTGGTCGCCACGGTGGAGAGCACGCTCGCGCCGACGGTCGCGCTGGTCGAGGAGGAGGCGGCGCGGGCGGGCCGGGCGGTGGAGGTCCGTACCGTCGTCGTGCCCGGGGCCTGGGAGCGCTTCGAGGCGGGGGACCAGGACGGCTATCTGGGGCTGGTCGCGGAGGCGGTGGACGGGGTGGCCGGGGTGGCCGGGGGCGCCGATGCGGTGCTGCTCGCGCAGGCGTCGATGGCGGATGCGGTGGACCGGGTCACGACCCGGGTGCCGGTTCTCGCCAGCCCGCGGCTGGGGCTGAGCGGGGCGGCCCGCTTGGTGTGAGGGGGGCTGGGGGCGCAGCCCCAGGAAGGGTGTCCCAGGGCGACGGAGTCGCGGATTCGGGTAGGGGCGGGATCGGGGTGAAGAACAACGCGTGGACTCGGCAGGCGCGGGCACGCGAGGCGGGAGACAGTGGAACGACCGGCCGGTGACCCGGCCCTCCGACCCGCGGGAGGCACCCGCCATGACGAGCCCCTTCCCCGACCCCGTCCCGCCCGGGCCCACGCCGGGCCCGGGCCCCGACCCCGGCGGCCCGCCCGTTCCGGACCCGCTGCCCCCGGACCCGGTCCCGCAGCCCTCACCGTCACCCATCCCGAAGCCGCCGGGCCCCGATCCCGTACCGGAACCGGAGCCGCAGCCGTCACCGCTGGGCTGAGCCCGCCGAGGCTCAGTCCGTGGAGACCTCGGAGCGGTCCCCGCCCCACAGCGTGTGGAACGAGCCCTCGCGGTCCGTGCGCCGGTAGGTGTGCGCACCGAAGAAGTCCCGCTGACCCTGCGTGAGGGCGGCGGGCAGCCGCTCGGCGCGCAGCGCGTCGTAGTACGCGAGCGCCGCCGAGAAGCCCGGCGTGGGCACGCCCTGCTGGGTCGCGGCGACCAGGACCGCGCGCCAGTCGTCCTGCGCGGCCGCGATCTCCTGGGCGAAGTCCTCGTCCGAGAGCAGGCTCGGCAGGTCGGCGCGGGCGTCGTACGCGGCGCGGATGCGGTCCAGGAAGGCGGCCCGGATGATGCAGCCGCCGCGCCAGATCGAGGCGACCTGGCCCAGGTCGATGTCCCAGCCGTACTCCTCGCTGCCCGCCGCGATCTCGTGGAAGCCCTGCGTGTAGGAGACGATCTTCGAGGCGTACAGGGCCTGTTCGACCTGGTCGGCGAAGCGCGCGGCCGCCTCCTGGGACAGGGGCTGTGCGGTCGGGCCCGTCAGGTGGCGGGACGCGGCGCGCAGCGCGGTGTGGCCGGAGAGCGAGCGGGCGAACACCGCCTCCGCGATCCCGGACACCGGCACGCCGAGGTCGAGCGCGATCTGCACGGTCCAGCGGCCGGTGCCCTTCTGCTCGGCCTGGTCCTGGACGACGTCCACGAACGGCTTGCCGGTGGCCGCGTCCACGTGGGACAGGACCTCCGCCGTGATCTCGATCAGGTAGGAGTCGAGACGGCCGGTGTTCCAGGTGCGGAAGATGTCCGCGATCTGCGCGGGGGAGTACCCGGCGACATCGCGCAGCAGCTGGTACGCCTCGGCGATCAGCTGCATGTCCGCGTACTCGATGCCGTTGTGCACCATCTTCACGAAGTGGCCCGCGCCGTCCGGGCCGACGTGCGTCACGCAGGGCGCGCCGTCCTTGGCCTTCGCGGAGATCTTCTCCAGCATCGGGCCGAGCGCGGCGTACGACTCCTCGGAGCCGCCCGGCATGATGCTCGGGCCGAGCAGCGCGCCCTCCTCGCCGCCCGACACGCCCGTGCCCACGAAGTGGATGCCCTGCTCGCGCAGTTCGCGCTCGCGCCGCCGGGTGTCCGCGAAGTGCGCGTTGCCGCCGTCCACGATCATGTCGCCGGGCTCGAGCAGCGGCGCGAACTCCTGGATCACCGCGTCCGTCGGCTCGCCCGCCTTCACCATGATCACAAGTCGCCGGGGCCGCTCCAGGGCGTCGATGAACTCCTTCGCGGTCTCCGCCGCGATGAACTCGCCCTCGCTCCCGAACTCCTCGACCAGGGCGTGGGTCCTGGCCGCGGTGCGGTTGTGCAGGGCGACGGTGTAGCCGTTGCGGGCGAAGTTACGGGCGAGGTTGCGGCCCATGACCGCGAGTCCCGTGACACCGATCTGGGCTGAGGTGCTGCTGCTCATGCCTGTGGCTCCTGGGTCGTTGCTGCCGTCGGTTGTCGGCTATCGGTTCTGGCGTTCTAGTGCACGTCGTTCCGGAATGGGCGGGAAGAGAAATCGTTCCGAAGTGGTGGACCTTGGCAGGTCCGGTCGTCAGTATCGCCCCGCTGGCCACCACGACTTCCCGACACCGTGTCCGAAGGAGCAGCCGCCCGTGCCCCATTTCGACCTTCCGCTCGACGAACTGCGCCGGTACCGGCCGAAGTTGACCGAACCAGACGATTTCGACTCCTTCTGGGAGACGACCCTTTCGGAGGCGCGTGCACACGACCTGGACCCGCGCTTCGACCCCGTGGAGATACCGCTGACCGGCGTCGACGTCTTCGACGTCACCTACGCGGGCTTCGGCGGCCACCCCGTCAAGGGCTGGCTCGTCCTGCCCGCGGGGACGCGTGAGCCGCTGCCCGCCGTCGTCGAGTACATCGGGTACGGGGGCGGCCGCGGGCTCGCCCACACGCATCTGCTGTGGGCGGCGGCCGGGTTCGCGCACTTCGTGATGGACACCCGCGGGCAGGGCAGCTCGGGGGACCGGCCCGGCGACACCCCGGACCCGGCAGGCAGCGGACCCGCGTACCCGGGCTTCATGACGCGCGGCATCGAGGACCCGCACGCGTACTACTACCGGCGCGTCTACACCGACGCCGTGCGGGCCGTCGAGGCGGCCAGGGCCCACCCGCTGGTCGACGCGGGCCGGGTCGCGGCGCTCGGCGGCAGCCAGGGCGGCGGCCTCACCATCGCCGTCGGCGGCCTGGTGCCTGATCTCGCGGCCATCGCGCCCGACGTGCCGTTCCTGTGCGACTTCCCGCGCGCCGCGACGCTCACCGAGCGGCACCCGTACAAAGAGATCGCCCTGTATCTGCGCGGTCACCGGGGCGCCGACGAGCAGGTGTTCAGAACCCTCTCGTACTTCGACGGCGTGCACTTCGCCGCCCGCGGCCGCGCCCCCGCCCTGTTCTCCGCGGCGCTGCAGGACGAGACCTGCCCGCCCTCCACCGTCTTCGCCGCCTTCAACGCGTACGCGGGCGCCGAGCGGTCCATGGAGGTCTACTCCTTCAACGATCACGAGGGCGGCGGCCCCTTCCAGCGGGCGGTACAACTCCGCTGGCTGCCGGGCCACTTGAGGCCATGAGCCCGGGGCATCCGGCCGGCCACCCCTGACGGTCGGGTTCCGGCCACTCCTCAACGCCCCCTCGGCGCACGGCTCTTGTCATGGCTGGGGCGGAGCGGCTAGCTTGCCGCCCGTCGTGTGTCTGACGTGTGTGTGTCTGAGGGGGCTCCCATGGCCGTACGTGGTCGGCACCGCCGATACCAGCAGAGTCGCATCAACCGCGCCTCCCTGACCGTCACGGCGGGCGGCGCCGGAATGGCGCTCCCCCTCATCGGCGCGGGCTCCGCACACGCCGCGGACGTCGACACCTGGAACAAGGTGGCGGCCTGCGAGTCGACCAACAACTGGAGCATCAACACCGGCAACGGCTACTACGGCGGCCTCCAGTTCACCCAGTCCACCTGGGAGGCGTACGGCGGCCGCGCCTACGCGCACCGTGCCGACCAGGCCACCAAGGACCAGCAGATAGCCGTCGCCGAGAAGGTCCTCAAGTCGCAGGGCCCCGGCGCCTGGCCGGTCTGCTCCGGCAAGGCGGGCCTGACCCGCGGCGGCGACGCCCCCGGCATCAACCCCATGGGCGGCGAGCGCAAGGCACAGCAGACGCGTACGGCGAAGGCCACGCCGAAGACCCCCGCGCCCCCGAAGCGCGCCGTCAAGGACGTCAAGCCCGAGGTCACACCGCAGTCCACGGCGGGCACCGCCCAGATGTACACGGTGGTGCACGGCGACACCCTCTCCGCAATCGCCGAGGAGCGCCGCGTCCCGGGCGGCTGGCAGCGCCTCTACGAGACCAACCGCCGCACCGTGGGCGCCGACCCGGACCTGATCACCCCCGGCCAGCGCCTCACCTTGCGCGCACCGGCCCCGCAGCGCGACAAGAGCGGGCACACGTCGGACGCGCGCGACTCCCGTGATCCCCGTGACTCCCGCGACGCGCGCGGCAAGAAGCTCCCGACGCACGAGGAGCGGACCAGGCAGGCCCAACGCGCCAAGCAGGCCAAGGAGTCGAAGGAGCGCGAGGCGCGGGAGAAGGCCGCCAAGGAGGCCAAGGAAGCCAGGGCGGCCAAGGAGCGGGCCGCGAAGGAGAAGGCGGCCAAGGAACGCGCCGCCAAGGAGCGGGCCCAGAAGTCGAAGGCCAGGCCCGCCTCCAGCCACGCCTACACGGCCCCCGTCTCCGCCTCGCCCAGCACCCCGTACCGCGCGGCGGGCGGCTCCTGGTCGAAGGGCTACCACACGGGCGTCGACTTCCCGGTCGCCACCGGCACCTCCGTCAAGGCCGTCACCTCGGGCCAGGTCGTCTCGGCGGGCTGGGCCGGGAGCTACGGCTACGAGGTGATCATCCGGCACGGCGACGGCCGGTACAGCCAGTACGGCCACCTCTCGGCGCTCAGCGTGAAGGCCGGCCAGAAGGTGGTCGCGGGCCAGCGCATCGCCCGCTCCGGCTCCACGGGCAACAGCACCGGACCGCACCTCCACTTCGAGATACGGACGGGCCCCGCGTTCGGGGCGGACGTGGACCCGCTGGCGTATCTGCGGGCGCACGGCGTCTCGTTCTAGAGCCGCTCTTCCAGGCGTACGGTCACGCTGTCGCCCTCCGCCTTGCCGATGGCCTCGCGCAGCTCGGCCTTGACGGGGAGCTTGTGCGTGCCGTCGCCCAGGGCCATGAAGGAGCTGCGGAACGGCTGCCCGTCGATGGTGCCCCGGACCTTCACCAGGCCCCGGGTGCCGAAGAAGGCAACCGATTCCGGCCAGACCAGATACGTCCAGCCGCCCTGCGCGGGGCTCTTGCGCAGGACGGCGGTGAACTCCTTGTCGAGCGCGGTGCCCGCGCCCGTTTCCTCTGTGCGTGTCATGTCTGTCCCTCCGCCTTTCATGGTCGTCACCATGTAAGACGGCCGCACCCCGGGAAACTCATCGCATGCCGCTGCCGATCCGCTCACGGTGGTGGCCGATCCGGGGCCGGCGGGGCGGGTGCGCGGCGGGGCTCAGGGGGTGCGCGGAGCGACTCGGCTGGGCGGGCATGCCGGGAAGCTCGCCCGTGCCGCGCGAGGCGGCGTCGGGGCGCCCGGCGGCGAGCTGCTCGGCCGTGCGGCGCTCGGAGGTGAGCCGCTCCGTCGTGAGGAGGATCAGACCGCCCGCGGCGACGACACCGCAGCCCAGGGCGAGGACGGTGCCCGCCGTGCCGTAGCGGAAGGTTTCACCGAACAGCGTGAGACCGACGACCGCGGCGACCACCGGGTTCACGACGGTCACCGTCGACAGCGGGGCGGCAAGCCCCGCGCCCCGGTACGAAGCCTGCGAAAGGAGCACGCCCGCCGCGGCGAGCACGGCGATGACGGCGAGACTCGGCGCCTGCCGGACGAGCGGCGCGTGCGCGTCCCAGTCGACCGCCACCGTCTTCGTGAACACCGAGGCGATGCCGAACGCGACGCCCGCCGCCCCGGCGAGCAGCATGCTGCGCACCGCGGGGTGCCGGTGCACGGCGCGGGCCGCCACCATCAGGGCCACCACGCCGCCCGCCGTCACGAGGGCGACCACGACGCGCTCCGCGCCGTCCAGGGACCGCGTGAACGACGGCGCGTCCGGATCGGCGGCCGACGTCAGCGACAACAGGCCCGCCAGGCCCACGGTCGCCATGATGGCGCCGCGCCAGGCGGCGGCACCGGCCCGGCGCCGTACGAAGAACGCGGCCATGGGCAGCGCGAAGACGATGGTGAGCGCGCCGAGCGGCTGCACCAGGCTGAGCGGACCGTAGGCGAGTGCCACCACGTGCAGGACGGCGCCCGCGCCGTTCAGGGAGATGCCCGACCACCAGGCGGGGCGGTGCAGCGGTGCGTAGCGCGAGCTCTCCGGTGTCGTCACCGCGACCCGCTCCTGCAGGATCGCCCCGCCCGCGTACGCCACCGCGGAGATCAGGGAGACCAGCACGGACAGTGCGAGGGCACTCATGACGTGCTCCTCGACGGGCGGGGCGTCGGCTGGGCCCGCTGCGGCGAACGGTCGGATTCCATGTTCACCACGATGTCGCGTGAAAGGCTTCACGTCGTCGTCCCTGAGCACGCATTGACTCCTACTACCGATGGAGTACGAAGGGCCCCGGCTCCTCCCCTGGGCGGTGGACCCCAAGTACGACCCGGGTCCGGCCACTTGCTGTACTTCTCCCGTGACGACCCGCGATCCCCTTCCCGGCCTGACGGCGTCCGACCTGGCGGAAGTGGCGTCGGTGGGCGGCTTCTTCGCACTGCGTGCTGCTCCGCTCACGGAGGGTGCGGGGGCGGTGCCGCTGGCCGCCGCATACGCATCGGGCCCGAGCCCCCGCACAGGCGCCGACAGGGACCCCCTCACCTTCCGTGTCACGAAGGTCGCCTCGCGCCTGGGGGCTCCCGAGGCGCGGATCGCGGTCTCGGTGGCCCAGCTCGGCCTCGCGGCGCGCCTCTGGTCGGTGGCGCTCGGCTGCGCGGCCCTCCACGGCCGCGTGCCCGACCTCTCCCCGGAGCACCTGCACTGGGACCCGGACGCCACGTCACCCGACGACCTCTGGCTGCCACCGGACACCCCCACGCACGCGGCCGACGCGGCCCACCTCCACGAGGCGGTCCAGCACGCCCACTTGGAGCCGCTCTCCGCCGCACTCCGCGCCCGCCACCACATCTCGCCGCGCCTCCTCTGGGGCAACGCGGGCTCTGCGCTCGCGGGTGCGGTGCGCGAACTCGACGGCTGGGCAAGGCGGGTGGGGCGCCCGGAGGTGTCCGCACGAGCCGAGGAACTCGCCACCGAACTCTTCACCCACCCCGACCTCCACCCCACCGGCACCCGCACAGCGACGGCCTTCCGCCGCCGCAGCTGCTGCCTCTACTACCGCTGCCCGGGCGGCGGCCTCTGCGGCGACTGCTGCTTCGACCGCCCGCCCCGGCGTCCCACTCCCTCAGCCCCGGCTTGACGGTCGCCCCTGCCGGGGGCCTTTTCCCCCACCCCGCCCCTTCCCGATACGGCGACTCCGTCGCCCCTGGCGCACCCCCTGGGGGCTGCGCCCCCAGACCCCCCATCGGCCTGAACGGCCTCGTCCTCAAACGCCGGACGGGCTGAAAGTGCCCCCCCGAGGCGAGGGTGAGGGGGCCGCCCCTGCGCGGGAAGGGCGGCGCGTAGGCCGGGAGGGGGGAGACGGCCTGCGATGGGCAGGCGACCGGAGGCGGCCAGCAGAGGGACGATGGGCCGACGGGGGCCAGCAGACGGATGATCGGCTGACGACGGCCGACAGTCGGACGATGGGCTGACGACGGCCAGCAGATGGACGATGGGCCGACGACGGCCTGCTGGCGGGGGACCAGCCGGTGGGGTGGGGACGGGGCGGTATGTCCGCCCGCAGTACAGCACCCCACCCAAGCCAGTACTCATGTACCCGTCCGGCGCCCGAGGCGTTTCGAGGACGGACATACCGCCCCGTCCCCACCCCACCACCCCCCACCGGGCAGGCCGACGAAGGGCAACGCACTCTTCCCCGTCGCCCTCTTCTGGGTGAACATGACGGAGTAGCGGCCGACCAGAGACGGAACGGACGGGGGCTCCATGCGCGTGGGACTGCTCACTCGCGAGTATCCGCCCGAGGTGTACGGCGGAGCCGGGGTCCATGTCGAGTTCCTGGCCCGGGAGTTACGCGGTCTCGTAGACGTCGACGTGCACTGCTGGACGGCAGAAGTAGAGCCAGAGGCAGAGGCAGGTGCGGCAGGGGCCGAGTCCGGCTACGGGGGCGACACCGCCCACACCCCGACCGCCTTCCGTCACCGCGCCTGGCCCGGCCTCGACGGCGCCAACGACGCCCTGCGCACCCTCTCCGTCGACCTCTCCATGGCCGCCGCCCTCGCAGGCCGCGACCTCGTCCACTCCCACACCTGGTACGCCAACCTCGCAGGCCACCTCGCCGGCCTCCTCCACGGCGTCCCGCACGTCATGACCACGCACTCCCTCGAACCCCTGCGCCCCTGGAAAGCCGAGCAACTGGGCGGCGGATACGCCCTGTCGAGCTGGGCCGAGCGCACCGCCGCGGAGAGCGCCGACGCCGTCATCGCCGTCTCCGCCGCCATGCGCCACGACGTCCTCGCGTGCTACCCGGCCATCGACCCGGCCAAGGTCCACATCGTGCACAACGGCATCGACACGGACCTGTACCGCCCGGCGCGGGACGCGGACGCCCTCACCCGGCTCGGCGTCGACCCCGCCCGGCCGTACGTCGTCTTCGTCGGCCGCATCACCCGGCAGAAGGGCGTCCCGCATCTCCTGCGCGCCGCCCGGCAGCTGGACCCGGAGATCCAGCTCGTGCTGTGCGCGGGCGCACCCGACACCCCCGAGATCGACCGCGAGTTCCGCGTGCTCTTCGAGGAGCTCAGCCAGAGCCGCTCGGGCGTCCACTGGATCCCGCGCATGCTGCCCCGCGCGGAGGTCATCCAACTTCTCACGCACGCCAGGGTGTTCGTCTGCCCCTCCGTGTACGAGCCGCTCGGCATCGTCAACTTGGAGGCGATGGCCTGCGGCACGGCGGTCGTGGCGTCCGGAGTCGGGGGCATCCCGGAGGTCGTCGCGGACGGGAAGACGGGGCTGCTCGTGCCGTACGACGAGGAGACCCCGGGCGGCGAGTTCGAGGACGGCCTCGCCGACGCCCTCAACCGCCTCTGCCGTTCCCCGGAGGCGGCCACGCGCATGGGGGAGTCCGGCCGGGCCCGCGCGGTGTCCGAGTTCGGCTGGGACGTGGTGGCGCGGCGGACGGTGGGGGTGTACGAGAAGGTCCTGGCCGGGTACAAGCGCGGCGTCCAGAGCTAGAGCGACAACTGCCCAGCTGCAGAAGCACAACCGGCCAGGCGTACAGAGGCACAGCACAACCGGCCGACCACGCAAAGCCACCACCGGCCGACCACGCAAAGCCACAACCGGCCGTCCAAACAAAGCCACAACCGGCCGCCCAGACAAAGCCACAACCAGCCAGCCACACCACAGGCACAACCAACAAGCACAACCAACAAGCACAACCAACAAGCACAAGCACAACCCCCTCAGGCGTACAGGCGCACAACCAACCCAGGGAGCTGGTGACATGCGCGGTCGACCTGCTGTGCTCGGAATCGTGCTCGCGGGCGGGGAGGGCAAGCGCCTGATGCCCCTCACCGCCGACCGGGCCAAGCCCGCCGTCGTCTTCGGCGGGGCCTACCGGCTCGTCGACTTCGTCCTGTCGAGCCTCGTGAACGGCGACATCCTGCGGATCTGCGTCCTGACGCAGTACAAGTCGCATTCGCTGGACCGGCACGTCTCCACGACCTGGCGGATGTCCAGCCTGCTCGGGAACTACGTCACGCCGGTTCCGGCCCAGCAGCGGCTCGGCCCCCGCTGGTACCTGGGCAGTGCCGACGCCATTCTCCAGTCGCTCAACCTCGTTCACGACGAACAGCCCGACTACATCGCGGTGTTCGGCGCGGACCACGTCTACCGCATGGACCCGCGTCAGATGCTGGACCAGCACATCGAGAGCGGCGCAGGCGTGACGGTGGCGGGGATCAGGGTGCCGCGCACCGACGCCGCGTCGTTCGGGGTCATCACCCCGGCGAGCGACGGGACCCGCGTGGAGCGGTTCCTGGAGAAGCCCACGGACCCGCCGGGCCTGGCCGGTGCCCCGCACCAGGTCTTCGCCTCCATGGGCAACTACATCTTCACCACGAAGGTCCTCGTCGACGCGCTGCAGCGGGACGCCGAGGACGACAACTCCGTGCACGACATGGGCGGTTCGCTCCTGCCGATGCTCACCGAGCGCGGGCTGGCCCAGCTCTACGACTTCGACACCAACCACGTCCCCGGCGAGACCCCGCGCGACCACGGCTACTGGCGCGACGTCGGCACCCTGGACGCGTACTACGAGGCGCACCTGGACCTCATCTCCGACCAGCCGACGTTCAACCTCGACAACCGCCGCTGGCCCCTCTACACCCACCCGGGCCAGCTGCCGCCCGCCAAGTTCTGCGCGGGCGGCATCGCGAGCGCCTCCATCGTCAGCCCGGGCTGCGTCATCCGCGGCCAGGTGACCCGCTCCGTCCTGTCGCCCGGCGTGACCGTCGCGGAGGGCGCCGTCGTGCAGGGCTCGGTGCTGCACGACAACGTCAGGGTGGGCCGGGGCGCTGTGGTCCGCGGTGCCGTCCTCGACAAGAACGTGGACGTGCCCCCGGGCGCCACCATCGGCGTCAACCCCCAGCGGGACGCGGAGCTTTACACCGTGTCGAAGAGCGGCGTGATCGCCCTGGGGAAGGGGCAGTACGTTCCCGGCTAGGCACCTGTCCGCCGGTGAGACCACGCGTCCGGCCAAAGCGACACCTGTCCGACAGCGAGCCCCCGGCGGGCACGGCAACGCACCCCTTGACGCGCCCGCACCCGGCCCGAAGAATGATCGCGGTTCGCGCATTGACAACGTTGTCGAGAGCTCCAAGGAGGCGTCCCCGCCCATGAGATGGACCCCACGACCACGCGGAGCAGCCGTGGCCCTGGCCACCACCGCACTCCTCGCCGGCGCCCTCGCCGTCCCCGCCGCGCAGGCCGAGAGCCCCGGTCGCGAAGGCCGACTGACCGACCTGGTCAACCCGTTCATCGGGACGGAGAACGAGGGCAACACCTACCCCGGCGCCGCCGTCCCCTTCGGCATGGTGCAGCTCTCGCCGGACACCGGGCACAACACCGGCTACGACCACTCCGACACCCACATCCGCGGCTTCTCCGCCGTCCATCTCTCCGGCGTGGGTTGCGGGCTGGGCGGCGACCTGCCCGTCCTGCCGACCACCGGGGACGTGACGGAGACCGACTACGCCAAGTACGCGGCGGAGTTCAGCCACGACACGGAGAAGGCCGCCCCGGGGACGTACCGGGTCGGTTTCAAGAACGGCATCGGCGCCGAGCTGACCGCGAGCGAGCGCACCGGAGTGCAGCGCTACACCTTCCCCGCCACCGCCAAGGCCAAGGCCAACGTCCTGCTCAACGCGGGCCAGTCGCTGCACAAGACGACCGCCACCAAGGTCGAGATCCTGGACAACAGGACCGTGCGGACGGCGATCACCGGCAGCGGCTTCTGCCAGGACACGAAGCCGTACACGGTCTACACGGTCACCCGCTTCGACCGGCCCTTCGCCTCCTCCGGGACCTGGAAGGGCGGGGCCGTCACCGAGGGGTCGAAGGAGTCGCGCGCGAAGGACGAGCGCAACGGCGCGTTCGTCCGCTTCGACGCCACCAAGGACCGCACCGTGGAGGCGACCACCGCGCTCTCGTACGTCGACGCGAAGGGCGCGGCCCTCAACCTCCGTGCGGAAGGCGGGCGTTCGTACGGCAGGGTGGCCCGCGCCGCGCGCGCCGCGTGGGAGGACCGGCTCGACGACGTGCGGGCGAAGGGCGGCAGCGACACGCTGCGGCGGACCTTCTACTCGTCCCTGTACCGCTCGTTCCTCGCGCCCAACATCGGCAGCGACGCGGACGGCCGCTACACCGGCTGGGATCAGAAGATCCACCGGGCCAAGGGGTTCACGTACTACCAGAACTGGTCCCTGTGGGACACCTACCGCACCCAGGCCCAGCTCCTCGCGCTGCTCGCGCCGCGCGAGTCGCGGGACATGGCGCTCTCCGTCCTGAAGATCGACGAGGAGAGCGGCTGGCTGCCCAAGTGGGGCTACGGCACGGTCGAGACGAACATCATGACCGGCGACCCGGTCACCCCGTTCCTCACCAACGCCTACCAGCAGGGGCTGTTGAAGGGGTCCCCGGAGATCGCCGAGCAGGCGTACCGGGCGCTGAAGAAGAACGCCGACGGGGTGCCGCCCGCCGACTCGGCGCCCGTGGGCCGCGAGGCCAACAAGGAGTACCTCGCCGACGGCTTCGCCCCGTACGTCAAGGGCCGTCCGCACCAGAAACCCGGAGACTCGGACTACGACCACGGTGCCTCCGCGACCCTCGAGTACGCCCTCTCGGACGCCATGCTCGGCCAGATGGCGCGCGACCTGGGGCACGAGGACGACGCGAAGCGGTATCTGGCGCGGGCGCAGAACTACCGGAAGATCTTTGACGGTTCGACCGGCTTCTTCCGCGCGCGGGACGCCGCCGGTGCCTTCACCGGGCCCGCCGACCCGGCCAAGAGCGAGGGCTTCCACGAGGGCACCAGCTGGCAGTACCAGTGGCTGGTACCGCAGGACCTGCCCGGCATGGTCGACCTGATCGGCGGCAAGAAGGCGGCGAACGACCGGCTCGACTCCTTCTTCGCGTACGAGCAGCTCCTGAAGGACCCGGCGAAGACGGCGCGCGAGGTGTGGGTCAACGGCCCCTACGACTACTACAACGCCGACAAGTACAACCCGCAGAACGAGCCCGACCTCATCGCCCCGTACACCTATCTGTCCACCGGGCAGCCGTGGAAGACGACGGACGTGGTGCACGCCGCGCTCACGCTCTTCACCGACGCCCCGACCGGCATGACCGGCAACGATGACCTCGGCACGATGTCCGCCTGGAACGTGCTGTCGTCGATTGGCGTCTTCCCGGTCCAGCCCGGCACGGACACCTGGGGCCTGTCGACGCCGGTCTTCGAGCGGGTCGACCTCACTCTGGACCGCCGCTACTACCCGCGCGGCGGGCTCACGGTGACGGCGCCGGGGACCTCGGACAGCAAGCGGTACATCCAGTCCGCGAGCGCCGACGGGGCGGCGTACGGGAAGACGTATCTGACGACCGACGACATCCGTGACATCCGGCGGCTCGCCTTCACGGTGGGGGAGAAGCCCTCGGAGTGGGGGACGTCGGCACAGGCGGCGCCGCCCGCGCTGCGCTGACGTCGTCGCTCACGCCGCAGCTCACGTCACTCAAGCCTCAGAAGACCCGCCTCTTTCAGGAGGGGCGGGTCTTCATCTGTTGTTAACTCAGCGTAGCTTGATCGTACTTGACCGTAATCGCTCGGCGGCGGTTGACTGCTGGCTCACCCCCCCCACGCCGTCGTCGACGCGAGAGCGATCCCTTGACTGCTGAGCCCGCTGAGCCCGCTGAGCCCGCTGAGCCCGCTGCGCCTGCCGAGCCCGCCGCGAACACCGAGCCGCTCACCCCGCTGGATCTCGCCTTCTGGCACCTGGAGTCCGACGAGCACCCCATGCACCTGGGGGCACTCGGCGTCTTCGCGGCCGACGGCCCCGGGGCCGTGCACGCCGCCGCCGAGCTCCTCACCGCCCGCGCGGCCGCCGTGCCGGGCCTGCGGCTGCGCATACGCGCCGTCCTGCTGCCCGTGGGCGGGGCTACTCGCGAGCTCGCGCACGCCTTCGCACCCGGTGATCATGTCCGGCTCGCCGCGCCCGTCGCGGACTTCCACGCGGTGGCGGGCGCGCTGATGGAGCGGCCCCTGGACCGGAACCGGCCGCCGTGGGAGGCACACGTGCTGCCCGGCGCGGACGGGGCGTCGTTCGCGGTGCTCTTCAAGTTCCACCACGCCCTCGCCGACGGGCTGCGTGCCCTCACCCTCGCGGCCGCCCTCATGGACCCCACGGAGCTGCCCGCGCCCCGGGCCGCCCGTCCCGCCGCCGAGCGGCCCGCGCGCCTGCCCGTGCCCGACCCGCGGGCCCTGCCGGGACTCGTGCGTGGCCTGGTCTCCGGGGCCGTACGGGCCCTCGGCATCGGCGCCTCCGTGGCCCGCGCCACCTGGGGCGTACGGTCGTCGCCCGCCCTCGCCGCCGGGGCGAGCGGCACCCGCGCCACCGCGGGCGTCGTGCTCGACCTGGACGACGTGCACCGCGTCCGCAAGGCAGTCGGCGGCGCCGGCTGCACCGTCAACGACGTCCTGCTCGCCGTGGTCGCCGGGGCCGTGCGGCGCTGGCTCGACGAGCGCGGCGACGGCAGCGAGGGCGTGGAGCCGCGCGCCCTGGTGCCCGTGTCCCGGCGCAGGCCGCGCACCGCGCAGCCGCCCGGCAACCGCCTCTCCGGCTATCTCCTGCGCCTGCCCGTGGGCGAGCCCGAGCCGCTCGGCCGGCTGCGCGCCGTGCGCACCTCCATGGACCGCAACAAGGACGCGGGACCGGAGCGGGGCGCGGGGGCCGTCGCGCTGCTCGCCGACCACGTCAGGCCGCTGGCCCACCAGGTGGGCGGCCCCGTCGTCGCGCGCGCCGCCCGGCTGCTCTTCGACGTCCTCGTCACCAGCGTCCCGCTGCCCAGCCTCGGCCTGCGCCTGGGCGGCTGCCCGCTCACCGAGGTGTACCCCTTCGCGCCGCTCGCCCACGGCCACGCCCTGGCCGTCGCCGTCTCCACCTACCGGGGCCGGGTGCACTACGGGCTGGTCGCGGACGCCGCCGCGGTGCCCGACCTGGAGGTCCTCGCCAAGGGGCTGCGGGCCGAGCTGGCGGAGCTCGTGGAGGTCTCCGCTCGGGACTCGGGTTTGGTGCCGGGGCCCACCGCTACGTAAAGTTCTTCTTTTTGAGAGAGCTTCCGCGGGTGCACCGGCACACCGCGGCATGAGTGACGCGAGGACACACGGCGATGACGGTGACAGACGACAGCCAGGAGGAGACCGTTTCGTACGGTCCCGGCATCGATCCGGACCGTCTCGCCGTCTGCCTCAGCGTGCTCGACGAGCTCGACAAGCTGGAGGTCGACCACCCGGACGCGATCGCCGTCCGCCGGGCCACCGCCGGGATCTACCGGACCGTGAAGCAGCGCCGCCGTCAGGAGCGCCGCGCCGCCAAGACCGCCCACGACAAGGCCGTCACGGAGGCCACCGCCACCGGCTCCGCCGAGCGCATCGACGACGAGACCGAGGGCATCCTGCCGTCGTCGAAGACCGAGGAGGGCCGTATCGCGGGGATACTCCAGCGCCCGCGCTCCTGCTACACCTGCAAGACCCGGTACGTGGAAGTCGACTACTTCTACCACCAGCTCTGTCCCGACTGCGCCGCCCTGAACCGCGCCAAGCGCGACGTCCGCGCCGACCTCGGCGGCAAGCGCGCCCTGCTCACCGGCGGCCGCGCCAAGATCGGCATGTACATCGCGCTGCGGCTGCTGCGCGACGGCGCCCACACCACGATCACCACGCGCTTCCCCAAGGACGCCATCCGCCGCTTCAAGGCGATGGACGACTCGGCGGACTGGATGCACCGCCTCGAGGTCGTGGGCATCGACCTGCGCGACCCGGCCCAGTCCGTGGCCCTCGCCGAGCAGGTCGCCGCGGCCGGGCCGCTGGACATCCTCATCAACAACGCGACGCAGACCGTGCGCCGCCTGCCCTCCGCCTACGCCGCGCTCGTCGACGGCGAGAGCGCCCCGCTGCCCGCCGGCGAGCTCCCCGCCCACTCGGTCATCGGCGCCTTCAACTCGGGTGCCGTGGACGGACTCGCGGCCCTGCCCGTCGGCACCAGCGGACTCGACGCGCAGAAGGTCGCCGACCTCGCCCTGGTCGCCGGGAACGCCAGCGTCGCGCGGCACCGCGACGGCAGCGCCATCGACGCGGGCGGCCTTGTCCCGGACGTCGTCGACACCAACACCTGGGTGCAGACCATCGAACAGATTTCCCCCGTGGAGCTGCTCGAGACCCAGCTGTGCAACTACACCTCGCCGTTCATCCTCATCAGCAAGCTGCGCCCGGCGATGGCCGAGGCCGCGAAGAAGGCGGCGAGCGGACGGGCCTACGTCGTCAACGTCTCCGCGATGGAGGGCGTGTTCGGCCGCGGCTACAAGGGTGCGGGCCACCCGAACACGAACGCCGCGAAGGCCGCGATGAACATGGTGACGCGGACCAGCGCCCAGGAGATGTTCCAGACCGACGGCATCCTCATGACCTCGGTCGACACCGGCTGGATCACCGACGAGCGCCCGCACTACGACAAGCTGCGCCTCGCCGACGAGGGCTTCCACGCCCCGCTCGACCTGATCGACGGCGCCGCCCGCGTCTACGACCCGGTGGTGCGCGGCGAGGCGGGCGATGACCTGTACGGCGTCTTCATGAAGGACTACGCGCCGGGCAAGTGGTAGTCCGCGGCTGAAGAGCCGTCGCCCCTGGGGGAGCAGGGCGCACACAGCGCCCTGCAACCTCCGGAAGTCTCGTCGAACACCGCGCGCTCTGTCCGGAATCTTCCCGTTTCCTGGATTCCATAGAGCGGGCCCGCGCTCATTTGGTTAACCTAGAGCGCACGGACGGCCACAAGGGATCCACAAACGCCCCTTGCCCGTCCCGGGACAGGCTGGCAACCCAAGGCCGCGATCCCGCCCCGAACCGGCGCCACCGCGACCGAATGGCTCTTGTCCTTCCGTTACGCGACACAAAGGAGTGCGCGGTGACACCAGATCTCACGAAGCAGGAAAAGCGACCAGTGGACCGCGCCGGCGACCGAGCCGGCCGACCCCACAAGCTCCGCAACCTCGAGGCATGGGCCAAGGCGGCCCCGATCCGCCTCGCCGGTTACGAGGACGACCTCGCGGAGCCGCACATCCTGCAGGGCGTCGACTGAGCAGGACGCTTCGTCCGTGCCCCCGGCCCTGGTTGACCGGGGGCACAGTCATCCGATGTCATCCGATGAGTTGAGATCTCCCTCCAGGGTTCCCTCGGGAACGCTCTTGAGAAATGTCCAAGTCCCCACCGCTGACGGTGCATTGACGCCCCCGCGTGCTCCTTGAATCATCGGACGTCATGACAGCCAACGTCAGCAGACGTGTCTTCGTGACCGCCGCCGTGAGCACGGCCGTCGCCGCCTCCGGCAGCCCCCTCGCCCTGGCCGCCCCGAAGGGCGGAGCCGCGGGAGACGGGGCGGACCCGCCGTACCGCATCGCCGTCGGCCCCGGCGACTCGCCCGAGTCCGTCGTCGCCAAGGCGTCCCAAGTCCGGCCCACCGCACGGCAGATCGCCTGGCAGGAGCTGGAGCAGACCGCCTTCCTGCACTTCGGCGTCAACACCTTCACCGGCCTGGAGTGGGGCACGGGCGACGAGGACCCCGACGTCTTCCAGCCGTCCGCCCTCGACACCGACCAGTGGGCGCGCGCCCTGCGCGACGGCGGCTTCCGACTCGCCATCCTCACCGTCAAGCACCACGACGGCTTCGTCCTCTACCCCTCCCGCCACACCAAGCACTCGGTGGCGAGCAGCAGTTGGCGGGGCGGCAAGGGCGATGTGCTGCGCTCCTTCGCGGACTCGCTGCGCAGGTACGGCCTCAAGGTCGGCGTGTACATCTCGCCCGCCGACGAGAACCAGTATCTGCACGGGGTCTACGCGAACGGCAGCGCCCGCTCGCCCCGCACGATCCCGAGCCCTCGTCCGGACGGTGACGGCCTGCCCACCTTCACGCTGGACGCCACCGACTACGGCGCCCACATGCTCGACCAGCTCTACGAAGTCCTCACCGAGTACGGCCCGATCGACGAGGTGTGGTTCGACGGGGCGCAGGGCCGCATCCCGCCCGACAAGGTCGAGCGCTACGACTGGGACAGCTGGTACGCGCTGATCCGTGCCCTCGCACCGGACGCGGCGGTCGCCGTGCGCGGCCCGGACGTGCGCTGGGTCGGCAACGAAGGGGGCCTGGCCCGGGAGAACGAGTGGAGCGTCGTCCCGGTGAAGGACTCCGGCAACGGCAGCGTCGACTACGCGCTCCGCTACGACGCGCCCGACCAGGGCAGCAGGGCCGCCCTCGCCGAGGCGCGCGCCGTCGCCCAGTACGTGCAGTGGTGGCCCGCGGAGTGCGACGTGTCGATCCGGCCCGGCTGGTTCTACCACGCCGACGAACAGCCCAAGTCCGTCGAGCAGTTGACGGACATCTGGTTCCGCTCGGTGGGCCGCAACGCGGTGCTCCTGCTGAACGTGCCGCCGGACCGGCGGGGCCTGTTGCCGGACGCGGACGTGGCCCGGCTCCGGGAGTTCCGTGAACGGATACGGGCCGAGCTCCCCGCGGACCTGACGCGCGAGCACGGGGCGCGGGTGCGGCGCCGGGGCAGCACGGTCACGGCCGACCTCGGCGGTGACCGCGAGG
The DNA here is from genome assembly GCF_050510915.1 of Streptomyces odontotermitis. Lineage (NCBI taxonomy): Bacteria > Bacillati > Actinomycetota > Actinomycetes > Kitasatosporales > Streptomycetaceae > Streptomyces > Streptomyces odontotermitis. Next base: position 334,219 of record NZ_JBNJLS010000004.1, on the reverse strand, counting down.
TCGACCGGATCAGGCTCGCGGAGGACGTCGGCCGCTACGGGCAGCAGGTGGAGCACGCGGTGGTGGAGGTGCGCCGGACGCCGGGCGGGGCGTGGGAGACGGTCGTGGCGGTGGACACCGTCGGGGCGAGCCGGGTCCTGGTCCTGGGGACGGTCGTCAGGGCGCCGGAGTGGCGGGTGCGGGTGACCGCGTCGCGGGGGAAGGCGCGGCTCGCGGAGTTCGGCCTGTACCGGTCCCGTACGTAAGGGGGTTGTTCCCGGCAATTGCCCCGTGCACGGGGGTTGCCTCGTCGCCCGCCCTGGCTGGACCCTCGACGATACCGAGACGGCACGTGCCGCTCGACGTCACCCGGTCGGGGAGGCGGCATGCCACATCGGGGAGAGCCGGGGACGCATTCCCTGCGGGTCAGCGGGCTCGTATCGACATGGGAAGTGGACACCGCCCTGGTGGACATGGCTCCCTTCCTGCTGAAGGCGGACACGGTCGTCGTCGACCTGGCGCGCGCGGAGGCGTTCGAAGTCATCGCCCTGCAGCAGCTGTTGTCCGCGGTGGCCGCCCGCCGCAGCAGAGGACTGGAGACGCGCTTTCGGCTGCCGGCCGGGCCGATGGCGCGTCACCAGCTCCGGCTCTGGGGGTTTCCCGCCGCTGTCGCCGCCGTGACGCGGATACCGTTCCGGCTCCTGGTCGGGCCCGAGGACCACGCCTACTTCGGTGAGGAACCTCCCGCCGGATCCCCGTGGAACGGGGCGCCGAGTCCGCGCTCCTCGGTGCACGCCTATCTCACGGCGCAGCGCTGCTTCGGCCTGCGCGCCTACGAGTTGAGGGACGCGGCGGACCGGCAGCGGATGCTCGACAGCGAGGTCGCCCACTGGGGCGGGCACGCCCTGACGCGGCTGCTCGACAGCGTCGTGCGCGGACCGGCCCGCGACCTCCTGCGCGTCCTGGTGCAGGAGCTGGTGGCCGGTGCCGTGCAGCGCTCCCTCGCCCGCACCGCCGTCATCGGCGCCGAACTCACCCTGCCGCGCACGGCGGGTGACGTCGGGCGGCTCACCCTCAGCGAGTGGGACGACGGCGGCCTGGAGATGGAGCGCAAGGAGCGCAGGACCGGTCCACGGGGCACGGACTCCTTCCTCGTCCACCGCGAGGGGCGGACCCCGGCCCTGGAGACGTACGACGCACGCAGGAAGCCGTGGTCCGACACCGATGACGCCGAGCTGCTCCTCGCGAGTGTGATCGCCAGCAACCCCGGTGACCGCGACGGCACCGGAGGCGGCGAAGGGAGCCACCGCATGTACACGCTCTACAAATGCGCGATCGACTCGTTCGAGGGCAGCCTGCGCATCGACTCCGGCCAGCACCGCCTGCGGATCGAGGCCGCCCCCGACGACGGCGCGCACCGCTACCGCGTCGACCTGAGGTCCGGGGACCGCCTCCCCGACCTGCAGGGGAGCCTGCTCGCGATGCAGCTGCCGGTGCGCGATGCCTGAACCGGACGTGGTGGTCACCGCCCGCAAGATAACCGTGGGCCGCGAGGTCCCCGAGTCGGTCCCCGACGCCCGGACCGCCTTCTACCGCTGGCTGGGAGAGCGCGTGGTCGGCGGTCCCGTCGCGACTCCGACGGCCAGACACACCTTGTACGTCCGGCCGGAAGAACTGCGCTCCCAGTCGCTGGAGGTGCGCGAACACCTCCACAGGTCCCTGCCGACCGACGACCGGCCGCACCTGTTCGTCGTCGACATGGCGGAGAACCCGTATCACCGTCTGAGCGAACCGCTGCTGTGCGACGTCGCGCGGCTCACCGGCGAGTGGTGGAACGCCTCGCCCCGCCGCTCGCTGGCGATCCTGCTGCCCGACCTGCCCCTGGACAGTGCGAGCTTCTGGACCGAACTGCGGTCGCTGGAGGGCGCCGAGGAGCACTCCGCGGTGCTGACCGTGATCGCCAAGGACGGCCAGTACAAGGTGCTCGGCGGCGACCGCTGGGACCCGGGCGAGGGGTTCGCCGCGGACTACGCGGACCGGCAGCCGCAGCCCGAACCGCTGCCGAACCGGCTCTCCATGAAGATCGTCAAGCGGCTCGGGCACTACCGCGTCGGTCATCAGTCCGTGCCCGACTGCCGGCGGTTCTTCTTCGACGTGGAGAACGCCGTCCCGGAGATCAGCGGCCTCGCCGGGGACTGGCTGACGCAGGAGATCATTCCGCACGTCCCCGAACCCGGAAAGGTGTTCCTGCTCAGCAAGGACCAGCAGATGGGACTGCACGAGGCGGTGGCCGGCATCGCGGCGGACCGGGGCTGTCGCTTCGGCAGGTTCGACGCCGACGGCAGGATCTTCGACGGTACGGGGACCCGGCCGCTGAGCGGGGCGGACATCGAGGGGACTGCGGTGCTGTTCTTCGCCGTGGTGGACAAGGTGCGCACGTACGAGGAGGTCATCAGGTCGCTGCGGCGGCAGGGCGTCGACCTCGCTCCCCGCTCCTGGGCCGTCATGATCACCAACCGGCAGGCGCAGGAGACCCTGGCGGCCTCGGCCGTGCCGCTGACGGCGGCCGAGTGCCGCGACCGGCGGACCAAGAGCCGCGCGGAGTGCGAGCAGTGCACCATCGGCCTGCCGCACACCGACCCGCTCCGGGACCGGAGCCACACGCTGCGCAGCTACGACGCCTGGGACATCTTCCTCAACTCCCGGTGGGGCTCCGAGAAGATCACGCCGATGCCCTCGGGGCACCGCTTCCACTACGCCCCCGATCTGAAGGCCGTGTTCGAGGAGCACGGGGGGTGGCTGGCCCACAAGATCATGTCGCTGCTCGACATGCTCCAGGTGCCCTCGCCCGTCGTCTTCGTGTGCCCCGACGAGGCCCCGATCAGGACCCTCGCCGCCAAACTGGCCGCGCTGATGGGCGAGCGCCAGGATGTGGTCCACATCCCCAGCGGCGTCCTCGACCACCGCACCTCGCTCGATGCCGCGGAGGCCCACAAGCAGGTCGAGGAGACGCGCAGCGACCTGTGGCAGCGCCAGCTGCGGGGCCTGCGGGGACGGGGCGACAAGGTCGTGATCCTCGACGAGTTCCGGGCCTCGGGCACGACGGCGCGCACCATGCGGGACCTGCTGCTCCGCCACGGCATCGAGCCGCGCGCCCTCGTTCCGATCATCGACTTCTCCGAGGACTGCGACCTGGACGGGCTGCCCGTCCACTCCCTGTACCGGATCCGGGCGGCGAGGAGCGGGGCATGACGGAGAGCCACCCCGGTGACGGGGCCGTCGCTGCGGGCGCGGCGACGGGGGAGACGGCGGACGAGGCGTGCCGGACGCTCGTCCACCTGCTGTACGGCCGCAGGAACGTGTGGGACCCCCTGGACTCGCCCCCGGACGGGCGCGGCCAGTTGAAGCGCAGCCTGCTGATCGCCGACTACGCCCGCAAGTCGCTGGGGCTGTCGCAGGAGCGGAAGCTGACGCTCGACCGGCTGGTGGTCGACTCCTTCCTGCCCGTCAACCCGTCGGTCCGGTGGCAGGGAGTCCCGCCCGAGGCCGACGCCGTGACCGCCGCCGACATCGGCGTCGTCGTGGTGATCCACGAGGAACTGGAAGCCGTGCTACAGGTCTTCGGCCTCGACCGCGACCGGTTCGAGTCCGCCGCGGGCGGGCAGCGCTTCTACAGTGCCGAGGTGACCAGCGCCTTCCGGCCCGGCCGGCCGCTGTCGGTCGTCATCACACCGGCCGGCCGCGCAGGCAACGTGCACGTCGTCGAGCCCACCCGTGAACTCGTCAAGCGGCACGACCCGCAGGCCGTGTTCCTGCTCGGAACCGCGGCCGGGGTGCGCGGTGCGGTGCGGCTCGGCGACGTCGTGGCGAGCGACCGGGTGCACTACCACGGGATGGGCCGGGTCACGACGAGCGGCTCCGGCGACGACACCGAACAGCAGCCGCGGCCCAAGTACGAGCACGGGAACGACCCTTACGGATACGGGCTCTACTACTTCGACTCCCGGCGCCAGCGGTTCCGCGACCAGGTGGCGGACTTCCTCGCCCGGCTGCCGGCCGACGTGTTCCCCGACCGGGTGACCGCCTCGCACCAGCCCCAGGTGCACACCGGGAACGTGACGATCACGTCGGGGGAGAACGTCCTGCGGGACGGGAAGTTCCTGGCCGCCCTGCGGGAGCGGCACGACGAGACCATCCGCGCCGCCGACATGGAGGCATACGGCTTCGTCCGGGCCGTCGGCGGGCGGCGCTGGCTGATATTCCGGGGCATCAGTGACTACGGGGACGCCCGGCAGCGGGAGAAGTGGAAGTTCCTGTCGTCGGCCTTCGCCGCGCTCAGCCTCCAGGAGTTCCTGCGGACGTGCTATCTGCCGCCGGGAGTGGACTCCTTCTGACGCTCTCCCGCTCGATCAGCCGGGGCAGCGGCACCTGCACCGTCCCGCCGCCCGCCCCGTCCAGGAGGGCCACCAACTCCCGCGCCGCCGTGCGCCCGAAGGACACCGCGTCGCGGGACAGCGCCGTCAGCCACGGATGCACCATCCGGCACAGCGCGGAGTCCTCCCACGACACCACCGACACGTCCTCCGGCACCGCGAACCCGAGCGAGGCCGCCGCCGCCACGCCCGCGACCGCCATCACGTCGTTGTCGTAGACCAGCGCCGTCGGTGGCGACTGGGCGGACAGCACGCGCCGTGTCACCGCCGCGCCCTCCGCGTCCGAGTAGTCCGTCGGCACCGAGCGCACCTCGCTGAGCCCCCGCCGTTCCGCCTCCGCGCGCAGCGTCCGCACCCGCCGCTCGGTGTGCGCGAGCCCCTCGAGTCCCGCGATGTGCACGATCCGGCGGTGCCCCAGCGCGTACAGGTGGTCCACGACCGTGGCCATCGCCCCCGCGTCGTCCACCCAGACCGTGGCGAGCCCGGGGCGCGCCGGGCGATCGGGGTCGGGCACGCCGCCCACCATCACCGCGGGCAGGCCGAGTTCGTCGAGGAGGCCGGGGCGCGGGTCGTCGCGGCGCGGGTCCACGACCAGGACGCCGTCCACCCGGTGCTCGGCCCACCAGCGCCGGTAGGCCGCGCACTCGGCGGCCACGTCCTCCACGACCTGGAAGAGCAGCCCCAACTGCCGCTGGGCGAGCACCTCTTGGACGCCGGAGACCAGCTGGAGGAAGAAGGAGTCCACGCCGAGCGTCGCCGCGGGCCGGGCGAGGACCAGGCCCACCGTCGCGGCGCCCTCGCCCGACAGGGCGCGCGCGGCCGTGCTCGGGCGCCAGCCGAGCTGCTCGGCGACCCGGCGCACCCGGTCGCGGGTGACCTCGGAGACGCCCGGCCGGTCGTTGAGCGCGAAGGACACGGCGCTCTCGGAGACCCCGGCGCGCTGCGCGATGTCCTTCATCGTCGGACGCCGCGCCGACGGCCTCTTGCCTTGCACGTGGTGCCCCCTGGATCCGTTCGAGGAAAGTCGGCAGCTACTAATGCGCTTGAGTCAACTAACCCTAAAGCGCATTAGTCAGCGACCGCAAGGCGCCCAACGCACCTTCCTGAACTGGCCAGTTGAGACTCCAGGACTTTTCTGTGCACCGATCCATTGACTTGGTAAGGGAGTTGCATGCAGGGTCTGCCCGGATGCCGATTCCCGCGGCTGCCGTCCCACGCTGAGCCGAGCAAAGGAGCCGATTCACCGTGCGCATCTCCCGGAACTCCCCCACTTCCCGCAGGGCGGCCGCCGCTGCCGTCGCCCTGGCCGCCCTGCTGCCGCTGAGCGCCTGCGGGGGAGGGGACGGGGGCGGGTCGACGGACGCCTCCGGCAAGGTCGAGGGTGAGATCACCTTCCAGACCTGGAACTTGAAGGCCAACTTCAAGTCGTACTTCGAGGACCTCATCGACGGCTTCGAGCAGAAGTACCCGGACGCGAAGGTCCGCTGGATCGACCAGCCGGCCGAGGGCTACGCCGACAAGATCAGCGCAGACGCGGCGGGCGGCACCCTGCCCGACGTCGTGAACGTCTCGCCCGACCTCGTCGTCCCGCTCGCCAAGGCCGGGCTCGCGCTCGACCTGGACAAGGCCGCGGGGAAGTACGAGAAGGAGTATCTGCCCGGCGCCTGGAAGGCCCATCAGATACCGGGCGCCGAGGGCACGTACGCCTTCCCCTGGTATCTGAACACCGGCCCGCTCTTCTACAACAAGCGGCTCTTCAAGGACGCCGGCCTCGACGAGGCGGGGCCCCCGACGACGTATCCGGAGCTCTTCGACGACGCGCTGCAGCTCGCGAGGAAGAGCAAGGGCAGGACGGCCACCCTCGCCAACGTCCCCACCATCGAGGACTTCGGCCGCTACGGCGTCCCGCTGCTGAACAAGGAAGGCACCGGCTTCACCTTCAACGGGCCCAAGGGCGTCGAACTCCTCACCAAGTACAAGGAGTTGTACGACGCGAAGGCGCTCGACGGACAGGCGCTGACCGCGACGCCGGAGTCCGCGGGCAAGAAGTTCCTCACCGAGGCCGTGGCGATGAACCCCGGCAGCGCGCTCGACCTCGCCAAGTTCAAGAAGGAGGCGCCGGGCCTCTACAAGAACATCGGGATCACCCCGCAGATCAGCAACACCGGCAAGGACAACATGTATGTGATGGGCGTGATGGTGAACACCCGCACCAAGCACACGCCCGCCGCCGTCGCCTTCGCGCACTACGTGACGGACGCGCGGCACCAGATGTCGTTCGCCAAGAAGGTCGCGATCTTCCCGAGCACCCAAGGGTCTCTGGACGACCCGTACTTCACCAAGCAGGACGGCACCGACGAGACGCGCGTGCGGGTAGCTGCCGCCAAGTCCATCAAGACGGCGGTCAACTACACGCCCGTGGTCTTCAGCGAGCAGATGAAGGTCGAGCTGCGCAACGCCGTCGCGCGGGCGCTGCAGGGCAAGCAGAGCCCCAAGGAAGCGCTCGACAACGCTGTCAAGGGCTGCGACCGGCTGCTGAAGCAGAGCTGAGAGCCCCAGCCATGAAGAGCAGCGGCCCCTCCACTCTGACCCGCCCCGCATCCGCGTCCGCCACCGCCCGTGCCGGCAGCCACCCGCGACGCCGCGGACGGCGCGTCCCCCGCCAACTGGCCGTCAGCCCCTGGCTGTTCGCCGCCCCCGGCCTCGGCATCGTCGGCACGTTCATCCTGTATCCGTTCATCAGCACCGTCATCAACGCCTTCACCGACAAGCGGACTTTGATCGACGGCCAGTACGTCGGCCTCGCCAACTTCCGTGAGCTGCTGCACGACGACATGTTCTGGATCGGCCTGCGCAACAGCAGCCTGTACGTGCTCGGCGTGGTCCCCGCCCTGGTCGTCCTGCCGCTGCTGCTCGCGATGCTGGTGCAGAAGCACATCCCGGGCATCGGCTTCTTCCGGTCCGCCTTCTACACGCCGGTGGTGGCGTCCATCGTCGTCGTCGGCCTCATCTGGGTGTGGCTGCTCGACGAACGGGGCCTGGTCAACGCCGTGTTGGAGGCGGTCGGCGTCGGCAAGGTCGGGTTCCTCAGCGACCAGTGGCTGCTCCTGCTGAGCGCCATGGCCGTCACGATCTGGCGGGGACTCGGCTACTACATGATCATTTACCTCGCGGCCCTCGCGAGCGTCCCGCGCGAACTCCACGAGGCGGCCGCCGTGGACGGCGCGGGAGCGTTCCGCCGCTTCCTCACCGTCACCGTCCCGGCCGTCCGCTCCACCATGGTCCTGGTCGGCGCGCTCTCCTCGGTCACCGCGTTCAAGGTGTTCTCCGAGGTGTATCTGATGGCCGGGCCGAACGGCGGCCCCGCGGGCGAGGACACCACCCTCGCCATGCTCGTCCAGCGCACCGGCACCGGCCTGACCGGCCGCATCGGCTACGCCTCCGCCCTCTCCGTGGTCGTCTTCGTCGTCACCGTCGGCCTGATGCTGCTCGTGCTGCGCGCGGACCGGAAGGAGGAGGCGTGAGAACGCTGAAGCGCACTCCCCGCAGGCGGCGGCGGTTCGTCGACGAGAACGGGCGCCGCATGCCGCTGTGGGAGCTCGTCCTCCGCTACGCGCTGCTGCTGGCCGTCCTCGCGATCTCCGTGGGCCCCTTCCTGTGGCAGCTCTCCACCTCCCTGAAGGGCCCGCACGAGAACATCTTCAGCTCGCCGCCCCGCTTCCTGCCGTCCAGTCCGACGCTGCACAACTACGAGCGGGTCGCCGACACCATTCCCGTCTGGGACTACGCCCTCAACTCCCTGAAGGTGTCCGTCGCCAACGTCGTCACCAACTGCGTGGGGGCCTCCTGCGCGGGCTACGCCCTCGCGCGGCTGCGCTACCGGGGCCGCAGGGCGGCGACGCTCGTCTTCATCCTCGCGATGCTCGTGCCCGTGGAGAGCATCATCATCGCCCAGTTCACGACCATGAGGGACCTCGAACTCAACAACACCCTGATCGCGGTCCTGCTGCCCGCCTCGATCTCCTCCCTGAACGTGCTGCTGATGCGCAACGCGTTCCTCAATCTGCCGTACGAGGTGGAGGAGGCGGCGTTCGTCGACGGCGCCAACGTCTGGCAGCGGTTCGTGCGCATCGCCCTGCCTTCGGTACGGGGGACGCTCGCCGTCGTGGCCATCTTCGCGTTCATGGGCGCCTGGGACGACTTCCTGTGGCCCCTGATCGTCCTCAGCGACCCCGACCGCTTCACCCTCACCATCGGCCTCAACTACCTGCACGGCACGTTCGCGAACGACGAACGGCTCGTGGCAGCAGGCACCGTCATCGCCGTCGTGCCCCTCATCGCCCTCTTCGCCTGCCTGCAGCGGTACTTCTTCCGCGGGGTGGGCGAGGGGGCGGTGAAGGGCTGAGCCCCCCTTTGAGAACCAGGAACCGAATGCCTGACGACGTGGTGCGCTTCGGCGCCAACTACACGCCCAGCCAAGGGTGGTTCCACCACTGGCTGGACTTCGACCTCGACGCCGTCCGCGCGGATCTCGACGCGATCGCCGCGCTCGGCCTCGACCACATCCGGGTCTTCCCCGTCTGGCCCTACTTCCAGCCCAACCGCACCCTGATCCGCCCGCGAGCCGTCGAACAGCTCGTCGCCCTCGCGGACGCGGCGGCCGAGCGGGGACTCGACGTGAACGTCGACGGCCTCCAGGGCCACCTCTCCAGCTTCGACTTCCTCCCCGCCTGGACCCAGACCTGGCACCGCCGCAACATGTTCACCGACCCGGACGTGGTGGCCGCACAGGCGGAGTACCTGCGCACCCTGGCCGCCGCCCTCGCCGACCGGCCGAACTTCATCGGCATGACGATCGGCAACGAGGTGAACCAGTTCGCGGCGGGACCGCACCCCGACCCCGACCGCATCACCGAGGCGCAGGCCGAGAGCTGGCTGAGCCGCCTCCTCGCGGCCTGCGAGGAGGGCGCCCCCGGCCGCCCGCACGTGCACGCCGAGTACGACGCCGCGTGGTACCAGGACGACCAGCCCTTCACCCCGGCGCAGGCGGCGCGGCTCGGGGCGATGACGGCGGTGCACTCGTGGGTCTTCAACGGGACGGCGCAGCGGCACGGGCGGGACGGCGCCGCGACCCGCCACCACGCGGCGTACCTCATCGAGCTCGCCAAGGCGTGGTCCCCGGACCCGCACCGCCCCGTCTGGCTCCAGGAGGTGGGCGCCCCCGCCCCGCTGATCCCGGCGGCGGACGCGGCGGCGTTCACCGAGGCGACGGTGGCGGCGGCGCTGGACTGCGCGGATGTGTGGGGCGTGACGTGGTGGTGCTCCCACGACGTGTCGCGGACGCTCGCGGACTTTCCCGAACTGGAGTACAGCTTGGGGCTGTTGACGAACGAGGGGCGGGTGAAGCCGGTGGGGGCGGCGTTGGCGCGGGTGGCGAAGGAGGGCAGGACCCGAGGACTCGCCCCGCCCCGGTCGACGGCCCTGGTGGTCGACGACTCCGCTCCGGGGTGGCGGTCCTCGTGTGCTCCTGGGGGAGCGGTGAGCGAGGCGTTCGCGCGGTTGGTGGCGGACGGGGTGCGGCCGGCGTTCGTACTTGCGGGGCGGGTGGGGGATGCGGGGTATCTCGTGGAGCGGGGAGTGGGGGAGGTGGTGTGGCCGGAGGAGGTCCGCTAGGTCAACGAGTTCGTGCTTTCGCCAACCCCGCCCCTTCCCGAATCCGGTGTCCCAGGGCCGACGGAGTCGGCTACAGCCCGTCCGGCGTGCGAGGACGAGGCGCGTTGAGCGCCGATACGGGGGTCTAGGGGCGAAGCCCCAGGAAGGCCCGCCCAGGGCGACGGAGTCGCCGTATCGGGAAGGGGCGGGGTTGGGGAAAGAACCGCCGGAGGCACACACCCGCACCCGAAAGGAACCCGCACCCCCATGCACGACAACACCCCCCTCACAGAAGCCCGCCTCAAGCGCGTTCTCGACGAACGCATCCGCCCCGCCATCCACCCCCGCACCACCCCCCTCACCATCGAGATATGGACCGCCCCCGGCGAACCCGTCCCCGTGGCCGAGGGCCTCACCCGCACCCCGCACCCCACCCACGTGGGCGCCCGCTGGGGCGCCCCCTGGTCCACCAGCTGGTTCCGCGTCACCGGCACCGTCCCCGACGACTGGGCGGGCGAGACCGTCGAGGCCCTCCTCGACCTCGGCTTCGACGAGAACATGCCCGGCTTCCAGTGCGAGGGCCTCGTCTACCGCCCCGACGGCACCCCGGTGAAGGGCCTCAACCCCCGCAACCAGTGGGTGCGGATCGCCGCCCCCGCGCAGGGCGGCGAAGAGGTCCGCCTCCACATCGAGGCCGCCTCCAACCCGGTCATCCTCGACTACCACCCCTTCCTGCCGACCCGGTTGGGCGACAAGGAGACCGCGGGGGACGAGCCCCAGTACACCCTGGCCCGCATGGACCTCGCCGTCTTCGACGAGACGGTGTGGCAGCTCGTGCTCGACCTCGAAGTCCTCGGCGAGCTCGCCCAGGAGCTCCCGAAGGACGCCGCCCGTCGCCACGACATCCTGCGCGCGATCGCCCACGCCCTGGACGCCGTGGACCTGCAGGACGTCAACGGCACCGCAACGGCGGCCCGTTCGCGGCTCGCCGACGTCCTCGCCACCCCCGCCGAACCCTCCGCGCACCGCGTCAGCGCCGTCGGTCACGCCCACATCGACTCGGCGTGGCTGTGGCCGCTGCGCGAGACGGTGCGGAAGGTGGCCCGTACGACATCGAACATGACCGCGCTGCTCGCGGACGAGCCGGACTTCGTCTTCGCCATGTCCCAGGCGCAGCAGTGGGCCTGGGTGAAGGAGCACCGGCCGGAGGTGTGGGCGAAGGTCAAGAAGGCCGTGGCGGACGGGCGGTTCGTGCCCGCGGGCGGCATGTGGGTGGAGTCGGACACGAACATGCCGGGCTCGGAGGCGATGGCCCGTCAGTTCGTGCACGGGAAGAGGTTCTTCCTCGACGAGTTCGGGGTCGAGAACGACGAGGCGTGGCTGCCGGACACCTTCGGGTTCGCCGCCGGGCTGCCGCAGATCATCAAGGCGGCGGGGTCGAAGTGGCTGCTCACCCAGAAGATCTCCTGGTCGCAGACGAACCGCTTTCCGCACCACACCTTCCGGTGGGAGGGCATCGACGGCACCCGCATCTTCACGCACTTCCCGCCCGTCGACACCTACAACTGCTCCATGAAGGGCAGCGAAATCGCCCATGCCGCACGGAACTTCAAGGACAAGGGCGCGGCCCGCCACTCCCTCGCACCGACCGGCTGGGGCGACGGGGGCGGCGGCACCACCCGCGAGATGATCGCGAAGGCGGCCCGGCTGCGGAACCTCGAAGGGTCCCCGACCGTGGAGTGGGAGACCCCGGCCGCCTTCTTCGAGAAGGCCGAGGCGGAGTACCCGAACGCCCCCGTCTGGGTCGGCGAGCTCTACCTCGAACTCCACCGCGCCACGCTCACCAGCCAGGCCGGCACCAAGCAGGGCAACCGCCGCAGCGAGCACCTGCTGCGCGAGGCGGAACTGTGGGCGGCGACGGCGGCGGTCCGGGCCGGATTCCCCTACCCGTACGAGGAGTTGGACCGCGTCTGGAAGACGGTGCTGCTCCACCAGTTCCACGACATCCTGCCCGGCTCGTCGATCGCGTGGGTGCACCGGGAGGCGCGCGCCACGTACGCGGGCGTGGCGGCGGAGCTCACCGGGATCATCGAGTCCGCGCAGCGCGCGCTCGCGGGAGAGGGCGACACGCCCCTGACCTTCAACGCGGCGCCGCACGCCCTCGACGGCATCCCCGCGGGCGGCGCGGCACGCACCGGGGAGCCGGTGGCGGCGGGCCGTTCGACGGTCACCCCGCGCACGGAGGGCGGCTACGTCCTGGACAACGGGCTCCTGCGGGTGGAGATCGACGGGCGCGGCCTGCTCGTCTCCGCGTACGACAAGGAGGCGGACCGCGAGATGATCGCGCCGGGCGCCGTCGGCAACCTCCCCCAACTCCACGCGGATTTCCCGAACATGTGGGATGCGTGGGACGTGGACGAGTTCTACCGGAACACGGTGACGGACCTGACGGCGGTGGACGAGGTGGCGCCGGGGGAGGCCGGTCCGGAGGGGGCGGCCTCGGTCCGTGTGCGCCGCGCCTTCGGTGCCTCCCGCATGACGCAGGTGCTGACCCTCCCGCCCGGCGCGACGCGGCTCGACATCGACACCGAGGTCGACTGGCACGAGACGGAGAAGTTCCTGAAGCTGGCGTTCCCGCTGGACGTGCACGCGGAGCGGTACGCGTCGGAGACCCAGTTCGGGCACTTCTACCGGGCCACGCACACCAACACCAGCTGGGAGGCGGCGAAGTTCGAGGCGTGCAACCACCGCTTCGTGCATATGGGAGAGCCGGGATGGGGCGTGGCCCTGGTCAACGACTCCACGTACGGGCACGACGTCACGCGCGACGTGCGGCCGGCGGACGGCGGCACGACCACGACGGTACGGGCTTCGCTGCTGCGCGCCCCGCGCTTTCCCGACCCCGAGACGGACCAGGGCGTGCACCGCTTCCGGCACGCGCTGGTGCCGGGGGCGGCGATCGGCGACGCCGTGCGCGAGGGGTACCGGATCAACCTGCCCGGGCGCCGGGTCTCCGGCGGCGCGGAGGTGGCCCCGCTGGTGAGCGTCGACAACGACGCGGTCGTCGTCACGGCGGTGAAGCTGGCCGACGACGGCAGCGGTGACGTGGTCGTCCGCTTCCACGAGGCGGGCGGCGGCCGGGCGCGGGCCACGCTGACGGCGGGCTTCGCGGTCGGCTCGGTCTCGGCGACGGATCTACTGGAGCGGCCCCTGGCCGACGCGCCTGCCCCGCAGCGCGAGGGCGGGGCGATCGCGGTCTCGCTGCGCCCGTTCGAGCTGATGACGCTGCGGCTGACGCGGGCCTGACACACAGAAGGAACGCCACCTCCCCCCCCCGAAGGCGGGGGAGGTGGCGTTCCGACGGCTCAAGACCCGTGCGGCGTGGCGGTGGCCTGTCGGCCGTGCCTCACGTGCCCGAGAGCTTGCCGCAGTACGCGTCGACCTTCTTGATCTTGCCGCCGTTCTGGTACACCCCTTCGTGGGCCCTGACGACATACTTCACATTGCGCATCCCGGTCGGCGTGAGGCGCGTGTCCATCAGGTAGCCCTGACGGGTGAGGTCATGGGTGTAGAGGTGCCCGCCCTTGGTGGACTTGAACTTGGTCCGGACCCAGCCCATGCTCCGGGAGCGGATGACGACCTGCTTGCCGCGTCCGCAGTGCTTGGTGCCGCTCTTCTTCGCCATGACCTTCTTGGAGCGGCTCTTCCTCGGCTGGCCGCCGTCCTTGCTGCAGTAGGCGGACACCTTGTTGAGGTTGTCCTTGTGCCTGCCCCACTCGCTGGTGACCTTCCACGTCACCTTCTTGCGCCAGGTGGGAAGGGGGTGGCTGGCGATGCCCGAGGGGTCGAACGCGTAGCGCGCGGAGTGCACCTTGCCGCCCGGAACCTTCCACGAGAAGCGGGTGTACCCGACGGCCGAGACCGCGACGTGCACGTACTTGCCGCGCCCGCAGCTCTTGGTCCCCTTCTTGGAGTGGAAGCCGTCGCCCATGACGGAGACGGATCCCTTCTCGCCCTGCGTGGCGGCGGCGGCCTGCGCGGGCCCGCTCGCCCCGACCGGTGCGACGACCGCGGCGGCTGCCAGCGCGCTGACCGCCATGCCCGCTCGGCGATTGATCTGCATGCAACGTCTCCCGTGAACTTAAGTGTCTTCCTTCAAATCCCCCTCGAAATTAGGGCATGCGGCGGCTCACCGGTATTGCACAAAAGGGCAACACGTCCCCGGGTCGGTTCATGGGCCAACTGCCTTTTGCTGTGCGGCAGTTGGGTCCTATGGTTGCCGTCGCCCAAAGACGCTTCGGCGTCCGGAGATAAGCAACAGAAACGGGATCAGAACACCATGACCAAGTTCCGTTATGGAGTTGTCGGTGCCCTGGGTGCTGTCGCGCTCACCATCCCTCTGATGGCCACCGTCCCCGCCGCGGCGGCCTCGGGGGCCGGCGCCGCCACTTTCAAGAACCAGCAGACCCGCACGTGCCTGAAGGCCACGCCGAAGAAGCCCGTCACGGGCAAGTGCGCCAAGGCAGGCAAGGCGCAGACCTGGAAGGTCATCGGCACCAAGGCGGGGCGTAATGTCCTGAAGTCGCGGATGTTGAAGAACGCCAAGTCCGGCAAGTGTCTGACCGGTCACCGCAGCGGCAAGGCCGTCTCACTGCGTAAGTGCAGCAAGGGGAACAAGCTCCAGCGGTGGAGTCTGACCGACAGCGGACTGACCACCAACGACAAGAACAGGCAGTGCCTCAAGACGAATGGTCGCGCCGTGTGGACGGCAGTCTGCAGGGACGCCAAGGCGTATCGCTGGACCATGACGAAGGTCAAGTGACGGAAAGTCGGCCGAAGCCCGCCCCGGCGAAAGGGGCGGGCTTCACCGTTGCCGGGGCCGGTCCCTGATGCGGCGCTAGGGCCTGTCCGGCGGATCAGGCCGCATGATTCCGAGCTTGCCTGTTTGTCGCTGGTGAGCGGGGTCTGGTGCGTCGAGATGCAAGGCGGAGGAGGGCGTCAACGCGGAGCGTTGGCAACCGACGACAACGCCGCAGATCGGCGTGCCAGACCCCGCGACCGCGGCAAGATCCGCCGGACAGGCCCTAGTCGTCCAGCTGGGCCCGCAGCCACGTCTCGACCTCGCCGACGTGCGCCGCCGCCGCGGCGCGTGCCGCCTCGGGGTCGCGGGCCACCAGCGCGCGGTGGATGCGGGCGTGTTCCCGGCGGGTGCGTTCGAACGCGCCCTCCTCCTGGTAGCCGCGCCACACGCGGGCACGGAAGGTGCGCGACGAGAGGCCCTCCAGGATGGCGGCCATCGTGTCGTTGCCGGCCGCGAGGGCGATCGTGCGGTGGAACGCGAGATCGTGGGAGAGGATCTCCTCGGGATCGTCCGTGGCGTTCATCGCCTCCAAGTGCATCTCCACATCGGCCAGTTGGGCGGCGGAGATGCGCGCGGCCGCCAGCGCCGTCGCCGTCGACTCCAGGACCCGCCGCACCTCCAGGAGCTCCACGAGCCGCGGCCCCCGCGACAGGTCGGCGACCACCCCGAAGGTCTCCAGGAGGTCCCCGGCCTCCAGCTGCGTCACATAGATGCCCGAGCCGTGGCGGGCCTCCAGGACGCCGAGGACCGTCAGCGCCCGGATCGCCTCCCGCATCGAACTCCGCGAGATGCCGAGCCGCTGCGCCAGGTCCCGCTCCGTGGGCAGGCGCTGGCCCGGCTCCAGGCGGCCCTCCGCGATCATCGCCTTGATCTGCTCGATGGCCCGCTGCGTCACGGTGCCCTTCTGCGGGACCACGGTGCTCTCCACGTGACGCTCCTCAAGTAGCCGGGTGCGCCGCAGTCTAGCCACAGAGGTGGTCGGACCACTACGGCCGGAAACCGCGAAAAGTAGGCGACGAGGGGTGTTGTGTGCGCCAAGTGGTCTGATAAATATTCGCCCATCAGGAGCTGGAACCCATTCGATCTCGCTCGATGAGGAGCCCCCAGATGGCCGCCACAACAGTGCGGAACAGGCGTAGCGGACCGGGCACTTCGCGGGTGGTGCGCGCCGCCGCGGCGGCCGCGTGTGCCGCCCTCGTGCTCACGGCGTGCGGCAGCACGAAGGACACCGGCGGCGGCGCGGGCGGCGGGGGCGAGGGCAAGGTGGGGGTGATCCTGCCGCTGCTGACCTCGCCGTTCTGGCAGTCGTACAACGACTACGTGCCGAAGATGGCGAAGTCCGAGGACGTCGACACGCTGAAGACGGTCAACTCCAACAGCGACCCCTCCCAGCAGATCACCGACATCAACAACCAGCTCAACCAGGGCGTGAAGGGCCTCGTCGTCGCCCCGCTCGACAGCGCCGCCATCTCCGCCGGACTCGACCAGGCCGAACGCAAGGGCGTGCCCGTCGTCGCCGTCGACGTCGCTCCCGAGAAGGGCAAGGTCGCGATGGTCGTACGGGCCGACAACGTCGCGTACGGGCAGAAGGCGTGCGAGTACCTCGGCAGGACCGTCAAGAGCGGCAAGGTCGTGCAGATCATGGGCGATCTCGCGTCCGTCAACGGGCGCGAGCGGTCCAAGGCGTTCCGCGACTGCGTGCAGGACAAGTACCCCAAGCTGAAGGTCCTGGAGATTCCCGCGAAGTGGGAGTCGGACACCGCCGCCTCGAAGCTGGACACCCTGCTGAACTCCCACCCCGACATCAAGGGGATCTACATGCAGGCGGGCGGCGTCTATCTCGCGCCGACCATCCAGACCCTCAAGTCCAAGGGGAAGTTGAAGAAGGCGGGGGAGGCGGGGCACATCGCCGTCGTGTCGAACGACGGGATTCCGCAGGAGTTCGACGCCATCCGCAAGGGCCAGATCGACGCCACCGTCTCGCAGCCCGCCGACGCCTACGCCAAGTACGGCATGTACTACATCAAGGCGGCCATGAACGGGAAGAAGTTCAAGCCCGGTCCGACCGACCACGGCTCGAAGATCGTGAAGCTGCCCGGCGGCATCCTGGAGGACCAGCTGCCCGCCCCGCTGGTCACCAAGGACAACGTCGACGACCCCAAGCTGTGGGGCAACGCGGGCAAATGAGTGAGCCGATGAGCGAGCCGACACCGCAGAGCCCCCCGCCCGCCGCCCCGCCCCTCGTCGAGGCCGTCGGCATCGTCAAGCGGTACGGGCCCACCGTCGCCCTCCAGGACGGCCGGCTCACCGTCCGGGCGGGCGAGTCCCACGCCCTCGTCGGGCGCAACGGAGCCGGGAAGTCCACCCTCGTCCAGATACTCACCGGCTTGCAGGCACCCGACGCGGGCACGGTGAGCTTCGACGGCGAGCCCGCCCCGCCGCTCGCCGACCGCGACGCCTGGCGCGCCAAGGTGGCCTGCGTCTACCAGAAGCCCACCGTCGTGCCCGACCTGACGGTCGCCGAGAACCTCTTCATCAACCGGCAGCCGCAGGGCCGCGGCGGCCTCATCAGCTGGCGCCGCCTGCGCGCCGAGGCCGCGGCCGTGCTCGACACCTGGGACGTGCGCGTCGACCCGGAGGCGCGCACCGGCGACCTCAAGGTCGAGGACCGCCAAATGGTGGAGATCGCACGGGCGTTGAGCTTCGGGGCGCGCTTCATCGTCCTCGACGAGCCGACCGCGCAGCTCGACAACCGCGAGATCGAACGGCTCTTCACGCGGATGCGGGCCCTCCAGGAGTCCGGCGTCACCTTCCTGTTCATCTCGCACCACCTCCAGGAGGTGTACGAGGTGTGCCAGACCGTCACGGTGCTGCGCGACGCCCGCTGGATCACGACCGCGCCGGTCGCCGAACTCCCGCGCGCCGCCCTGGTGGAGGCCATGGCGGGGGAGGCCGTCGCGGAGCAGGAGCGGGCCGCGGCGCGCGCGACCGGCCCGGTCGACGCACCCGTGCTGCTGGCGGCGAAGGGGCTGACCTCACCCTCGTACAGGAATGTCGACCTGACCGTGCGGCGCGGCGAGGTCGTCGGCCTCGCCGGGTCCAGCGGCAGCGGCAAGATCAACCTCGCGGAGACCTTCGCCGGGCTGCACACACCCACGAGCGGCAGCGCTCAACTCGACGGCGAGGAGCTGCCGTTCGGGGACGTGCGCGCCGCGCTGAAGGCGGGCGTGGGGTGCGTGCCGCGCGACCGGCACGGGCAGGGGCTCGTCTTCGGGATGTCGATCGGGGACAACGCCACGATGACCGTCCTGGACCGGCTGGGCCGCTTCGGCTTCGTCGGCGGCGATAACAAGCGTGCCTTCGCCGACGAGCTGATCGAGCGGCTCGACATCCACGCCGAGGGCCCCGACCAGCCCGTGTCGGACCTCTCCGGCGGCAACGCGCAGAAGGTCGTGATGGCCCGTGCCCTCGCCTCCGACCCGCGGCTGCTCGTGCTCATCAACCCCACCGCGGGCGTGGACGTGAAGTCGAAGGAGTCCCTGCTCGCCCGGATGGCGGGGGCCCGTGAGGACGGCACCGCGGTCCTCGTCGTCTCGGACGAACTGGACGACCTGCGCCGCTGCGACCGCGTCCTCGTCCTCTTCCACGGCCGTGTCGTCGCCGAGCATCCGGCGGGCTGGCACGACCACGAGCTGATCGCCTCCATCGAAGGAGTGGACCAAGAACATGGCTGACCTGAAGGCCGCGTCGGCCGCACCCGCCGTCACGACGAAGGGCGGCCGCGAAGCGGCATCGGCCAAGGCCGTCCTGCTCCGCCGCGCCCGTGAACTCGCCCTCGTCCCGGCCCTGTTGCTGCTCTTGGTGCTCGGCGCGGTCGTCAACGACTCGTTCCTGACCGAGCGGAACCTCATCTCCATCCTCGGCGCCTCCGCGGCCCTGGCGATGGTGGTGCTCGCCGAGTCCCTCGTCCTGATCACCGGCAAGTTCGACCTCTCCCTGGAGTCGGTCGTCGGCATCGCGCCCGCCGTCGGCGCGCTCCTCGTGCTGCCCGCCGCGCAGTCGGGCTGGGGCAGCGAGTTCCCGGTGGCGCTCGCGATCCTCGCGATCCTCGTCGTCGGCGGCGTCATCGGCGCCTTCAACGGCATCCTCGTCGTCAAGCTCAAGCTCAACGCGTTCATCGTGACCCTGGCCATGCTGATCGTGCTGCGCGGCCTGCTCGTCGGCGCCACCAAGGGCAAGACGCTCTTCGGCATGCCCGAAGCCTTCTACACCCTCGCCACCTCGACCTTCCTCACCATCCCGATGTCGGTGTGGCTGGCCGCGGCCGCCTTCGCCGTTGCCGGGCTCGTCCTCAAGTACCACCGGGTGGGGCGGGCGCTGTACGCGATCGGCGGGAACCCGGACGCGGCGCGCGCGGCCGGGATCCGGGTGGAGCGCGTCATGCTCGGGGTGTTCGTCGTCGCGGGCGTCCTCGCGGCCACCGGCGGCCTCATGCAGACCGGCTACGTCGGCGCGATCAACGCCAACCAGGGCCAGAACATGATCTTCACCGTGTTCGCGGCGGCGGTCATCGGCGGCATCAGCCTGGATGGCGGCAAGGGCACCATGTTCGGTGCCCTCACCGGCGTGCTGCTGCTCGGCGTCGTGCAGAACCTGCTGACCCTCGCCCAGGTGCCGTCCTTCTGGATCCAGGCCATCTACGGCGGCATCATCCTGGTCGCCCTGATGATCGCGCGCGTCACCACCGGTCGCGCCCAGGACTGAGGTCCTGCGACCACTGCGGCCGCACCCGGTCCGCCGGCCCCCGCTCCCTGCCAGAAAGGCATGCTGTGCCTCCTGCGTCCCCGACTCCCGCGCGCATCACGGCGGTCGACACGTACGACATCCGCTTCCCGACCTCCCGGGAGCTCGACGGGTCCGACGCCATGAACCCGGACCCCGACTACTCCGCCGCCTATGTCGTGCTGCGCACCGATACGGCCGACGGCCTGGAGGGGCACGGCTTCACCTTCACCATCGGCCGCGGCAACGACGTCCAGGTGGCCGCCATCGAGGCGCTGCGCCACCACGTCGTCGGCCGGTCCGTCGAGGAGGTCTGCGCCGACCCCGGCACCGTCAACCGCGCCCTGGTCGGCGACAGCCAGCTGCGCTGGCTCGGCCCCGAGAAGGGCGTGATGCACATGGCGATCGGGGCCGTCGTCAACGCGGTCTGGGACCTCGCCGCCAAGCGCGCCGCAAAGCCCCTGTGGCAGCTCCTCGCCGAGGCCGACCCGGAGTGGCTCGTCTCCCAGGTCGACTTCCGCTACATCGCCGACGCCCTCAGCCCCGAGGAGGCCCTCGCCCTGCTGCGGGCCGGACGCGAGGGCGCGGCGGCCCGTACGGCGGCCCTGCGCGAGCGCGGCTTCCCCGGCTACACCACCTCGCCCGGCTGGCTCGGCTACAGCGACGAGAAGCTGACCCGGCTCGCCCGCCAGGCCGTCGCCGACGGCTTCACACAGATCAAGCTGAAGGTCGGCGCGGACCTCGACGACGACATCCGCCGCTGCCGCACCGCCCGCGAGGCCATCGGCCCCGGCGTGCGCCTGGCCATCGACGCCAACCAGCGCTGGGACGTGGACGAGGCCATCCGCTGGACCCGCGCCCTCGCCGCCTTCGACCCGTACTGGATCGAGGAGCCCACCAGCCCCGACGACGTCCTCGGCCACGCGGCGATCCGCGAGGCCGTCGCGCCCGTCAAGGTCGCCACGGGCGAACACGTCCAGAACCGGATCATCTTCAAGCAGCTCCTCCAGGCGGGCGCCGTCGACGTCTTGCAGATCGACGCGGCCCGGGTCGGCGGCGTCAACGAGAACCTCGCGATCCTGCTGCTCGCCGCCAAGTTCGGCGTCCCCGTCTGCCCGCACGCGGGCGGCGTCGGCCTGTGCGAGCTCGTCCAGCACCTGTCGATGTTCGACTACGTGGCGCTGGCGGGCACCACGGAGAACCGCGTCATCGAGTACGTCGACCACCTCCACGACCACTTCACGGCGCCGGTCGTCCTCAGCGACGGCCACTACCAGGCGCCCACCACGCCCGGCTTCTCGGCGACGATGCGCGCCGAGTCGCTGGCCGAATTCGCCTACCCGGACGGCACGTTCTGGGCCGCGGACCTGGCCGGGCAGGCCCAGCGGCCGCAGCAGCCCCGGCACCCCCGACACAAAGGAGCAGTGGCATGACGGACTTCGAGGGGCTGCGGGCCCTGGTCACCGGCGGTGCCTCCGGCATCGGCCGCGCCACCGCCGAGCTGCTGGCGTCCCGCGGCGCCCGGGTCGCCGTCCTCGACCTGGACCCGGGCACCGTGGAGAAGCCCCTGCACGCGTACGAGGCCGACGTCACCGACGACGCGTCGGTGCGCGCCGCGGTGACGGCGGCGGGCACCGAGCTGGGCGGACTCGACGTATTGATCAACAACGCGGGCATCGGCGCCCAGGGCACCGTGGAGGACAACGACGACGAGCAGTGGCGGCGCGTCCTGGACGTCAATGTCCTCGGCATCGTGCGCACCACCCGCGCGGCCCTCCCGCACCTGCGGACCTCCGAGCACGCGGCCGTCGTCAACACCTGCTCCATAGCCGCCACGGCCGGGCTCCCGCAGCGCGCGCTGTACTCGGCCTCGAAGGGCGCCGTGCTCTCCCTGACCCTCGCGATGGCCGCCGACCACGTACGCGAGGGAATCCGCGTCAACTGCGTCAACCCCGGCACCGTGGACACGCCGTGGGTCGGCCGTCTCCTCGACGCCGCCCCCGACCCGGCCGCCGAACGGGCCGCTCTCCAGGCCCGCCAGCCCACCGGCCGCCTCGTCACGGCCGCCGAAGTCGCGGGTGCCATCGCCTACTTGGCGAGCCCCCTGTCCGGCGCAACGACCGGCACCGCGCTCGCCGTGGACGGCGGCATGCAGGGCCTGCGGCTGCGCCCGGCGGGCCGGTGACGTCCCTGGCCACCCGCCGCCTGGGACGCAGCACGGTCCCGGTGACGGAGCTGTCCTTCGGCGGCGCGGGCATCGGCAACCTCTTCACGCCGGTCACCGACGAGCAGGCACACGAGGCGGTGACGGCGGCCTGGCACGCGGGCATCCGCTACTTCGACACGGCCCCGCACTACGGCCTCGGCCTCTCGGAACGCAGACTGGGCGCGGCCCTCGCCGGTCGCGACCGCGCGACGTACACGCTCTCGACGAAGGCGGGCCGCGTCCTGGAGCCGACGGCCTCCGCCCCGGACACGGCCGACGACCTGACCGACGGCGGCTTCGCGGTCCCCGCCACCCACCGCCGCGTCTGGGACTTCAGCGCCGACGGCGTCCGCCGCTCCCTGGAGTCGAGCCTGACCCGGCTCGGCCTCGACCGCATCGACATCGTCTACCTCCACGACCCCGACGACCACGCGGAGCAGGCGTTCCGCGAGGCGTATCCGGTCCTGGAACGCCTGCGTGCCGAAGGCGTCGTCGGTGCGATCGGCGCGGGCATGAACCAGGCGGAGATGCTCACCCGGTTCGTCCGCGACACGGACGTGGACGCGGTCCTGTGCGCGGGCCGCTACACGCTCCTGGACCAGCGGGCCCTCGTCGAACTCCTCCCGGCCGCGCAGGAACACCACGTCTCCGTGGTCATCGGCGGCGTCTTCAACTCGGGCCTCCTGGCGGACCCGCGCCCCGGCGCGACGTACGACTACGCGGCGGCACCGGAGGCGCTGCTGGACCGAGCGGGCCGTTTCAAAGCCCTCGCGACCCGCCACGGCACGACGCTGCGCGCGGCGGCCCTGGCCTTCCCGTTCGGCCACCCGGCCGTGGCGAGCGTGCTGATCGGCACCCGCTCACCGGACGAAGTCACGGATGCGGTACGGCAGTTCAGGGCATCCGTGCCGCCGGACCTCTGGCAGGAAGCCCGCGCCGAGGGCCTCCTGCCCGCCGACACCCCCACCCCCGAGGAGGAGCCGCTCCCGTGAGGATCGCCCTGCACACCAAGGCCCGCGCGGACCGCATCGAGGAGTACGAGGCGGCACACCGCGAGGTCCCCGCCGAACTGACCGCCGCGATCCGCGCGGCGGGCGCCACGTCGTGGACGATCTGGCGCAGCGGGGCGGACCTCTTCCACGTCCTGGAGTGCGAGGACTACGCCCGTATGCTCGCCGGACTGGAAGGACTCCCCGCCAACATCGCCTGGCAGGCCCGCATGGCGGAGCTGCTGGACGTGGTCCACGACTACTCGGCGGAGGGCGCGCGGGCGGGCCTCCCCACGGTATGGGAACTTCCATGACCCGCATCGACGCCCACCACCACGTCTGGGACCTCTCGGTCCGCGACCAGGACTGGATCAAGGGCCCCGAACTCACCGCGCTCCGGCGCGACTTCACCCTCCCCGACCTGGCCCCCGAGGCGCAGGCCCACGGAGTGACGGCCACGATCCTGGTGCAGACGATCACGGTGCCGGAGGAGACGCCCGAGTTCCTGGCCCTGGCGGCGCGGAGCGACCTGGTGGCGGGGGTGGTGGGCTGGACGGACCTGACGGCTCCCGACGTGGCGTCCGCCCTGGCGGCCCTCCGCGAACTCCCGGGCGGCGAGCACCTGGTGGGCATCCGCCACCAGGTCCAGGGCGAACCGGACCCGGAGTGGCTGCTCCGCCCCGACGTCCGCAGGGGCCTGGCGGCGGTGGCGGCGGCGGGCCTCACGTACGACTTGATCGTGACCCCGCCCCAACTCCCTTCCTGCGTCCGAGCGGCCGCGGCCCTCCCCGAACTGACCTTCGTCCTGGACCACTTGGGCAAACCCCCGATCGCCTCGGGCGACCTGGAACCCTGGTCCACCCACATCCGCGCCCTGGCCGGGCTCCCCAACACGGTGGCCAAACTGTCCGGCCTGGTGACGGAGGCGGCACCGGGCAAGTGGACGCCGGCGGACCTGCGCCCCTACACCGACACGGCCCTCGACGCGTTCGGCCCGTCACGCCTGATGTTCGGCTCGGACTGGCCGGTGTGCACGGTGCGGGCTTCGTACGGTGTGGTGGTGGGTGCGGTGGAGGAGCTGACGGCGGCGCTGACGCGAGAGGAGCAGGCGGAGATCTTCGCGGGAGCAGCGCGAAGGGTGTATGTGAGCCCGTCCGGCGTGTGAGGGCGAGCAGCCCCTCAGCCCCCCAGCCGAGAAGCCGGAAAGAACTCCCGCACCAGCTCCCGCTCCCACCAGTTCCCCGTCCCCCGAAGCCCGTCCCAGGACGAGTACCGATACCGATAGAGCCGAGCCCGCACCGCCGCAGGCCGCACCCCCACCCCGAACGGACTCCGCCGCAACAGCCGAAGCGTGTCCCGGTCCCCCTCCAGCAACCGCTCCATCAACCCCCCGAACCACGCCTCCGCATAAGCGGGCGAGAGCGCCGCGAACCACATCATCCAGTCCAGCCGAAGGTGACAGGGCGCGAACTGCCGGGGCCGCCGCCCCGGATCCCCGGGCTTCCCCTTGAACTCGTACGGAAGCCACTCCGCCGCGTCCCCCGCCTCCACCGCCCCCTCGATGACGATCTCGTACCGCACTCGGCTCACGCTCCCGAACGCCCCATAGGAATTCACGAGATGGAGCGGATCGAACGAGGTGTTCATGACCTGCCGCCGCGAGACCAGATTCAGCACCGGCCGGTAACTCAGCAGCACCAGCACACATCCCACAAGGACGACCACCACCTCGTACCAAAGAGGAGCGCTCCCGTACGAGGACGAAGAAGGAGATGTCCCGACCCCGAGCACCGAGAAGTCCACGACGGACAGGCCGAGCGCGATCGTCAGCCAGTTCAGCCACGCGAAGTTCCCCGACAGCACCAGCCACATCTGCGTGACCACCATCAGGCACGCACCCCACGTGGCGATCGGCTGCGGGGTGAACAGCAGGAAGGGGACGACGAGTTGGGTGACGTGGTTGGCCGCCACCTCCATCCGGTGCACCGGCTTCGGCAGATGGTGGAAGAACCAGCTCAGCGGCCCCGGCATCGGCTGCGTCTCATGGTGGAAGTACAGACACGTCAGCTTCCGCCAGCACGCGTCCCCCCGCATCTTGATGAGCCCGGCCCCGAACTCGACGCGGAACAGCACCCACCGCAGCAGGAACAGCACCAGAACCGGCGGCGCGACCTCGTCGTTGCCGAGGAAGACCGCCAGGAACCCCACCTCGAGCAGCAGTGACTCCCACCCGAAGCCGTACCAGGTCTGGCCCACGTTCACGATCGACAGGTACAGCAGCCACGGCACCGCCCACAGCGCCATCGCGCCGCCGAGGGGCAGCAGTCCGTCCACGCCCGCGAGCAGCGCCGCCGCGCACCCGGCGCCCGTCCAGGCGACCGCCGCGAACAGCCGGTCGGAGTAGCGGAGTTGGAAGAGGCTCGGCGCCCGCCGGAACGGCACCCGGGCCACGTACCGGGGCACGGGCAGCATCCCCCGCTCCCCGATGAGCGCACGGAACTGCCGCGCCGCCCCGAGGAACGCCACGAGGTAGACGGCGGCCAGCACCCGCTGGAAGACCAGCCGGCTCAGCCCGTAGTCGGCATCCGTGAACCACTGCACGTGCCCATTGTCGCGCCGATCGTGACGCTGAGTGAGAGGTGCGGCTCAGGTGGCGTGAGAGTCGCCTCCCCCCATGCGATCTCGCCCTACTCCTCCCAGAATGGGCCGAAATGCCCCGGCAACAGGCGGGAGACCCCCGGTGCGCACACCGACCAGGACCTACGCGGCGGCCTTCGCGATATCCATGGCCCTCGCCGTGGCGGGCTGCTCCAGCGGCGGCTCCAAGGACGCCGCGAGCACGGCGAGCAGTGGTGAGGAGCTCTTCCTGCAGCCCGTGGCCGCCCAGGGCCCCGACCCCTTCACGGACTCCACCGCCACCTCCACCGCGACGCCCTCGCCCGTCGTCACCCGTTCGCCGGAACCGGCGCCCACGGGTTCGTCCTCGCCGACCGCCCAGGGCCTGCGCTCCATCCAGGGCGGCACCCCCGGCCTGTACGGCGGCACGCACAACATCGGCAGCTGCGACGTCGGGCAGCAGATCCGCTTCCTCACCTCCGACCAGACCAAGGGCCGCGCGTTCGCGCAGGCGTCGGGCATCGCGCAGGCGGACATCGCGAGCTTCCTGCGCGGGCTCACCCCGGTCGTGCTGCGCGCCGACACCCGGGTCACCAACCACGGCTTCCGGAGCGGGCAGGCGACCAGCTTCCAGTCGGTGCTCCAGGCCGGCACCGCCGTCCTCGTCGACGAGCGCGGCATGCCCCGGGTGCGCTGCGCCTGCGGCAACCCGCTGAAGCCCCCGGTCGCCCTCAAGGGCAGTCCGCACCACGTCGGGCCCCGGTGGAACGGCTACCGGCAGGGCCAGGTCGTGATCGTGACCCCGGCGCCGCAGCCGATCACCAACATCACGATCATCAACATCATCAACAACACCTGGATCGAGCGGAAGATCGGCGACGAGGACGCGAAGCGCGACCGCGTCGTCCCGAAGCCCAAGCCGAAGCCCTCCCCGCCCACGCCGGACCCGAGCAGCCCGAGCCCCGACCCGGACTCCTCCTCGCCGGACCCGGACGACACCTCGCCGAGCCCCGACGACGAGAGCCCCTCGCCGGACGGCACGTCGTCGAGCCCGGACGAGGGCGACTCGACCAGCCCGAGCCCCGAGACGACGGAGTGCCCGTCGCCCGACCCGGCCAACCCGGGGCAGTTCCTGGACAGTCCGAGCCCGTGGCCCAGCGGCTGCCCCTCGCCGAGCGCCTCGTCGGAGGAGCCGCCGCCGCCCGTCCCGCCCGAGCCGCCCCAGCCGCCGAACCCGGAGCCGGTGGTCCCGGACCAGCCGGACACCCCGGACCAGCCGGACGGTGGCGGGGCGGTCCCGCCGGGCGACCCCGACCTGCCGTCGGACGACACTGGCCCGGGCGTCTTCGAGAGCTGAGGCGCGAGCCTTCGCCGGGCGTCAGCTCTCCTCGCGCACCACGACCACCGTGCACGCCGCGTACTGCACCACCTGCTGGCTGACCGAGCCGAGCATCGCGCTCTTGAAGCCGCCGTAGCCGCGCGTCCCCACCACCAGGAGGGACGCCGACTGCGACTCCTCGACCAGCACATGGGCCGGGTCGCCCTGGACGGCCCGGCCCTTCACGGCGTCGGGCACCGTGCCGCCGGGGAAGGTCTCGGCGAGAGCGGTGGCGAGCTTCTCGCGGGCCGCCTCCTCAGGAGTGACGGGTTCGCCGTCGCGGCCCTTCGCTCCCATGTTGAAGGGGTTCGTGGACCACTCCCAGCTCATGACGGCGTGCACCAGGCCACCGGCGAGTTCCGCCTGTCCCGCGGCCCAGCGCAGGGCCGCCAGCGAATGACGCGACCCGTCGACACCGACGACGATCAACTGCTTTTCCTTGCTCACCACGTGACTCCTGACGTCTGGTCCGGTTTCTGTGATCCCGGTGAAACCCTCGCATTGAAGGACAGGAGAGGGCGAATGCCAAGGAGAAATGCCATTCTGAACGTATGGCCGCAAACCCCTCCGACCGCTCGGGCGAGCAGCGCCCCGTGGTCGCCGCCGTGGACGGATCGGAACCCAGCCTGAAGGCGCTCGCCTGGGCGACGCGCGCGGCGGGCCGGATCGGCACGGAGCTCGTGGTCGCCCACGTCCGGCCGGGCCACGACGGAGGCGACGCCGACCCCGTCCTGTCGGCCCTGCCCGGCGGGGGCGGGGCGGACGGCCCGCCCACCCGCCATGTCTCCCTGGAGGGCGACGTCGTCGGCGCGCTGCGCGACCAAGGAGCCCGGGCCCGTCTCCTGGTCCTCGGCTCACGCGGCCGCGGCGGCTTCGCCAGCCTGCTGCTCGGGTCGACCAGCCGGAAGGTCGCGGGCAGCGCGCCCTGCCCCGTCGTCGTGGTCCCGCACGACGACCGGACGACCGACGCGGGCACTCCGGGCGACCAGGTCGTCCTCGGCCTGCACCCCACCGACACCGCGGACGCCGTCGTGGGCTTCGCCTTCGCCGCGGCGGCCGCGCAGCAGCTGCCGCTCCTCGTGATCTCCGCGTACCACGTGCCGCCCTCGCCCGCGCTCCTGATGAACTCGCCGCTCGACGCCGTCGCCCTGGAGACCGTCATGGACGGCAGCGAGGGCACCGCGGCGGCCGAGGGGGAGATGCGGCGGGCGCAGGCGGAGCGGCTGCGCCCGTTCGCCGAGCGGTACCCGGACGTGGCGGTGACCGCGGCCGCCGCGCCCGCCGACGCCGCGGGCCCGATCGTCGACGCGTCCGGGACCGCCGCCCTCGTGGTCGTCGGCCGCCACCACCGCAGGCTGCCCGACTCCCTGCTGCTCGGCTCCGTGGCGCACGCGACGCTGCACCACGCGCACTGCCCGGTCGCCGTCGTCCCCGCCGCGGGCGACGACTGACACGCGCCGCCCGGCCCCGCCTCGCCGAGCGATGCGCGCGGGCCGCGTCTAGCGTGGGCGCATGGACCCGGGAACAGGGGCTGGCGACACGGCCGCCGGGAGCGGCGGCCGCGATGAGCCGCAGGCCGAGGGGCACGCGTCCGAGGAGCACGCGTCCGGTTCAGTGAACGAATCAGGCTCCGGCTCAGGTGCTGCCTCAGGTTCCGGCTCAGGCGTTGCCTCAGGATCGGCCTCAGGCTCCGCCTCGTGCACCGGCTTCCTGGAGACATACGGCCCCGCCCTCGCGACCGGCTCCTTCGACTGGGATCTCGACCGCGGCCAGATGGACCTCGACGACACGGCCCTGCGCCTGTTCGACGTGCGCCGCGACGAGTACAACGGGCGCCCCGAGTCCCTGTCCGACCGCGTCCCGCCCGTCCAGGCCCACCGACTCGACGCCCTCGTCTCGCAGGCGCTCAAGGACGGCAGTGCGTCCTACGGCGCGTACTTCCGCATCCGGCGCCGCGACGGCAGCCCCCAGTGGACCCACACCCACGGCTACATCCACCGCGACGCGAACGGCCGCCCGTACCGCATCGTGGGCCTCCTGCGCGACGCCACCCAGGAGCTCGGCGACACCACGGCGCTGCCCGAGCGCGTCGCCCAGGAGGCCGAGCGGTACCGCACCACGAGCCTGGTGCAGAACACCACGGCGGCCCTCGCGCACGCCCGTACCGTCCGGGACGTCATCGACGTCCTGAAGGACACCCACGGGCTCGCCCACCTCGGCGCCTCGAACCTCGTCATGGGACTCGTCGAGGCGGGCCGGATCCGGCTCGTCGCCGAGGGGCCGGTGGGCAGCTTCGTGCCGGGCACCCGGTTCACCCGGGTCGACGAGCCGTACCCGATGAGCGAGGTCGTGCGCACGATGGCGCCGCGCTTCATCGAGTCGGCGGAGGAGTTCGCCGCCGAGTACCCGCTGCTGTGGCCGCACATCGAGCACCTCGGGATCACCTCCGCCGCGTATCTGCCGCTGATCGCGCAGGCCCGGCCCATCGGGGCGCTCGGCCTGCTCTACGAGCGCAAGACCGGCTTCCCCGAGGACGAGCGCAACGTCCTGGTCGCCCTCGGCAGCAGCATCGCGCAGAGCCTGCAGCGGGCCATGTTCTACGAGCAGGAGAGCGACCTCGCGCAGGGGCTCCAGCAGGCGATGCTGCCGCGCACCATCCCCGGCGTGCCGGGCGCCGACATCGCGGTGCGCTACCGCTCCGCCGCCCTCGGCCGGGACATCGGCGGCGACTGGTACGACGTGATCCCGCTGCCCGGCGGCCGGGTCGGCGCCGTCATCGGCGACGTCCAGGGCCACGACACGCACGCGGCCGCCGTCATGGGCCAGCTCCGCATCGTGCTGCGTGCCTACGCCGCCGAGGGCCACACCCCGGCCACGGTGATGGCCCGCGCCTCCGGCTTCCTGCACGAGCTCGACACCGACCGCTTCGCGACCTGCCTGTACGCGGAGGCCGACCTGTCCACGGGCGTCGTGCAGTTCGTGCGGGCGGGCCACGTCGACCCGCTGCTCCAGCTCACCGACGGGAGCTGCCGCCGGGTGCCCGTGGACGGCGGGCTCCCGCTCGGCCTCTCCGCCGAGTTCGGCCGCCTCGAATATCCGGTCACCACCCTCGAACTCGACGCGGGCCAGACCCTGTTGCTCTACACCGACGGCCTGGTGGAGGAGCCGGGCGCCGACCTCGACGACGGGCTGCAGGCCCTCGCCTCGCTCGCCGCGACGGGACCGCGCGACCTCCAGCAGCTGGCCGACCGGCTCTGCGGGATCACGGACGGCCGGGGCGGCGACGACGACGCGGCGCTGCTGCTCCTGCGCCGCCGCATGATCGACGCCCCACAGTCCGGCGGCCGCCTCCAGCAGCACGTCGCGCCCAGCGATCCGGAGGCCCTCGCCGAGTCCCGGCACATGATCCGGGCGGCGGTCCGCGCCTGGGGCGCCCGCGAGCGCTCCGACGAGATCGAGCTGGTCGCGGACGAACTCATCACCAACGCGCTGATGCACACCGACGGCTCCGCGATCGTGACCCTGCGCGTGCTCACCGGCACCGACCGGCGCCTGCGCGTCGAGGTGGAGGACTCCTCCAGCGCCCTGCCGCGCCGCCGCGAGGCGGGGGAGTCCGGGGTGTCCGGGCGTGGCCTGCTCCTGGTGGACCGGCTCGCGGACGTCTGGGGCGTGGACTCGCGGGGCACCGGCAAGTGCGTGTGGTGCGAGTTCATCGTGCCCGCGCGAGACTGACGCGACGGACCACGACAGACGGGAAGGGGCATGCCGGAACTCCCCGAAGTCGAGGCGCTCAAGGACTTCCTCACCGAGCACCTCGTCGGCCACGAGATCGTCCGGGTGCTGCCCGTCGCGATCAGCGTCCTCAAGACGTACGAGCCCCCGCTCACCGCCCTCGAGGGCCGCACCGTCGAGGGCGTCGCCCGCCACGGCAAGTTCCTCGCGCTCGACACGGGCGGCCTCCACCTGGTCACGCACCTGGCCCGCGCGGGCTGGCTGCACTGGAAGGACCGCCTCCCGGACGGGCCCACCCGTCGCCCGACCACCGCCCCTCACCGACGCGCTTCGCGCGACCCCTGCTCGTTGCGGCCGGGCAAGGGCCCGTTGGCGCTCCGCGTCGCCCTGGAGACCGGAGCGGGCTTCGACCTGACGGAGGCGGGCACCCAGAAGCGCCTGGCCGTGTATGTCACCGACGACCCGCGGACCGTCCCCGGCATCGCCCGGCTGGCCCCGACCCTCCCCCAAGGTCTTCAGGACCAGGGGGGACCCCCAGCCCCCGGCTTCGACGAGGCGCGCCTCGCGGGCCTCCTGGAGGGCGAGCGGCGCCAGTTGAAGGGCGCGTTGCGCGACCAATCCCTCATCGCGGGCATCGGCAACGCCTACAGCGACGAGATCCTCCACGCCGCCCGCATGTCCCCCTTCAAGCTAGCCGCGAGCCTCACCCCGGACGAGACGCACCAGCTGTACGAGGCCCTGCGCGGCACCCTCACCGAGGCCGTGGAGCGCTCGCGCGGGGTCGCGGCGGGGCGGCTCAAGGCCGAGAAGAAGAGCGGCCTGCGCGTGCACGGCCGCACCGGCGAACCCTGCCCGGTGTGCGGCGACACCGTGCGCGAGGTGTCGTTCGCGGATTCGTCGCTGCAGTACTGCCCGACGTGCCAGACGGGCGGCAAGCCCCTGGCGGACCGCCGCATGTCACGCCTGCTGAAGTAGCGGGCCAGGAAGCCGCCAGGTCCCGGTCGGCTCAGGCCCGCAGCGTCAGCAGCCGCCGCCCGTCCTCCGTCCGCACCTCGAACCGGCTGATGTCGCGCCGGTGCAGCGCCGCCCCGCCGCGCGTGGTGGACGACCGGGCGGGGGAGTGCCACGTCGTGACAATCTCCTCGGAGCCGTCGTCGGCGACCGCGACCAGCTCACAGATCCGCCTCCGCGCGCTGTCCGTCACGGTGAGCCGGACCTCCGTGCCCCAGGTGCGGTCGCGGGCCGTGAGGGTGGCGGCGACCCCGGTGCGGCCGTCGCGCGCGCTGATCCGTGCCGGGCCCGACCCGGACGGCGTCAGGATGCCCGCCGCGGGGCCCGCGAGGGCGAGCGCCACCGCCGCCGCGACGGCGCACAGGCCGCCCCGCCGGGCCCGCTCCCGCCGCTGCCCGCGGGGCGCCCGCACCAGGCGGTCCAGGAGGCCGGGGTCCGGCCTGGCGAACGGTTCGACGGGGGCCGGGGTCACCCGGCCGTACAGCTCCAACAGGTCGGCTGCGGGGGTGAGTTCGTCGATGCGGCGGACGCAGTCGGGGCACTGTGCGAGGTGCTCCTCGAAGCGGAAGGCGTCCGCGGTGCCGAGGACGCCGAGCGCATAGGCGCCGACGTCACGATGCCGCTCCAGGGACCTCATGGCATTCCTCGCGGATGGGGGGACGAGTGCCCTCCCGTACGCAGCGGGCGGCCGAATCACTCATGTCACGCCGCACGAGCTCCTGGTGAGGCATCGTCAGCTCCCGCTGGTGACCCGGGTGATCCAGGCGATGCGGGTGATCCGGGTGACCCGGGCGATCGTCAGAAGAGGTGGATCGCCAGGTGCCCGAGCGGGAGGCCGAGCCGCCAGGCCGGGGTCCACACCTTGGGTCCCTCGTCCTCGCCGGGCACGGCGCCGCCGCCGGGCACCGCGTCCAGGTCGGGCGCGAGCAGCTCGGTCTCCTCCAGCCAGCGCCAGGCGGCGTCGGCGAGGTCGAGGTCCGGGCTCGGGGCGCGCGCCGCGGCGGCGGCCTCGGCGAGCCCGTCCATCCGCTCGCGCACCCACTCGCGCCACGGCTGGTCGTAGGCCGTCAGCGACAGCCAGTTCTCCAGCTGGGTGATTACCCGGATCCCGGACAGCTCGCCCTCGGTGTCGGAGAGGTAGATGGTGAGCGCCAGGGCGTCGCGCCCGGCGCGGTACTCGAAGGACGTGGGCGGCATCAGGTCGCCGGTGCGCAGCAGCTCGTCGGCGATGTACTCGGCGTACAGCCACGCCATCGGCACGCGCAGCTCACCGCCGCTGGAGCCCTCGGTGCTGTCTCTGCTCTCGTGCTGCATCGCGCTCCGCCTTCCTCCTTCTGTCCGTGCGCGTCACCGGCCTCTGGTCCCCGATCCGGAACACGGATAGAGGACAGCCGAGTACTCAACGGCCTTGTGAGCAAGGCGCT
The DNA here is from genome assembly GCF_050510915.1 of Streptomyces odontotermitis. Classification (NCBI taxonomy): domain Bacteria; kingdom Bacillati; phylum Actinomycetota; class Actinomycetes; order Kitasatosporales; family Streptomycetaceae; genus Streptomyces; species Streptomyces odontotermitis. The sequence continues at coordinate 301,156 of NZ_JBNJLS010000004.1, read as the reverse complement.
TTACCGAGCCTTGACCCGGGCTCCGGTTTCCTCGCAGGTCAGAGCGGTCGTGTTCAACGAGTCACATGGCCCGGAAAGTTGAACCCCTTTTAGGGACCCTTGCGGGGTTGTTCCTTGACTCTCTGATATCTCCATATGTGGATTCATATCGACGCATTTTTCCGAAGATCCCCGAATCCACGGAGTCTGGTCGATGACACAGCGCACCCTGCGCGGCCCGAGCGCGCGGCGCACGACGGCCGTCCTGGTGGCCGCCCTGATCGGCGCCACCGCCGCCTGCACGGCACAGCAGCCATTGTCCGACGGCACGGCGGACGGAGCGAAGAAGCCCGCCCCGAACGCCCCGCACGCACCGAACGCCCCGCACGGCAAGGCGCGGCACGGCGCCGAGCCCGCCCCCTCCGCCCTGGGCGGCGCGACCGCCCCGCGCGGCTTCACCCTCGTCGCCTCCGGCGACGTCCTGCCGCACGCCTCGATCATCCGCCAGGCCCTCGCCGACGGCGGCGGTGACACCTACGACTTCGCGCCGATGCTCGCGGGCGCCAAGTCGGTCGTGTCCAAGGCCGACCTGGCGATCTGTCACATGGAGACGGTGTACGGCGAGAACGGCGACTACACCGGCTACCCCACCTTCAAGTCCCCGCCGCAGGTGGCCCGCGCCCTCAAGGCCACCGGCTACGACTCCTGCTCGGCCGCCTCCAACCACACCCTGGACGACGGCTCGGCCGGGGTCCGCCGCACCCTGTCCGCCCTCGACAAGGCGGGCGTCAAGCACGCCGGCTCCGGCCGCACGGCCGCCGAGGCCAAGTCCCCGGCCTGGCTGCGCGCGGGCGGCGCGAAGGTCGCCCAGCTGTCGTACACGTACGGCACGAACGGCATCCCGCAGCCGCAGGGCAAGCCCTGGACGGTCAACGTCATCGACCGCGCCCGGATCGTCGCGGACGCCCGCGCGGCCCGGAAGGCGGGCGCCGACGTGGTCGTGGTCTCCCTGCACTGGGGCACCGAGTGGCAGGACGAGCCGGACGGCCAGCAGCTGCGCCTCGGCAAGCAGCTCACCGCCGCCCGCACCGGCGGCCGCCCCGACGTCGACCTGATCCTCGGCACGCACGCGCACGTCCCGCAGGCGTACGAGAAGGTCGGCGGCAAGGACGGCACCTGGGTCATCTACGGCATGGGCGACCAGATCGCCGGTGACATGATCAACCACGAGGACGCCCACGACCCGCGCGGCAACCAGGGCTCCATCGGCCGCTTCACCTTCGTTCCGCCCGCCAAGCCGGGCGGGCGCTGGGAGGTCAAGAAGGCGGAGTTCATCCCCATGTGGTTCGACACCGACGCGGGCCGCGTCGTGAACCTCAACCGCGCGGTGGCGCGCGGCGCCGAGGTGAGCGAGGTCCGCGACCGCATCCGACGCATCGTGCTGAGCCGTGGCGCGGGCAAGAGCGGCCTGGTGATGGGCCAGTAGCGGTACGAGGGGGGGCGGGGCACCCCGCTCCGCCCCCCTCCGCTCTCGCTACGGCTCCTCGACCCGCACCAGCCACCCCCGCCCCGGCCGCACCGGCACCGCCTCGCCCGCCGCGAAGCTCCGCTCCGGCTGAAAGCCCTCGATCGCGGGCGCGTGCGCGGCCACCGGGCCCGCCTCCGTGGCGAGCACGACGTCGGTGTCCTCGGCCGCCCAGGACGCGAGCGCCGTCGCGGTGCCGCCCGGCCCCCGCCACGTCGTCGCGAGGACCTCCTCGTGGCCCGTGCGCACGGGCGCGCCCGGCGCCCACCATCCGGTCATCTCGGCCTCGGGGAGCCGGAGTTGGTCGAAGGCCCGCCACAGCGGCCGGACGTCCGTCATCGGCGCCCTCGCCGTCATCCCGAACACCAGGCCCCGCCACGGATTGCCGCCGCCCTCCAGCATCTCGCCCAGCACGCCGAACGGGATGCCGGAGAGCTCGATCAGCCAGTACGCCGGGTCGGAGCCCTCGTAGTCGAAGAGCTCGCCGAGCCAGAGCCGGTCGGTGTACGGGAGGAGTTCGGCGTACAGGTTCGCGCTGGAGGCGAAGCCGTCGGGGGCCCGGTACTGGTTGCAGGAGTGCAGGTCGACCAGCGGGACCCCGTTCCCGGAGCGCTCCAGGGCCTTGCGGACCCGCTTCATCGTCGTCCGGTCGTACGCCACGTCGTCGAGGTAGAGCCCGTCCACGCCGAGCACCCGCCGCAGCCGCTCCACGCCGCACACGTACGCGTTGTGCCAGCGGGACTCCCCGCCGGTCACCACCGCGACGTCCCCGACGTCGGTGGCCACCCAGCCCGGCACGTAGTCGGCGCCCAGGTGTTCGCGCAGCCAGGCGTGGCCGCCGCCGGGGCCCGGCGCGAAGACCTCGTCGCCGAGCGCGGCGAGGGCGGGCAACTCCGGTGTGTTGCGGGTGAGTTCGCGGACCGTGTCGTAGACCTTCACGCGGATGCCGAGCTGGTGCGCCGCGTCCGTGTACGAGCGCAGCGCGTCGGCGCGCAGCAGCGGATCGTTGATGTACGGGTTCGGGGGCGTCGCGTGGTGCAGGTTCACGACGTTGGCGCCGTACGCCGCGATCTCCTCGGGCGCCGCGTACGCGTGGAAGTAGCGCTCGGCGAGCTGGCGCCCCGGCTCGACGGGCTTGAACGGCGTGAGCAGCAGCCGGAATTCGAAACGGCGGCTCTCGCCGGCCCGCAGCCGCAGCGGCCCGCTGTACGCGGTCAGCTCCCGCACCCCGCCCGCCGTGCGCAGGCGCACCCCACCGTCGCCGTCGCCCGCCCAGGAGCGCGGCGTCACCAGGGGCTTCTCGCGGTAGTAGTTGGTGTTCAGGGGCCGGGTGTAGTGCTCGTCGCGCAGGCTCAGCTGGAGCCCGGCGGCCGGGTCGCCGAGCCAGAGGGCGTCCTGGTTGCGGGTGGGGGTGTCCCAGGTCCAGTCGTACGTGTCCGGGCACACGCGGCCGGTGAGGCCGAGCCCCATCGCGTACCGGGCGACCTCCTCGCGCACCGGCACGGTCAGGGTCACGTCGAGCTCGGTGTCGGCGGTGGCCTCGACGGTGGCGCGCACGACGAGGAAACCGTCGGCCTCCAACTCGCCCTCGGTGCGCAGGAGTACGTCCGTGCCGGAGGCGGTCGTCGTCCAGCGCACCCGGGCCGGGCCCGGCCGGTCGAGGCTGGGCTCCGCGTGGTCGAGGGGGCGGCCGAGGCCGAGCGTGACGGGGGCGGCGAGGAGGTCGCGGGCGGGGCCGTCGGCGCGGGTCACGGACGGGGTGAAGGCCGAGGAGATGCGGTGCGGGAGCCCGTCGGGGCCGAGCTCCACGGTGCGCCCGAGCAGGCCGAGACGGCGCCCGTCGACCCGTATCGGCTCGTAGGGAGCCACCACCTCGTCGTCGTGCCCGTACGCCGAGTCGAGCCAGCGCAGGCGCGCGAGGCGTTCCGGGGACCCGGCGCCGTGGTCGGCGACGGCGGTGCGTGCGACGGTCAGGCGCAGCGGCAGGACCCGCTCCCCGGCGCCCTCCGCGCGCACGGCGACCTCTCCCTCGTACAGGCCGGGCCGGGCGCCCTCGGGGACGTCCACGCCGAGCCAGAGGGCCGTCACACCGTCCTCGGGGACGTCGACGCGGCGCGTGAAGGCGCGGCCGCGCGCGTCCACGCCGCCGGTGCTGAGGCAGCGGACGGGGAAGGGCAGACCGCGCGCCTCCACCCGCACGTCCGCGAGCTCGCGCAGGGCGTGCACGCCGACCTGGAAGGCGAAGAACTCGCCGCGCTCCGCCGTCCCGGCGAACGGGGCGAAGGGGGTGGCGCGGGCCCAGCGGGCGGGCAGCGCGCGGTAGCGGCCGAGCGGGTCCGCCCGGTCCGCGCCGAACAGCAGGAACTCCTCGCCCGCGTACGCCTGGTGGAGCTTCTCGCGCTCGGCGGCCGTCGCCGCGAAGCCGAGCGGCGCGAAAGAGTCGACCGCGCTCACCGCCTCGTAGCGGAACGCCTCCGCGCGGGGCAGGTCCGCCCAGCTGTCGGGGCGGTGCACGCCGCAGCGGTGGACCCAGCCGGGGTCGGCGGTGCGGGTCGGGGGCCGGTAGGCGGCCTGCGGGTAGTGCGGCTTGCCGGTGTGCGCGTACGGCAGGTAGTGCACCGCGTAGGCGCCGGGGCCCTCGGTCGGCTCGAAGGCGACGCGGCCGCGCTCGGCCGTCGCCTCGAAGGTCACCGTGTTGTGCACGCGGTGGCCCGACGGCGCGAGGACGAGCACGTCGACGGCGCCGGCGGCCAGATCGGGCTCGCCGTCCTGGCGCCGCCACGGGATGTCGGCCGCGACCGCGGTGGCCGCAGCGGTGACCTCCACGAGGATGCGATGGTTGCCGTAGACGTCCTGGTCCCAGATGCCGAAGCCGCACTCCAGCTCGGGATGGCCCTGCTCACCCATCGTCGCGGTACCCCCAAGGGCGCTGTTTATTAGGTAAGTTGCTCAATCGCTCCGGGGCCACCCTGTGAGCAATTGATCATGCTGTCAAGGGGGGACGCCTTGGATCTCTCGAATCGGACCACGAGCGGCGATCCGTCGCTGCTGCGCCGCCTCAACGCCGCGGCCGCGCTGCGCGTGCTGCGCGAGCGCGACGAGATCACGGTGCCCGAACTGGCCGCGCTCATCGGGGTCTCCCGGCCCACCGCCCAGGACCTCACCGCCCAACTCCTGCGCGAGGGGCGCCTGGTCGAGCTGGCCCCGGGCAGCGGCAGCGTCGGCAGGCCCGCCCGCAGGTTCCGCTTCCGCGCGGAGGCGGGCCACGTCCTCGGCGTCGACATCGGCGCCCACAAGGTCCTGGTGCACCTCGCCGACCTGCTCGGGCGCACGGTGGCCGCCGAACGCGTCGCGGTCACCCCGGACCTGCCCGCGGGCCGCCGCCTCGACGCGGTGCGCCGGGCCCTCGCGGGCTGCCTCGCCCACCCCCGGGCGGCGGGCGTGCGGCCGCTGGCCACCGGCGTCGGCACCAGCGGCATGGTCGACACCCAGGGGCGCGTGGCGGTCAGCGACTCGCTGCCCGAGTGGACCGGCATCGACCTGGCCGCCGAGCTCGCCGACGCCACGACGGGACCCGTACTCGTCGGCAACGACATCCAGTTGGCGACCCTCGCCGAGTGCACCCTGGGCGTCAGCGTCGGCACCCGGGACTGCCTCTACCTGTACGTCGGCAACCGGCTCGGCGTCGGCGTGTGGATCCACGGCGAGCTGCACCGCGGGCACCACGGGGCGGCCGGGGAGATGGTCGCGGGCGACGGCTGGGGGCGGTCCTACGAGCGGCTGCTCGACTGGTTCGCGGGCCACCGCGGCGACGGCGGGCCCACCCGCGAGAACGCCGCCCGCGCGGTCGTCACGGCCGCGGCCCGCGGCGACGGCGGCGCCCGCTACACGCTGCGCGCCTTCGCCGAGTGCCTGGCCGACAGCCTGGCCCGGCACGTCGCGCTCCTGGACCCCCAAGCGGTGGTCCTCGGCGGGGGCATCTCGCGCGCGGGCGCCCTGCTCAGCGAGCCGTTCGCCGCCCGGCTCGGCACGCTCTGCCTGTCGCCGCCGGTGGTGCAAACCTCCGTACTCGGCGAGGAATCGACCGCAATCGGGGCAGCACGGCTCGCACTGGACCACATCGAGAACCTCGTCTAGCCCCGCGTCGGCGCCGTGGCGCGGCGCGCGTCCTGCTCCGCTGCGAAAAGTCCAACTCCTCACCGTGGGCAGATGGTTGACGGACGCCGGTGTCCCTCCCATGATGTGGCTCACTTTAGGCAAGTTGGCTTCCAAATTCCTTCGCGGAGTACGTGTGACCACCCCTGTAACGCAACGCGGGCCCCGGGCCGCCGCGTCGCCTCCGGTGTCCAAGTCCGAGCGTCCGCCTGCCCGCCGACGGCCCCCGCTCCGCGTCCGGCTGCGGAACAACTGGGTGATGTTCGCCCTCATGGCCCCCGGCGTGCTGTTCTTCGCGGTCTTCTTCTACGTCCCGATGCTGGGCAACATCGTCGCCTTCCAGGACTACCAGCCCTTCATCGGCTTCAAGGAGAGCCCGCTGGTCGGCCTCGCCAACTTCCAGGAGCTCTTCGCCGACCCGGCGTTCTGGGAGTCGGTGCGCAACACCCTGGCCTTCGCCGCGCTCCAGCTGATCTTCTTCTTCCCGGCCCCGCTGGCCCTGGCCCTGCTCATCAACAGCCTGGTCAGCACGCGCGTGAAGCGATTCATCCAGAGCGTCGTCTACCTCCCGCACTTCATCTCCTGGGTCCTCGTCGTCGCCCTCTTCCAGCAAGTCCTCGGCGGCGCGGGCCTGTTGAGCAACTTCCTGCGCGACCACGGCATGTCGGCGCTGGACGTGATGACCGACCCCTCCACCTTCCCGCTCCTCATCACCGGCCAGGTGATCTGGAAGGACATCGGCTGGGGCATGATCATTTACCTGGCTGCCCTCGCGAGCGTCGACCAGAGCCTGTACGAGTCCGCGGCCGTGGACGGCGCGGGCCGCTGGCGCCGCATGTGGCACGTGACCCTGCCCGCCGTGCGCGGCGTCACGATCATGCTCCTGGTGCTGCGCCTCGGCGACGTCCTCTCCGTCGGCTTCGAGCAGTTCCTGCTGCAGCGCGACGCGGTCGGCGCCCGCGCCGCGGAGGTCCTCGACACCTACGTCTACTACCACGGCGTCGTCTACGGCGACTGGGGCGTCGGCGCGGCCGCCGGCCTGGTCAAGGGCGTCGTCGGGGCCTTGATGATCTGGGGCGCCAACAAGGTCGCCCACGCCTTCGGAGAGCACGGGGTGTACAGCAAATGAGCAGCTTCGGATTCCCCCTGCGCACCCAGCGCGCCCGCGAGCAGCGCCCCGCCTGGGAAGAGCCCCCGACCCGCGTCGGCTCGGCCGCCAAGGCCGTCGTCCTCACGGTGCTCGTCGCCGTGATGGTCCTCCCCTTCCTGACGGTCCTCTCCACCAGCCTCGCCTCCCGCAAGGAGATCACCGAGGCGGGCGGCTTCGTGCTCTTCCCCACGGACCCGACCCTGGACGCGTACCGCACGATCCTCTCCGGCGGCATCGTCAGCCGGGCGGTCATGGTCAGCGTCGGCATCACGGTCGTCGGCACCGCCCTCTCCCTGTTGACGACGATCGCCCTGGCCTACGCCCTCAGCAAGCGCGGCGTCCCCGGCAGCAAGCCGGTCCTGCTCCTGGTCCTGTTCACGCTGCTGTTCGCGCCCGGCATGGTCCCGATGTACGTGGTCGTCAAGGAGCTCGGACTGCTCGACTCCTACTGGTCGTTGATCCTCCCGGTGCTCATCAACGCCTTCAACCTGGTGGTCCTGCGCGCCTTCTTCATGAACATCCCCGAGGAGCTCTACCAGGCCGCCCGCATCGACGGCGCGGGGGACTGGCGGATCCTCACCCGCATCGTGCTTCCGCTGTCCAAGGGCGTCATCGCGGTCGTCGGCCTCTTCTACGCGGTGACGTACTGGAACGCCTTCTTCAACGCGATGCTCTACCTCAACGACTCCGGCAAGTGGCCCGTCCAACTGGTCCTGCGCACCTATGTGGTGCAGGGCAAGTCCATATCCGGCGACCAGCTGGGCGTGGCCCACATGCCGCCGCAGCAGTCGATCTCCATGGCCGTGGTGATGCTCGCGCTCATCCCGATCCTGCTGCTCTTCCCGTTCCTGCAGAAGTACTTCACCAAGGGCGTACTCACGGGCGCCATCAAGGGCTGAACTCCTTTTCCCCCTCACCCAGTTGCGGAGAATCCCATGCCAGGCATGTCCCGACGCTCCTTCCTCAGCGTGTCCACCGCGGTCGCGGCGGGCGCGGCCGCCACGTCGCTCACGGGGTGCGGCTCGTCGGCCAAGCGCCGGAGCGAGGCCGCCTCGTCGAAGGTGAAGCTGCCCACGTACGTCCCCTTCACCAAGATCCAGCCCGATCTGCCGTCCAACGCCAAGGGCCTGTCGGCAGGCTTCCTGAAGTACCCCGAGAAGCTGGTGCGCGGCGTCCCGAAGACCCCCGGCGACGGCTCCGCGGTCTCGATCCTCACCGAGATCTGGGTCCAGCCGCCGCTGCCCAAGTCCCGCAACGACCACTGGAAGCAGCTCAACAAGGAGACCGGCTTCGACATCACCGCGATCCTCGGCACCGACCCCGGCTACGAGGAGAAGTTCCCGGCGATCGTCGCGGGCGGCGACCTGCCCGACCTGATGTGGATACCGCCGAACCAGGGGCTTCAGCACATCGCCGAGCTCCTGGAGGCCAAGTGCGCGAACATCACGGAGTACGTCTCCGGGGACGCCGTCAAGGACTACCCGAACCTCGCCGCGATGACCCCGGCGCACTGGAAGACCGCGGTCGTCAACGGCAAGATCTGGGGCGCCCCCAGCCCCTACCCGGCGTTCGGGCAGGTCTACGGCGGCAACCCGAAGGTCTGGGAGAAGGCCGACGGCCTCTCCGCCACCAGCCCCGACGAGTTCCTGTCCAAGTGCAAGGAGGTCACGGGCGGCAAGGTGTGGGCCCTTGAACCGATCTACGTGAACGCCGCGAGCGTCCTGAGCCAGTGCTTCGGCGCCCCCAACAAGTGGCGCCTGAACAAGGACGGTTCGCTGACCTTCTGGCAGGAGACCGACGAGTACACCGAGGCCCTGAACTTCGTCATGAAGATGAAGAAGGCGGGCGTCTTCTACCCGGGCGACCCGAAGATGGCCGACGCGTACATCAAGATGGCGCAGGGCTCCATCGGCGCCTGCGTCTACTCCAGCCCGTACGACGCCCGCGTGAAGACCCGCACCAACGACCCGGAGATGGGCGCCGAGGTGCTGATCCCCTTCGCGGCGGGCGGCGCGCAGCCCAAGCACCACATGCACCTCGGCACGATCGGCTACACCGCGATCAAGAAGGGCGACGAGAAGCGCGTCCGCATGCTCCTCGAACTCCTCAACTACCTGGCCTCGCCCTTCGGCACCAAGGAACGCGAGTTCCTCGAATTCGGCACCGAGGGCAAGGACTTCACCTACGACGACCAGGGGTTCCCCGAGCGCACCAAGCAGGGCAAGCAGCAGGTCGAAGGGCTCGACAGCGGCCTGCGCACCGCCACCACCTCGCCCTTCGCGATCCTGGCGTCGTCGTTCCCCGGCACGAAGAGCGTCGACGACGTCCGCACCGTCTACGGCATGGAGAAGAAACTCACCGAGACCGGCATCCAGAACCCCACGGTCGGCCACTACTCGGACGGCTACACCGAGCACTACGGCCGGATGTCGCAGGAGGCGGGAGACCTCGTCAACGACATCGTCAGCGGCCGTAAGAAGATCAGTGAGTGGAAGCCGTTCTGGTCGGAGTGGCGCAACAAGGGCCTGGAGCAGATGGCCCGAGAGTTCCAGGAGTCCATCGAGAAGACCGCGTAGGCCCCCGGCCTAGGACGGCGTGGTGTCCGCCTTCGCCAGCTCCGACTTCCGGTACGAGTACCCGAAGTACACCCCGAGCCCGATCACGAACCACACGGCGAACCGCACCCAGGTCTGCCACTCCAGGAACGTGATGAGCCAGATGGAGAAGACGACCCCGATCGCGGGCACCACCGGCATGCCGGGGCAGCGGAACGTGCGCGCCAGCTCCGGCTGCCGGTAGCGCAGCACGATCACCGCGACGCACACCACCACGAAGGCCAGCAGGATCCCGATGTTGGTGAGTTCGGCCGCCTCGCCGATCGGCAGGAACCCGGCGATGGCGGCCGACGCGACCCCCACGATCCACGTCACGCGCGTCGGCACGTGCCGCGTCTCGTGGGTCTTCGCGAACCACTTGGGCAGCAGCCCGTCACGCGACATGGAGAACCACACGCGCGTGCAGCCCAGCATGAAGGTGAACATCACGGTGAGGATGCCGATGATGGCGCCGACCGCGATGACGTCCGCGAGCCCGCCGAGGCCGACCGACTTGAAGGCGGTGGAGAACCCGCTCTCCGGGTCGACGTCCTTGTAGCTCTGCATGCCGGTGAGGACCAGACAGGCGAGCACGTACAGCACCATCGAGATGGCGAGGGAGTACAGGATCGCCTTCGGCATGTGGCGCTGGGCGTCCTTGGACTCCTCGGCGGCCGTCGACATGGCGTCGTACCCGAACACCGCGAAGAAGACCGTCGCCGCCCCCGTGAAGGCGCCGCTCACCCCGAACGGGAAGAAGGGCTTGTAGTTCCCGGTGTTGATGTGGAAGAAGCCGACCGCGATCACGATCAGCACCACGATGACCTTCAGGACGACGACGATCATCTCGAAGCGCGCCGCGTTCTTGATGCCGAGCGTCAGCAGATACGCGATGAGCAGGCACAGCACCGCCGCGAAGAGGTCGACCTTGTGCCCGTCGCCCGTGCCCGGCGCCCCCATCATCCACTTCGGCAGCTCGGCGCCCATCTCCTCGACGAGGAAGCCGAAGTACCCGGAGATGCCGATCGCGACGACCGCCACGATCGCCGTGTACTCCAGGAGCAGGTCCCAGCCGATGAACCAGCCCGTGAGCTCGCCGAGCACCGCGTACCCGTAGGTGTAGGCGGAGCCGGCCTTCGGGATCATGCCCGCGAACTCGGCGTACGAGAACGCGGCCGCGGCGCTCGCGACGCCCGCGATCAGGAAGGAGATGAGGACCGCGGGCCCCGCCGTCTTGTTCGCCACGGCACCGGCGAGGCTGAAGATCCCCGCGCCGATGATGCCGCCCACCCCGATCGCGGTGAGCTGCCACAGTCCGAGCGTGCGGGTCAGCGCGCCGCCCGACTCCGTCTCTTCGATCTGTTCGATGGGCTTGCGGCGCAGTACGCCCTGCCCCATCTTGAGTCCGGCCATGAGCTCACCTCGTGCAGAGTGGGGGCGGCTGACGGCGGATCATGATGGCCCAGGGGCGCCCCTCACGGAAGACGGCACGCCCCTTGCGCTTACGGAACCACGGTGACGGGCCTACGGAACCACGGTGACGGGCCAGCGCCCCGCCTTCACCAGCCGCACCGCGACCGAGCCGACGATCCGGTGCCCCGCCTGCTCGGAGGCGCCGACCACCACGGCGTCCGCCTTGAGGTCGTCCGCCGCGCTCACCAGGCCGTTGTAGGGGTCCCCGCGGAACGTGTGGAACTCCCAGCGCACATCGAATATCCCCTTCACGCGCTCGGTCGCCGAGCGGATCTCGGCGATCAGCCCCTCGGCGATCTCATCGGTGGTCTCGGCGACGGGGGCGCCGAGCGCGGCGCCCGCGGCCATCACAGGCTGGACATAGACGACGGCGAGCAGCGCCCGCTGCCGTCGGGCCAGGCCCCCGGCATATGCCGCTGCGCGCAGGGAGGAGTCCGAGCCGTCGACGCCGACGACAATCACCTTGGGCCCGTCGGTGCCGCGTTCGAACTGGTGGGAAGGGTCATCCGTCACGGGGAGAGGCTATCGAACCGCTCTCGACGGGCGGCGCGGGCCAGGTCTTCTTAGAGTCGTCACCATGAGTGCCAGCGTGGAAGAGCCATCAGCCGCGCCGCCCGGGAAAGGAGCGCCGAAGGACGCCCCGGGCACCGGAAAGGCCGAGGGCCCGGCCGCCCCCGGCCGCGGGCACGGCCCGCTGAGCCGCGTCCCAGAAGGCTTCGCCGCCTTCTTCGGCACCCTCGGCCTGTTCTGCGCGATCCTCGCCGTCATCCCACCGCTGCGCCGTCTGCTGCGCCCCGTCGTGGACGCGCTCGAACTGGTCACGGTGCCGGTCAGCGCCAACCTCGCGTACGCGGTGTTCCTCTTCCTGCTCGCCGCCGCCACCGCGTCCCGCAAGAAGGTCGCCTGGTGGCTGGTGGTCTGGTACACCTGCCTGCTGATCCTCTTCGACGTCCTCGGCATCTTCCTGGGCTACTGGTGGGACTCGGTGCCCTCCCTGGTCGTCGCCACGGGCGCCCTCACCCTGCTGATCCTGGCCCGCAAGGAGTTCTACGCCGACACCCGGCGCGGCGCCGTCCTGCGCGGCCTCGGCGTGCTCGCCGCGAGCCTCGGCGTGGCGATCCTCGCCGGCTGGGGCCTCGTCGAGCTGTTCCCCGGCACGCTGCCGCGCGGCGAACGCCTGCTGTGGGCCGCCAACCGCGTCCTCGGCGGACTCCTGCACGGCCGCGACTACTTCGACGGCAGCCCGCCCCGCCCCCTGTACTTCTGGCTCGGCGTCTTCGGCGCGCTCGCCCTCCTCAACTCCGTCGCCACCCTCTTCCGCTCCCAGCGCATGGAAGCCGCCCTGCACGGCGACGAGGAACCCCGCATCCGCGCGCTCCTCAACGTGTACGGGGCCCAGGACTCGCTCGGCTACTTCGCCACCCGGCGCGACAAGGCCGTCGTCTTCTCGCCCAGCGGCAAGGCCGCCGTCACCTACCGCGTCGAGGCCGGGGTCTGCCTGGCCAGCGGCGACCCTGTCGGCGACCGCGAGGCATGGCCGCACGCCATCGGCGCCTGGCTCGACGTGGCCCGCCGCTACGCGTGGGCGCCCGCCGTGATGGGCGCCTCCGAGGACGGCGCCACCGCCTTCGCGCGCGCCGGGCTCGGGGCGCTCCAGCTCGGCGACGAGGCGATCCTGCACGTCGCGGACTTCGACCTCGACGGCCGCGACATGCGCGTCACCCGCCAGGCCGTCAACCGCGTGGCCCGCAGCGGGGCCACCGCCCGCATCCGCCGCCACTCCACCCTCACCGACGAGGAGATGGAGGAGATCATCGACAAGGCGGACGCCTGGCGGGACACCGAGACCGAGCGCGGCTTCTCCATGGCCCTGGACCGCCTCGGCGACCCGGAGGACGGCGACTGCCTCCTCGTCGAGGCCCTCGACGCCGACGGCAAGCTCCTCGCGCTGCTCTCCCTCGTCCCCTGGGGCAAGGACGGCATCTCCCTCGACCTGATGCGCCGCGACCGCACCGCGCCCAACGGCGTGATGGAGTTCATGGTCAGCGAACTGTGCGCGGGGGCGGGCAAGTTCGGGGTGCGCCGGATCTCCCTGAACTTCGCCGTGTTCCGCTCCGTCTTCGAGGAGGGCGCCCGCATCGGTGCCGGGCCGATCCTCCGGCTGTGGCGCAAGCTGCTCCTGTTCTTCTCCAAGTGGTGGCAGCTCGAAGCCCTCTACCGCTCCAACGCCAAGTACCACCCCGAGTGGTACCCGCGCTTCATCTGCTACGGCGACAGCGGCTCCCTCGCCCGCATCAGCCTGGCCTCGGGCATCGCCGAGGGCTTCGTGTCCGTGCCGTCCCTGCGCACCCTGTGGGGCAAGGGCCACCGCACCAAGGGCGTCACCCAGCCCGCCACCACCGAGGGCCTCCCCTCCCTCGCGGCCCTCGGCCTCACCGGCCAGGGCGAGGACGCCGGACAGGACGCCGCCTCCCGCCTCCCCGACCAGGTCCGCATCCGCCACCGCAAGCTCGACCGGCTGCGCTCCGACGGCGTCGACCCCTACCCGGTGGGCCTCGCCCCGCGCACCCACTCCCTGGCCGACCTGACCCCCGCCCTGACGGGGGAGCAGGTCACGGTCGCGGGCCGCGTCATGCTCGTACGCGACTTCGGCGGCGTCGTCTTCGCGGTCCTGCGCGACTGGTCCGGCGACCGCCAACTCGCCCTCACCCGCGACCGGTCGGGCACCGAGACCCTCGACCGCTTCACCGCGGACACCGACATCGGCGACCACATCACCGCCACCGGCACCGTCGGCACCAGCGACAAGGGCGAGCTCACCGTCTTCGCCACCGACTGGCGGCTCACCGGCAAGTGCCTGCGCCCGCTGCCCGACAAGCGGCGCGGCCTCGCCGACCCCGAGGCCAAGGTCCGCCGCCGCTACCTCGACCTGGTCGCGAGCCCCGAGGCCCGCGACGTCGTCCGGGCCCGCTCCACCGCCGTCCAGGCACTGCGCCAGGGCCTCCTCGACCGCGGCTACCTCGAGGTCGAGACCCCGATGCTGCAGCAGATCCACGGCGGCGCCAACGCCCGCCCCTTCACCACCCACATCAACGCCTACGACCTCGACCTCTACCTCCGCATCGCCCCCGAGCTCTACCTCAAGCGGCTCTGCGTCGGCGGCATGGAGAAGGTCTTCGAGATGGGCCGCACCTTCCGCAACGAGGGCGTGAGCTACAAGCACAACCCCGAGTTCACGATGCTGGAGGCGTACCAGGCGTTCGCCGACTACGACGTGATGCTCGACCTCACCCGCGAACTCATCCAGGGCGCCGCCACCGCCGCCTTCGGCTCCCCGGTCGCCCGCAAGGCCGACGCCGACGGCAGACTCACCGAACACGACATCTCCGGGCCCTGGCCGGTCAAGACGGTCTACGGCGCGATCTCCGAGGCGCTCGGCGAGGAGATCGACGCCGACACCCCGCTGCCCGCCCTGCACCGCCTCTGCGACCGCGCCGACGTCCCGTACTCCCCGGACGACGGCCGCGGCGACGTCGTCCTGGAGATGTACGAGCGCCTCGTCGAGGAGAAGACCGAGCTCCCCACCTTCTACAAGGACTTCCCCACCGACGTCTCCCCGCTCACCCGCCAGCACCGCGTGGACCCGCGCCTGGCCGAGCGCTGGGACCTCGTCGCCTTCGGCACCGAACTCGGCACCGCCTACAGCGAGTTGACCGATCCCGTCGAGCAGCGCCGCCGCCTCACCGCCCAGTCGCTGCTCGCCGCCGGGGGAGACCCCGAGGCCATGGAGCTCGACGAGGACTTCCTCGACGCGCTGGAGTACGCCATGCCGCCCACCGGCGGCCTCGGCATCGGCGTCGACCGGCTCGTCATGTTCCTCACCGGCCTGACGATCCGCGAGACCCTCCCCTTCCCCCTCGTCCGCCGCCGCTGACCGCCCTCCTTCCCCCCTTCCTGGCTGGTCCCATCGGGTGCTTTCGCGGGCGCCCCCGGTGTTGGTGTTTCCGCGCGGGGCTGCCGCCATGCGAGGGATTAGTCATGAAAAACGATCAGATGCCTCCAAGACGGCGGGCGTTGCTGCGCGGCGCCGTCGTCGTCGGCCTCGCCACGGTGACCGGCTGCGGCGCGGAAGCGGAACGGTCCACCGCTCCCCACCGGGCCGCCACCGGAGCACCCCCCGCGGGACCGCAGGCGGCCCGCGCCGCGAAGCCCGCCCAGCCCTCCGCGTACCGGCTGCAGCCCATGGCCGGATACGGGCCGCCGCGCGCCCTGCCCGCCAAGCTGAAGGTGCGCAGCAAGCCGATCCTGCGCATGGACGGCCGCGGCCGCCCACTGGTGCTCACCTTCGACGACGGCCCCGACCCCCGCTACACCCCCGACATCCTGCGGACCCTGCGCGAGCACGACGTGCGCGCGATGTTCTTCGTCTGCGGTGAAATGGCCGTCGACAACCAGGACTTGCTCCGCGAGATGCTCGACGACGGGCATGTGATCGGCAACCACACCTGGAGCCATCCGCAGCTGACGCGCATGACCAAGGGCGCGATCCGCGACGAGATCGAGCGGACCTGCGAGGTCATCGAGGACGCCACGGGGGAGCCGCCCGCCTGGTTCCGCGCGCCCTACGGAGCCTGGAACCGCACGGCCTTCCGGATCGGCGCCGAGCTCGGAATGGAGCCGCTGGCCTGGACCGTGGACTCGCTGGACTGGACGGAGCCGGGCACGAGCACGATCATCCGGCGCATCAAGTCCGGCGCCGCGCCCGGCGTGGTGGTGCTCTCGCACGACGCGGGAGGCAACCGCTCGCAGACCGTCGCCGCTCTCCGCTCGTACCTGCCCGACCTGCTCGACGAGGGCTACCGGATCACGGTGCCGCGCCGGTACGTGCGGTAGCCGGGGCGCCGCTCGGGGTGCGCCCGCCCGGTCGCCGCGCGTCAGCGCACGGCGATCAGGCGGGCGAAGGCGACGACGTTCCCGTCGTAACCGGTCTGCTTGGTGAATCCGCCGCCACAGGTGATGACCCGCAGTTCGGGGGCGCCCTTGTCCGCATAGACGCGATTTCCGGGGAAGTTCTCCTTCTCGAAGACCTCAATTCCGTAGATCTCGAATACGGCGGTCTTCCTGTCCTTGCGGGTGACCTCGACGCGATTTCCCTTCTTGAGCGAACCGAGGCCGTAGAACACCGCGGGGCCCTGCTGATTGTCGACGTGGCCGACGATGACGGCGGTGCCCTTCTCGCCGGGGGCGACAGCGCCGGTGAACCAGCCCGCGAGATTCGGGTCGTCCGGGGGCGGCGCGTCCACCCAGCCGTCGTCGTCGAGGCCCACGGGCATCACCGGGGCGTCCACCCGGATGCCCTTGATGCGGACCCGGTCAGCGGGCGAGAAGGCCAGCGGGGGCGGGGTCTTGGGGTGCGCGGCGCCGCCCGCCCGCTGGTCGGCGGCAGCGGCGGACGCGGGCTGCGGCGGGCCCACGTCGAACTCGCCGGAGCCGTTGCGGATCAGGGCGAGCCCGGTCAGGAGCACGAGCGCCATCGCGCCCCAGGGTGCGCGCTTCTTCTGCCTCTCGATGTCTTCGGATTCCTCGGCCGGCTGGGACGAAGGCATTCTCTATCCCCTCTCAACGCGGAATTCACGGCCGCGTCCGTCGCACATACGAGAACGCTAAGTCGAGCGCGTGCGGCGTGCGAAAGGGCGGGGGCGAACGGGTGGCGGACCAGGTGGCCGTGCGCCATCCGAGGTGACACCGCCAGTAATTTTCTGACGGTCCGTGACCTGCGGCTATGTCGCGTTGTATGGACACCCTTCGGCGTGTCGTCTCACCAAGACGGCCGATTCCCGAAATGCGGGTCTGTGCACGGCATCTGAGGGTCTGTCTGGGAGGCGCTCTCGCCGATCGACCGGGGACCGGTTTCCCCGGGGCGTCTTCCGCGGAGGTTTCACATGCGTACCACTCGTGCCCTCGCGGTCGCCACCGCGGCCGGTGCGGTCGTCGCCCTCGCCGCCCCGGCGGCCTCGGCCTGGACCGACCCCAGCAACATCACGGCCATGCCCAGCGTGATCGCGAGAGGCGGGCAGCTGACGGTCACGGTCGACGGCACCTCGTGCCAGTCCGGCGGCACTGTCGAATCGCCCGCCTTCCCGAAGACGAACCTGACGTCCATCCCCGGCGGCAGCACTTCGAGCGCGACCGCCACCATCCACGAGCACGCCAACCCGGGTGCGTACGACATCACCGCCAACTGCGGCGGCAAGACCCTCACCCGGCCGTCCGCGTTCACCGTCATCCACGGCGGCGTGCGCGGCGGTCTCGGCGGTGCCACCACCTCCGGAGCCACCACCACCGACATGGCGATCGGCGGGGCCCTGGTGGCGGCCGCCGTGGTCGGCGGCGGCGTCTTCTGGATGCGCCGCCGCTCGGAGAACAAGGTCTGATCCGGCGCACCGAACGGGGCGGGCGTGCCCCCCTTCCGCGCCCGGCCCGCCGCGGTACGGCAGCACTTCGCCCCCGGGACCTGGAGACGTCCCGGGGGCGAAGGGTGCGCGGAGGCGGGGAAGGGCTAGGAGTTGTCCTCGGCGGTGCTGCGGCGGCGGGTCCAGTAGTACGCGGTGCCGAGCGCGCCGGCGATGAGCGCTGCGCCGAGGCCGAGTTCCTGGAGGTCGAAGCCGCCGATGCTGCCGCCGACGCCCGCCTTCACGCCGCGGCGGACGGTGTTGTTGTCGGGGCGGCCGGTGGCGATGGTGAGGTCGGTGGTGCCGGACTCCCAGTTGCCCGCGGAGTTCTTGCAGCTGAACGTGACCTCGTACATGGCGCCGGGCTTGGCGTCCCAGAAGACGTTGGCGGTCGCGGATCCCTGGCCCTTGGGGATGCTCACGTCGTCGAAGACGCCGGACGTCGCCTTGGCGTCGCCCTCGCACCCGTCCACGCTGAGCGTGACCTGGCCGCCCGCGGCGATGGTGGTGGGGGAGACATGGAAGCCGAACGACGTGATGTTGTTGTCGCCCGCGACGGCCGCCGACGCGGTGGGGGCGGCGAGGGCGAGGGTGGTGGCGGTGAGCAGGGTGGCCGCCGCGACGGGTATCGCGCGCATGGTGGTTCCTCCGGGTCCCCGAGGAGCAGCGGGCGGACCTCTTCCGCTCGGGCCTGAAATGCACCTCGATGCCCGAAACGCTAGGGAGGGCGCCCCGATCCCGCGATCGCTGTCGTGCGAACGGGGCAATGCGCTGGGCCGGACAGGGGAACGGGCGGGTGTCGCGGGCGGGCTGCGGCCCACCGGTGTGTCAGGGCGGCGGGCCGGTGCGGCGGCGGGCCGACACGGCGTCAGGCGTGATGTCGGACGCGTCGTCAGGTGGGGCGTCAGGTGGGGTGCCGGGCGGGGTGCTGGGCGCGGGTGTCTCAGTTGGTGAGGCCCGTGTGCTTGCCCAGCCAGGGCAGGTTCTTCTCCAGGCCCGGGCGCCACACCTGCCAGCTGTGCCCGCCGGGCAGCTCCACGAGCTCGACCTTCATCCCGGCCTTCTGCGCGGCGGCGTAGACCTTCTTCGCCTGCGGCCCGTACACCGAGTCGTCCTCGCCGGCGACGAAGACGCCCGCGGTGTCGGGGAAGCTCTTGCGCGCCATCACGTTCATCGGGTTGACCTTCTCGAAGGCCGCCTCGTTGCCGCCGAAGGCCGCGTTCACGGTCTTCTGGCGGTTGCCGAGCGTGGGCTCGTCCTGGCCGGAGATGTCCACGAAGTTGCCGTAGCGCTGCGGCGCGTTCACCGCCATCTGCAGGGAGCAGGTGCCGCCGTTGGAGAGGCCCGAGATCGCCCACTGCTTGCGGTCGGTGGACGCCTGGAGGTGCGAGGCGGCCCAGGCGGGGACGTCCTCGGCGAGATACGTCTGGACGTTGCCCAGCTTGGAGTCCATGCACAGCGGGTTGTCGAAGGAGGAGCCGAGCGGGTCCACGACCAGGACGATCGGGGCGAGGCCCGCGTGGTCGGCGGCGTAGGAGTCCATCATGTCGGGCAGCTGGCCCGAGGTGATCCAGTCCTGCGGGGCGCCGGGCTGACCGGCCATCAGGACGAGCACGGGCAGCAGTGGCCGCGGCGACGCCTTGTAGGCGGGCGGCAGATAGACGTACGCGTCCCGGGCGCCGAAGTGGGACTTGGTGCCCGGGATCGGGGTCTTGGACACGGTGCCCTTGGCGGGCAGGTCCTTCGGGGCCTTCCACACCGCGGAGATGGGCTCGCCCTCGGGGACGTCGAGGGTCTTCTCCTTGGTGCCGGTCGCGTCCTTGAGGCTGACCGTGCCCTCCGGGCCCAGCATGGTCCGCAGGGTCGGGTAGTTGTCGTAGTGGATGTTGATCTCGGAGCAGCCGAGTACCACCACGAGCACTCCGGCGACGACCGCACCCAGGCGGCCGCGCCAGCGCAGCGTCGGCATGCGGAACACGGCGAGCAGCACCCCGAGCAGGGCGACGCCGATCCAGAAGAGGACGTCGGAGGGGAGCTTGTCGGGGAAGGGCTGCCACCAGTCATCCACGACGAGCTTCACGAGGTACGTCAGGAGCACGGTGAGGACCACCGCGACGGGCAGCCACCGCAGCCACCAGCGCCGGTCGCGCGAGAAGAGCAGCACCGCGAGGCCGGCCGCGCCGAGGATCTCCACGACGAGCGGCACCGCCCCCGTGACCAGTGACCAGTCCAAAGGCCCGGAGGCCAGCGGCGTCGTCCGCTCCACGCGCGTCCCCATCCGTCCGACGGTCTGCGTACCGTGGCGTCCGCACCACGGGTTCGGGGCCGGCCAGCAGGCCGGCCCCGAGGGGAAGTAGGCGAGCGGACCGCTCTGCCTTGAGCTACAGCCCCGCGCAGTGGAGCTGGGTGGACTTGAACGCACCATCTGTCCGCTCACTAAAAACCATAGCAATGGGTGCTAATCAGTCAAATCGGACGGGCGGGCAGGCGGACGGACGGACGGATGGCTGGCTCGGTCACAGGTGCCGGGCGGCGCCCCAGGCGTGCGCTGCCGCCCCGTGCCACTCCACGAGGTGCGGATCGTCCAGGGCGATGTCGGCCTCGCCGAGCCCCGCCCGGCGCAGCACCTCCACCAGCTCGTGGTCCGACCGGGCCGTCCCCGCGTACTGGCCGCGCACGGTCACGCGTCGTCCGCCGTCGGGATCAGGGGAGTGCACCACGATGGGTGTCTGCCAGGGCATGTCACCAGAGTGCGCCGAGCCGGGGCCCGGCGCACCCGGCGTCAGCCCCCGGCGCCCGGGAACAGCGTCAGGAACGGCTCGGCGGTGGCCGAGATGCCCCGGCTGTACGGGGCGTCGAAGTCCCAGATCAAGAAGAGCAGGAACGCGATCAGGGCGGAGAACAGACCCGCGAGGACGAGCTCGCGCGGGGTGCGGCGGATCTGCAGGGCGAAGACCATCCCGACCGTGACCAGGCCCCCGGCGATGAGCCCGAACCACACGACGCCCGGCATGGTGGCGCCCGCGCTGTCCCCCCGGTCGGCGCGGGCCCGGTCCGCCGCGGCCGCCTGGTCGAGCAGCGGCTGGTACGCCTGCGCCTCCAGGTCCGTGCGCGGCGCGTAGTCGGTGAGGTCGTGGCGGACGCGGTCCAGGAGCTGCTGGCCCCGGCCGGTGAGCTCGCCCCGCTCGGTGAGGGTGTCCCACTCGGTCGTCACCACGTGCCCGACGTACGCGTCCACGTCCGCGCGCACGCGGTCCCGTTCGCCGGCGGGGTAGACCCGGACCCGCTCGGAGATCTCGTGCAGCGCCTGGGCCTCGGCGCGGACGTGGTCCTCCGCGGCGCCCCGCGCCTCCCAGACGCCCGCGATCGCGAGGCCGAGCACGATCGCGTACACCACGCCGATCATCATCGTCATGTACTCGATGACGTCGGGCGTCTCCGTGGGGTCCTCGTCCGCGCGGACCGTGCGGTGCCGCAGGAGCGTGATGACGAGGACCACGGAGCATGCCGCCGCCATCGCGAGGGTGAGAACAAGCCATTCCGACAAGGGTTCCTCCAGCGGTCAGCGCGGGCGCAGGGCGGCGACGGCGAGCACCGCGGGCGCGGTGATCAGCAGGGTCAGGGAGACCAGTGACGGGCCGTCGCGGACGGGTGCCGGGCGAGGTGGTGCGTGGTAGGCGGGGTAGCGCACCGGGGCGGGTGCGGGGGCGCGGCGAACGGGCCCGCGGAGGTGGGGAGTTGGGGGCATGGAGCGTGGGGGAGAGGGCGGTGCGCCCTGTGTGACCTGCGGGGATGATGGGGGAGTCGGGGAAGGTGGCCGGTATGTGGGTGTCGGCTCGGGGGTCGGCGGTACGGGGGCGCGGGGGGCCGTTGTGGGGTGGTGGGTCGGGCGCGGGGACGGGGCGTGCGGCGGGTGCCGCGTCGGCCGGGGGCCGGGGCCCGCCGAGCACGACGGGCCGTCGCCCGCGACCGCCACGGCGCCGGTTGACCCCGCATCGTCTGGATTCACACCGCTGTGGCCCGGTCCGTCCCTGCTGGCCGAGGCGTACGAGCAGTCGTCGGCGGGGGCGGCGGACGCCGGGCCGGCGCCGCCGAACATCAGGGCGAGACCCGCGAGCGCCCACAGCCGTGAGCGGCGGGCGCGTGGGGTCCTCGAAGATCCATGCACGAGGGGGATCATGTGACAAGCGCCGTCCGAGTACGCCGGTAGCCGCCCCTGATTGCCCCGAACGTGGGTACGGGGAACGGGAGTTGACCGGAGAATCTTGAGATCCCGTTGAACGCGGCGGCCGTTGGCACCCGTACCTAGGGCCATGTGTGACGCATCCGGCGCCACACCACCCAGGAGAACAACGGGAGTCAGAGATGCAGCGCTTTTCCGGGAGTTCCCTCCGGGCACGGCGGAATGCCTCGCTCGTGGCAGCAGCTGCCGCCCTGCTGGCGCTGACGACGGCGTGCGGCCAGGACAAGGGCGACGCGTCCCCCAAGGGCCAGTCCGTGGGCAACGCGAACCCGGCGAAGGGCGGTGACTACGGCGGCGGGGACGGCTACGGCGACTCCGGCGACGGGTACGGCTCGGGCTCCGGCGCGGCGAAGGGCGGCGCGGCTGCCAAGTCCGCAGGTCAACTGGCCGTGTGGGAAAGCAAGAAGCTGGGCCGGGTGGTCACCGACAGCGGCGGCTTCACCCTCTACCGCTTCGACAAGGACACCGCCCAGCCCCCCGCCTCCACCTGCTCCGGGGACTGCGCGAAGACCTGGCCCCCGGTCCTCGCCGAAGGGGCCGTCGCGGCGCCCGGCGTCGACAAGTCGCTGCTCGGCTCGGTCACCCGGTCCGACGGCACCAAGCAACTGACCCTCGACGGCTGGCCGATGTACCGGTACGCCATGGACGCCAAGCCCGGCGACGCCAAGGGCCAGGGCGTGGGCGGGACGTGGTTCGCATCCGCGCCCGACGGCAAGAAGGCGGCCCCCGCCGCGGCCGAGCCCGCCGACCCCGCCGGGCTCTCCACCCGCAAGGACCCCAAGCTCGGCACCATCGTCGTCGACAAGAACGGCATGACCGTCTACCGCTTCACCAAGGACTCCGCCTGGCCCATCAAGTCCGCCTGCGCGGGCGCCTGCTCCGAGAAGTGGCCCGCCGTCGCCCCCGTGCCCAAGAGCGACACCCAAGGCATCAAGAAGAAGGGCTACATGACCTACACCCGGCCCGACGGCGGCAAGCAGCAGACCATCAACTGCTGGCCCCTGTACACCTTTTCCGGTGACACCAAGCCGGGCGACACCAACGGCCAGGGCGTAGGCGGCACTTGGTACGCGGCGGGACCCGACGGCAAGCCCGTGGGCAAGAAGTGACGACAGGGGTCACGCACAGACGGTAAGGAAGGAGTGTCCGGCAGGATCCGGAGTGATGTGATCCGTACCGGCCGTCCGATTTCGGCACTTGCCAAAGGCAGTGACCGAGAACGGACGGCCAATTTCCGTTTTGGCTCGCTCCGCTGGCGGACGATCAGTAGCCTCAGCTCGAACACCGGCTCGCCTACGCCTACGTCTTGGAGAATCGATGGTGCGTCCTGCCTGGGCCCCGCAGGGCATCGACATCACCAGCCCCAGCGTGTCCCGCATGCACGACTACTACCTGGGCGGCTCCCACAACTTCGAGGTGGACCGGGTGGCGGCCCGGCGGGTCATGGAGTTCATGCCGGGAATTCCCAAGATCATGCAGGCGCACCGGGCGTTCATGCGCCGGGCCGTGCGCCACTCCGTGTCCGAGGGCGTCACCCAGTTCCTCGACATCGGGGCCGGAATCCCCACCTTCGGCTCGGTGCACGAGATCGCGCGGGAGGCCGCGCCCGAGGCCCGCGTCGTCTACGTCGACCGCGACCCGGTGGCCGTCGCGCACAGCCGCGAGGTCCTCGACGGCGACGAACAATCCGGAATCGTTGCCGCCGATCTGCGTAAACCCCAGGACATTCTGGGAAGTTCTGAAGTAGACGCTCTACTTGACCTGGACCGGCCGGTCGCTCTGCTCCTCGTCGCCGTCCTGCACTTCGTGGAGGACGCGTACGATCCTTACGCCGCGGTTGCCGAACTGCGGGACGCGCTCGCGCCCGGCAGCCTCATCGCCCTGACACACGCCTCGTACGAAGGAATTCCCATCCCCCAGGAGCAGGCAGGAAAAGCAGTCGACGTCTACCGAGACATCCGCAATCCGCTGATCATGCGTTCGCGCGAGGAGATCGCGCGGTTCTTCGAGGGATACGACATGGTGGAACCCGGGCTCGTGCCGATGCCGCAGTGGCGGCCCGACACCGCTCCCCAGGAGGAGGATCCTTATGCCTTCTCCGGTTACGCGGGCGTGGGGCGCGCGGCGTGAACCGGGAGCCGGACGGACCGGAGGACAGACTGCGCAGGTTCGCGACGATCTGGAGCCGGGCGATCTACCCGGTGACCGCGACGTCGCTGACCCGCCCCGAGTTCGAGCAGCAACTGGTGCCGCTCGCACGGCGGTTGAGCGACGCCCTGCACGACGCGTCCATCAACACGGCGACGGCTGAGGGACAGGGCGTCGGCGCCGCGCTCATCGGCACGCACTGCACCGACCCGGAGGCCCTCAGCCGCAGCCTCGACTGCGTGGACGCCTACCTCGTCCTGTACTGCGGCGGCGACGGCGACCAGGAGGAGCTGCGCGCCCGCAGTGCGCGGCTCCAGCACGCCATGGCCGCGGGCTTCGCGGGGGCGCTGCGCGAGCGCACCCTCGCCGAGCAGGAGGCCATATCCCGCGCCGCGCTCTCCGCCCGCAGCGCCGTCGCCGAGGCCCTGCACGCGAGCGAGGCCCGCTTCCGCGCGGTCTTCCACGGCGCCGCGATCGGCATCGGCATCGCTGACCTGGACGGCACGGTCCTCGAGGTCAACGACGCACTCGTGGGGATGTTCGGCGGCCTGGAGCACCAGCTGCGCGGCCGCAACGTCCTCACCTGGACGCACCCCGACGACTCGCCGCACGTCTGGCGCCTGTACGAGGAACTGGTGCGCGGCGAGCGCGAGCACTACCGCGTGGAGAAAGCCTTCTACCGGCCCGACGGCACCGTCCTGTGGACCAACCTGACCGTCTCGCTGCTCCGCGACGCCGACGGCGCGCCGCAGTACCAGCTGGCGCTCATGGAGGACACCACCGAGCGGCGGCTGCTCAACCTCCGTCTGCGCTACGAGGCCACGCACGACGCGCTCACCGGACTGCCCAACCGGACGCTGTTCTTCGAGCGCCTGGAGAAGGCCCTCGCGGCCGGCCAGGACGCCCGGTTCGGGCTCTGCTACCTCGACCTCGACGGCTTCAAGACCATCAACGACAGCCTCGGGCACGCGGCCGGCGACCGGCTCCTGGTGGAGGTCGCGGACCGCCTCCAGTCCTGTGCCACCGCCCCCGGCGAGATGGTCGCCCGGCTCGGCGGCGACGAGTTCGTGGCGCTGACCACCGGGCCCGACACCGAGACCGAGGTGGACGAGCTCGCCGGGCGCATCATGAACGCCCTGACCACGCCGATCCGCGTCGACGGCCGTGAGCTGACCGTGCGGGGCAGCATCGGCATAGTGGAGGGCCCGGCCGGTGAGCGGGGCGCGGCCGAGGTGCTGCGCAGCGCCGACATCACCATGTACCGCGCCAAGTCCGCGGGCGGCAACCGCTACGAGCTCGCCGACCCCGAGGCCGACGCCCGCGCGATCACGCGGCACGGCCTGACCACGGCGCTGCCCGCCGCCCTGGAGCGCGGCGAGTTCTTCATCGAGTACCAGCCCCTCGTACGGCTCGGCGACGGCAGCGTGCGCGGTGCCGAGGCGCTCGTGCGGTGGCTGCACCCGCAGCACGGCGTGATCGGCCCGGACCGGTTCATCCCGCTCGCCGAGCACACCGGCCTGATTGTGCCGCTCGGCCGCTGGGTCCTGGAGGAGTCCGTGCGCCAGGCCCGCACCTGGGAGGCCCGGCACGCCGACGCGGGTCCGCTGCGCGTCAACGTGAATCTCTCGCCGTGCCAGCTCACCCATCCCGGCCTGGTCTCCGACACCGTGGAGATCCTGGAGCGCAACGGCCTGGAGCCCAGCGCCCTGTGCCTGGAGGTCACCGAGTCCGCGCTCATCGGCGCCGACGACGACCTGCTCAAACCGCTGCGCAGGCTCGCCGAGATGGGCGTGGACATCGCCCTCGACGACTTCGGCACCGGCTACTCGAACCTCGCCAACCTGCGCCGCCTGCCCGTGAGCGTCCTCAAGCTGGACCGCTCCTTCACCCAGGGCATGCAGCACTACCCGGCCGACCCCACGGACCTGAAGATCGTCGAGGGGATCGTCTCGCTCGCCCACAGCCTGGACCTCGCGGTCACGGTCGAGGGCGTCGAGACGGGCGCACAGGCCGACCAGCTGCGGGAGTTGGGCTGCGACACGGCCCAGGGCTGGT
This sequence comes from Streptomyces odontotermitis, assembly GCF_050510915.1. Classification (NCBI taxonomy): domain Bacteria; kingdom Bacillati; phylum Actinomycetota; class Actinomycetes; order Kitasatosporales; family Streptomycetaceae; genus Streptomyces; species Streptomyces odontotermitis. The sequence goes on along the minus strand of NZ_JBNJLS010000004.1, from coordinate 275,382 downwards.
ACTACGCCCGCCCTGGCCCGCCGGACCGGCTCCACCAGCTGGCGCTCGTGGACGCCACGGGATGAACGCACGGGACGACCGGGCCGTGACCCACGGCATCCGCTGGGTGTACGCGTTCGTCGACCGCCCCGTCGCGGGCTTCGCGCGGGCGGTCGACTTCTGGGCGGCGGTCACGGACACGGAGCGCTCCGCACTCCGGGGCGAGTGGGGCCAGTTCACGACGCTCCTGCCGCACGCCGCGGGCGCCGACGCCTTCGTGAAGGCCCAGGCGGTGGAGGGTGCGGGCGGCGCGCACCTGGACTTCGCGGTCGACGACATGGCTGCCGCGAGCCTGCGGGCCCGCGAGCTCGGCGCCGTGCCCGTCTTCGCGGAGGAGGGCCTGGAGGTGCTGCGCTCGCCCGGCGGGCAGGAGTTCTGTCTGGTCCCGTGGCAGGGCGAGAAGATCCGGCCCGCCCCCGTGACGGGCCCGGCCGGCGACCGGAGCCGCCTCGACCAGGTGTGCGTGGACGCGGCCCCGTCGCACTACGCGGCGGAGGTGTCCTTCTGGACGGCGTTCACCGGCTGGGAAGCGACGCCGGGTTCGCGGCCCGAGTTCCACGACGTCCTGTCCCCGGCGGAACTTCCCGTGCAGATCCTGGTGCAGCGGCTGGAGGAGGAGAGGCCCGCCAACGCCCATGTGGATGTGGCCTGTTCGGACCGCCAGGCGTGCCGCCGGTGGCATGAGGGGCTGGGGGCGAGCTTTGTGGCGGAGGGGGCGCACTGGATCGTGATGCGGGACCCGGCGGGTGGCCTGTACTGCCTGACGGGACGCGATCCGGACCGAGGGCTTTAGCCTGCCCGGCGTTCGAGGACATGGGGTCCGGGGGCGGAGCCCCGAGAGGTCGGCCCACCGAGAGGGCGCCGCTACCGGGACAGCAACAGCTTCTGCAGCTCTCGCGCGGCGCGAGGCGGTGCCACGTCGCTGCGGTGCGCCAGCGCGATCGTCCGGTGCAGCCCGGGGCGCCCCAGCGGAGCGACCCGCAGGTCGCTGCCCGCCCGCTCGGCCACCATGCGCGGGACGACGGCGACGCCGAGCCCCGCCCGTACGAAACCGAGGACCGCGTCCATCTCGCCGCCCTCCACGGCGAATTCGGGCTCGAAGCCCTCGGCGCGGCATGCGGCGACGGTCAGCTCGCGCAGGTCGTAGCCGTGCCGGAACATCACGAGGCGCTCGCCCTCCAGGTCGGCCACCCGCACCCGCTTGCCGAGGGGCGGCGCGTCCGGTGCGGCCACCACGACCAGGTCCTCGCGCAGCAGTTCCACCGTCGTCAGGGCGGGGGACGGGCTGGGCAGGGGCAGCACGACGAGGGCCAGGTCCAGGGCGCCGCGCGCCAGTTGACGTACGAGATCGTGGGAACCGCCCTCCTCCAGGAGGAGCTGGATGCCGGGGTGGCGGTCGTGGAAGGCGCGCAGCACCTCGGGGAGCAGGCCGGTGCAGACGCTCGGGGTCGCGCCGAGGCGGATGCGGCCCCGGCGCAGCTGGGCCAGCTCCTGCACCTCGATGCGGGCGGTGTCGGCGTCGGCGAGGATGCGGCGGGCCAGCGGCAGCAGCGCCTCGCCCGCGTCGGTGAGCGCGATGTTCCCGCGCGCCCTGCTGAACAGCTCCGCGCCCAGCTCGCTCTCCAGAGCCCGCACCTGCTGGGAGAGGGAGGGCTGCGAGACGTGCACCTGCTCGGCGGCGCGGGTGAAGTGCCGGGTCTCGGCGACGGCGACGAAGTAGAGGAGCTGCTGGAACTGCATGAACGCCAGGGTACGTGGGTCGATAGGCATTCGCTATTGAGATGAGCTGATCCATGTCTTGGACCGATCGGGACTTTCGGCCGTAGCGTTCCTGGCATGGCTCTGGCAACGCGGACGGACAAACCGGCGGACCAACGTCCGAAACCGAGCACGGGGAGGACGCCTCCGCAGAAGCGCCCGTCCCTGGTGCGCACTCTGTGGGACTCCACCATCGGCAAGAAGACCGTCATGGCGGTCAGCGGCCTGATGATGCTGGCCTTCCTCGTGGCGCACATGGTCGGCAACCTCAAGATCTTCTTCGGCCCGGGGGAGTTCAACCACTACGCGCGCTGGCTGCGCACCATGGGCGAGCCGGTCATGCACTACGAGTGGACGCTCTGGGTGCTGCGCGCCGGGCTCGTCCTCGCCGTCGTGGCGCACGCCGTCTCCGCGTACCAGCTGAGCCGCCGCGACATCAAGGCCCGCCCCACGCAGTACGTGCACAAGAAGGCCGCGGCGAGCTTCGCGACGCGCACCATGCGCTGGGGCGGCGTCATCCTCGGCCTCTTCATCGTCTGGCACATCCTCGACCTGACGACGGGCACGGTGCACCCGGACGGGTACCAGCACCTGCACCCATACCAGAACGTGATCGACACCTTCTCCACCTGGTACGGCAACGTCATCTACATCGTCGCGATGCTCGCGCTCGGCCTCCACGTCCGGCACGGCCTGTGGGCCGCCGCGCAGACCCTCGGCGTCGGCACCGCGACCCGCGACCGCGTCCTCAAGCCCCTTGCCAACGGAGTTGCCCTGCTGCTGACGGCGGGCTTCGTCATCGTCCCCGTGGCCGTCATGACCGGAGTGGTGAGCTGACCCATGAGTTCCTACGTCGAGTACGAGACCGGCGAGCCCGTCGTCGACCACAAGGCCCCGAGCGGCCCGGTCGCCGAGCGCTGGGACACCCGCCGCTTCCAGGCGAAGCTCGTCAACCCCGCCAACCGCCGTAAGCACACCGTCATCGTGGTCGGCACCGGCCTCGCGGGCGGCAGCGCGGGCGCCACGCTGGCCGAACAGGGCTACCACGTCGTGCAGTTCTGCTACCAGGACTCGCCGCGCCGCGCCCACTCCATCGCCGCGCAGGGCGGCATCAACGCCGCCAAGAACTACCGAAATGATGGGGATTCCATCCACCGGTTGTTCTACGACACCGTCAAGGGCGGTGACTTCCGGGCCCGCGAGTCCAACGTCCACCGCCTCGCGCAGATCTCCGTCGAGATCATCGACCAGTGCGTGGCGCAGGGCGTGCCCTTCGCGCGCGAGTACGGCGGGCTCCTCGACACCCGCTCCTTCGGCGGCGTCCAGGTATCGCGCACCTTCTACGCGCGCGGGCAGACGGGACAGCAGCTGCTCCTCGGCGCCTACCAGGCCCTGTCGCGGCAGATCGCCGCCGGGAACGTGGAGATGCATCCCCGTACGGAGATGCTGGACGTCATCGTCGTCGACGGACGCGCGCGGGGCATCGTCGCCCGCGACCTGGTCACGGGCAAGATCGACACGTACTTCGCGGACGCGGTCGTGCTCGCCTCCGGGGGGTACGGCAACGTCTTCTACCTGTCGACGAACGCCATGAACTCCAACGCCACCGCGGTGTGGCGCGCCCACCGGCGCGGCGCCTACTTCGCCAACCCCTGCTTCACGCAGATCCACCCCACCTGCATCCCGCGCACCGGGGACCACCAGTCGAAGCTCACCCTGATGAGCGAGTCGCTGCGCAACGACGGCCGGATCTGGGTGCCGAAGGCCAAGGGCGACACCCGGCCGGCGAACGAGATCCCCGAGGACGAGCGCGACTACTACCTGGAGCGCATCTACCCGTCCTTCGGCAACCTGGTCCCTCGCGACATCGCCTCGCGCGCCGCGAAGAACGTGTGCGACGAGGGGCGCGGCGTCGGGCCCGGCGGGCAGGGCGTCTACCTGGACTTCGCGGACGCCATCCGGCGCATGGGCCGCGACAAGGTCGAGGAGAAGTACGGCAACCTCTTCGACATGTACGAGCGGATCACCGCGGAGAACCCGTACGAGGTGCCGATGCGGATCTACCCCGCCGTGCACTACACGATGGGCGGCCTCTGGGTCGACTACGACCTGCAGACCACGATCCCCGGCCTGTTCGCGGTCGGCGAGGCCAACTTCTCCGACCACGGCGCCAACCGGCTGGGCGCGTCCGCGCTCATGCAGGGCCTCGCCGACGGCTACTTCGTGCTGCCGTCCACCATCAACGACTACCTGGCCCGCCACCCCCATCAGGACGCCGTGGACGACGAACACCCCGTCGTGCGCGAGGTGCTGGCCGACACCGAGGACCGGCTGCAACTGCTCCTCGCCGTCGACGGCGACCGCACCCCGGACTCCTTCCACCGCGAACTGGGCGAGGTGATGTGGGAGTTCTGCGGCATGGCCCGCACCGAGACGGGCCTGCGCAAGGCCCTGGAGCGGATCCCGCAGATCCGCGAGGAGTTCTGGCGCCGCATCAAGGTCCCGGGGGTCGGCGAGGAGTTCAACCAGTCGCTGGAGAAGGCCAACCGCATCGTCGACTACCTGGAGCTCGCCGAGCTCATGTGCCTCGACGCCCTGCACCGCGCCGAGTCCTGCGGCGGCCACTTCCGCGAGGAGTCCCAGACACCCGACGGCGAAGCGGCCCGCAGGGACGAGGAGTTCGCGTACGCGGCCGCCTGGGAGTTCACCGCGACCGGTGCTGCCCCCGTCCTTCATAAAGAAGACCTCGTCTTCGAGTACGTCCACCCCACTCAGCGGAGCTACGCATGAAGCTCACCCTGCGCGTCTGGCGACAGCGCACCACCGAGGCAGAAGGAGCCATGTCCACGTACGAAGTGGACGGCATCTCCTCCGACATGTCCTTCCTGGAGATGCTCGACACGCTCAATGAAGAGCTCATCGTCAAGGGTGAGGACCCCGTCGCCTTCGACCACGACTGCCGCGAAGGCATCTGCGGCGCCTGCTCGTTGGTGATCAACGGCGACGCCCACGGGCCCGAGCGCACCACCACCTGCCAGCTCCACATGCGGTCCTTCAAGGACGGCGACACGATCGACATCGAGCCGTGGCGGGCCGCCGCCTTCCCGGTCATCAAGGACCTGGTCGTCGACCGTTCCGCCTTCGACCGGATCATCCAGTCCGGCGGCTACATCAGCGCCCCGACCGGTGCCGCGCCCGAGGCCCACGCCACGCCCGTGCCGAAGCCGGACGCGGACTTCGCCTTCGAGCACGCCGAGTGCATCGGCTGCGGCGCCTGCGTCGCGGCCTGCCCCAACGGCTCGGCCATGCTGTTCACCTCGGCCAAGGTCAACCACCTGAACGTGCTGCCGCAGGGCGCGCCCGAGCGCGAGACCCGCGTCCTCGACATGGTGGCGCAGATGGACGAGGAGGGCTTCGGCGGCTGCACGCTCACCGGCGAGTGCGCGACGGCCTGCCCGAAGGGGATCCCGCTGCCGTCCATCGCGGCGATGAACAAGGAGTGGCTGCGGGCCACGCGGAAGGCCGGCCGGTAGCCATGGAGCCGGAGCCGTACGCACTCTGACGAGGCGTCACATGACCGGTGTACGGTCCCGCCATGTATCCCGGAGCGTACGACCCCGCCACCCCGGCCGTCGTCACCGCCGACGGCGGCCGGACCCTCACCTACGGACACCTCGAAGAGAACTCCCTGCGGCTCGCGGACCATCTGCGGGCCGCAGGACTGCGCAGGGGCGACCACCTCGCCCTCCTCTCCGACAACCACCCCCGGGTCATGGAGGTCTACTGGGCGGCGCTGCGCTCGGGCCTCTACCTCACGGCCGTCAACCACCACCTGACCGCCGACGAGGCCGCGTACATCGTCCGGGACTGCGGCGCCGACGCCCTGGTGTACTCGGGCTCCCTGAGCGAACTCGCGGCCGGCGTACAGGAGGTGGCGCCCGTCGCGGAACGCCTCTGCTTCGACGACGGGACCTATGACGCGGCCCTGGCCGCCGCGTCCGCAAAGCCCCCGGCGCACCAGCCGCTCGGCGCCGACATGCTGTACTCCTCCGGCACCACCGGCCGCCCCAAGGGCATCGAGCCGAAGCTCCCCGACGGCGACGTGCGCGAGCAACCGACCGCCTACACCCCCCTGTTCAAGGCCATGTACGGCTTCGACGAACAGACCGTCTACCTCTGCCCCGCGCCCCTCTACCACGCGGCGCCGCTGCGCTTCAGCGGGACGGTCACCGCGACCGGCGGGACCGTCGTGCTCATGGACTCCTTCGACGCGGAGGGTGCCCTCGCCGCGATCGAGCGGCATCGCGTGACGCACAGCCAGTGGGTGCCGACCATGTTCGTGCGGATGCTGAAGCTGCCCGACGCCGTGCGGGCGCGGCACGACCTGGCGTCGCTGCGGGTGGCCATCCACGCGGCCGCGCCCTGCGCCGTCGAGGTCAAGCAGCGGATGATGGAGTGGTGGGGGCCGATCCTGTACGAGTACTACTCCTCGACCGAGGGCAACGGGATCACCTTCATCGGCCCGGACGAATGGCTGCGCAAGCCCGGCTCGGTGGGGCGCGCCGGGCTCCTCGGCGAGCTGCACGTCTGCGACGAGGACGGCAAGGAGCTCGCCGTCGGCGAGACGGGCACGGTCTACTTCGAGCGCGAGGAACTCCCGTTCCGCTACCACGGCGACGAGGACCGCACCCGGCAGGCCCAGCACCCCGACCACCCCAACTGGACCACGACCGGCGACATCGGCCACGTCGACGAGGACGGCTACCTCTTCCTCACCGACCGCAGGGCCTTCACGATCATCTCGGGCGGCGTGAACGTCTATCCGCAGGAGGCCGAGGACTGCCTCGTGCTGCACCCCGCGGTGGCGGACGTGGCGGTGATCGGGGTGCCGGACCCGGAGCTGGGGGAGGCGGTCAAGGCGGTGGTGCGCGTCGAGGACGGCGTGGCCGCGGGCCCCGAGCTGGGGCGTGAACTGATCGCGTTCGTGCGCGGGAGGATCGCGCACTACAAGGCGCCGCGGTCGGTGGACTTCGCGGCGGAGCTGCCGCGCACGCCGACGGGGAAGCTGGCCAAGTCGGCGCTGCGGCGGGCCTATTGGAAGGACCGCCGCTGATTCCGCGACCTCGCTGCCTGCACTGATTCCGAGTTTTCCACAGGAATGCCCGGCTCCGGATGTCGCGTGCCCGATTCCTCTAGCGTGATCTGTCGATGGATCACGGGGAGGGCGGGATGCACGGAGGACTGCCGTTCATCGGCATCAGCACGCTGGTCTACGGCGTGGTGGGACTGATCGTGCTCGGTGCGGGCGCGGTGCGGAAAATCGGGGGAGTTCGGTATGGGTACGAGGGCAGGGCTGAAGCCGGGAGCAGGCGCGGCGGAGGATTCAGGTACGGGCGGTCGGCGCGGCGTCACGGTCATCGTGCCCGCGCACAACGAGGAGGAGGGGCTCCCGGCGACCCTCGCCTCGCTCGCGCGACAGACGGTCGCGCCGGACCGCGTGCTCGTGGTCGATGACGCTTCCGCCGACCGCACGGGCGAGGTGGCCGCGGCGTACGGGGCGACGGTGCTGCGGCCACCGGCGAACCTCGGCAGCAAGGCCCGAGCACAGAACTACGCCCTGCCGCACTGCACCACGGAGCTGGTGCTCGCGGTCGACGCCGACACGGTCCTCGCGGACGACTACATCGAGCGCGTCGTGCCGGTCTTCGACGACCCGGAGGTGGTCGTCGCGGCGGGCAACGTCCAGACGCGGCACACCCGGACGGTCTGGGAGCGGGGCCGCTCCGTGGAGTACCTGTTCGGCTTCCACTGGCACCGGCCCATCCAGCACGCGGCCGGGAGCCCGCTGGTCTGCTCGGGCTGCTGCTCGGTGTTCCGCCGCGCGGACCTGGTGGTCTTCGGAGGCTTTCCCGAGCGCACCATCGTCGAGGACATGGACTTCACCTGGTCCCAGCAGCTCGCGGGCCGCCGGGCGCTCTACGTCAGCGACGCGGTGGCCTGGGCGGCGGACCCCGAGACGCTGACCTATCTGCGCAAGCAGGTGTGGCGGTGGATGGCGGGCTTCTGCCAGAACGTGCGGCTGCACCTGGGCCGTTCGCTCACGGCCAAGCCGATGCTGGCGCTGTGGATCCTGCTGGCCCTCGTCGAGATCGTCACGGCGCCGCTGTGGTGGGCCACGCCCTTCCTGCTCGCGGCCACCACCGAGCGGACCCTGGGCGGGAGCCTCGCCTGGTGGGCGGGGGCGGAGATGCTGCTCACCGCGCCACCGCTCGTGTACGCGGCCCGCCGCCGCGGGCTGTCCCTGGTCGGCGTCCTGGCCAACATCCCCTGTGTGTACGCCACCAAGGCCGTCAACCTGTACTACGCGTGGAAGGCGCTGGTCGTCGAGCTCGCTCTGGTGCCGCTCGGGGTCTCGCGGGGGCTGCGGGTGTACGAGAAGGGGCGCCCGGCCGGGCCCGCCGGGGGTGTCGGGCCGTCCGGCGGTGTCGGAGCCGTCGGCCGCGCCGGGCCGGGCCGGGTGGGCGGTCAGCCGAGCCGGGCGGCGAGGAGGTCGCGGTAATGGTCCACCACCACCGCGACCATGATCACGCCACCGGTGATCATCTGGCGCTGGAAGTCCGAAACCCCCATCAGGAGAAGGCCGTTGGTGAGCACGCCGAGCAGACACGCGCCGAGCAGCGTGCCGATCATCGAGCCCTTGCCGCCGGACAGGGAGGCCCCACCGATCACCACGGCCGCGATCGCGCTCAGCTCGTAGCCGCCGCCCAGGATCGGCGAGGCGATGTTCAGGCGCGCCATGTAGGTGATCGCGGCGATGCCGACGGCGAAGCCCGCGATGACGAACACGGCGACCTTCACCACGGAGGTGCGGTGCCCGGAGAGCCGTACCGCCTCCTCGTTCGAGCCGATCGCGAAGACGAGCCGCCCGAACACGGTCCGGGTGAGCACCAGATGGCCGACCGCGACCATCACGAGCGCGATCCAGAACAGGGCGGGCACGCCGAGCAGCGTCGACGTGCCGAAGCGGCTGAAACCGCGCGGGAAGTCGTACTGCGTCTTGGCGTCCGTGTAGTCGAGGGCGGCGCCGCGGGCGACGTTGAGCATGCCGAGCGTGACGATGAACGACGGCACGCGCCAGGTCTCCGAGACGAAGCCGTTGATGAGGCCGCAGACCATGCCGACCCCCACCGACACCAGGACGGCGAGCACCACCGCCACCGGCGCCGACAGGTCCTTGTTCGTGAGGACGTCGCCCGCCACCACGGCGGACAGCGCCATCACCGAGCCCACCGACAGATCGATGCCGCCGACCAGGATGACGAAGGTCAGGCCGACCGCGAGCATCGTGTTGAGGGTGATCTCGGTGGCGATGTGGGTGAGGTTGCCGGTCGTCGCGAACTTGGGCGCGGCCAGGGTGAACACAGCCACCAGTGCGAGCAGCGCGACCCCGATCCCGGCCTCGCCCATCGCCTGCCGGGTGAGGGACGCGGCGGTGCCCCTCTCCTTGGGTCCCTTGGGTTCCTTGAGTTCCAGGGCGGGGGTGGAGGTCATGCGCGGACTCCTTTCACGTAGCCCGAGTAGGCGAGGCTCAGGATGCGGGAGCTGTCGAAGCCGGCGCGGCCCACCTCGCCCGCGATCCGGCCGCGGGAGAACACGAGGATCCGGTCGCAGATCCCCATGAGCTCGGACAGGTCCGAGGAGACGACAAGGAGCGCCTTGCCGTCCGCGGCGAGGTCGACCAGCTGCTGGTGGATCTCGTAGCGGGCGCCCACGTCGATGCCGCGCGTCGGCTCGTCGACCACGAGGACGTCCGTGCCCGCGAGCAGCCACCGGCCGAGGACGACCTTCTGCTGGTTGCCGCCGGACAGGGTGCGAACGGCCGTGCGTACGCCGGGAGTTCGCACCCCGAGCCGGTCGACCGCCTCGCGGGCGAGCCGGTCCTCCTCGCCCCGGCGCAGCAGCCCGCCCCGGGACACCTTGCGGGTGGCGGCGAGCGACACGTTCGCCCCCACCGACAGGTCGAGGACGAGGCCCTGGCCCTTGCGGTCCTCCGTGAGCAGGCTGATGCCGTGGCGCACGGCGTCGCGCGGGCCACGGACCCGCACCGGGCGGCCGCGCACCAGGACCCGGCCGCCCGCCGGACGGTCGGCGCCGAACAGCGCCCGCACGGTCTCGGTGCGCCCCGAGCCCACCAGGCCCGCCACGCCCACGACTTCACCGGCCCGCAGCGCGAACGACACAGGGGCGCCGCCGCGCGGCCGCAGCCCCTCGGCACGCAGCAGCTCCGGCCCCAGGGCGCGCTCCGCGTACGGCGGGTACTCCTGCGCCAGGTCGCGGCCGACCATCAGACGGATCACCTCGGCCGTGTCCGTGCCCGCGACGTCCCTGGTGACCACATGGCGGCCGTTGCGGAACACCGTCATGCGGTCCGCCAGTTCGAAGACCTCTTCAAGGTGGTGAGAGATGTACAGGACGGCGGTGCCGCGTGCGGTGAGCGCGCGCAGCAGCTCGAAGAGCCGCTTCTTCTCGCGCGGGGTGAGCGTGGCGGTCGGCTCGTCCATCACCAGGACGCGGCACTCCTGCCGCAGGGTCCTGGCGATCTCCAGGAGCTGCATCTGGGCGATGCCGAGCCGCTCCACCTTGGTCTGCGGCCGGGTCTCCAGGCCGACTTCGGCGAGCAGCCGCTCGGTCTCGCGGTGGAGGGTGCGCCGGTCGACGAACCAGCCGAAGCGGCGCGGCAGATGCTGCAGGAAGAGGTTCTCGGCGACGGTCAGGTGCGGCAGGAGGTTGAGTTCCTGGTGGACGACCTGCACTCCGGCGCGCATGGCGGCCGCCGCGTCGCGGGGCGCGTACGGCTCGCCGCCCAGGCGCAGCGACCCGGCGTCGGGTGCCTGTGTGCCCGCGAGGATCTTGACGAGGGTCGACTTGCCCGCGCCGTTCTCGCCGAGCAGGGCGTGCACCTCGCCGGGGACGAGATCCAGGTGGACCCCGTCGAGGGCGACGACGCCGGGGAACGCCTTGGAGACGTCCGCCACTTCGAGTACGGGCTGCCGCTGTGAGCTCATGCGGGGCCTCCGTCAGCCCAGGTCGTCGGCGGTGACGACCTTCACGTCGGTCTTCACCCAGCCCGTCGGCTCGTCGCCCTTGACCGCCTTCATGGCCTGGTCGATGCCGTCGGCGGCCTGCTTCGCCGCGTACTGGTCGACCGTCGCGACGACCCGGCCCTTCTGCACGTACGGCCTGATCGCCTCGATGTTGTCGAACGACGCGACCTTCACGTCCGCCTTCTTGGCGTCGATGGCCTTGAGCGCACCGAGCGCCATCGAGTCGTTCGAGGCGAGGACGCCCTTGATGCCGGGGTGGGCGGTGAGCATGTTGCTGACGATGTTGTACGCCTCGTCGGTCTCCCAGTGGGCCGTCTTGGAGTCGACCAGCTTCAGCCCGCCCGCCTTGACGGAGGCGCGGAACCCGGCGGTGCGGTCGCGGGCGTTGTCGGCCCCCGGGCTGCCCTCCAGGAGCACCACCGAGGCGCCCTTGCCGAGCTTCTTGGCGAGTACGTCGCCGGAGAGGCGGGCGCCCGCCTTGTTGTCGGGGCCGACGAAGGGCACCTTCATGTCGTTGGACTTGAGCGCCCCGTCGTCGAGCTTCACGTCGATGTTGATGACTTTCAGGCCCTGCTTCTCGGCGCGCTTGAGGGGCGCCACCAGGGCGCGGGAGTCGGCGGGCGCGATGACGAGGGCGTCGGCCTGTTGGGTGACGCACTTGTTGATGGCTGCGACCTGGCCGTCGATGTCGGTCTCGTTCTGGATGCCGCTGGTCTTCAGGTCGAGGTCGCCGCGCTCCTTCGCGTGCTTCTCGGCGCCCTTCTGCATGACCTGGAAGTACTCGTTGCCCAGGGACTTCATCACCAGGCAGACGGTGGGCCGGCCGCCGTCGCCCGGTTTGTCGGCGGCAGCGCCGTCGCCTTCCTGGCCACAGGCGGTGAGGACCGTCGCGGCGCCGAGGACGAGAACGAGGGAGGAGAGGAGGGGGCGTGAGGGGACGGGAGCGGGCGAGGGAACGGGAGCGGGAACGGGAGCGGGAACGGTCGTGCGCTTCATCGCGTACTGCCTTCCGGTCGGGTGTTCTCTGCTTCGTGGGTGCGTCGGCGGGCGTACGGGCGGCGACGGCCCGCGCTCAGTCGGGGCAACTCCCTTCGGGACAACTCCCTTCGGGGGTGCTCTTCGTGGCCGCGTCCGGGGCCGGGGCGCTCTCGGCGGGCTCGTCCGGAGAGGTGTCGCCAGGCTGGTCCGCAGGTGTCTCGGCGGGTACGCCGCCCGCCGGGTCGGGGCAGCCGCAGGAGCCGCGTGCGAGCAGCGTCACCGGCAGCACGTCCCGGGTCGGTGCCAGGTCCGGCTGCCGGACACGGGCCAGCAGCCGCCGCACCGCGAGGCGCCCCAGCTCCTCGAAGGGCTGACGCATCGTGGACAGCGCCGGGCTCGTGTAGGCGGCGGCCGCGATGCCGTCGAAGGAGACGATCGCCAGGTCGTCCGGGACCCGGACGCCCAGCTCGGCCGCCGCTCGCATCACGCCCGCGGCCTGCAGGTCCGACGTCACGAACAGGGCGTCCAGGAGCCGATCCCGGTCAAGGAGCGCGAGCCCCGTGCGGTAGCCGGCGAGGCGCCCGAACGAGCAGTGCGCGAGCGGGACTTCGCCCCGACGCCCCACAGCCCCGTCCACTCCGGGCGTGAACCCCGCCTCGGTGAGCGCGGTGCGCCAGCCGGCCACGCGGTCCACGGTCGGCCGGATCCCGACGGGCCCGGCCACGCAGCCGATCCGCCGCCGCCCGTGCCCGAGCAGGTGCCGCACCGCTTCCTGCGAGCCCCGGGCGTTGTCGACCAGGACGTGCGAGGTGCCCACCCCGTCCAGCTCCCGGTCCAGGACCAGGCAGGCCACCCCGGAGCGGGCCAGCTCGGCGCGCCAGGGCCGGTCCCCGTGGGAGGGGATGAGCACGAGGCCGTCGACCTGGCGGTCCACGAAGGTGCGCAGGTACCCGGCCTCGCGACCGGCGTCGTCCACGCTGTTGCCGACGAGCAGCGTGTAGCCGGCCGCCCAGGCGTGGTCCTCCAACGCGCGCGCCAGCTCCGCGAAGAAGGGGTTCGCGGCGTCCGGCACGACCAGGCCGAGCGTCATCGTGTGGTTCATCCGCAGCGAGCGGGCCACCGCGTTGGGCCGGTAGCCGAGCTCCCGTACGGCGGCGAGGACGCGCTCCCTGGTGGCCGGGGCGACGGATCGCGGACCGTTGTTGAGCACGTAACTGACGACCGAGGGCGAGGTGCCCGCGAGCCGTGCCACGTCCTGCCGAGTTGCCATGCCGGACTCCCGTGGTCGGTGGGCCGGGATGTGCGGGGCGAGGGTGAACTCATGGCGCATCAACACGAGTTGGCAACTCGTGTTGATGCAGGATTATGGGAAGGAGGGAGTGCGACCACAAGGGGGCGAACCGGCCCTCGGCGGCGGCCGCGTCCCGGCGGGCAGGCCGGCGGGTGGGCCCGCGGATGGGCCCGGCTAGCGGCCCAGCGCCCGCGCGAGGTACGGCGCCGTCCTGCTCCCCGCGACCGAGGCCACCTCGGCCGGGGGACCCGACGCCACGATCCGGCCGCCCTCGTCGCCGCCGCCGGGGCCCAGGTCGATCACCCAGTCCGCGGCCGCGACCACCGCCATGTCGTGTTCGACCACCACGACCGAGTGGCCCGCGTCGACCAGCCCCTGGAGCTGGCGCATGAGGACCTCGACGTCGGCCGGGTGCAGGCCCGTCGTCGGCTCGTCCAGGAGGTACAGGGTGTGACCGCGGCGCAGCCGCTGCAGTTCGCTCGCCAGCTTGATGCGCTGGGCCTCGCCGCCGGAGAGCTCGGTGGCGGGCTGGCCGAGCCGCAGATAGCCGAGGCCCACGTCCAGGAGCGTGCGCAGGCTGCGCTCCACGGCCGGGGTGCCCGCGCCGGCGAAGAACTCCGCGGCGGCCTCGACGGTCAGGTCGAGGACCTGCGCGATGTTCCGTCCGTGGTAGGTGACTTCGAGGGTCTCGGGGTTGTAGCGCGCCCCGGCGCAGTCCGGGCACGGTGCGTACGTGCTGGGCAGGAAGAGCAGCTCCACGCTGACGAAGCCCTCGCCCTGGCAGGTCTCGCACCGGCCCCCCGCGACGTTGAAGGAGAACCGGCCGACGCCGTAACCGCGGGCGCGCGCCGTGTCCGTGTCCGCGAAGGCCCGGCGCACCACGTCGAAGAGGCCGGTGTAGGTGGCCAGGTTGGAGCGCGGGGTGCGGCCGATCGGCTTCTGGTCGACGCAGACCAGGCGGCCCACGCCGTCGAGCTCCTCGGTGATCTCGCCGATCAGGGTCGACTTGCCGGATCCGGACACCCCGGTGACGGCCGTGAAGGCACCGAGGGGGAACTCGGCGCCGACCTCGCGGAGGTTGTGCCGGGTCACCGGGCCGACCTTCAACCAGCCGCGGGGCGCGCGGACTTCACGTACGGGAGGGGGAGCGGCGTCGAAGAGGAAGCGGGCCGTCGCCGAGTCCGTGACGTCCGCGAGCGCGTCCACGGGCCCGCTGTGCAGGACCTGCCCGCCGTGCTCCCCGGCGTGCGGCCCGACGTCGACGAGCCAGTCGGCGTGCCGGACGACGTCGAGGTGGTGCTCCACGACGAAGACGGAGTTGCCCGCGGCCTTCAGCCGGTCGAGGACCGTCAGCAGGGCCTCGGTGTCGGCGGGGTGGAGCCCGGCCGACGGCTCGTCCAGGACGTAGACGACGCCGAAGAGACCGGAGCGCAGCTGCGTCGCCAGGCGCAGCCGCTGCAGTTCGCCCGCCGAGAGCGTCGGTGTGGGGCGGTCCGGCGAGAGATAGCCGAGGCCGAGCTCGGTGATGGTGGCGATGCGCGCGAGCAGGTCCTCGGTGAGCACCCGCGCGGTCTCGGAGGCGTCGGCGCCCTTGAGGGCGGCGGCCAGTTCGGCGAGCGGGAGCGCGGCGAGCTCGGCGATCGTACGGCCCGCGAACGTGACGGCGAGCGACTCGGGCCGCAGCCTGCTCCCGCCGCAGGCCGGGCACGGCTCGCTCTGCAGGAAGCGCTCCGCCTTGGCGCGCAGCGTCTGGCTCTTGGAGTCCGCGAAGGTCTTCATGACATAGCGGCGGGCGCTCATGTACGTGCCCTGGTAAGGGCGTTGGATGCGGCCCGCGTCCCGGACCGGGTGCACCGTGACCACCGGCTGCTCGTCGGTGAACAGGATCCAGTCGCGGTCGGCCTGGTCCAGCTCCCGCCACGGCCGGTCGACGTCATGGCCGAGGGTCTCAAGGACGTCGCGGAGGTTCTTGCCCTGCCAGGCGCCCGGCCAGGCGGCGATGGCACCGTCACGGATGGACAGGGCGGGGTCCGGGACGAGCAGCGCCTCCGTGGTGCGGTGCACCCGGCCGAGGCCGTGGCACTCCGGGCAGGCCCCGGCCGCCGTGTTCGGCGAGAAGGCGTCCGAGTCCAGGCGCTCCGCGCCCGGCGGGTAGCTGCCCGCGCGGGAGAAGAGCATCCGCAGCGAGTTGGAGAGGGTGGTGACCGTGCCGACCGAGGAGCGCGAGGTGGGCGCCGAGCGGCTCTGCTGCAGCGAGACCGCGGGCGGCAGCCCGGTGATCTCCCCGACCTTGGGAGCCCCCACCTGATGGATGAGGCGGCGGGCGTAGGGGGCGACGGACTCGAAGTAGCGCCGCTGCGCCTCCGCGTACAAGGTGCCGAAGGCCAGGCTGGACTTGCCCGAGCCGGAGACCCCGGTGAACACGGCGAGGACGTCGCGCGGGATGTCCACGTCGATGCCCCGGAGGTTGTGCTCACGGGCGCCCCGGACGCGTACGTAGGGATCGTGGGGGTGGGACATGGGACGGACTCCGTACGCGGGCGGTGCTGGGCAAACCCCAGAATTCTAGGGTGTCACCAAGGAATCAGGCCGGGACCAGACTCGCGAGCCGGGCCAGGCGGCGGAAGGAGTCCACGAGGCCCTCCCGGTCGTAGGTGCTGGTGGTGACCATGATCTCTTGGGCGTCGCTCTCCTTGAGCAGGGTCTCCAGCTGGTCGGTGACCTGCTCCTCGGTGCCGTGGATGTGGCCGCGGAGCCCGGACTCGTAGAAGCCGCGCTCCTTCTCCGTCATGACCCTGGTCAGCGACTCCACGCGCTCGGCGGGCGGCAGGGCCGGGAACGTGCCGTGGGTGCGGGAGTACGCCATGGACCACGCCTCCGGTATCAGCAGGCGGCGGGCGGCCTCCTCGGTGGCGGCGACGGCGACGGTGCCCGCCACGACGACGTACGGCTCGTGCGTCCAGGGGGAGGGGCGGAACGCCGAGCGGTAGGCGTCGATGGCGCGGAGCATCTTCTCGCGGCCCCGGGGGTCGCCGATGACCAGTGGCAGACCCGCCTGCGCGGCGATGGTGGCGCCCTCTCCGGTCGCGAGGACGTACGGCGGGACGGTGAGCCCTTCGGTCGGGCGCGCGTGCACCCCGGTGTCCGAGCTGCCCTCGAAGAAGGCGAGCAGCTCGGTCAGATGCGCGGCGAAGTCGTCGGCGTCGTGCTTGTCGCGGCCGAGGGCCCTGCGGACGCCGTCCGTGAAGCCGACGGAGCGGCCGAGCCCCATGTCGATCCGGCCGGGGAAGAGGGACTCCAGGACCCCGAACTGCTCGGCCACCACGAGGGGTTGGTGGTTCGGCAGCATCACGCCGCCCGTGCCCACCCGGATGGACCGGGTCGCCGCCGCGACGGCCGCCGCGAGCACCGTCGGCGCGGAGCCCGCGACGCCGGGCACGCCGTGGTGCTCGGAGACCCAGATGCGGTGGTAGCCGAGCCCTTCGATCTCGCGGGCGAACGCCACGGTGTCGCGCAGGGCCTGCGGGCCCTCGTAGCCCTCCCGGGTGCGGGAGCGGTCGAGGACGGAGAACCGGGTTTCTTCGATCAGAGAGCTCACGTTGCCTTCAACGTGTGGGCGCCGTCAGGATTCCCGGAGCGGACGGCGAGCTTCCTCGGAGCGCTCAGGTGCGCCCCTCCCGCTCCTGCGCGTCCCGCAGCTCCGCCGACTCCTCGGCCCAGCGGGCCCGTACGACGGTGAAGCCCGCCCGTTCGGCGTCGACGCAGACCAGCTCGTCGTCGTCCACGAGCATGCGGATCTCGCGGTCGCGGGCGAGCCTGCGCAGGATCTCCAGCTTGGTGCGGCGGGCGGGGCGCCGGTCGTGGTCGCGGCGCATCCAGATCCGGCCCGTGGGCAGCCCCTGCCGCGCCAGCCAGTCGACGGTGTCCGCGCGGCACCGCTCCGGGCGCCCCGTGAGGTAGACGACCTCGCACTCGGAGGCACTCTCCAGGGCGAGGGCGACCCCTGGCGCGAGCGGGGGATCGTCCGGGGCGGCGGCGAAGAAGGCGGTCCAGTCGCGCGGCTTGCGCTGCAGGAACCGCTGGCGGTGCCCCGTGTCCGCGAGCGTGCCGTCGAGGTCGAACACGGCCAGAGGTCTGCGGCTGTCGTGGGTCACGTGACCAGCCTACGGAGGGCCGCCCGGGCCCACTCGCCCAAGAGGCCCCTCGTCGGCCCGCGGGCTATGCGCCCTCGTCCTCGTCCTCCAGGCGGAAGCCGACCTTCAGGCCGACCTGGAAGTGTTCGATCTCGCCGTCCACGATGTGGCCGCGAACCTGGGTCACCTCGAACCAGTCGAGGTTGCGGATGGTGCGCGAGGCACGGCTGACGCCGTTGCGAATGGCCTGGTCTACGCCCTCGGGCGCGGTGCCGACGATCTCGGTGACGCGATAGGTGTGGCTGGACATGAGGGGGTGTGCTCCTCTCCGCCGCGGTGGGATGACCTCCACCGTAGTGGCGGCTCCTCTGTCCAGCCTCTTGACCGGCGCTTTGGTCTATACCAAACTCCTGCCCCATCCCGTTCGAGCCACCGGCTCTCCCCACGTCGGGCCCCCTTCCCTGTCCGCAGGCAGAAAGTGACCGACGTGCGCCAGACCTCCCGCCGAACCCTCCTGTCCCTCCCGCTCGCCCTCGCCGGCGGCCCGCTCCTCGCGGGCTGCGGAGCCCTGCCCGGCGGCGGCGAGAAGCGGCGCACCGTCACCGTCTGGCTGATGCGGGGCAGCGCCTCGGCCGGATTCGTCAAGAGCTTCACCGAGGACTTCGAGAAGCAGCACGACGACCTCTCCCTCGACATCCACGTCCAGGAGTGGACCGGCATCGGCCCCAAGGTGAAGGCGGCCCTCGCGCGGGGCGGCGACGGGGCGCCGGACGTCATCGAGGTCGGCAACACGCAGGTCGCCCAGTACGTCGACGAGGGCGGCCTGGACGACCTCACCCTGGAGTCCGCCCGCGACCTGGGCATGAACGAATGGCTGCCTGGCCTCGCCCAGCCGGGCAGCTACCGCGGCAGCCAGTACGGCATCCCCTGGTACGCGGCGAACCGCGTCGTGATCTACCACAAGGAGCTGTTCGCCCGCGCCGGGATCCGCCGCCCGCCGCGCACCCGCGACGAGTGGCTGGCCGACACCCGGCGCCTCGACTCCGGCTCCCAGCAGGGCATTTACCTGGCGGGGCAGGACTGGTACACGCTCGCCGGGTTCATCTGGGACGAGGGCGGCGAGCTCGCCGAGGAGCGCGCGGGGACCTGGGAGGGCGCCCTGCACTCGGCGGCGGCGCTGCGCGGCATGGACTTCTACCGGCGGCTGCAGGCGCTCGGTGACGGGCCCCGGGGCGCGGACGAGGAACACCCGCCGCAGGCCGGGGAGTTCGCGAAGGGCGACATCGCGCAGATCGTCGCCGTGCCGGGCGCCGCGCGTGCGATCGAGCAGAAGAACCCGGACATGAAGGGGAAGCTCGGGTACTTTCCCGTGCCCGGCAGGACCGCCTCCCGGGCCGGCGCCGTCTTCACCGGCGGGTCCGATCTGGTGGTGCCCGCCCGCACCAGGAACCGCAAGGGCGCCGTGGCCGTCATCGAGGCGCTCGCGGGCAAGAAGTGGCAGACCGAGCTGGCCCGGACCATGAACTACGTGCCCAACAAGACGACCCTGGCCGGCGTGGTGGAGGGCGACGAGGCCGTCGCGGCCATGGCCGTGGGGGCGGCGCGGGGGCGCGCCACCCCCGCGTCGCCCCGCTGGGCGGAGGTCGAGGCGGACAACCCGATCAAGGCGTACATGTCGGCGGTCCTGAAGGGGGCGGACCCGGCGCCGGCCGCGCGGGCGGCCTCCCGGCGGATCACCGAGGCCCTGGACGAGAGCCGGGCGTGAGGTGACCCGACGAGAGGCGCCGGCGGCTCGGCCCCCCGGGCCCGACCGGTGCGCTCAGTCCGCCACGCTCAGCGACAGCGCGAAGCGGTCCTCCTCGTCCGTCCACCACTGGGTCAACCGCAGCCCCGCGGCCGCCAGTTCGCCCCGTACGCCCTCCTCCCGGAATTTCGCCGAGATCTCCGTACGGAGTTCCTCCTCGGCCTCGAAGTCGACGGCGAGGTCCAGCGCGGGGATCTTCACCGTCTGGGGCGAGCGGGCGCGCAGTCGCATCTCGATCCACTCGTGGGTGCGGTCCCAGACGGCGACGTGGTCGAAGGCGGCCGGGTCGAAGTCGGCGCCGAGTTCGCGGTTGATGACCGTGAGGACGTTCTTGTTGAAGGCGGCCGTGACGCCCGCCGCGTCGTCGTACGCCGCCACCAGGGTCTTCTCGTCCTTCACCAGGTCCGTGCCGAGCAGCAGCGCGTCACCCGGTTCGAGGAGCGAGCGGACGGAGCAGAGGAACACGGCGCGCTCGGCGGGCAGCAGGTTGCCGATCGTGCCGCCGAGGAACGCCACGAGCCGGGGGCCCGGCGTGCCCGGCAGGGCCAGGCCGCGGGTGAAGTCGGCCAGCAGGGCGTGGACGTTGAGCGAGGGGTGCTCGGCGAGCAGGGCGTGGCCCGCGCCCGTCAGCGCCGACTCGCTGACGTCGACCGGGACGTAGGTGTGCAGGGCAGGGAGGGCCGCGATGAGGTGCCGGGTCTTCTCCGAGGAGCCCGAGCCCAGCTCCACCAGGGTGCGGGCCTCGGTGACCTCGGCGATGCGGGCGGCGCGGCGGTGCAGGATCTCGCGTTCCGCGCGCGTCGGGTAGTACTCGGGCAGTTCGGTGATCTCCTCGAAGAGCTCGCTGCCGCGCGCGTCGTAGAACCACTTGGGCGGCAGCGACTTGAGGAAGGCGGTCCCGTCGGCTCGGGAGGGGGTTTCCCCTGCTCGGGCGGGGTCGAGAGCTCGGGAGGGGGTCCCCCCTGCTCGAGCGGGGTCGAGAGCTCGGGAGGGGGTCCCCCCTGCTCGAGCGGGATCGAGAGCTCGGGGGCGGGTCAGTCCGTGCAGGACGTCGGCGCGCAGGTCGGCGTCGGTGGCGTCCTCGGGCAGGGTCCGGGTCAGCAGGAACGGGCTCACGCGGTGGGCTCCTTGAGCGGGGTCAGCAGTACGTCGGTGCGGCTGGCGGCGAGCAGGGTGCGGTCGGGCACCTGTCGCCAGTGCGGGTCGTCGTCGTAGGGCTCGGAGGCCACGACGGTGCGGCGGTCGGGTTCGGCGCGGTACCAGAGGGTGTCGCCCCAGGCGGTCGCGGCGATCGTGTCGCCGTTGGTGAGCAGGAGGTTGAGGCGCGATCCGGGGGCCGCCTCGGCGACCTCCAGGACCGTGTCCGCGAGGGCCTGCGCCTCCTCGTCGCCGCGCCGCAGCCGGTGCAGGACCAGCGCCCACACCAGGGCCGCGTCACAGCGCGCCTCCAGGTTCAGTACGTCCTCCGGGGGCAGGTCGCGCACGAGCGGCGCGAGCGAGCGGGGCCAGCCCGCCACCGCGCCGTTGTGGCTGAACAGCCACGGCCCGGCCGCGAACGGCGCCGCCGCGGCCTCCCCGTCGGCGCCCGCCACGGTCGCGTCCCGCACCGCCGCGAGCAGCGCCCCGGAGCGCACCACCCGGGCGAGGTCGGCGAAGGACTGGTCGGCCCAGATCGGTCCCTGGCGGCGGTAGCGGGCGGGCACCGGGTCGCCATCGGCGTACCAACCCACCCCGAAACCATCGGCGTTGACGGTGCCGTGCTGCTGTCTGCGCGGCGCCCACGACTGCCGGTACAGGCCGTGCGCGGGCGCCACGAGGAGCGCGCCGAGCGGCTCGGGTGGCCCGAGGAACGCGAGGTGACGGCACATCAGACGCGCCCCAGGGGGCCCGAATCCGTACGGTCGGCCGCCGTCGGCGCGGCGTCCCGGGCGGTGCGGAACCCGGAGAAGATCTGCCGTCGCACCGGGTGGTCCCAGTTGCGGAACGTGCCCCGGCAGGCCACCGGCGCGACGGAGAACGCCCCGCCGCGCAGCACTTTGTAGTCGCCGCCGAAGAACACCTCCGAGTACTCCCGGTAGGGGAAGGCGGCGAAGCCCGGGTAGGGGAGGAAGTCGCTGGAGGTCCACTCCCACACGTCCCCGATCAACTGCCGTACGCCCAGCGGCGATTCCCCCGCCGGGTAGCTGCCCGCGCGGGCGGGCCGCAGATGGCGCTGGCCGAGGTTGGCCCGCTGCGGGGTGGGGTCGGCGTCGCCCCACGGGTAGCGCAGCGAACGGCCGCTCACCGGGTCGTGCCGGGCCGCCTTCTCCCACTCGGTCTCGGTAGGCAGGCGCCGCCCCGCCCAGCGCGCGTACGCGTCCGCCTCGTACCAACTGACGTGCAGCACCGGCTCGTCGGGCGCCACCGGCTCGAGATGTCCGAAGCGGCGCCGCAGCCACTGCCCGCCCTCGCGGCGCCAGAACAGCGGGGCCGCGATGCCGCCCGAGCGGATCATGTCCCAGCCCGCCGGGTCCCACCAGCGGCGCTCCGCGTACCCGCCGTCGTCGATGAAGGACTGGTACGCGGCGTTGGTCACCGGCGTGGTGTCGATGAAGAACGGCGGCACGAGCCGGGTGTGGGCCGGGCGCTCGTTGTCGAGCGACCAGGGCTCGGTCGAGGTTCCCATGGTGAACGGGCCGCCGGGGACCAGGACTTCGGCGGGACCGGTGAACGGCGGCGCGGGCTCCGGCTCCGGCGCGGTCAGCACGGGACCGCCCCGGCGCAGCTGATGGGTGATGAGCATGGTCTCGTCGTGCTGCTGCTCATGCTGCGCGATCATCCCGAAGGCGAAGCCCGCGTCGGTGAGCCTGCTGCCGCGCAGCGGGCTGCTGTCCAGGACGTCGAGGGCCCGCCCCCGCACCTCGGCGGCGTAGCGGCGCGCCTCCTCCGGCGCGAGCAGCGGCAGCGTCGGCCGCTCGGCGCGCGGATGCTCGAACGCGTCGTAGAGCGAGTCGATCTCCGGCCGCATCGCGTCCCGCCCCGCCACCGCGCGCAGCAGCCACAGCTCCTCCTGGTTGCCGATGTGCGCCAGGTCCCACACCAGGGGTGACATCAACGGCGAGTGCTGGGCGGTCAGTTCGGGGTCGTCGACGCACGAGGTCAGCGCCGAGGTGCGCTCCCGCGCGGCGAGCAGCTCGGCGAGGGCGCGGGCGCGCAGTGCGTCGGGGGAGTGGTGGGGGGTGAGGGCATCGGCATCGGTCGTGGGGCGGCCGGTCATCGGCGGGCTTCCTTCCCGGACGCGGGGGTCCCTGAGCGGTGCGTGAGTCGGTCGAGGAGGTCGTCGGCGGGACAGCGGCCGCGCGCGACATGGCGGTCCATGAAGGCGGCGACGGCCTCGACGACGTCGGGCGCGGCACCGATGCGGGGCAGCGCGTCCAGCGCGGCCGCGAAGCAGGCGAGCGCCGCCTCGTGCAGCTCCGGATCGGTGAGGCCCTCGCGCGCCGCGCTCCGCCACAGGGCGTTGGCGGGCGCGGGGCCCGAACCGGCGCGCTCGGCGAGGGGTTTGACGGTCCGGTAGGCGGTCTCGGCCGCCTGCGCGTCGTCGAACAGGGCGCTCGTGACGGCGAGCGGCACCACCCAGCCGTCGTCGCCGGGCTGCGCGTCGACCATGCGCAGCTCCAGGTGGCCGCGGGGGCGCACCGGCGGGAACAGCGTGGTGAGGTGGTAGTCGAGGTCGGCGCGGGTCGGCGGGCGGGGGAGGCCGGAGCGGGTCCAGGCCCGGAAGCTCAGCCCTTCCGGGACGAGCCAGGGCGGCGACGCACCCGCGGCGGCGCCGGGACTGCCGTCGGCGGACTCCCGTGGATCCCGTACGCACATCACCTCCGCGTCGAGCGCGTGCCGCGTCCACGCCGCCCGCGGCTCCTCGTCCAGCGACGGGGCGCCCGCCCGGTCCGCGGCGATGCCCGCCCACACGGCCTGCCGGGTGGAGCGCCACCCGGTCGGACGGCCGTCCTGGAAGGGGGAGTTGGCGAACGCGGCGACCAGGACGGGACCCAGCAGGTGCGCGAGCCGCCAGCGGCGCCCGTAGCCGAGCGGGCCCGGCTCCTCGTACCCGGCGTCCAGGCAGATCTGCACCGACGCCGTGGAGCACATCATGCGGCGCCCCTCCGGGCCCGTGCGGTCGAAGCAGCGCTCCATCGCGTCGTAGCGGGGCCGGCGCAGCACGCGGACGGGCGGGCGCCAGGGGTCGGCGCCGAGTCCGGTGAGGGTGAGCTCGTGGGCGCGCAACGCGGCGCGGACGGCGGCCATGTCGGCCGCCATGCCTCTCACGCAGTCCATGAGGGACGCGGCGGGCAGCGAGCTGAGCTCCAGCTGGCCGCCGGGTTCGACGGTGAGGGCCGAGTGGTGCAGGGGCAGGGCCCGCAGTGCGGCGTAGGCCGTCTCGCGGCGGGCGGAGGGTACGGGCAGGTGGGGCAGGCGCGGGTCGTGGACGAGCCACTCCAGCTCGACGCCGGTGGTGCGGGGCGGCCCGGTCTTGAAGCAGATGCCGTGGACGAGGGCCTCGACCTCGGCCTCGGTCACCGGGTCCCGGACCGGCGTCCGGGGCTTCACCTGCTGTCCGGCCTGCCGGTTCGTACAGTCTCCCTCGGGCATGGGGCCTCCCGTCCGGTTGTCTCGCCTGGTCCGCGGGTCGCGGGCCGTTTCCGATCCAACTCGATGTGGGGTGGACCGAGTTGGCGATGCTCGCTCCACCCAAGACCCTCGCGGCCGTTCGCACAAGAGTGCCCCTCGGGCCGGAAAAGCCTGTTGCGCCGGGCGACGCGCACCGCTCACCATGCGTTCATGTACGAGACGGGGGACGCGGTGCGCGGCGAGGTGCGCGGCATCGCGGGGGTGCGGGCGTGAGCGCCCGGCTGCGCGGACAGGCGCGGCAGACCGAGCAGATCGTCGCGGCGGGCGGGTACGCCGCGCCGGGCGGACACCGCGTGAGCATCGCCGACGAGGTGGCGGCGGCGCGCGCGGGCACGCGGATGTACGGGCCGGAGCCGGTCGCGGTGCCGGAACGGGCGCCCGGCGGCAGGATCGTCGAGGTGACGGGCGAGAGCAGCCTGGAGGCGGCGCGGCGCCTCACGGACACCGGGGACACCGGGGTCATGACGGACACCGGGGACACCCGTGGCACCCGTGAAGGCCCCGTCGCCGTCCTGGACTTCGCCTCCGCCCGCAATCCTGGCGGTGGGTATCTGAACGGCGCGCAGGCGCAGGAGGAGGCCCTGTGCCGGGCCTCCGCGCTGTACACCTGCCTGCTGGAGGCCCCCGAGTTCTACGAGCACCACCGCGCCCACCGCGACCCGTTCTACAGCGACCGCGTCATCCACGCCCCGGCCGTCCCGGTCTTCCGCGACGACCGGGGGCAGCTGCTCGACCGCCCCTACCGAGTGGGCTTCCTGACCTCACCCGCGCCGAACGCGGGAGTGATCGCCCGCAACGCGCCGGAGCGCACCCCCGACGTCCCGCACGCCCTCGCGGCGCGCGCCGAGCGTGTGCTGGAGACGGCGGCGGCCTGCGGCTACCGGCGGCTCGTGCTCGGGGCGTGGGGGTGCGGGGTGTTCCAGAACGACCCGGCGCAGGTCGCGGAGGCGTTCCGCGGCCACCTCGCCGAAGGCCGCCGCTTCGAGGGTCACTTCGCGCACATCGTCTTCGGCGTGCTCGACCGCTCCCGCGCGGCCCCGACCCGGGCCGCCTTCGAGCGAGTCTTCGCGGACCTCGTGGGACAGGGGGCCTAACGCCACCCGTACCGCTCCCTGAGCCGCAGCACGACGAGGTTGAAGCGCATCCGGTCCAGCGCGCACGCCTCCCGCCGCATGCCCCGCTCGTGCACGCGCAGCACCCGGTCGATGTCCACCCACGAGTCGCGCCCCTCCCGGTCCCAGGGCCCGCTGCCGATGGGCACCCAGTCCCGCTCGCTGTCGTGCCGCTTGCTGGACAGCTGCACGGCGAGCAGGGTGCCCGCCGTCTCCCGGGCCACGACGAGGACGGGACGGTCCTTGCCGCGGCCGTCGTTCTCCTCGTAGGGGACCCACGTCCACACGATCTCGCCGGGATCGGGGTCGCCGTCGTGGGCGGGCGCGTACTCGGTGTGGACCCGGCCGACCTCGCGCGGCTCGGCCTCCGTGGTGGCGGTGCGGCCCGTGCGGCCGGGGTTGTCGTTCAGATGCGGATCATCGATGGAAGCAGTCACGCGGGTCACGGTAGGGCCTGACTGGCCCAATCCGCTGAGCGGGGGCGCCGGATGGCCCGCAGGCTCGCCCCATGGTGCCCAACAGAGAACGCAGCCGCAGCCGGCGCATACGCGAGACCTGGATCCCCGTCGCCCTCACCGCCGCCCTGGCCACGGCGGCCCTGACCCCGGCGCCCGCCCGGGCCGAAGAAGCCCCGGAACGGGAGCGCCCCGCCCGCACCGCCTCCGGCTGGCTCCCCTACTGGGAGCAGGAAGCCGGCTACCGCAGCGCCCTCGCCCACGCCGACCGGCTCCACACCGTCAGCCCCTTCTGGTACGAGGTGAAGTCCGCCGGACGCGTCGACGGGCACCCGGGAGCCGGGGACCGCCGCATCATCGACGGGCTGCACCGCAAGGGCATCAGGGTCGTGCCGACCGTCATGGAGAAGCTCCCCAAGGGCGCGCTCGCCGCCGTCGTCACCGACCCCCGGAGCCGTGCCCGGCACGTCGAGGCGCTGCTGCGCGTCGTCGCGAGCCGCGCCTACGACGGCATCGACCTCGACTACGAGACCATCGCGCCGACGCCCACCGCGGCGTACAAGAAGGTCCGCGCCGGATACACCACGCTCGTCACCGACCTCTGCCGCCGCCTGCACGCCCGGCACAAGCAGTGCGTCGTCACCGTCTCCCCGAAGACCGCGGGCAGCGGCCGGATCTGGGACTACCGAGGGCTCGGCGCCGCCGCCGACCGCATGCGGGTCATGGCGTACAACCTGCACTGGGCCGACGGGTCGCCCGGCCCGCTGTCCACACCGGCCTGGTACGGCGAGATCCTGCGCCGCGCCACCGCCGAAGTGCCGCGCCGCAAGCTGGAGTTGGCGCTGCCCGCGTACGGCTGGGACTGGGCCGTCGGCCACAAGGGGCGCGCCCGGCACGTGACGTGGAAGGAGGCGGAGGCGCTGCGCCGCCGCGTCGGCGCCCGCTACCACCTCGACCCGGCGTCCCGGACGCCCCACTTCACGTACAAGGAAGGCAGGACGCAGCGCACGGTCTGGTACCAGGACGCGCGCGGGACCGCGGCTCATCTGGCGGTCGCGCGGCGCTACGGCGTGGTCAACACCTCGGTGTGGGCGCTGGGGTTCGAGGACCCCGCGCTGTGGCGGACCCTCGCGCGCCGGGCGCCGGTGAGCGACGCTGGGCGGCGTTGACCGACGGCGAGCGGCAAGGAGTTGCTGACGAGATGAGTGCGAACGAGGCCGGCCCGACGCGTGCCGACGCGGCAGGCGGCGCGGCGAACGGTGTTGCGGGTGGCGTGGCGGTCGTGACCGGGGCGGCCCGCGGCATCGGCCGCGTGGTCGCCCTGGACCAGCTGGCGCGGGGGCGGCACGTCGTGGCGGTGGACATCCTGGACTCCGTAAGGGAGTTGGAGAAGCACGACGCGGGGCTGGGCCGCCCCCGCGTCACCGCCGTCGTCGCCGACCTCACCGACGCCGACGCCCCCGCCCGGGTCCTCGCCGCCGCGCCCGCGCACCCCGACACCCTGGTCAACTGCGCCTACGCCGAAGAGCGCGCGCCCCTCCTCGACGGCACCGCGGCGGGCTGGGCGCACACCTTCGACGTGTGCCTGCACGCCGCCGTCCGGCTGTCGCGGGCCTTCGCCGGGCCGCTCATCGCCGCGGGCCGCCCGGGTGCGATCGTCAACATCGCGTCCGTGCACGCCCAGTTCGCCTCGCTCGACTACGGCGCCTACTCGGCGGCCAAGGCCGGACTCGTCGCCTTTACGCGCACCGCCGCGCACGAGTGGGGCCCGCACGGGATCCGCGTCAACGCCGTCTCGCCCGGCCTCATCGAGGTCGAGCGCAACGCCGGCCTGCGGCAGGACCCGGCGGCGCTCGCCGCGAAGGTCGAGGTGTATCCGCTGCGGCGGCCCGGACTGCCCGAAGAGGTGGCCGGGGCGGTCGCGTTCCTCGCCGGGCCCGACGCCTCGTTCGTGACCGGCGCGGTCCTGCCCGTGGACGGGGGCCTGTCCGCCCGCATCCCGGAGTCCCACCTCTGACCGCGGGCGCGGAGGACTACGGGGCGGGTTCGGCGGCGCCCGCGTACGCCTCCGGCCACTGCTCGTACCAGCGCTGATCCGCCTCCAGTTGTGCCGCCAGAGAGATCAGGAGCGGTTCGCTGCCCGCCGGGCCGAGGAGCTGCGCGCCGACCGGCAGGCCGCCGGCCACGCGCCCCGCGGGCACGTTCACGCCCGGCCAGCCGAGGACGTTCCACGGCCAGGCGTACGGGCACGCGGCGATCATCGCCCGGTCGGTGCGCCAGCCGCTGAGCTGCGCCATCGCGCCGATGCGGGGCGGGGGCGTCGCGGTGGTCGGCGCGAGGACCACGTCGTACGTACGGAAGATCGCGCCGACCCGGCGGTGCAGGACGCTCTCGGCGCGGCGCGCGAGCCGCAGCGGCGCCCCGCCGAGCAGCCGCCCCATGCGGGCCGCCTCCCGGGTGCGCGGGTCGAGCAGGGCGGGGTCCGGGACCTCGCGGGTCCACTGGGCGATGCCCGCCGTGGCGCGCGGCACGAAGGCGAGCCCGATCTGCCCGTAGCGCGGATCGGCCACCTCGACGTCGTGGCCGAGCGCGACCAGGCGCTTGGCGAGTCCCACGACCTTCTCCTTCACGGCCGGGTCCAGGCGCTTCGGGGTCGCCGTGAACGGCATGCGCACCGAGAGGGCGATCCGCAGGCGGCCCGGTTCGCGGGTGGCCGCCTCGGCCGCGCGGACGGGCGGCGGCCGGTGCAGATCGCCCTCGTGGTTGCCGCTCGCCGCGTCGAGGAGGAGGGCGGCGTCGGCGACGGTCCTGGCCAGCGGGCCGTTCACGGTGATGCCCTGGAACGCCTCGGGCCACGGCCAGGTGGAGATCCGGCCGCGCTGCGGCTTGATGCCCACGAGGTGCGTCCAGGCCGCGGGTATCCGCACGGAGCCCGCGCCGTCCGAGCCGAGCGCCGCCGGGACGAGGCCCGCGGCGACGGCGGCGGCCGAACCGCCCGAAGAGCCGCCCGGGGTGTGGGCGGTGTTCCACGGGTTACGGGTGTCCCCGAAGGCGGGCCCTTCGGTGAAGGGCCACTGGCCCAGCTCACAGCTGTTGCTCTTCGCCACCACCACGGCGCCCGCGGCGCGCAGCCTGCGCACGGCCTCGCAGTCCGCGCTCTGCGGCGGGAAGTCTCCGGCACACCCGAAGGCGGTGGGCTCACCGGCGATGTCCATGTCGTCCTTCACGGCCAACGGCACGCCCAGGAGCGGGCGCCTGCTCGCCTCTCCGGCAGCGAGGGCCTTGTCGGCGGCGTCCGCCTCGGCCAGCGCGGCCTCGGCGCGCACCAGCTTGAAGGCGTTCAGCGTCGGCTGCGCCGCCTCGATCCGCGCGAGGGCCCGCTCGGTCAGCTCCCGCGAGGACACCTCCCCTGCGGCCAGCGCGCGAGCGGTCCGCTGGAGCCCATCGGCACGGTCGGCAGTCATGTGAGGGCACCTTTGCTCGGGGGCGGCTCGGCGGTTTGCTCGGGGGCGGCTTCGGCGGCCTGGCGGTTGTACCGAACGGTAACCGGAGGGGGTGCCAACGGGGAACGGGGGTGGGGGAGTTGGGGTGTCCGGGGTGTCCGGGGTGTTCGGGGGTGACTGGGGTGATCGGGGCGTCCGGGGTTCCCGGGGTTCGGCGGGGTTCGGCGGGATCCGCCTGACGGGCGAGCGGGCCGACGGGGGAGCAGGCCGTGCTCCCTCGCCGAGCCCCCTGCTTCCGGCGCCCGCCCCCTGACCCCGCCGCCCC
This sequence comes from Streptomyces odontotermitis, assembly GCF_050510915.1. Classification (NCBI taxonomy): domain Bacteria; kingdom Bacillati; phylum Actinomycetota; class Actinomycetes; order Kitasatosporales; family Streptomycetaceae; genus Streptomyces; species Streptomyces odontotermitis. The sequence goes on along the minus strand of NZ_JBNJLS010000004.1, from coordinate 246,269 downwards.
TCCCGGTGGGGACGCGCCTGAGCCTCTGCTCCGCGCGCCCCTCCCCGTGGTCACGGCGCTCGCGCCGCCGCTCCCGCGCCTGACCATGAGCGCCCCGGTGCACGCGCGGCAGCGCCCCCGTGCCCGCCTGGGAGAGCACCGCGCCGGTCTGCGAAGATGCCCTCGTCATGGTGCAGATACCGAATCCGCAGCCCCCGCAGCCCCCGCACGCCGACGCGTCGAACTCCGGGCCGAGTTCCGCGTCGGGCGCCGTGCCGACGAGCGCCGACGTCGCGCGTCTGGCGGGCGTCTCGCGCGCGACCGTCAGCTATGTCCTGAACAACACCAGCGCCGTCCGCATCAGCGAACCCACCCGCCAACGCGTCCACGAAGCGGCCAAGGAACTCGGCTACGTCCCGCACGCCGCCGCCCGCAGCCTGCGCGCGGGCCACACCCGCATCGTGCTCATGCCCACGCCCCAGATTCCCGCGGGCCCCCTCTACAGCGGCTTCCTCAACGAGCTCCAGTGGGCGCTCAGCCGCCTCGACTACACCGTCGTGCAGTACGGCAGCCTCGGCCTGACCGGCGAGGACGCCGCCCGCGCCTGGGCCGAGCTGCGCCCCGTCGCGGTCCTCGCACCCGAGGCGACCGCCCTCGGCGCGGGCGGCGTCGCGCTGCTGCGGCGCGCCGGGGCCAAGGCCGTCCTGACGCTCGGCAGCGGCGCCGACGAGGGCGCCCACGCCCTGCTCATGGACCAGCGCAGGGTCGGCCACAGCGCGGCCGCCCACCTCCTGGAGCGCGGGCGCCGCCGCATCGGCGTCGTGGTCCCCGAGGAGACCGGCCTCGAACCCTTCTCCCAGCCCCGCCTCGAAGGGGCCCGCCAAGCCGTGCGCGGCACGGCCGCCGAGATCACCGAGCTTCCGCTCGCCTACGAGGAGGAGTCGGCGTCCCGGCTCGCATCGCGCTGGCGGGGGCTCGGGCTCGACGCGGTGTTCGCGTACAACGACGAATACGCGATGCTCCTGATGCGCGCCCTCCAGGACGCGGGCGTCGCGGTGCCGGACGAGACGGCCGTCGTCGGGGCCGACGACCTGATGCTGGGGCGGCTGCTGCGCCCCCGGCTCAGCACCGTCCGCATGGAGCTGCCCTCGGGCAAGAAGCTCGCGGAACTCGTCGACCGCCTCGTCCGTGAGCCGGGCGGGGCGGCCGAACAGCACGACGTGCTGGGAGCGACGACGGTGCGCCGGGAGTCGAGCTGACCCCGGCGCACACGCTCACCAGATTCGTTTGATCCGTTGTTCGTCTGTTCGCCTACTCGCCGGGCTGGTCGTTGCCGGCGGCCTGCTCGGCGGCGACGGCCTTGCGCACCTCGTCCATGTCCAGCTTGCGGGCCTGTCCGATGACGTCGTCCAGGGCCTCCGCGGGCAGCGCGCCCGGCTGCGCGAAGACGGCGACCTGATCGCGGACGATCATCAGCGTCGGAATGGACTGGATGCCGAACGCGGCGGCCAGCTCAGGCTGCGCCTCCGTGTCCACCTTGCCGAAGACCAGGTCGGGGTTGGACTCGGCGGCCTTCTCGTAGACGGGGGCGAACTGCCGGCAGGGACCGCACCAGGACGCCCAGAAGTCGATCAGCACGAATTCGTTGTCCGTGACCAACTGGTCGAAGTTTTCCTTGGTGAGCTCCACCGTCGTGCTGCTCATGCTGATCTCTCCTCGCTAACGGGCTTCGCTGGGGGCTTCCTGCGGCCGTGCCTCTGGTGAAGCCGCTGCCCCGCACAACGACCCGGCGCCGGGTCGTATTCCGCGCGCGTACCCATGTGGCCCCGCCGCACACCTACGACCAGACTGGGCCACATGACGGAACCCAAGACGTATGACGTGGTGGTCCTCGGCGCCGGACCGGTGGGCGAGAACGTGGCGGACCGGGTGCGCGCCGCCGGGCTGAGCGCGGCCGTGGTGGAGAGCGAACTCATCGGCGGCGAGTGCTCGTACTGGGCGTGCATGCCGAGCAAGGCGCTGCTGCGCCCGGTCGTCGCCCGCGCCGACGCCCGCAAGGTCCCCGGCCTCACCCAGTCCGTGCAGGGCCCCCTCGACTCCGCCGCCGTCCTCGCGCACCGCGACTACTACACCTCGCACTGGAAGGACGACGGCCAGGTGGCCTGGCTGGACAGCATCGGCGCCGACATCCACCGGGGGCACGGCCGCCTCGCCGGAACCCGCCAGGTCACGGTGGCCACCCCCGAGGGGCAGACCGTGACCCTCACGGCCCGGCACGCCGTGGCGGTGTGCACCGGCAGCCGCGCCGTCCTGCCCGACCTCCCCGGCCTCGCCGCCGTGCGCCCCTGGACCAGCCGCGAGGCGACCAGCGCGGACCACGTGCCGGACCGCCTCCTCGTGGTGGGCGGCGGCGTCGTGGGCGTGGAGATGGCCACGGCCTGGCAGGCGCTCGGCGCACAGGTCACGCTCCTCGTACGGGGCGACGGACTGCTGCCCCGCATGGAGCCCTTCGCGGGCGAACTGGTGGCGAAGGCCCTCACGGAGGCGGGCGCCCAGGTCCGCACCCAGGCGTCCGTCACGTCCGTGGCCCGTCAAGGGGACACCGTCACGGCCGAGTTGAGCGACGGCACGCGCCTGGAGGCCGAGGAGATCCTGTTCGCGACGGGCCGGGCGCCGCGCACGGACGACATCGGCCTGGACACGGTGGGGCTCACGCCCGGCAGCTGGCTGCCCGTCGACGAAAGCTGCCGCGTCCAGGGCAGCGACTGGCTCTACGCGGTCGGCGACGCCAACCACCGCAACCTCCTGACCCACCAGGGCAAGTACCAGGCCCGCATCGCGGGCGCCGCGATCACGGCGCGCGCCCAGCAGGTGCCCCTCCTCGAGACGGACCCGTGGGGCGCCCACGCCGCCACCGCCGATCACGCGGCCGTCCCCCAGGTCGTCTTCACCGACCCCGAGGCGGCCTCGGCGGGCCTCACCCTCGCCGAGGCACAGGCGGCGGGCCACCGCGTGCGCGCCGTCGACTACGACATGGCGGGCGTCGCCGGCGCGGGCCTCTACGCCCACGGCTACGAAGGCCGCGCCCGCATGATCGTCGACCTCGACCGCGAGGTGCTCCTCGGCGTCACGTTCGTGGGCCCGGGAGTCGGCGAACTCATCCACTCCGCGACGGTCGCGATCGCCGGAGAGGTCCCGATCAACCGCCTGTGGCACGCGGTGCCGTCGTATCCGACGATCAGTGAGGTGTGGTTGCGGCTGCTGGAGACGTATCGCGGCTAGGCACGAACGGCAGGGGGCACGGAGGCCGGCCCTGCGCCGCGACATTCACAGCGGTGGCGTCACCGACAGCACGGTGAGGCCGGCCAGGAGGACCGCTCCGACCGCGCACGCGGTTGCGCAGAGGCGCCGCCGCAGTGCCCGATAGGTCTCCTCGTACTCGGCGCGCAACTCGTCCGCCCGCTCCGCGGTCCGTTGCCACAGCTGACGCGTGAGCGCCGAGTACTCCTCGGCATAGGCGCGTTCGATGTCTTCCCGCTGTGCTTCCGTGAGCCAGGGAAGCTGCTGCACGAAGCGTGTGGCAGCGGCCCTGCCCTCGGAGCGGGCCGCTTCGACCAGGAGGTAGCCCTCGATCTCCCTGATCATGGCGCCGCCACGAGTTCGGCGGGCTCCGAGGCGGCCTCGGGGTGGTGCAGGTCGTATGCCGGTGACTCCGAGCGGATGCGCGGCAGGGCGACGTAGTTGTGGCGCGGTGGTGGGCAGGACGTCGCCCACTCCAGCGAACGGCCGTAGCCCCACGGGTCGTCGGTCTCGACCTTCGTGCCGTACTTCGCGGTCTTCCAGACGTTGTAGAAGAACGGCAGGAGAGACAGGCCGAGGAGGAAGGAGAAGATGGTCGACAGGGTATTGAGCGCCGTCAGGCCCTCCACCGCCAGGTAATCCGGAACGCGGCGCTGCATTCCATTGGTGCCCAGCCAGTGCTGGACGAGGAACGTGCCGTGGAAGCCTATGAACAGCGTCCAGAACGTGATCTTGCCGAGGCGCTCGTCGAGCATCTTGCCCGTGAACTTCGGCCACCAGAAGTGGAATCCGGAGAACATCGCGAACACCACGGTGCCGAAGACGACGTAGTGGAAGTGCGCGACCACGAAGTACGAGTCCGAGACGTGGAAGTCCATCACCGGTGACGCCAGGATGACCCCCGTCAGACCGCCGAAGACGAACGTGATGAGGAAGCCGACCGCCCACAGCATCGGCGTCTCGAAGGACAGCGAGCCCCTCCACATGGTGCCGATCCAGTTGAAGAACTTCACGCCCGTCGGCACGGCGATCAGAAGCGTCATGAAGGAGAAGAACGGCAGGAGCACCCCGCCCGTGACGTACATGTGGTGCGCCCACACCGTCACCGAAAGGCCCGCGATCGCGATGGTCGCGCCGATCAGGCCCATGTAGCCGAACATCGGCTTGCGCGAGAAGACCGGGATGACCTCGGAAATGATGCCGAAGAACGGCAGCGCGATGATGTAGACCTCTGGATGGCCGAAGAACCAGAAGAGGTGCTGCCACAGCAGCGACCCGCCGTTCGCCGCGTCGAAGATGTGCGCGCCGAACTTGCGGTCTGCCTCCAGGGCGAAGAGCGCGGCGGCGAGCACCGGGAACGCCAGCAGCGCGAGCACCGCGGTGAGCAGCACGTTCCAGGTGAAGATCGGCATCCGGAACATCGTCATGCCGGGCGCCCGCAGGCAGATGATGGTGGTGATGAAGTTGACCGAGCCGAGGATCGTGCCGAAGCCGGAGAAGGCCAGACCCATGATCCACATGTCGCTGCCGATGCCCGGCGAGTTCACCGCGCCGGACAGCGGGACGTACGCGGTCCAGCCGAAGTCCGCCGCGCCCTGAGGGGTCAGGAACCCGCCGACCGCGATGAGCGAGCCGAACAGGTAGAGCCAGTAGGCGAGCATGTTCAGGCGGGGGAACGCGACGTCGGGGGCGCCGATCTGCAGCGGCATGATCCAGTTCGCGAAGCCCGCGAACAGCGGCGTCGCGAACATCAGCAGCATGATCGTGCCGTGCATCGTGAACGCCTGGTTGAACTGCTCGTTCGACATGATCTGCGTGCCGGGACGGGCGAGTTCGGCGCGCATGAAGAGCGCCATCACCCCGCCGATGCAGAAGAAGGCGAACGACGTGACCAGATAGAGCGTGCCGATCGTCTTGTGGTCCGTGGTGGTCAGCCACGTCACCCACCGCGGCGACTTCTGGAACTTCTGGAACCTCATGTTCGGTAAGTGTCCGAACGGGTTCAGAAGTTCACAGGTCCCCCTGCCGCGAACATCACAGGGCGGGGGTGTGAAGATCGAGCCCGTGCCGGACACCAACGGATCATGAGCACGGACAGATCATGAGCAGTGACGAAGCCTTCACCGATGCCTACCGCGCGCACTACTGGGCGGTGAGCCGGTTCGTGGCACGCAGGCTGGGGGACGGTGGCGAGGCCGCCGAGGTGGAGGAAGTAGTGGCGGAAGTCTTTGCCATAGTGTGGCGGCGCCGGGACGAGATCCCCGAGGCGCCGCTGCCCTGGCTGTACGGCGTGGCGCGCAACTGTCTGGCCAACACGGTGCGTGGCCTGAGCCGTCGGAGGCGGCTCCTGCACAGGCTCAGCCATCACGAGGTGGCCGCCCGCCGCCAGATCGTGGACAGCCCCGACAGCGAACGGCCCGGCTCCTGGGTCCACGACGCCCTCGCGCAGCTCTCCCCCGCGGATCAGGAGGCTCTGCGCCTGACCGCGTGGGAGGAACTCAACCTGGACGAACTGGCCGTGGCCCTGGGGTGCGGTCGCAGTGCGGCGGCGATGCGCCTGCACCGGGCCCGCCGCAGACTCCGCAGAGAGATCGACCGCATGCAGATGACCGTATCCCTACGATTCGACCCCTCGGCGCGAGAAGGAGGAGCGGACCATGCGTGACGACGAACTGGAACTGCTGCGGGCCGTCAACCCGGTACGGGCCGACGAGGGTCCCTGGCGCGACCGCCCGCTCCACGGCAACGCCGAACGCGCCCTGAACCAGCTGCTGAGCAACGACCGCAGACGCAGGGCTCGCCGCAGCCTCGTCCTGCGCGCGGAGGGGGCGGTGCTTGCGGTGGCCGCCGCGCTCGCCGTCGCCCTCGCCTGCGGTGCGCCCGCCGCACTCGCCGACCCCGCCCCTTCATGCCAGCGAACGTCCTCCGCCGACGCCGGGAGCTGCTGACCGCGGTCGGCGCGCGGACTCCTCGGCGAGGTCATCCGGGGCAGGCACGGGTGACCGGCGATCGAGGCGTCACGCCGATATGGGTCAGCACCTGCTCGGCCAGCTCCTGCGGGGGGAGCCGGCCGTCCAGGAACGCCGTGTCGGCGGGCAGGGTGTCGGCCGCCGCCTCGCAGGGTGCGATCCGCTCCTTGCACCAGCGCCGGACCTTCGCCTCGCGTTCGGGGTCCCCCGGGGCGAGGACCCGGCCGTCGATGCGCTGCTCCAGGACGTCGCGGGGGACCTTGAGGAAGAAGTGGTGGATGCCGAGGGCGGCGCCGCGCAGCGCCTCGAAGATCTCAGCCACGTACACGGGGTCGACCAGGGTCATCGGGACCAGGAGGGGACGGCGGTACTCCTCGACCAGACCGATCGCGAGAGCGGCGACCTGGCGCCGCCACAGCCGGAGGTCCTGGAAGTCCCCGGTGGGCACCTCCACGATCGCCCGCAGCGCGTACCCGACCAACTCCGGGTCGTAGACCAGGGCTTCGGGCCACCGCGGACGCAACTCCTCCACCAACGTGGTCTTCCCGCTGCCGAAGGCACCGTTCACCCAGACGATCACTGTGGTTTCTCCCCGTCCTGAGGCGTGCTCGGGCAGTCGGTCTCGGGCGCCAGGTTCTTCACGCGGCGCCCCGGCCTCAGCTCACCGCCTGCTCGATCAGCGTACTGATCCGTTCCTCGGCCTCCGGCGTCAGCCCGGTCAGCGCGTACGCGGCCGGCCACATCGCGCCCTCGTCGAGGTGCGCCTGGTCGCTGAAGCCGAGCGTTGCGTAGCGCGACTTGAACTTCTGCGCGGCCTGGAAGAAGCAGACGACCTTGCCGTCCAGGGCGTAGGCGGGCATCCCGTACCAGAGCTTCGGTGCCAGGGCCGGTGCGCCGGCCTTCACGAGGGCGTGGATCCGTTCCGCCAGGACCCGGTCCGGCTCCGGCATTTCGGCGATCTTCGCGAGCACATCGCGCTCCGCCTGCGCGGCCGCCTCCGCCTTGGACAGGCGTGACGTGCGCCGGGCGGTCTTGAGCTCCCGGGCGTGGTCCTTCATCGCCGCCCGTTCCTCGTCGGTGAAACCTTCGGACTGTGCGTTGGCTGTCTTGTCGGACGTCGTCTTCTTCATCATTCGTCTCCTTCGTGGTGTGGGTTCAGGCCAGCCAGTTGCCGTCGCGCATCAACGTCCGCCCCGGTAGTTCGTTCGCCTCGCGCCATGCCTGCACACGGCTCGGTGAGAGGCGGAACCAGCGGTACGGCGTCGTCAGCGTGCGCGGGTCGAAGTTGGTGTGTGCGGTGAAGGCGTCGGCCGACTGCCGGGGCAGCGCGTCCACTTCGATGACTTCTGCCGTCGCCTCGATCATCGTCACGTCGCGGGTCGGGCCCAGGCCCAGGCGGGCCGTGCGGGTCGCGGCCAGGTTCCTGCCGGTCGGGCTGTCCGCCGGGGTGGCGACCAGGACCGCCTCGCCGTCCCAGTGGAAGGACAGCGGGACCAGGTAGGGCGTGCCGTCGGGGGAGGCGGTCGCCACCCAGATGTCGACGTCGTGGGCCAGGCGGTGGGCGGTGTCGTGGCGGCGGTCCGTGCGGCTGCGGGGTGCGGGAGTCGGAGGGGGAGAGCAAGCAGGAGGGGAAGCGGGGGTGGTGGGCATGGGGTCTCGGTCCTCTGTGTGTGGTCTTGGGCGGCGGCCCCGGTCGCTCGGAGAGCCGGTCTCTGCTGTGGTCTCAGGTTCCCGCCAACCCGCTCCGGCCGCCTCCGTGGTGACCACGGAACGCACCACGGAGAGCGGCTACTGAGAGCCGCCGCTGAGAGCCGTCGCCTATAGCCACTGCGGAGAAGGACCCGACCGTCATGCCCCTCGAACTCGCCCCCGATAATGCCCCGGTGACCACTCCAGCGATCTCGGCTCGGGAGCGCGACGTGCTCGCTCTCCTCGGGGAGCACCTCAGCAACGCGGAGATCGCCGCGCGGCTGTTCATCTCCGTACGGACCGTCGAGTCCCATGTCTCGTCGCTGCTGCGCAAGCTGGAGGTGGCGGACCGGCGGGCGCTGTCGCGGCGGGCGGCCGAGCTGACCGGTGCGGGGCCGACGCGGGTGGCGGCCGTACTCCCGGCGCCGCTGACCGCCTTCGTCGGACGGGGCCGGGAGCGCGGGGAGTTGGGCGCGGCCGCCAAGGAGCGCAGGCTCGTGACCGCCGTCGGTCCGGGCGGGGTCGGGAAGACCCGGCTGGCCCTCGCGGTGGCGGCGGACGTGGCCGGGGACTTCCCCGACGGAGTGGGCTTCGTCGACCTGGTCCCGGTGACCGATCCGGCACGGGTGGGCGCGGCGGTCGCCGCCGCCGTGGGCGTGGGCGAGCAGCCCGGGCGCGACATCGACGCGGCCCTGACGGCCGCCCTTGCCGACCGGCGGATGCTGCTCGTGCTCGACAACTGCGAGCATCTGCGCGACGGAGTGGCCCCGTTCCTGGAGCCGCTGCTCGCGGCCTGCCCGGGCGTACGGGTGCTCGCCACCAGCCGGGCCCGCCTCATGGTGCCCTTCGAGTGGGTCTTCCCGGTACCGCCGCTCTCGCGGGCCGGTGGCGACGACTCCGAGGCGGTGGCCCTGTTCATGGACCGGGCGGCGGCGGTCGGGCAGCCGCTGGGCCCCGCGGTGAGCGAAGGCGTCGTGGACATCTGCGAACGGCTCGACGGCATGGCCCTGGCCATCGAGCTGGCCGCCGCGAGGTGGTCCACGCTCGGCCTGGACGGCCTCGCCTCCGGCCTCTCCGACCAGCTGCGCATCCTCAGCGGCGGCTCCCGCGTCGACGAGCGGCACCGGTCGGTGCGCGCGGTCCTCGACTGGAGCCATGACCTGCTGGAGCCGTGGGACCAGGCGCTGTTGCGCCGGGTGTCGGTGTTCGTCGCGCCGTTCACGGCTGAGGCGGCCGCCGAGGTTTCCGGGATTAAGGCGCTGGAGCCCGCCGCGGTCGTCGACGGGCTCGGCAGGCTCGCCGAGCAGAGCCTGCTGGCCGTCGTGCCGTCCGAGACCGGCACGCGGTACCAGGCCCTGGAGACCATTCGGCAGTACGGGAGGGAACGGCTCGACGACGCCGGTGAGTCGGTCGTGGTCCGGTCCCGCCACGTGGAGTGGTGCCTGGCCGCCGCGAACGGGCTGGCGGAGGGTTCGGGCGCCGACTGGCGTGCCCGGTTCGACGCCGTCGCGGACGATCTGCGGGCGGGCCTCGCCTGGGCGGGAGACCGGCCGGAGCTGCGCGCGGCCGCCCGCCGCCTCGCCGTGTCCCTGGCCGAACTCGCCTTCACCCGGAACCTGTTGGACGAGGCGCAGGAGCGGTACGAGCAGGCTGCCCGGCTCGCCGCCGCCTCCGACGTCGAGGCTGCTGACGTCGCCGCGGGTGCCTCAGGCGCCTCCGGTGCCGACGCGCTGCGGAACGCCGCCGCCGTGGCCGGGTGCCGCAGACTCGGCGACGACATGTTCCGGCTCCACCGTGCGGCCGCGGACGCCGCGTTGCGGGCCGGGGACCGCGTCGGGGCGGGCCGCGACCTGGCGGCCGCCGCCACCGTCGCGTACCGCTTCTCCACCTCCTTCACGCGGCTGCCGACCGTGGCCGAGGCGACCGCCCTGCTCGCGCGGGCCCGTGAGCTGTCCGGCGACGCCGCCCACGCGGCCGTGACCCTCGCCGAAGCGGCGGTTCTCGCCGACGCCTTCGGCGCGCTGCAGGGGGACACGGACAACTCCGTGCACGAGACCGTCGCGGCCGCCGAGCGTGCCGTCGGGGCGGCGCGGCGCGCGGGCGAGCCCGTGGCGGAGTCCGCCGCCCTCGACGCGCTCTCCGGCGCCCGGAGTTGGACCGGTGACGCCTTCGCCGTCGCGGCCGCCGCCCGCCGCCGCGTCGACATCCTGGCGTCCGTGCCGCCCACCCCCGCCGCCACGCACGAGGTGATGGACGCTCTCGCCATGGCCGCGGGAACCGCCCTCGGCGCGGGTGACCTGCCCCGGGCCCGGCGGTGGGGCGAGCGGCTCGCCGGGCATCCGCTGCTGGCCGAGGCGGGCCACCACGCCACCTGCTGGATCCTGACCGCCGACGCCTTCGCCGGTCACGCCGACGCGGTGCTGAGCCGCAGCGTGCGGTTCGTCGACGCGTGGGAGCGGAGCGGCCGCCAGCGCTCGCTCTCCCTCGGCGCGGCCGCCTCGGCGGTGGCCATGGTCCACGGGCTGCGCGGCGACGACGCGGAACGGGAGCGCTGGCTCGCGGTGTCCGGCCGGGCCGACACGGCGCCGGAACACCGGCACGGCTACGGCGCGGTCCTCGACGCCATGGTCCTGCTCCACCACGGGGACGCCGAGGCCGCGGCGGAGCGGCTCGCGCCCGAGCCGGAGCAGGTGTGGAAGTGGGTGTGCTGGATCTGGCTGCACTGGTACGTGGCCCTGCGGGCGGAGGCGGCGGTGCTCGCCGGGCACCCCGAGGCTCGGGCCAGGGTCGCGGCCGCCCGCGCCGTGGCCGAGGGCAACCCGGTGGCCGCCGCCCAGGTCGAGCGGGCGCAGGCGCTGCTCGACGGTGACCGGCCGCGGTTGCTCGCCACGGCGGCGGCGTTCGACGCGGCCGGCTGCCCCTACCAGTCGGCGCGCACGCTGCTGCTCGCCGGGGGCGCCCACGCCGCCGCGGGCGAGTCCGCGCTCGCAGCCCTGGGTCTCGCCCCCATCAGCGCCCGCTAGCCACCCCGTCCACGTCCCCCCACCGGAGTTCCCGGACCCGCCGCTGCACCGAACCCGCCGACCCCGCCGACCCCGCCGCTGGACTTGCCGGTCCGGCTGGCCCTCTCGGACCCGCCACCGGTCTCACCGGTCTCACCGGTCTCACCGGTCTCACCGGTCCTGCCTGTCCCGCCGGTGCCGCCGGGTCTGCCGGACCCGCCACCCCCTCCCGGCGTCGGATCCGAATTCCTTCCGCGCTTCTTTCCCCGGCGCCTTCCGCGCATTCCTTCCGTGCTTCCGTCGATGCTTCTTCCCGCACTCGCTTTCCTGGCTCCTTTCCACGTCCTTTCGCGGTTCTATTCGTGCTGTCGTCCGCGCCGCCTGACCGGAATATTCCGGTCCGGAAATCGCCCTCGGTGGCCGACCGGAGTGTGCAACTGCGCGATTGACTCGGGGAGTTGTCCTATTAAGACTGAGTAGCTGCGCAGTTGAGACGTGTGTTACGTGCGCCCGCACCCGTGTCGAGCATCGCAAGGAGTTTGGTGGCCATGCAGTCTTCCGGCTATTTCAAGGTGTCCCCCCGGCAGGAAGGCATTTGGCTGTCACAGAAGTTCGCCCCCGACCAGCCGAACGTCATCGGCGTGCGTTGGATGATCGAGGGGGAATTGGATGTCCCGCATTTCCTCCGGGCGCTCCGGCATGTTTTCAGCGAGCACAGCAACGCCCTCGTCAATTTCGTGGAGACCGACGACGGCCTGCGGCAAGTGGTGCGGGACATCGGCGACTGGGAGCCGTTCCTCGTCGACATGAGCGGTGAGCCCGAACCGGAGGCGGCGGCACGGGAGTTCGTCGCCGGCCTCGACCGCGAGCCCTTCGACTTCGAACGCGACCTGCTGTTCCGCGCGGGCCTCCTCAAGCTCGGCGAGACCCGGTTCATGCTGGCGATGGTCATCCACCATGTCGTGACCGACGGCTACGGGACGATGCGCCTCCTCATGCGCCGCTTCAACGAGGTCCACGCGGCCCTCACACACGGCACCCCGCTACCCGAGTGCACGTCCGCGGCGCCTGAGCAGATCAACGAGGAGGACGCCCGCTACTACGGATCCGCCCAGTTCGAGGAGGACGCGGCGTACTGGCGGGGCTACCTGGAGGACCTGCCTCCGGCCGGGCGCCTTCAGGGCGAGCGCAGCTCCGACACCCATGTGTCGCTGCGCCGCGTCGTGGACGTCGAGAGCGGTGAGATGGCCCGGTGGACCGAGGCCGCCGCGTCCATCGGGGTGTCGACACCCGTCTTCCTGACGGCCGCGACGGCCGCGTTCTTCCGCTCCATGGGAAACCCGGAGGAGTTCACCCTCTCCACGCCCGCGGCCAGCCGCGGCGGCATCCTGCGGAACACGTACGGAATGCGGGCCAATATCGTCCCGCTGCGGGTGCGGGTCCCGCTGTCCGCCAGTTTCGCCGACGTCGCCCACGCGGTGGGCGCCGACATGAAGGCCGGAGTGAAGCACTCCGCCTATGAAGTCGCCGCCATTCGGCGCGTGAAGGGCCTGGACGGTTCGATCGCCAGCTCGCCTTTCGGTACGTGCGTCAACGTCCTGCCCTTCGTCACGGGAATGGAAATCGACGGCTGCACGGCCACCTGGGACGGCTGCACCCCGGGCGTCACCGACGAGTTGATGATGATTATGTTCTACGACAGCCGGGTCGTGGGCGATCTCCAGATCTCCTTCGAGGGAAATGGGCAGCACTACAGCGACACGGATCTGGACCTCTACTCCTCCCAATGGCTCGCGTTCGTACGGGCGTTGGCGGCGGACCCGCGGATCGCCGTGGGCCGGGTCGACGTCCTGGCGGCCGACGAGCGGGAGCGGCTTGCCGCGCTGAACGAGACGGCGGCACCGACGGCGGCGGCATCCCTTCCGGAACTGTTCCAGAGGCAGGCGCGCGCCCACGCGGACGCGGTCGCCGTCACCTGTGAGGGGACCGCGTTCTCGTACGGAGAGCTGAACGCGCGCGCGAACCGGCTCGCGCGCGTCCTCGTCGAGCGCGGGGTGGGGCGCGGCTCGGTCGTCGCGGTGTCGCTGCCCCGGTCCGCCGACCTCGTCGCCGGACTGCTGGCGGTGTGGAAGGCCGGGGGCGCGTATCTGCCCGTCGACCCCAAGTACCCCAGCCACCGGCTCGACTACATCCTCGGCGAGGCCAGGCCCCGGCTGATCCTCACGGACTCGGACACGGTGTCCGTGCTCCCGCACAACGACGGCAGCTACGGCAACGACGGTAGCGACGACAACGACGACAACGACGGTGCCGAGTTGCTCTTCCTCGATGAGGTCGACCTGGCGACCGGCGAGGGAAGCGACCTCGACGCCCAACACGCGGCAACAGAAGCCGACTTGGCGTACGTGATGTACACCTCCGGTTCGAGCGGCACCCCGAAGGGCGTGGCGATCAGCCACGGCAATCTCGTCAACGGCGTGTCCCGCCTGCGCGAGTGCATCGCCGCCGGCCCCGGGCGCCGCGCCCTGGCCAGCACGTCCATCAACTTCGACGTGTCCGTCTTCGAGATGTTCACCAGCCTCTGCCACGGCGGTTCCATCGAGATCGTCCGCGACGTCCTGGTGCTCGGCGAGAGCGGCCGGGGTGCGTGGGGCGGCAACATCATCTCCACCGTGCCGTCCGCCTTCGCCGAGCTGGTGGACCAGCTGGCGGGCAACACGACGGTCGACACGCTGGTGTTCGCCGGTGAGGCGCTCTCCGGGAGCCTGGTGAGCCGGGTCAGGGAAGCCCTGCCGGGGGTCAGGATCGTCAACGCGTACGGGCAGACGGAGTCCTTCTACGCGACCACCCACACCCTCGACGGCGGGTGGAGCGGGGACGAGGGGCGGGGCGGCACCCCGATCGGGGCGCCCCTGGGGAACATGCGCACCTACGTCCTCAGCCCCGCGCTGCGGCCCGTACCGGCCGGTGTGGTGGGCGAGTTGTACGTGGGCGGCAGCATCGCGCGCGGGTACTACGGGCGGCCCGAGCTCACCGCGGACCGGTTCGTGACGGACCCGTTCGGGGCCGAGCCCGGCGCCCGCATGTACCGGACGGGCGACCTCGCCCGCTGGAACGCGGACGGGCAGCTCGAATACCTGGGGCGCGACGACGCGCAGGTGAAGGTGCGCGGCTTCCGCGTGGAGCCGGGCGAGGTCGAGGCCGCGCTCGTCGCGCACCCCGCCGTCGACCAGGCCGTGGTGATCGCCCACGAGGCCGCCGGGCGTGCCGGGGACGCCGCCAACTCCGGCAAGCGCCTGGTGGGTTACGTCGTCCCCGTGGGCGCGGGCGGCCGCAACGGCGGCGCCGACCGGGGCGTCATGGAGCTGGACCTGACCGCCGGGCTCTCGGTGCGGGAGCTCCGTGAGTTCGCCGCGGGCCGCCTGCCGGAGTTCATGGTGCCGTCGGCCTTCGTCGTCCTCGACCACCTGCCGCTCCTGCCCAACGGAAAACTGGACCGGGCGGCGCTCCCGGAGCCGGAGTTCGGCGGTGGCCGGTACCGGGCGCCGCGCACACCGGTCGAGGAGATCCTCGCCGGGGTGTACGCGGGCGTCCTCGGACTGGAACGGGTCGGCATCGACGACGACTTCTTCGTGGTCGGCGGCGACAGCATCCGCTCCATCCAGGTGGTCTCCCGCGCCCGCGCCCAAGGCGTCGAGGTCACGCCCCAGCAGATCTTCGAGCGGCGCACGGTCGCGGGCGTCGCCGAGGCGGCCGGCAACACAGGAGCCGCCGCGGTCCTGGAGGAGTTCGAGGGCGGGGGCACGGGAGCGGTGCCGCTGCTGCCGATCGCGGCTTACACGCTCGAACTCGGCGGCTACGACCAGTTCGCGATGGCCATGCTGCTCGACCTCCCCGAGGGCATCGGCCTGCCCGGCCTCACGGCGACCCTGAGCGCCGTCGTCGACCACCACGACCTGCTGCGCTCACGCCTGGTCCGCCACGGTACGGGCGCCTCTGACGCTTCCCTCCACGTCGGTCCGGCGGGCTCCGTGGACGTGGCGCAGCTGATCCACCACGTCGAGCACGACGGCGCGTGGCGGGGTGAGGAGTGGGACCGCCTGGCGGCGGCCGAGCTGGACGCGGCGGCCCAGCTCCTCAAGCCCGCCGACGGTGTGATGGCCCGGTTCGTGTGGTTCACCCCGACGTCAGGGGGCAAGGGGCGGCTCTGGGTGGTACTCCACCACCTCGTTGTCGACGGTGTGTCCTGGCGGATCCTGCTGCCCGACCTCGCCGCCGCGTGGAAGGCCGTTCGGGAAGGTGCGGCGCCGGAGCTCCCGTCCACGGGGACGTCGGTGCGGCGCTGGACCCACGCCCTCATGGACGAGGCCCACAGCAACGGGCGGCTCGCGGAGTTGGACCTGTGGCGGTCCGTCCTCGACGGTCCGGACCCGTTGCTCGGGTCGCGGGTGCTGGACCCGGAGGTGGATGTGATGTCCACCGTCGACCGTGTACGCGTGCGGGTGTCGCCGTCCGTGACGGAAGCCCTGCTCACATCGGTGCCCGCCGTCTTCCGTGGCGGTGTGCAGGACGGGCTGCTGTCCGCGCTCGTGGTGGCGGTGGCCAAGTGGCGGCGCGGGCGTGGAGTGGAGGAGTCGTCTGCCCTGATCAAGTTGGAGGGGCATGGGCGTGAGCAGGAGGTTGTGGCGGGTGCGGACCTGTCCAGCACGGTGGGCTGGTTCACGAGCATGTTCCCGGTGCGTCTGGACACGGCCGGGTTCGATGTCGACGACGCGCTGACCGGTGGTGCGGCCGCGGGCGGGGTCCTGAAGGCGGTCAAGGAGCAGCTCCTCGCCATACCCGACAAGGGACTCGGCTACGGTCTGCTGCGCTACCTCAACGACGAGACGGGCGCCGAACTCGCCCAGCACGCGACGGGGCAGATCGGCTTCAACTACCTCGGTCACTTCTCCGCCGCCACCGACATGCCCGACCACCTCCGCGGCCTCGGCTGGACCCAGGCGGCCGAGCTCGCGGCGCCGCCCGGCGCGGACCGGCCCGCGATGTCGACCGTCGACATCAACGTCCTCGTCGTCGACACCGACCAGGGCGGCCAGCTGGACGCCACCATCGGGTTCCCCACGGGCGTCCTCGACCGCGCGGAGGTGCAGGAGCTCGCGGACCTGTGGTGCGAGGCCCTTGCGGGCATCGCCCGGCATGCGTCGGCGCCGGACGCGGGCGGGTTCACGCCCTCGGACCTGCCGCTCGTGCGGGCCACCCAACAGGACATCGAGGTCTGGGAGCACCGCTACCCGACCCTGTCCGACGTCTGGCCCCTCACCCCTCTCCAGTCCGGCCTGCTCTTCCACACGATGCTGGCCGACGCCACGTACGACGCGTACCAGATGCAGCTGGCCTTCCGCATCGAGGGCCGGGTCGACCCGGAGCGCATGCGGGCGGCCGGCCAGGCGCTCCTCGACCGCCACGCCAACCTGCGCACCGCCTTCGTCACCGACTCCGCGGGCAACCAGGTCCAGATCGTGGTCGACGACGCCGAACTCCCTTGGCACGAGCTCGACTTGACCGCCCTCGGCGACAGTGCGGCCCGCACCGAAGCCTTCGAGACCTTCCTCGTCGAGGACCACGGGACGCACTTCGACCCGGCCGCGCCGCCCATGCTCCGGCTGACGCTGGTCAGGATGGCCCCCGACCACAGCGAACTCGTCCTGACCGCCCACCATGTCCTCTTCGACGGCTGGTCGTTCCCGCTCCTGATGCGGGACCTCCTCATGCTGTACGGGGCGCACGGCGACCCCGCGGGCCTGCCCAGGGTGCGCGGCTACCGCGACTTCCTGACCTGGCTCGACAGCCAGGACCACGAGGCGTCCGCGCGGGCCTGGGCGCGGGAACTCGACGGCGTGGAAGAGCCCACGCTGCTCCTTCCCGGCGCCGTCACCGACGTCGAGAGCACGGGCATCGGCCAGGCCGGAGTGCCGCTGTCGGCCGAGGAGGCCAAGGGGCTTGTGCGCCGGGCCGCGGAGCTCGGGGTCACGCTCAACACGCTCGTGCAGGGCGCCTGGGCGGTGCTGCTCGGACAGCTGACCGGCCGCTCGGACGTGGTGTTCGGCGCGACGGTGTCGGGTCGCCCGCCTGCCGTTCCGGGCGTCGACACCATGGTCGGCATGTTCATCAACACCCTTCCTGTACGCGTGGAGTGCGCACCCGGCGACTCCTTCGCTGAGCTCCTGCGGAGCCTCCAGCAGCGGCAGGGCGCCCTGCTGGACCATCACCACCACGGGCTCTCCGACATCCAGCAGGACCTGGGCATCCAGGCGCTCTTCGACACCCTGGTGGTGTTCGAGTCCTATCCCGTGGACCGCCTCGGCATCAACGAGGCGAACGACGCGGCCGGAATCGCCGTCACCGGCATCCGCCCCGTCTCCAGCACCCACTACCCGCTCACCCTGATGGCCGAGGTCGATCCTCAACTGCGGCTCGCCCTCCACTACCAGCGGCACCTGTTCCAGCAGGACTCGGCCGACGAGATCGCCGCCCGACTGGCCCGCGTACTGCGGCAGTTGGTGGCGGACCCGCAGGGTGCGGTGGGCCGGGTCGACGTGCTGGCGGACGGCGAGCGGGAGCGGTTCGCCGCGCTCAATGAGACGTCGGTGCCGGTGGTCGGGGCTTCGGTGCCGGAGCTGTTCGAGCGCCAAGTGGGTGTGCATGCGCGTGCGTTGGCTGTGGTGTGTGAGGGCGTCGCGTTCTCGTATGCGGAGCTGAATGCGCGGGCGAATCGGCTGGCGCGGGTGCTGGTCGAGCGCGGGGTGCGGCGCGGTTCTGTGGTGGCGGTGTCGCTGCCTCGGTCCGCGGATCTGGTCACTGGTCTGCTGGCGGTGTGGAAGGCCGGGGGCGCGTATCTGCCTGTCGATCCGAAATACCCGAGCCACCGTCTGGACTTCATCCTGGGTGAGTCCAGGCCGGAGCTGGTTCTCACGGATTCGGACACGGTGGGTGTCCTGCCGGAGGCCGGTGCGATCGAGACGCTGTTCCTCGACGAGGTCGACCTGGTCGCCGGGGACGGCAGTGACCTCGGTCCCGAACGTGCGCTCACCGCGGGCGACTTGGCGTACGTGATGTACACGTCCGGTTCGAGCGGCACCCCGAAGGGTGTGGCTGTCACGCACGGGAATGTCGTCAACGGTGTGTCCCGGCTCAGCGAGTGCATCGGGGCCGGTCCAGGCCGTCGCGCCCTGGCGAGCACGTCCATCAACTTCGATGTGTCCGTCTTCGAGCTGTTCACCAGTCTGTGTCGCGGTGGCTCGATCGAGATCGTCCGTGACGTCCTGGTGCTCGGTGAGCGTGGGGGCTGGGACGGTCAGGTCATCTCCACCGTACCGTCCGCTTTCGCGGAGCTGGCGGACCAGTTGGCGGGCAATGCGGCCACGGTGGACACCCTGGTCTTCGCGGGGGAGGCGCTGCCCGCGAGCCTGGTGAGCCGGGTGCGGGAGTTGTTCCCGGGGGTTCGGGTCGTCAACGCGTACGGGCAGACGGAGTCCTTCTACGCGACCACGTACACCGTCGACGGCGACCGTGACGGGCGCGACGGGCGCGACGGGCGCGACGGGCAGGACCATGGCGCCGTCATCCCCATCGGCTCGCCGCTGGGCAACATGCGCGCCTACGTCCTCAACTCCGCACTCCAGCCCGTCCCTTCCGGTGTCGTGGGTGAGCTCTACGTGGGCGGGAGCGTCGCTCGCGGCTATCACGGGCGGCCCGACCTGACCGCTGGCCGTTTCGTGGCGGACCCGTTCAGTGCGGTGCCGGGTGCCCGCATGTACCGGACGGGTGATCTGGCCCGCCTCGACGCCGAAGGGCGCCTCGATTACCTCGGGCGCAGCGACTCGCAGGTGAAGGTCCGCGGTTTCCGTGTGGAGCCGGGTGAGGTCGAGGCCGCGCTGACCGCGCACCCCGCCGTCGCGCAGGCCGCCGTCCTCGCTCGCGAAGGAGCCGGGGCACACACCGGCCAGCAGCTGCTCGGTTACGTCGTGGCGGCCCCGGAAGGCGGGCTCACGGTCGAGGATCTGAGGAGGTTCGTGGCCGACCGGCTGCCCGAATTCATGGTCCCGGCAGCCTTCGTGCTCCTCGACCGGCTGCCGCTCCTCCCGAACGGGAAGCTGGACCGGCGCGCCCTGCCCGAGCCGGAGTTCACCGTCGTCGCGCACCGGGCGCCGCGCACCACCGGGGAGGAGACTCTGGCCGGGCTGTTCGCCGAGGTCCTCGGGTTCGGCCCGGAGCGGCCGGTCGGCATCGACGACAATTTCTTCGCCCTCGGTGGGCACTCGCTCCTGGCGACCCGGCTGATCAGCCGCGTCCGCACGGAATTCGGTGTTGAGATACCGATCAAGACCGTCTTCACCTCCCCGACGGTCGCCGAACTCGCCGCCCAGCTCACCGTGGGCACCACCCCGCTGCGCCGTGCCCTCCGCCGGGTGGCTCAGCGCCCCGACAGGCTGCCCCTGTCCTTCGCCCAGCGCCGCCTGTGGTTCATGGACAAGTTCGAGGGCCCGTCGGCCACGTACAACATCCCGCTGCACCTGAAGCTCACCGGCGCACTCGACACCGATGCCCTCGCCGCCGCGCTCCGGGACGTCGTCGCCCGGCACGAAAGCCTGCGCACCGTGTTCACCGAGGACACCGACGGGGTGCCCCTGCAAGTGGTGCTGCCCGTGGCCGAGACGGTCCCTGACGTACCCGTGGTCGCGGTGACGGCGGACGAGGTGTCCGGCGCCGTCGCCGAGGCGGCCCGGTACGCGTTCGACCTGTCCTCGGAGATCCCCCTGCGCGCCCGCATCCTGCGCGTGCGTCCCGACGAGCACATCCTCTCCCTGGTCCTCCACCACATCGCGGGTGACGGCGAGTCGATCGCCGCGCTGATCCGCGAGGTCTCGGCGGCCTACGCCGCCCACCGCGAGGGCCGCGCGCCCGAGGTGCCCGAACTGCCCGTCCAGTACGCCGACTACACCCTGTGGCAGCGCGAACTCCTCGGCGAGGAGGCAGACCCGGACAGCCTCCTGTCCGCCCAGACCGGCTACTGGCAGGAGGCCCTCGCCGGGGTTCCGCAGCCGCTCCAGCTCCCGACGGACCGGCCGCGCCCGCCGAAGGCCAGCCACCGCGGCGACATGACCGAGTTCACCCTGGACGGCGAACTCCTCTCCCGCATAGAGGAGTTGGCGCAGGAACGCGACGTGACCGTCTCGATGGTCATGCAGGCGGCGCTCGCCGTGCTGCTGCGCCAGCTGGGCGCGGGCGACGACATCGCCATCGGCTCCCCGATCGCGGGCCGCACCGACGAGGCGCTCAACGACCTCATCGGGTTCTTCGTCAACACCTGGGTGCTGCGCGCCGAGCTCACCCGGCCGCTGTCCTTCGACGGACTGCTGGAGCAGGTGAAGGAGAAGGCGCTCGGCGCCTACGGAAACCAGGACGCGCCCTTCGAGCGCCTGGTGGAGCTCCTCAACCCCGACCGCTCCACCGCCCACCACCCGCTGTTCCAGGTCATGTTCGCCTGGCAGAACTTCACCCAGGCCGACTTCGCCCTGCCGGGACTCCGCGTGGACTTCGTGCACGCGACCACCGGCACCGCCAAGTTCGACCTGTTCTTCAACCTCACGGAGCGCACGACCGACACCGGCGCACGGGACGTCCAGGGCCTCGTCGAGTACGCCACCGACCTCTTCGACCGCGCCACGGCCGAGCGCATCGCCGGCCGATTCGTCCGGGTGCTGCGGCAGTTGGTGGCCGAACCGCAGGCAGCGGTCGGCCAGGTGGACGTCCTCGCACCCGGCGAACGGGAGTGGCTTGCCGCACTGAACGAGACGTCGGCGCCCGTGGCGGACGCCTTGACTCCACAGCTGTTCGAGCGGCAGGCGCGGGACTGTGCCGATGAGGTCGCCGTGGTGTGCGAGGGCGTCGCGTTCTCGTATGCGGAGCTGAATGCGCGGGCGAATCGGCTGGCGCGGGTGCTGGTCGAGCGTGGAGTGGGGCGTGGCTCGGTCGTCGCGGTGTCGCTGCCCCGGTCCGTCGACCTGGTGGTCGGGCTGCTGGCGGTGTGGAAGGCCGGGGGAGCGTATCTGCCCGTCGACCCCAAGTACCCCAGCCACCGCCTGGAGTTCATCCTCGGTGAGGCCGCGCCGCGTGTGATCCTCACGGATTCGGACACGGTGTCCGTGCTGCCGGAGAGCGTCGCCGCCGAGGTGCTGTTCCTGGACGAGCTGGATCTGGCCGCCGGGGACGGGAGCGACCTCGGGGCCGAACACGCCGTGACCGAGGCCGACGTGGCGTACGTGATGTACACGTCCGGTTCGACCGGCACCCCGAAGGGCGTAGCCGTTACGCACGGGAATGTCGTCAATGGTGTGTCCCGCCTGGCGGAGTGCATCACCGCCGGTCCGGGCCGCCGCGCCTTGGCGAGCACGTCCATCAACTTCGATGTGTCCGTCTTCGAGCTGTTCACCAGCTTGTGCCACGGCGGTTCGATCGAGATCGTCCGTGACGTCCTGGTCCTGGCGGAGCGCGGGCGCGAGACGTGGCCCGGCAACATCATCTCCACCGTGCCGTCCGCTTTCGCGGAGCTGGCCGACCAGTTGGCGGGCAACGCGACGGTGGACACCCTGGTCTTCGCGGGCGAGGCGCTCCCGGCGAGCCTGGTCGCCCGGGTCCGGGAGCTGTTCCCGGAGGTTCGGGTCGTCAACGCGTACGGGCAGACGGAGTCCTTCTACGCGACCACGTACACCGTCGACGGCGACCGTGAGGGGCACGACGGGCAGGACCATGGCGCCGTCATCCCCATCGGCTCGCCGCTGGGCAACATGCGCGCCTACGTCCTCAACTCCGCACTCCAGCCTGTCCCTTCGGGTGTGGTGGGTGAGCTGTACGTGGGCGGAAGTGTCGCTCGCGGCTATCACGGGCGGCCCGACCTGACCGCTGACCGCTTCGTGGCGGACCCGTTCAGTGCGGTGCCGGGTGCCCGCATGTACCGGACGGGTGACCTGGCCCGCCTCGACGCCGAAGGGCGCCTCGATTACCTAGGGCGTAGCGACTCCCAGGTCAAGGTCCGCGGTTTCCGTGTGGAGCCGGGTGAGGTCGAGGCCGCGCTGACCGCGCACCCCGCCGTCGCGCAGGCCGCCGTCCTCGTTCGCGACGGCGCGGGGGCCAACACTGGTCAGCAGCTTGTCGGTTACGTCGTCCCGTTCTCCACCCGGCGTGAGGGCGATGACGCCGGGAGCGCGGGTGTGGGGGACAGCGAGTACGTCCTCGCGGGCCGCCTCTCCGTACGGGATGTGCGGTCGTTCGTGTCGGCCAGGCTGCCGGAGTTCATGGTGCCGTCGGCCCTTGTGCTCCTCGACCGGCTGCCGTTGATGCCGAACGGGAAGCTGGACCGGGCCGCGCTGCCGGAGCCCGAGCAGGCCGGGGGCGAGTACCGGGCGCCGCGCACGCGCGTCGAGGAGATCCTCGCGGGCGTCTACGCGGGCGTCCTGGGCCTCGACCGCGTGGGCGTCGACGACGACTTCTTCGTGGTCGGCGGCGACAGCATCCGATCGATCCAGGTGGTCACCCGGGCGCGTGCGCAGGGCGTCGAGGTGACCCCCCGGCAGATCTTCGAGCACCGGACCGTGGCGGAGCTCGCCGAGGCGGCCGGGAGCACGGGGAGTGTCGCCGCCCTGGAGGAGTTCGAGGGCGGGGGCACGGGTGTGGTGCCGCTGCTGCCCATCGCGGCGTACTTGCTCGAACTGGGCGGCGGACACGACCGGTTCGCCATGTCGCTCGCGGTGGACCTGCCCCGCGGCATCGACGCGGAAGGGCTGTACGCGACGCTGCGCGCGGTCGTCGACCGCCACGACGTCCTGCGCTCCCGCCTCGTCGTCGACGAGGGCGGCGGGAGCCTCCGCATCGACCCGGTGGGCGCGGCCGACGTGCCCGCCCTGGTGCGTCGCGTCCCCTGGGACGGAACGGACTGGCAGCGGCGCGCCACCGCCGAACTGGACTCCGCCGTCGACCGGTTGGACCCGGCGGGCGGGGTCATGGCCCAGTTCGTCTGGTTCGACACGGGTGAGAGCGCAGAGGAGAGTGCAGGGGGGAGCGCGGGGGCAGGCGCGGGACCGGGCGCTGGCACGGGCCGTCTGCTTCTCGCCCTGCACCACCTCGTCGTCGACGGCGTGTCCTGGCGGATCCTGCTGCCCGACCTCGCCGAGGCATGGAGGCGCGTTCGGGAGGGCGCGGCGCCGGAGCTCCCGTCCACCGGGACGTCGGTGCGCCGCTGGACCCACGCCCTCATGGACGAGGCGCACAGCCTCGCGCGCACTGCTGAACTGCCGTTGTGGCAGGCGGTCGTTGACGGTCCGGACCCGTTGCTCGGCTCGCGGGCGCTGGACCCGGAGGTGGATGTGATGTCCACCGTCGACCGTGTGCGCGTGCGGGTGTCGCCTTCGGTCACGGAAGCGCTGCTCACGTCGGTGCCCGCCGTTTTCCGTGGCGGTGTGCAGGACGGGCTGCTGTCTGCGCTCGTGGTGGCGGTGGCCAAGTGGCGGCGCGGGCGTGGAGTGGAGGAGTCGTCTGCCCTGGTCAAGTTGGAGGGGCATGGGCGTGAGCAGGAGGTTGTGGCGGGTGCGGACCTGTCCAGCACGGTGGGCTGGTTCACGAGCATGTTCCCGGTGCGTCTGGACACGGCCGGGTTCGATGTCGACGACGCGCTGACCGGCGGTGCGGCCGCGGGCGGGGTCCTGAAGGCGGTCAAGGAGCAGCTCCTCGCCATACCCGACAAGGGACTCGGCTACGGTCTGCTGCGCTACCTCAACGACGAGACGGGCGCCGAACTCGCCCAGCACCCCACCGGACAGATCGGCTTCAACTACCTCGGCCGCTTCTCCGCCGCCGACATGCCCGACCACCTCCGCGGCCTCGGCTGGACCCAGGTGCCGGACACCGACACCGTGACCGCGGACCTGGACGCCGACATGCCGGTGATGTCGACCGTCGAGTTCAACTCGATGGTGGTCGACACCGACGAGGGCGGCCAGCTGGACGCGACCATCGGGTTCCCCACGGGCGTCCTCGACCGCGCGGAGGTGCAGGAGCTCGCGGACCTGTGGTGCGAGGCCCTTGCGGGCATCGCCCGGCATGTGTCGGCGCCGGACGCGGGCGGGTTCACGCCCTCGGACCTGCCGCTCGTGCGGGCCACCCAGCAGGACATCGAGGTCTGGGAGCACCGCTACCCGGCCCTCTCGGACGTCTGGCCGCTCACGGCCCTCCAGTCCGGGCTCCTGTTCCACGCCATGCTCAACGACGACGACTTCGACGCGTACCAGATGCAGCTGGCCTTCCGCATCGAGGGCCGGGCCGACCCGGAGCGTATGCGGGCGGCCGGCCAGGCGCTCCTGGACCGGTACCCCAACCTCCGTACCGCGTTCACGTACGACCTGCGCGGCAACCTCGTCCAGATCGTCAGCGAGGACGTCGAACTGCCCTGGCAGCAGATCGACTTGAGCGAGCTCGCCGACGACGCCCGCGCCGAAGCCTTCGAGCGGCTCCTCGCCGACGACCACGCCGCGCACTTCGACCCGGCCGCCCCTCCGCTGCTGCGGATGACGCTGGTGCGCATGGGTGAGGACGACGCCCAACTCGTCCTCACCGCGCACCACGTCCTCTTCGACGGCTGGTCGTTCCCCCTCCTGATGCAGGACATCCTGCGCCTGTACGGAGCGCACGGCGACGCGACCGCGCTCCCGCGGGTGCGCGGCTACCGCGACTTCCTGGCCTGGCTCGACAGCCAGGACCACGAGGCGTCCGCGCGAGCCTGGGCGCGGGAACTCGACGGCGTGGAAGAGCCCACGCTGCTCCTTCCCGGCGCCGTCACCGACGCGGAGAGTTCGGGCATCGGCCAGGTCAGCACACCCCTGTCGGCGGAGGACGCCAGGGCACTGGTGCGCCGGGCCGCCGAGCTGGGCGTCACGGTCAACACGCTCGTGCAGGGCGCCTGGGCGGTGCTGCTCGGACAGCTGACCGGCCGCTCGGACGTGGTGTTCGGCGCGACGGTGTCGGGTCGCCCGCCCGTGGTGCCGGGCGTGGACGCCATGGTCGGCATGTTCATCAACACCCTTCCCGTACGGGTGGAGTGCGCACCCGGCGATACGTTCGCGGAGCTCTTGCGCGGGCTGCAGCAGCGGCAGGGCGCCCTCCTGGACCATCACCACCACGGGCTGTCCGACATCCAGCAGTCCATGGGGCTCAAGGAACTGTTCGACACCCTGATCGTCTTCCAGTCCTACCCGGTCGACCAGGTCGCCCTCGCCGAGGCCAACACGGTGGGCGGCATCTCCTTCACCGGCATCCGCCCGATGTCCGGCACCCACTACCCGCTCACCTTGATGGTCGGCGCCGACCCCCACCTCCAGGTGCACCTCCAGTACCAGCCGACCGCCCTGGAACGGGCTGCCGTCGAGACGATCGCCGCCCGACTCGGCTCCGTGCTGCGGCAGGTGGTGACAGACCCGCAGGTTCCAGTGGGCCGGGTCGATGTGCTGGGCGCCGGTGAGCGGGAGCGGTTCGCCGCGCTCAATGAGACGTCGGCGCCGGTGGTCGGGGCTTCGATGCCGGAGCTGTTCGAACGCCAAGTGGGCGTGGATTCCGGTGCGTTGGCTGTGGTGTGCGAGGGTGTCGAGCTCTCGTACGCGGAGCTGAATGCGCGGGCGAATCGGCTGGCGCGGGTGCTGGTCGAGCGTGGGGTGCGGCGCGGTTCGGTCGTCGCGGTGTCGCTGCCCCGGTCCGCCGACCTGGTGGTCGGCCTTCTGGCGGTGTGGAAGGCCGGGGGAGCGTATCTGCCCGTCGATCCGAAGTACCCGAGCCACCGCCTCGGCTTCATCCTCGGTGAGGCCGCGCCGCGTGTGATCCTCACGGACTCGGTCACGGCGTCCGTACTGCCGGAGAGCGCATCCGCCGAGGTGCTGTTCCTGGACGAGGTGGACCTGGCGGCCGGGGACGGAAGCGACCTCGGAGCCGAACACGGGCTCACGGCTGCCGACTTGGCGTACGTGATGTACACGTCCGGTTCGAGCGGCACCCCGAAGGGCGTGGCTGTCACGCACGGGAATGTCGTCAACGGTGTGTCCCGGCTCAGCGAGTGCATCGGGGCCGGTCCAGGCCGTCGTGCCTTGGCCAGCACGTCCATCAACTTCGATGTGTCCGTCTTCGAGCTGTTCACCAGCTTGTGCCACGGTGGCTCGATCGAGATCGTCCGTGATGTCCTGGTCCTGGGTGAGCGTGGGGGCTGGGACGGTCAGGTCATCTCCACCGTGCCGTCTGCTTTCGCCGAGCTGGCCGACCAGTTGGCGGGCAATGCGGCCACGGTGGACACCCTGGTCTTCGCGGGGGAGGCGCTGCCCGCGAGCCTGGTGAGCCGCGTCCGGGAGCTGTTCCCCGGGGTCAGGGTCGTCAACGCATACGGGCAGACGGAGTCCTTCTACGCGACCACCTTCACCCTCCACGAGGGCCAGGACTGGGACGGGCGGGGCGGCTCCGCGCCGATCGGTTCGCCGCTGGGCAACATGCGCGCCTACGTCCTCAACTCGGCGCTCCAGCCCGTCCCTTCGGGTGTGGTGGGTGAGCTCTACGTGGGCGGGAGCGTCGGCCGCGGCTATCACGGGCGGCCCGACCTGACCGCTGACCGCTTCGTGGCGGACCCGTTCAGTGCGGTGCCGGGTGCCCGCATGTACCGGACGGGTGACCTGGCCCGCCTCGATACCGAAGGGCGCCTCGACTACCTCGGGCGCAGCGACTCGCAGGTCAAGGTGCGCGGTTTCCGTGTGGAGCCGGGTGAGGTCGAGGCCGCGCTGACCGCGCACCCCGCCATCACCCAGGCCGCCGTCCTCGTCCGTGAAGGAGCCGGGGCACACACCGGTCAGCAGCTCGTCGGCTATGCCGTGACCAGCGAGAGCAAGGGGCTCGCGCGCGAGCGGCTCACGGTCGGGGAGGTGCGGGGGTTCGTGGCCGACCGGCTGCCCGAATTCATGGTCCCAGCAGCCTTCGTGCTCCTCGACCGGCTGCCGCTCCTCCCGAACGGGAAGCTGGACCGGCGGGCGCTGCCCGAGCCGGAGTTCACCGTCGTCACGCACCGGGCGCCGCGCACCACCGGGGAGGAGACCCTGGCCGGGCTGTTCGCCGAGGTCCTCGGGTTCAGTCCGGAGCGGCCGGTCGGCATCGACGACAGCTTCTTCGCCCTCGGTGGGCACTCGCTCCTGGCGACCCGGCTGATCAGCCGCGTCCGCACGGAATTCGGCGTTGAGATACCGATCAAGACCGTCTTCACCTCCCCGACGGTCGCCGAACTCGCCGTCCACCTCGGGGCGGAGAACACCACTCCGCTGCGGCGCCCCCTCCGGCGGGCCACGGAACGGCCCGAGAAGCTGCCGCTGTCCTTCGCCCAGCGCCGCCTGTGGTTCATGGACAAGCTGGAAGGCCCGTCGGCCACGTACAACATCCCGCTGCACCTGAAGCTCACCGGCGCACTCGACACGGACGCTCTTGCCGCCGCGCTCCGGGACGTCGTCGCCCGGCACGAGAGCCTGCGCACCGTGTACGTGGAGGACGCCGACGGGACGCCCGCGCAGGTGGTGCTGCCCGTGGACCAGGTGGACTTCGCCGTGCCCGTCATCGACGTGACAGGGACCAGGGGAGTCGAGGACGTCCTGGCCGAGGCGGCCGCCCACGAGTTCAGGCTCGGCGCGGAGATCCCCCTGCGCGCCCGCATCCTGCGCGTCCGCGCCGACGAGCACATCCTCTCCCTCGTGATCCACCACATCGCGACGGACGGCGGGTCCATGGGGCCCCTGGTGCGGGAGGTCTCGGCGGCCTACACCGCGCGCCGCGAGGGGCGGGCGCCGGATTTCGCCGAACTGCCCGTCCAGTACGCCGACTACACCCTGTGGCAGCGCGAGCTGCTCGGGGACGCGGCCGACCCCGACAGCGTCCTGTCGCGCCAGTCCGCGTACTGGCGCCAGGAGCTGTCGGACGTGCCGCAGCCCATTCAGCTGCCCACCGACCGCCCCCGGCCGGAGCGGGCCGGCCACCGGGGTGAGCTGCTCGACTTCACCATCGACGGGGAACTCCTTGACGCCATCGAGGAGTTGGCGCTCGCGCGGGACGTCACCGTGTCCATGGTCATGCAGTCGGCGCTCGCCGTGCTGCTGCGCCGCATCGGGGCGGGCGACGACATCACGATCGGCTCCCCGATCGCGGGCCGTACCGACGAGGCCCTCAGTGAATTGGTCGGGGTCTTCGTCAACACCTGGGTGCTGCGTGCCGAGCTGGCGGACAACCCGACGTTCGCGCAGCTCGTGGGACAGGTGCGGGGCAAGGCCCTGGCGGCCTACGACCACCAGGACGTGCCGTTCGAGCGCCTGGTGGAGGTGCTCAACCCGGAGCGCTCCACCGCGTACCCGCCGCTGTTCCAGGTGATGCTGTCCTGGCAGAACCTCGACCGGCCGCACTTCGAACTCCCCGGCCTGGAAGCCGAGTTCGTTTCCGTGCGCACCGGGGTGTCGAAGTTCGACCTGCTCTTCAACCTGACGGAGACCGGCGGGACCGGCGGGACCGGCGGGACCGGCGGGACTGGTGGCGCGGACGGGCGGCGGGTGGACGGGCTCATCGAGTACGCCTCCGACCTCTTCGACCGCGACTCCGTCGCGCGCCTCGCCGAACGGTTCGTGCGGGTGCTGCGCCAGGTCGTGGCGGACCCGGCGATCGCGGTCGACGACGTCGACGTCCTGGACGCCGCGGAGAAGGAGCAGCTGGGGCGCTGGGCCCGTGCGGGCGGACCGGTCGGCCCCGTGCCCGACGTGACGCTGGCCGAGGCGTTCGAGGCGCAGGCGGCCCGGGCGGCCGGCAGCCTCGCGCTCACCTTCGAGGGCGTGACGCTCGACTACGCCGAGCTCAACGCGCGGGCCAACCGGCTCGCCCGCCTCCTCGCCGGCCGCGGCGCGGGACCCGGCCGGTTCGTGGCCGTCGCCCTGCCGCGCTCGGCCGACCTGGTCGTGGCGCTGCTCGCCGTCGTGAAGTCGGGGGCCGCGTACGTGCCCATCGACCCGGACAGCCCGGCGGACCGGATCGGCTACATCCTTCAGGACGCGGGACCCGAGCTGCTCGTCACCACGGCGGAGGTCGCCGGCCGGCTCCCCGGCAGCGACGTGCCCCGCGTCTCGCTCGACGAGGCCGCGACGGAAGAGACCCTCTCCGGGCTGCCGGGGCACGACCTCGACCCGGCCGAGCGCACGGCACCGGCGGGCGCCGCCGACGCCGCGTACGTCATCTACACGTCCGGATCCACCGGGCGCCCCAAGGGCGTCGTCGTCACGCACGAGAACGTGATGCACCTCTTCACCGCCTCCCAGGGCCTGTTCGGCTTCGACGGGGACGACGTGTGGACCATGTTCCACTCGTACGCCTTCGACTTCTCGGTGTGGGAGCTGTGGGGCCCGCTGCTCCACGGCGGCCGCCTGGTCATGGTCCCGTACGAGGTGAGCCGCTCCCCGCAGGACTTCCTCGCCCTGCTGGTACGGGAAGGAGTCACGGTCCTCAACCAGACGCCGTCCGCCTTCTACCAGCTGATGCGCGCCGACCGGGAGGCGCCGGAGCTGGGGCGGCAACTCGCCCTGCGCTACGTGGTGTTCGGCGGCGAGGCGCTGGACCTGGCGCAGCTCGGCGACTGGTACGAGCGGCACGCCGAGGACGCGCCCACCCTCGTCAACATGTACGGCATCACCGAGACCACCGTGCACGTCAGCCATCTCGCGCTGACCGAGGCGCTGGTGGCGGAGCAGACCGGCAGCACCATCGGCATCGGCCTGCCGGGCCTGGAGGTCCACGTCCTGGACGAGGCCCGCCGGCCGGTGCCCGCCGGGGTTCCGGGGGAGTTGTACGTGGCGGGCGGCCAGCTCGCCCGCGGCTACCTGGGCCGTCCGGAGCTGACCGCCGAACGCTTCGTCGACCACCCCTTCGGCCCGCCCGGCAGCCGCCTCTACCGCTCCGGCGACCTGGCGCGCTGGACGCGCGACGGCCGGCTGGAGTACCTGGGGCGGGCGGACGACCAGATCAAGCTGCGCGGCTTCCGCATCGAGCCGGGCGAGATCGAGGCGGCGCTGATCGCACAGGAGGGGGTGGCGGAGGCACGCGTCCTGGTGCGCGCCGACGCGGTCGGGGACAGCGTCCTGACGGCGTACGTGGTGCCGGCGCCCGACGCGGCCGGCGACGGCGGGCCCGAACCGGCCGTGCTGCGCGCCGCGTTGAAGGGCGTCCTGCCCTCGTACATGGTGCCGACCGCCTACGTCCTGATCGACGCCATCCCCCTGACCACCAACGGAAAGCTGAACCGCAAGGCGCTGCCCGCCCCCACCCCCGCCCTCACCACGGGCCGGACCGGGGCGGTCACCCCGCCGACCAACGCGGCCGAGCGGCGCATCGTCGAGGTGTGGAGCGAGGTCCTCGGCATCCCCGAAGTAGGCATCGACGACAACTTCTTCGACATCGGCGGCGACTCCTTCAAGGCCGTGACGCTCGCCCGCGCCATCGGCCAGGGCCTCTCCGTGATCGCGGTGTTCAAGAACCCCACGCCGCGCGCCCTCGCCGAGCACCTGGCCACGGCCGACGGCGACGGCACGCACCGCTGGCTGCACCGGCTCACCCCGGACCGGGCCCCGGGCCGAGCCCCGCGGCACAGCATCGTGTGCATCCCCTACGGCGGCGGCAGCGCCACCGTGTACCAGCCGCTGGCCGAGCAGCTCCCGCCGGACGTCGACCTGTGGACGGTGGCCCTGCCCGGCCACGACCCGGTGCTGCCCGACCAGCCGATGGTGGACCGCAACGAGTCCGTGGCCCGCCTCGCCGAGGAGATCACCGCCTCGGTCGAGGGGCCGCTCAGCCTGTACGGGCACTGCGCGGGCACCCTGCTCGCGGTGCTCCTCGCCCGCGAACTGGAGGACCGGGAGCTGCCTCTGGCGGCGGTCCACCTGGGCGCGCCCTGGCAGATCGGCGAGTTCGCCCCCGCCCTCACGGACGAGTCGATCGACGCCGCGCTCGCCACCAGCGACGAGGAACTGCACGCGTTCCTGGTCTCGCTGGGCGGCTTCGACCAGGCATTCGACGAGCGGGATCTGCAGCACGTGCTGCGCGTCCTGCGGCACGACATGGGCGAGGGCATCCGCTTCCTTGCCGACTCGGCGAAGGACTGGAGCCGCCTCGACGCCCCCGTCCACGTGGTCATCGGCGACGCGGACCCGGCCACGGACGGCGTCGAGGTCGGCTACCGGGCCTGGGAGTACTACGCCCGCGAGGTGTCCCTCGAGGTGGTCCCGGGCGGGACGCACTACTTCGTGCAGGACCAGGCGGATCTGGTCGCGCGGATGATCCAGGAGCGGCTGCGGTAGACGAGACCATTTCCGCCCGGCCACGGGAGGGGCCGGCCGCGCGGCCCGGAGGGGGAGTCACCCCTCCGGGCCGCACTGGGTCGTGGGACCGACGCCCAGGAACTCCGGCGTGGGTCAGGGGAGTTGTGCGCCCTCCACCGTTTCCACCGTCCGCACGGTCTGCTCCTCCTGCACGTCCCCCGTGCCGATGACCGCCGCGCCCGCCCCGAGGAGGACCGCTGCGGCCGCCGCCGCACCGACGACCGCGAGCCGCAGGCGGAGGCGTACGGGATGCCTCACGACAGCCGGCCGTGGCGGCTGTGGCGACCGTGGCCCCATCGCCAGCTCCCGGCGGGCGGCCACCCAGCGCCCGGTGGCCTCGGCGTCGAGGCCGCAGGCGACGGCGAAGGCGACGAGCACCGCCTCGCGCGGCAGCCGGTCCCGGCGCAGCATCGTCGCCGCCGTCGAATACGGCAGCGCCTCACCCGCCGAGGCCGCCGCACGCTCCAACTCCCGATAGCTGAGGCCCGACCACTCCTTCAGGCGGCGCAGCTCGGCCATGAAGACGGCCTCTCCGGCGGCGGCATCCGGCACGGGCGGTGGCGTCATGAGGGTCCCTCCGAGGGTGGTGTGCCGGTGCGGCTGACTGCTGCTGTCCGTCTGCTGACCGTCGCCGACCTGCGCGTACAGGAACTCGCACAAGCTCGCACAGCGGATCCGTTGAACGAGCCCGCGAGCGGCGGTCAGTCTCGGCTCCACATCTGCCACGTCTGTCGTCGTTGTCTTGGAGGCATGCATGGGCCGGGTCGGTTCCCTGGTGCTGTTGCTCGTGTCGGCACTGCTCGCGCTCGTCGGGTGCGCGGACGTCCGGGCGGAGGTCGGCCCGGGGGACGCCGTCGACCGCTACCTCGACCGGACGCTCCCCGAGGGGCCCGGCATCACCGTGGCCGCCGCCCGGGGAGGCGAGCTCACGCACTGCGCCGGACGCGGGCTCGCCGACCGCGCGGCGAAGACCCCCGCGACCTGCGACACCGTGTACGACGTCATGTCGATCACGAAGCAGTTCACCGCCGCCGCGATCCTGAAGCTGGAGATGAGGGGCGAGCTGCGGGTGGGCGACCGGATCGGCCGGTACCTCCCGCACGTGCCCGCCGACAAGCGGGCCATCACCCTGCACCAGCTCCTCACGCAGACGGCGGGCCTGCCCGAGTCGCTCGGCGACGACTACGACCCGGTGTCGCGGCAACAGGTGCTCGCCGGGGCGATGGGGGCCCGGCTGCGGTCGGCGCCCGGCAAGGAGTTCCACTACTCGAACGTCGGCTACAGCCTGCTCGCCGCGATCGTCGAGAAGGTCTCGGGCCGGAGCTACGAACGCTTCCTGGCCGAGCACCTTTTCCGGCCCGCCGGGATGACCCGCACCGGCTACGTCCTGCCCACCTGGAAGCGCGCCCGGGTGGCCGTCGAGTACGACCGCCACGGGCGTTCCCGGGGGCGGCCCCTCGACCATCGTTGGGCGCCCGACGGCCCGTACTGGAATCTGCGCGGGAACGGCGGCATGCTCTCCACCGCCCGCGACATGTTCCGCTGGCACCGCGCCCTCACGGACGGCACCGTCCTGTCCGGGGCGGCCAGGCGGAAGCTGTTCGCGCCGCATGTACGGGTGCCCGAGCTGGACGGGGCCTATGGCTACGGCTGGGTCGTCATGGACACCGGCGACGGCCGGGTGGCCTGGCACGACGGGGGAAACGACTGGTCACTGGCCACGGTCGCGGAGTTCCGCCGCGACGACACCTGGGTGTTCTGGGTGAGCAACCACGCCTACCAGGACGGGAAGTGGAACCTGGAGGACGGCCAGCTGGAACTCACCCGAGGGGTGGCCGAGCGGGTCAGTCGGCACCGA
Organism: Streptomyces odontotermitis; assembly: GCF_050510915.1. Lineage (NCBI taxonomy): Bacteria > Bacillati > Actinomycetota > Actinomycetes > Kitasatosporales > Streptomycetaceae > Streptomyces > Streptomyces odontotermitis. The sequence goes on along the minus strand of NZ_JBNJLS010000004.1, from coordinate 213,001 downwards.
TCCCCAACGACCGCGTGAGGTCCAGCATTTCGTCCCGGTACAGCCGGGCCGCGTCCTGTGCGCGCGGGGCGAGGATGCCCGCGACCTCCAGGGCGACCAGCCCGTGCATGCGGCCCCACACGCGCAGGGTGAGCGCGATGGCGGCGGCCGGCAGGCCGGGGTGCGCGGCGCGGGCGAGGGCGATGAAGTCCTGGTCGAACTCCGCCCACTTGTGGCCCCTGCCCGGCTGCCGCTCCCGGGCCTCGGGCCACGCGGCGGCGACCAGGCCCAGCAGACCCAGGCACACCCGGTGCTCGGCGGCGGCCGCGGCCCGCCCCGACGGCGCCTGCCCGCCCTGTCCCGAACCGCCGTACAGCAGCCGGAACTCGTGCGGGCGCGTCACCGCCCACTCCCGGTAGGCGACGCCGTGGGCCATGAGCCGCCCCGCCGTGTCCCCGGCCGGGCGAGTCTCCCGCGCCGCTTCGAGGGCCTGGGCGAGGGCGGTGTAGACGTCGGTGGCCAGCGCGTCCAGGAGGTCGTCCCGGGTGTCGTAGTACGTGTACAGGGCGGCCGCGGTCATGCCCATCTGCCGGGCGATGGCCCGCAGGGAGAGGGCGTCCACCCCGCCGTCGGCCAGGCACTGGAACGCGACGGTCCTGATCTCGCGCACGGTCTCGGCGCGCAGGCGCTCGCGGCGGCTCAGCGGGGGTGCATCCATGCCGTCAGCGTACAGCAGCAGAAAACTAAACGGCGTTTAGTGATTGAACGGCGTTCATGTACGGTCGTGGATGTGCTCACCGAGGGCACACATCGCGGTGCGTCGCAGCACGTCGCCGCATGTCGCAGTGCGTCGCAGTACGTCGTAGAGAGGGAACCCCTATGTCCCACAGGGAAATTCGCGGATACCGGATTGGTGCCGTCGCGGCCGAGGCCGCCTTCACCTCCGACTTCGAGATCCCGGCGGACCTGCCCGTGCAGCGCCTGGTCGACATGCTGGAGACCGAGCGGCGCAGCATGGACGTCCGGCCGGGCATGCGCCACAAGTACACGCCGCTGCGCTACGACGCGGTCACGGGCGCCCCGCAGATCGGTGGCCGCTATCTCTTCGACACCTGGGCGGACGTCGTCGACTACGAGGAGTTCACCAGCAAGGAGCTGGAGTTCGAGCAGGGCGTGGCGTTCTGGGACCGTCCGTTCTTCCTCGGCGTCGACCGGCACATCTGGCGGGTCACCGGCGCCCATGACCTCACCCCGCTGGCCACCACCCACCACGTCAACCGCTTCGAGCGCTGGACCACCGAAGCGGAGGGTGTGGAGCGGCACTTGGCGCAGGTGTGGCCCGCCGTCCTGGCGGACGCCGAGCGGCAGGGGCTCGCGAGCGTCTGGCTGCTGCACCAGCCCGAGGAGCGGCAGATCGCACTGCTGACCGTGGCCGAGCGGGTGCCGGGAGCGGACCCGGCCGACGCGCTGTCCCGGTCCGTCGCCGCCCTCGCGGGCGCACCGTCACCGGGCCGCCTGCTGCCCGCCGCTCTCGGCGCCACGCAGGTCTTCGACCGCACCAGCCCGATCCTCGCGATGTGGCTCCCCGAGTCGCGCCGCGCCGGGGGCGCACCCTCCGCCTACCCGGCCGCACCCGTCCACCCCGAGCCGAGCCCCGCGGCCAGGGGAGCGGCTAGGGCAGCGTGAGCCGCCGCAGCCGCTCGGCGTCGTCGGTGCGCGGACACGTCCCGCACGCCTCGGCCGGGCGGATCGTGTAGTAGAGGCAGCAGCCGAGGCGGGTGCGGGTCGGGTGGCGCCCGCCATCGGCGTCCGTCAGATGGCGGAAGTCCGCGCCGCCGGGAAAGGGCGGCAACGGTCCGGGGAGCACCGCGTCGGCGGCCGCGAGGGCCCGCTCCTCCTCGCCGATCGCCCGGCCGAGCTGCCAGATGCCGGCGACCAGATCGTCGCCGACCATGCCCCACAACGCCCGCTGCCCGCGCCGGAGTCGGGGCCCGATCGCGGACAGCAGCGGCCCGACGTGGTCGGCGACGGCCGTGCGCAGCTCGGCGCGCAGGGCCTCCTCGTGGGCGACGACGCGGGCGCCGGGGAGCGCGGCCGCGGCGTCGCCGGGCAGGCAGGCGAAGGAGGGTCCGGGCGCGACGGTCAGGGCGCCGCTCACGAGGCTGACGCGCACCTCGGCGGGGCGGATCCGCGGCACCCGCCGCTCCAGGTACCAGGCGCCGCTCATCAGCAGACAGACGTCCCAGAGGTAGGAGTGCAGTGCCCGGGACGCCGCGACGTCGGGGCGCGGGGTGTGGTCGTGGCGGGCCCTGATGCGCCGGGCCTCCGCCGCGACGAAGGCGTCGAGCGCGTCGGGCCGGTGCGCCAACTCGGCGCCGTCGAGCCGGCTCTGGCGGTCCGGCGGGCCCGCGGCGACACCACCGGGCTCCGTGATCGTCACGTCCAGGGCCGGGCACAGCTCGGTGAGCCGGCGGTAGGTCGCGGCGAGCGGGGAGGCGTGGGCGGGAGCGGGAGCGGGAGCGGGAGCGGGAGCGGGCGCGTGGGCGTGGGTGTGGGCGGACGCAGGGGCGGGCGCGCAGGCGGTCGGCGCCAGAGCCTCGCCCGTGGTCGGCGGCGCGAACGGGGGCACGCGAACTCCTCGGGGACACAGGGGAGATGTCGAACAAGGTAAGCCTTACCTTATCTATTCCCGTCCCACGGTAACCGACACGCCGCCTGCTCAACTGTCCACCCCCGCGGCCCCGTCGGGCAGTCGACGCGCACCGGGACCACGCAGACCCCTCTTCCGTGGCTCGGCCCGCTCCGGTGCCGCCCCCGACGCCCGTACGAAGGCGAAGGCCAGCACCGCTCCGGCGAGCCCCACCCCCGCCGCCCCGAGGAACACCCGGCTCAGGCCCGCCGCCATCGACGCACCCGCACCACTCGCACCACCCGCATCGGCGCCCGCCCCGCCCGAGCGGAACAGCACGCCGAAGGCCGCGACGCCCAGCGTCGGGCCGAGTTGGCGGAACGTCGTCATCGTGCCCGCCGCCATCCCGCCGCGCTCGGCAGGTACGGCGGCGAACACGGCGCCCGCCATCGCCGGCGTCATCAGACCCACACCCGCCCCCGTCACCGCGAGGCCCAGCGCGAGCGAACCCGCCGACGAGCCCGCGTCGAGCCCCGACTGCAGCGCACAGCCGACGCCGCTGAGCAGCAGCCCCGTGCCGACTACCAGGCGAGGTGAACGGCCGTGCAGCGCACGCCCGCTGACCAGTGAGGCGACGAAGCACGCGAGGGCGAGCGGCATCAGCGCGAGCCCCGCCCGCACCGGCCCGAGCCCCAGTCCCGACTGCAGCCACACCGACGTGAACAGCAGCGCCGCGAACGCCGCCGACGACGCCAGGACGCACAGCATGACCGCCGCGAAGGCGCGGCGCCGGAACAGCCGCACGTCCAACAGGGGCTGCGGGGAACGGAGTTCGAGCCGGACGAAGAGCGCAAGGGTGAGCGCCGCGAGGGCCAGGGCCGCGTACACCACGGGGGTCCAGCCGTCGTCGCCCGCCGTCGTCAGGGCGTAGGTGAGGGAGCCCGCGCAGAGCGCGAACGCGGCCGTGCCGGGCAGGTCGACGCGGGGAGCGTCCCGCCGGACGCCAGGGGCGCGGTCCGGGGCGGGGAGCGCGCGCAGCGTCAGGGCGAGAGTGGCCAGGGCGAGCGGGATGTTGAGGTAGAACGCGGCCCGCCAGCTCAGACACTCGGTGAGGATGCCGCCGACCATCGGGCCGACGGCCGCGCCCAGGCCCGTGAACGCGCCGAACACCCCCATCGCCCGGCCCAGGTCGGGCCCCCGGTAGACGGCGACGACCAGCGCGAACGTCGCCACGGACATCGCCGCGCCGCCCACGCCCTGCACCGCGCGCGCCGCGACGAGCACCCCGGTACCCGGGGCGAGCGCGCAGCCCAGCGAGGCGGCGGCGAAGACGGCGAGCCCGGCGGCGTAGACGGTGCGCGCCCCGATCCGGTCGGCGAGCGATCCGAACGGCAGCATCAGGACGGCCAGGACGAGGGTGTAGACGTTCATCACCCACTGGAGCCCCGAGAGCGGGGCGGAGAAGTCGGCGCCGATGGCGGGCAGCGCGACGTTCAGGACGGTCGTGTCGAGCAGGAACATGAACGTGCCGAGGCAGATCGCCACCAGCGGCCACCACTTGTGCATGAGAGGTCCTCGGGAAGGAATCGAGGGTGGTCAGGGACGCTCACAAGGTCGGACGGGTGGGCCGGATCCCGCCAGCCACGGCGCGGCCAGTGGCGGATAGTGGCATGCTCATACGTCATGAAGACGGATGCCGTCACCCTCGACGAGGTGGACCGGAAGCTGGTGCACGCCCTGCAGATCGACGGCCGGGCCCCGTTCCGGACCGTCGGCCAGGCCCTCGGCGTCTCCGAGAACACCGTCGCCCGGCGCTACCGGCGGCTGCGCGGCGCCGGGGTGCTGCGCGTCGTCGGCACGTTCAACGGCGCCCGGTTCGGCTACAGCGCCTGGACGATCCGGGTGCGCTGCACCCCGGACGCGGCCGGGCCCCTCGCCAAGGCGCTCGCCGCCCGCGAGGACACCTCCTTCGTGCACATCCTGTCCGGCGGCACCGAGATCTCCTTCAGCACCCAGACGCGCGGCAGCGAGGAGAGCGACGCGCCGCTGCTGCACCAGCTGCCGCGCACCGGCCGCGTCACCTCCGTCTCCGCGCACCTCCTGCTCAACCACTACGCCCTGCCCAGCCATTGGGCCGGACCCGCCCGCCTCACCCCCGAACAAGCCGCTCTCCTCACGCCCCCGCAGGCCGAGCCGAGGGACACCGCCCTCGGGGACGGCGACCGGGCCCTGTTCGCCGCCCTCGCCAAGGACGGCCGGGCGAGCCACGCCGAACTGGCCGCCGCCACCGGCTGGTCGGACTCCACGGTCCGCCGCCGCATGGACGCCCTGCGCGCGGCCGGAGCGCTGATCTTCCTCGTCGACATCCCCTCGGCGGCGCTCGGCTTCCACGCGGAGGCCCGCCTGTGGATGTCCGTGCGGCCCGCCCACATCACCGAGGTCGCCACCGCGCTTGCCGCGCACGCCGAGGCGTCCCTGGTCGCCCTCACCACCGGCCCCACCAACCTCCTGGCCGCCGTCAACTGCCGCGACGCGCAGGACCTCGCGCGCTACCTCACGGAGCGCGCCGGTGCCCACGACGCGATCCGCACGATGGAGACCGCGCCCGTGATCCGCACCCTCAAACGGGCCGGAACGCTGCTCCCCCTGTGACGCGGGGCCCCTCGCTCACAGGAGGGCTCACAGGAGGGCTCACGGCAGGGCTCACAGCAGGGCCGCGCCCTCGTCGAGCCGGTACTCCTCCGGGTCCGCGTCATACATGTACAGCTCCGCGTAACGGCCCCAGTCGGTGGCCGTCTCCAGCTGCTGCTCCACCTGCTCGCTGGTGTAGTGGTGGGCGAGCAGGTCGCGGAAGAAGCCCGCGCGGACGGTGCCCTCGGGCTGCCGGCGCAGGCTGTTGGTGATGAGCTTCACCAGCGGCACCTGGATCGCGGCCCGCGCGAACAGCGTCTTGGACTCCTGCACATCGGCCCCGGCGAACGCGCCGCCCACATCCGTGAGCAGCAGGTCGTCGCCCTGGATCGTGGCGAAGCCGAGCAGGTCGAGCGCGTCGACCTGGGGGAGCATGTCGTCGATGTCCAGGCCGAGTTCGTCGGAGAGGTCGGCCAGGTCGCAGCGGCCGCCGCGGTGGGCCACCAGCTCCGCGAGGCCGGAGAAGCCGTCGACGGTGGCGGTGGGCAGCGGGGTGTTGGCCACCGTGCGCTTGTCGAGGTCCACGGGCTCCGGGCGGCCCGCGGCGCGGCCCGGCTCCCCGCCCGGGGCGGCCTGCGCGGCGGGGACCGCCGACTCCTTCGCCTCCGTACGGCCGGTCATGATGCGGTAGACGCGGTCGATGAGGTCCTGGAAGGCTTCCGACTCGCGGTCGCGGGGCCGCTCCAGGCCCACGTCGATGGTCTCGCGGATCGTGCCGTACGGGCGGGAGCCGAGCACCACGATGCGGTCCGCCATCAGGACCGCCTCCTCGATGTTGTGGGTCACGAGCACCACCGCGCGGGTGGGGAACTGGCCCGACTCCCACAGCTCCATCAGCTCGCCGCGCAGGTTCTCGGCGGTCAGCACGTCGAGGGCGGAGAACGGCTCGTCCATCATCAGGACGTCCGGCTCCACCACCAACGCCCGCGCGAAGCCGACGCGTTGGCGCATCCCGCCGGAGAGCTCCTTCGGGTACGCGGACTCGAAGCCGTCCAGACCGATCAGGTCGATGGCGCGCACGGCGGCGCGGGCCCGTTCCTCGTCGGGCACGCCCCGCGCCTCCAGGCCGAGTTCGACGTTCTGCTGCACGGTCAGCCACGGCAGCAGCGCGAAGGTCTGGAACACCATGGCCGTGCCCGGGTTGGCGCCGGTCAGCGGCGCGCCCCGGTAGCTGACCGTGCCCGAGCTGGGCGGGATCAACCCCGCCAGACAGCGCAGCAGCGTGGACTTGCCCGAGCCGGACTTGCCGAGCAGTGCCACGATCTCCCCGGCCCGCACCTTCAGATCGATGCCCGCGAGGACCGGGAGCTCGCCGTCGGCGCCCGCGTACGACTTGGTCAGGCCGACGGTCTCCAGGAGGACCTCGCCGTCGGCGGCGCGCGACGGCTTCGCGGCCCCGGCGGCGGTGCCGACAGCGGCGGTCCTGGTGCGCGGCTTGCGGAAGATCTTCAGCGGCATGAGCGGCTCTCAGCGGTCTCAGAGGGCGTGTCAGCGGGCGTGTCAGAGGGCGTAGCGGGTGTCGGCGAGGCGGTAGAGGCGGCGCCAGAAGAGGCGGTTGAGCCCGACGACGTACAGGCTCATCACGGCCACGCCCGCGATCAGGCGTGGGAAGTCGCCGTCGGAGGTGGCCTCGGCGATGTACGCGCCGAGGCCGGTGGCGGTGAGCGTGGTGGCGCCGAAGGTGACGACCTCGGAGACGATCGACGCGTTCCAGGCGCCGCCCGACGCGGTGATGCCGCCGGTGACGTACGCGGGGAAGATGCCCGGCAGGATCAGCCGCTTCCAGCGCTGCCGGCCGCGCACCCCCAGGTCGTCCATGGCCTCCCGCAGGTCCGTCGGGATCGCCATGGCACCGGCGATGGTGTTGAAGAGGATGTACCACTGGGCGCCCAGCGCCATCAGCAGGATGCCGCCGATGTTGATCGACAGACCGGTCTTCAGGAAGAACCAGACGGCCAGCGGGAAGAGGAAGTTGGCGGGGAAGCTGGCCAGGACCTGCACGACCGGCTGGGCGATGCGGGTCAGCCTCGGCGAGAAGCCGATCCGCACCCCGATCGGCACCCAGATCAGCGTCGCGGCGGCGACCAGGACCACGACCCGGCCGAGCGTGATCAGACCGAGCCACAGCGGCTTGCCGAAGACGCCGAGCCCGGTGCGGTCGTGGAGGTAGAACGCGAGGTCGACCAGTCCCCACACGATGAGCCCGCCCGCGACGACGGTGAAGACGACGTCGCCGGTGCGCCGCCGCGCCGCGTCCACGGCCAGGGGCCGGTCGTCGGTGCCGAAGACGCGGGCGGCCCGGCCGAGCCATCGGCCCACCGGGCGGAAGACGCGGCCGAGGGCGTCCGGCCAGTGGGAGCGCCGCAGGAAGCCGAGCACGGCGGAGCGCTGCACCTCGCTCGCCTCGGACTGCTCGTTCTTGAACTTCTCCGCCCACGCCGTGAGCGGCCGCCAGAACAGGAAGTTCACGCCGATGACCATGACGGCCATGGTGAGGATGGCCCAGCCGACCTTGCCCAGGTCGCCGTCGGCGATGGCGGCGCCCGCGTACGAGCCGACGCCCGGCAGCGCGTAGTCCTTGTCGCCGATCGTCACGGCCTCGGAGGCGACGAGGAAGAACCAGCCGCCGCCGAAGCTCATCATCCCGTTCCAGACCAGGCCGATCGTCCCGGACGGCAGCTCGACCTTCCAGAACCGCATCCACTTGGTGAAGCGGAACGACCGTGACAGCTCGTCGAGTTCACGGGGGAGCGAGGTGAGGGACTGGTGGAAGCTGAACGTCATGTTCCACGCCTGCGAGGTGAAGATCGCGAAGATCGAGGCGCACTCCAGGCCCAGCATGGAGCCGGGGAACAGGGCGACGAAGCCGGTGACCGCGACGGTCAGGAAGGCCAGGACCGGCACGGACTGGAGGATGTCGAGGGCCGGGATCAGCACCCGCTCCAGGCGCCGGCTCTTGGCCGCCGCGTACGCGTACACGAACGTGAAGAGGGTGGAGACGACGAGGGCGACGAACATGCGAAGGAGCGAGCGCGCCGCGTCGTACGGCAGCCGGGCCGGCGAGGTGTCGACCTTGACCGACTGCTCGGTGGAGAAGCGGACGGTGACGCCGTGGCCCACCTGCAGGGCGAGGTAGAGCAGCACGAGGACGGCCGCGGCGACCACCACGTCCACCCAGGTCATCCGGCCCTTCCACATGACATGAACCTCCGCCCACACTGTGTCCACAGGCGTGCCGGGGCCGCGACCGTACGGGGGCGTCCGGGTGGGGCTTCGGGGCGGGCGGCTTTGCCCGTAATTGCACATATGTGCAACCATGGGCGCCGTCACTTTCGTGCGGGACAGCTCCCCGAGCTCTCCACTGCGATCGAGCAGGGGAGACCCCATCCGCCCGGCCAGAGAGGGGGCAGTCGTGAACAGCTCCGACAGTCACAGTCCGACCAGCCCCCGTCCGGCCACCCACGGCTGCCTCTGATCGCAGCTCGCCTCTGCGCGTGCGACCGCAGCTCACCTCTGCGCGTGCCCGGACCCGAGACTCCCTCGTCCTCACCACGCCGCACGGAGGTGCCGCCATGCAGTCCCTGACCACGTTCGACTTCGCCGTCCGCCTGGCCACCGGCGTCGGCTGCGGCGCCCTCATCGGGGTGGAGCGGCAGTGGCGCGCCCGGATGGCCGGGCTGCGCACCAACGCCCTCGTCGCCGCCGGAGCCACCCTCTTCGTCCTCTACAGCGAGGCGATGCACGATCCCACGAGCCCGACCCGGGTCGCCTCGTACGTCGTCTCCGGCGTCGGCTTCCTCGGCGGCGGCGTCATCATGAAGGAGGGCGCCTCGATACGGGGCCTCAACACGGCCGCCACGCTGTGGTGTTCGGCCGCCGTCGGGGTCCTCGCCGCCTCCGGACGCCTGGAGCTCGCGCTGCTCGGCTCGGCCGCCGTCATCGCCGTGCACCTGCTCCTGCGGCCCACCAGCCGCCTCATCGACCGGGCCCCGCAGGGCAACGCCGACACCCCCACGCAGCTCACCTTCCACGTGGTGTGCGACCGGCGCGAGGAGTCCCATGTCCGGGCGCTGCTGATCCAGCTGCTCAGCAGCACCGACCCGCGTCTCGACGGGCTGCGCATCCGCCGCGGCAAGGACGACACCACCAGCCTGGCCGCCGCCGTCACCGTCGACGGGCCGCCGGGCGCCGACATGGAACAGCTCGTCTCCCGGCTCTCCCTGGAGCCCGGCATCCGCGACCTGTACTGGCACCTCAGCGACCGGGAGCCGGGTAGCGAAGATCACATCGAGGACTTCGTCCCGTCTGGAACGATGTCGCGGTGACCGAAGCAACCCCCCGCCCGGCGCCCCCGGGCCCCGCGCCCGCACCGGACCCCGCCGCCATCACCGGCTTCGTCGACCTGCTCCGCCTGGAGGAGATCGACCGGGGGCTGCTGCGCGGCTGGTGCCACGCGGGGGCGCCGCAGCGCGCCTTCGGCGGACAGGTCGCCGCCCAGGCCCTGGTCGCCGCCGGACGCACGGTCGGCGAGGGCCGCGCGGTGCACTCGCTGCACGGCTACTTCATGCGGCCGGGGGACCCCCGCCGGCCCCTCGTGTACGAGGTGGAGGAGCTGCGCGACGGCCGCTCGTACGCCACCCGCCGGGTCACCGCGATCCAGCGGGGCGAGGCGGTCTTCACGCTCTCCGCCTCGTTCAAGAAGCCCGAGGAGGACACCCCGGACCGGCAGCGCCTGATCCCCGCCCTGCCCGGTCCCGAGGAGCTGCCCGACCCCTACCGGGCGTGGGCGGCGGGCGGCAGCAGCGACTACTGGAGCACGACCGGGCGCCTCACCCTCGACATGCGCATCGTCCCGCGCGACCAGTCCGCGCTCGCCCCCGAACTGCCCGGCGTGACCCAGCAGTTCGTCTGGCTCAAGTCCGCGCAGCCGCTGCCCCCGGACGAGCCCCTCCTCCAGGTGTGCGCCCTCGCCTACCTCTCCGACCTCACGCTCGCCTCCACGGCGGCGCTGCACGTGCAGCCCCCGCGCGCCGAGCGGAAGGGACCCTCGCGGGTCTCGATGGCCTCCCTGGACCACGCGATGTGGTTCCACCGCCCGTTCCGCGCCGACGAGTGGCTGCTCTTCGCCCAGCGCAGCCCCAGCTCGTCGGACGGCCGGGGCCTCGCGCACGGCGAGTTCTACACCCGGGACGGGCGCCTGGTGGCGTCGGCGGTCCAGGAGGTCCTGATCCGGCCGCGGCGGTCCTGAGCCCGTCGAGGGCGGTACGGGTATCAGTAGGCGACCGACATGCGGCGGCGCGGATGCGCGTCCTGCTCCAGCTCGTCGACGAACGCCACCGCGTAGTCCTCGGCGCTGATCCGGCTGCGCCGCTCCGAGTCGATGAGCAGCACGTCCCCGCCGAGCCGGAACGTGCCGGTGCGCTCGCCGGGCGCGATCTCGGCGGCGGGGGAGATGTACGTCCAGTCCAGCTCGGCGTTGCAGCCCCGCAGCCGGGTCAGGACGTCGTGGTGGGCGTGTGCCTCGCCCCGGAACTCCGGCGGGAAGTCCGGGGTGTCGACGAGCAGTTCACCCGGCGACACCTCCAGGCTGCCCGCGCCGCCCACCACCAGGAGCCGGGTCGCGCCGCCCGCGCGCAGGCCCCGCAGGAACGTGTCGTAGAGGGCGATGAACGGCTCGCGCGGATCGGAGCCGTCGCGCGGCGGCACCAGGGCGGAGGCCACCGCGTCGTGCTCGGCCGCGAGCCCGGCCACGGTCTCGGAGTCACGGGCGTCGGCGGCGACCGCCCGGGTCCGGGGCAGCGGCTCCCGGCCGGAGCGGCTGACGGCGGTCACCTCATGGCCCCGGGCCACGGCCTCGGCGGCGATGCGGCTGCCCACCATGCCGGTGGCGCCGAACAGTACGAGCTTCATCGTCGGGTCTCCTGTCGCCCCCCAACGCCTGCGGACCCATCCAGAGAAACACCACCCCGGCGCCCCCGCATCCCGCTCCCCGCGGCGGGCCCGAGCCGGGCACGATCCGCACCTGATCCCGGCCCGACCTGGGCCTGACCGGAGCCCGGACCTTCGGGTTTTCCCTACCGCGCGGGCCCTGGCACGTCCCCTACGCTCGATGCGGAACCGGGCACGGAGCGGCGTACGGACAGCAGACGCGGCCGACAGGAGGACGGGGATGTCGGAGCGGCGTGAGGGGCGTGCGGTGACTGTGGGCCGGGCGGAGTCGGCGAAGCCGGAGGAGTCGGCGGAGCCCGAGGGGTCCGAGGGGTCCGAGGAGCTCACCGCCGAGCGGCGCGTGGCCGTGTGGGCGGCGCTGCGCGAGCCGCCGTCCGCCTTCCTGTTCTCGTCCTGGCCGCTGCGCTCCTTCGCGTACCTGTTCAGTGGCGCCCTCGTCGGGCTGCTCGCCCTCGCCTTCACCGCCGCCCTGTTCGTCGCCGGGGTGCTGCTCTCGGTCGTCGGCCTGGGTCTCGTCCTGCTGACGGCCGTGGCCGTGTCCGGGGTGCCGCTCGGCGCCCTGGAGCGGCGCAGGCTGCGGCTCGTGGAGCCGGTGCCGGTGCCCTCCCCGCACGTCTCGGTGGCCGGGGCCGGGCGGCTCGCGTGGCTGCGGACCCGGCTGCGGGAGCGGGCGACGTGGCGGGAGCTGGGGTACTCGGTGCTGCTCGGTCTCGTGTTCGCGGCGACCGGCGTGGGCAGTGTGCTGCTGTTCGCCTTCGCGGGCCTGCTGTTCGTGATGCCCTTGATCGTGTGGGCGGTGGCGCCCGACACCGTGATGGTGATCCCCGGGCAGCCGGTCGCGGGCCCGCTGGAGGCGCTCCCGGCGACGCTCGTCGGCGCCCTCGGCCTGGCCCTGTGGGCGTATGTGGCGGCCCTGCTGGCCGGGGTCCAGGTGCGCGCCGCGCTGTTCCTGCTGGCGCCCCGCGACGACGGCCTCAGCCGCCGCGTCGTCGAGCTCACCCGTTCCCGGGCCCGCCTCGCCGACGCCTTCGAGGCCGAGCGCCGCCGCATCGAGCGCGACCTGCACGACGGCGCCCAGCAGCAGCTCGTCGCCCTCACCATGACGCTGGGCCTCGCGGAGATGGAGCTGCGCGCGAGTGCGGCGGGCACGGGGGGCCACGCGGGTGCGGCGGGCGCGGCGAGGGACGTGGGTCCTGCGGGTGCGGCGAGCGACATGGGCGCTGCGGGTGGTGCGAGCGACGTGGACGCTACGGGTGGTGCGGGCGACGTGGACGCTGCGGCTGCCGCTGCCGCTGCCGCTGCCGCTGCCGACGACGGCGCCGTGACCGCTGCCCTGCCGCCTGCCCCGCCCGCGGCCCTGCCCGCCGCCGACCTCGTCGCCCGTGCCCGCGCCGAGGCCCGGCTCGCCCTCGACCAGCTCCGCACCCTCGTGCGCGGCATCCACCCCCAGGTCCTCACCGACCACGGCCTGTCCGCCGCCGTCGCCGAGGTCGCCCAGCGCAACCCCATCCCGGTGGCCGTGGACATCACCCTGCCCCGACGGCTGCCGACCCAGGTCGAGACGATGGCGTACTTCACGGTCACCGAGGCCCTCACCAACGCCTCGAAGCACAGCGACGCCACCCACATCACGGTGCGCGGACGGCACGAGGGCGACCGCCTCGCCCTGGAGATCACCGACAACGGCCGGGGCGGCGCGGACCCCGGCGCCGGAGCGGGACTTCAGGGTCTCGCGGACCGGCTGGCGATACTGAGAGGCAGGCTGATGGTGGAGAGTCCCGTCGGAGGTCCGACCCGGCTGCGGGCGGAGGTGCCGTGCTCATGCTCCGCGTAGCCCTGGCCGAGGACGCCGTGCTGCTGCGCGCGGGCCTCGTCGAACTCCTCGCCCGCACCGGCCACGAGGTGACCGCGTCGGTCGGCGACGCGGACGAACTCGCGCGCGCCGTCGACGCGGACCGCCCCGACGTCGTCATCACCGACGTCCGGATGCCGCCCGGCTTCCGCGACGAGGGCCTGCGCGCCGCCCTCCAGCTGCGCGCCCGCCACGCACGCCTCCCCGTCCTCGTCCTGTCCCAGTACGTCGCCACGGCGTACGCCACCCAGCTGCTCGGCGGCGCGGGCGCGGCGGCGGGCGGGCTCGGATACCTCCTCAAGGACCGGGTCGGCGAGGTCGCGGACTTCCTCGACGCGCTGCGCCGGGTGGCCGAGGGGCAGACGGTCATCGACCCGGAGGTGGTGCGCGTCCTGCTCCAACAGCAGTCCGCGGACCGCCCGTTGAACCGCCTCACCCCGCGCGAGCGCGAGGTGCTCGCCCTGATGGCCCAGGGCCTCAACAACCAGACCCTCGCGGCCCGCCTGTCCATCACCGAGGCATCGGTGGTCAAGCACTCCAGCAACATCTTCATGAAGCTGGACCTCGACCCGACAGAGGGCAACCGCCGTGTGCTCGCGGTGCTCGCGCACCTGCGAGGGGAGGAGCAGGACGCTGCGGGGGTGGGGTGACCGGGTCGGCCAGCCGCGCCCACACCACGAGCACCACCGGCAGCGCCAGATAGCCGAACCGTCCGGCCGGGGCCAGCAGGAAGGCCACGCAGAGCCCCGCCGCGAGCCGGTCCGCCGCCGCCACGAGGCCCGCGGGCGGCCGCACCACCAGCGAGGCCGCGACCGCCAGCCCGCCGCACAGCAGCAGCCCGACCGCCGCGAACCACCCCAACTGGCCCTGTTCCGCGAGGAGATGGCCTGGCAGCGGACTGCTCGCGGGGGTCTGCACGGCGCCCCGCCCCGTCGGGAAGGCGAGGACCTGCTCGACCAGGGCGCCCGGTGAGAGCAGCGCGCTCGGCAGGACGACGAGGACCGTCCCGGCCACCGCGACGCCCGTCGCCCGCAGCGCCGCCCGGCCCCCGTACGCCACGGCGAGCAGCGCCGCCGCGACCGCGATCGCGGGCCACGCCGTCCACTTGAGCGAGCAGGCGGCGGCGAGCGCGAGCCCCGTCGCGACCGGCCGCCCCCGCGCGGCGCAGGCGAGGGCGAGCGCGCACAGGCCCGCGAGCGGCAGGTCGACCCCGCTGACGCACAGCGGGAGCGCGACCACGGGCGAGGCCACCAGGGCCGCAAGCCCCAGCCCGTATCCGCCGTGCCCGGGGGAGAGGTCGCCCGCCGGTGAACCCCCTTGCCCCGTACGGAGGGTGGGGCGCCCCAGCACCATCCGTCCACCCCGCAGGCACACCAGGAACGCGGCCGCGCACCAGATTCTGGCGTCCCCGAGCAGCCGCGCCACCCAGTCGTCCGCGCCGAGCCCCGCGCGCGGCACCCCGAACACGGCCGTCCCCGGCAGGTACGGGGTGTACTCGCCGACCGAGCGCGGGTGCGGCAGATACGGTGTCGCGTGCTGGAGCAGCAGCGTCCCCGAGCGCTCGATGACGCCGACCTCGCTCTGCGCGCGGGCCGTCAGGACCAGATACAGGAGCGGCACCGCGACGGCCCCGGCCAGCGCGAGCGCCACGGACGCCGTGCGGGCGCGCGGCCGCGGGAGTCCGCACGCGGCGCCGGCGGCGGCCGCGTAGCCCGCGGCCGCGCACACGCCCCACACCCGGTGGGTCTCCAGCTCCGAGACGAGCGGGAAGACCGCCGCCCACGCCGCGCACAGCAGCAGGCCCGCGACCCACACGGGTCGGCGGGCCCACCACGGTCCGTCGTGCGGGAGCCGTGCCGTACGACGCCGCTGACCTGCGTGAACTGACTGATCTACGAGGAGAGTTGCCACTCAGTCATTGCAGCCGTACCGGTACAGGACGGTCATCACGGCTGAGTCGAGACTTCTCACTCCGGTTTTCCCCACCGTCCCTCCTGCGCTGCAGCCGCCCCGCCCACACCGCGCCCGCGAGCCCGAGCCCGCCGAGCGCGGCACCGACCCACGCCACGGCCGCGAAACCGAAGCCCGCGCTGATCACCAGGCCGCCCAGCATCGGCGCGAGGGTGTTGCCGACGTTGAAGGCCGAGGTGTTGACGGCGCCCACCAGGTTCCCGGCGCCCGGCGCCAGCGCGAACACCCGTGACTGCAGGGCCGGGTTGGTGACGTAGCCCGCCACGCCGAGCACGAAGACCAGGACCACCGTCGCGGCCGTGCTCCGCGCCGTCAGGGCGAGCAGCGCCGAGGCCGCCGCGAGAGTGCCGGTGCCGAGCGCGAGGACGCGGATCGGGAACTTCTCCGCGAGCCGCCCGCCGACCGCCATCCCGAGCAGCCCGCCGACCCCGAACAGGGCGAGGACCGCGGGCACCCAGCCCTCGGAGACCCCGCTCACCTCGGTGAGGACCGAGGCGAGATAGCTGAAGGTGACGATGACGCCGCCGAAGGCGCAGGCCGTGATCGCGTACGAGAGCCACAGCTGCGGCCGGGCCATGGCGCGCAGCTCCGTGCGGACGGAAGGCGCGCCTTCGGCGTCGCCGCGCCCGCCCGGTACCGCGAACACCGTGCAGACCAGGCTGACGGCGGTGGCCGCGGCGACCGCCCAGAACGCGGCCCGCCAGTCGGCGACCTGGCTCAGGACGGTGCCCGCGGGCACGCCCACGATGGTGGCGAGCGTGAGCCCGCTCGCCACCACGGCGACGGCCTTGCCGCGCGCCGCCGCGGGCACGAGCGCCACCGCCGTGGCGACCGCGACGCCCCAGAACCCGGCGTACGCGACCGCGCTCACGATCCGTGTGGCGAACAGGAGTTGATAGCCGGAGGCCATCGCCCCCACCACGTGCGCCGCGCCGAACACGGCCTGGAGTGCGACCAGGGCGGTGCGCCGCGGCCAGCCGATGGTGGCGACCGCGAGCAGCGGGGCCCCCACCACCATCCCGACGGCGAAGGCCGAGATGAGCAGCCCCGCGTCCGGGATGGACACGTTCAAGTCGGCGGCCATGCCGGGCAGCAGGCCCGCCAGCATGAACTCCGAAGTCCCCTGGGTGAAGATCCCCAACCCGAGGATGTAGACGGCCAACGGCACGATGTCCCCTCCCGTGTGTCCTGCGTTCTCTGCGCTGCGTTCGCCGCGCGGGGCACGACGCTAACACGTTTTGAAGCAGTCGCTTCAAAACGGCGGATGCAGACGCCCCGGACCCGTAGGCTTGGCCGCATGGCGCGACCCAGGAAGTTCGACGAGACCCGTGTCCTCGACGCGGCCATGGACGTGTTCTGGCGCCACGGCTACGAGGGCACCTCCACGCGCGACCTCACGGAGCGCACCGGGGTGGGCCCCTCCAGCCTGTACGGCGCCTTCGGCGACAAGCGGGCCCTCTACCTGCGGGCCCTGCGCACGTACTACGAGTCGGCCACCCGCGAGCAGGTCGCCCTCCTGGAGCGGCCGGGCCCGGCGCGGGACCGGGTGCGCGAGCTGATGACGCACGCGATCGACATGGACCTCGCCGGCGAGGGCGGGCGTACCGGCTGCTTCGCCATCAACGCGGCCGTGGAGATGGCCGGTTCGGCCCCCGAGGTCCGCGCGGAGGTGGACCGGCAGTTCAGCACGGTCGAGGCCGCGCTGCGCGAGACGATCGCGCGGGGGCAGCGCGCGGGCGAGTTCACCGCCGACGGCGACCCCGCGACGCTGGCGCGGCAGATCCTGAGCACGTACTACGGGCTGCGCGTCCTCGCCCGGGTGCGCTCGGACCGGCAGGCGCTCCTTGACGTGGTGGAGAGCGCGCTCGCCGCCCTGTGAGCCCCGTGGCCCCGGCCCCGGCGTGCGCGCGCGGGGGCCCGGAGGCTAGCCTGAACACGGCGGCGATCTTCGAGGTCGCCGCGCGGCGGTGGGGCCCGCCGTACCCGAACCGCGGCGAAGGCGCCGCCAACGGTCCCTGCTTGCGAACGAGCGCGCCCGTGTACCCGTGTACGGGGCGCCTGGCGAGTAGGAGAAGCATGTCCAGTGGCCCCAAGCCACCGTCCGAAGCGGCTGCCGGCGCCGGGGCGGAACCGATTGACCCCGACGTCCCGGGTGCCGACGCCCGGGCCGCGGCCCGCGAACTGGGGCCGGTCGTGGCCGCCGTCTCCCTCGGCGGCGCCGTCGGCGCCTCCGCCCGGTATGGCGCCTCGCTGCTCTGGCCCACCGCCCCCGACGCCTTCCCCTGGACGACGCTCCTGGTCAACGCCGTCGGCTGCGCGGTGATGGGCGTCTTCATGGTCCTGATCACCGACGTGTGGCCGGTCCACCGCCTGGTCCGCCCGTTCTTCGGGACCGGCGTGCTCGGGGGCTTCACCACGTTCTCCACGTACGCGGTGGACATCCGGCGCCTCGTCGACACCGGGCGTGCCGGGACCGGCCTCGCCTATCTGGCCCTGACGCTGCTCGCGGCGCTCGCGGCGGTCTGGGGAGCGGCCGGCCTCACGCGCCGCCTCGTCGCGCGGGAGCGTGCGCGGTGAACTGGCTGCTGGTGATCGTCGGGGCGATGGTCGGCGCCCCGCTCCGGTTCCTCGCCGACCGTGCCGTGCAGGCCCGGCGCGACAGCGTCTTCCCCTGGGGGACCTTCACCGTGAACGTCGCGGGCAGCCTGGTGCTCGGCCTGGTCACCGGCGCGGTGGCCGCGGGCGCAGGCTCCTCCGGCCTCCAACTCCTTGTCGGCACCGGCCTGTGCGGGGCGCTCACGACCTACTCGACCTTCTCGTACGAGACGCTGCGCCTGGCCGAGTCCGGAGCGCGCTTCTACGCGGCGGCCAACGCGGTGGCGAGCGTGGTGGCCGGGCTCGGCGCGGTGCTCCTGGGTGCCGCGCTGGCAGAGGCGCTGTGGACGTAGGGGGAGCGGGCGGAGTGGGGGTCTCCTGGCGGCGCGGCCTTCCGGCGCGGTCCTCCGTATCAAGAGGCGCGCGACGGAGCGCACGGCGCGGGAGTCCGCCCGCGCCCCCTACGGCACAATCCCCCGGCCGTCGGGAGGTCAGCCTCCCGACAGGGCCGAGGAAACCTCCGCCGGGTCGCGGCAATTGTGGCGACAGCCGACGGCCGGGGCTAGAGAGGCGCCCCAACTAATGCGCATTAGTTGGGGCGCCGTTGTGACTGTGACTGCGACTACGCCGCGTCTGCCGGGAACTCCCCGGCGAGCGCCGCGGCCATCCGCAGGTGCGGCTCGGCCTCCGCGTCCCGGCCCTGCCGCTGGAGGGTGCGCCCCAGCATCAGGCGGGCGTACTCCTCGACCGGGTCACGCTCCAGGACGGCGCGCAACTCGCCCTCGGCGCGGCGCAGTTGGGCGGAGTGGTAGTAGGAGCGGGCCAGCAGGAGACGCGGGGCGACCTGCTCGGGCACCTCGGCGACCAGGCCGTCGAGGACGCGCGCCGCCGTGGCGTACTCCTTGGCGTCGAAGAACTGCCGCGCGCGCTCCCAGCGCTCCGCCGCCGTTCCGTGGTCGTAGTACGTCATCTCCACCGCTGTCTCCTTGCCTCCTCGGCGTGGGCCGGGCGGGTGCTCCGGTCTTCGTCGGTCCACAACGGACCGAGATAGTCAAATATTCCACTATCGCGTCCATGCCTGACGGGCGGCGTCCCGCGCGGCTAGGTTGTGCGCCATGAGCAATCTTGATCGCGAGGCAACTCCCGCCCTGTGCGGCGGTCGCGGGTTCGTCGTCGCCGAGCCGGTGCGGGAACTCCTCAGCCCTCGCAAGGTGAAGCTCGGCGAGTCCACCGAGGTGCGCCGGCTGCTGCCCAATCTGGGCCGCCGCATGGTCGGCGCCTGGTGCTTCGTCGATCACTACGGCCCGGACGACATCGCCGACGAGCCCGGTATGCAGGTCCCGCCCCACCCCCACATGGGCCTGCAGACCGTGAGCTGGCTGCACGAGGGCGAGGTGCTGCACCGCGACAGCGTCGGCAGCCTGGCGACGGTCCGCCCCCGCGAGCTGGGCCTGATGACCTCGGGCCGGGCCATCTCCCACTCGGAGGAGACGCCCCGGGAGCACGCCCGCTTCCTGCACGGCGCCCAGCTCTGGGTGGCCCTGCCGGACGCCCACCGGCACACCGAGCCCCACTTCGAGCACCACGCGGAGCTGCCCCGCGTCACCGCCCCTGGGCTCACCGCGACGGTCGTGCTCGGCACCCTCGACGACGCCACGTCCCCCGGCACGACGTACACCCCCCTCGTCGGCGCCGACCTGTCGCTCGCGCAGGGCGCCGACGTCCGTGTCCCCCTGGAGCCGGACTTCGAGTACGCGGTTCTGTCCATGTCCGGCGAGGCCCACGTGGACGGCGTCCCGATGCTGCCCGGTTCCATGCTCTACCTGGGCTGCGGCCGCACCGAACTCCCGCTGCGCGCCGCGTCGGACGCGGGCCTGATGCTCCTCGGCGGCGAGCCGTTCGAGGAGGAGCTGATCATGTTCTGGAACTGGATCGGCCGCACCCAGGAGGAGATCGCGCAGGCCCGCGAGGACTGGATGACGGGAACGCGCTTCGGCGAGGTCAAGGGCTACGCCGGCGCCCCGATCCCGGCACCGGATCTGCCGCCGGTCCCGCTGAAGCCGCGGGGCAGGGTGCGCTGACGCACTCCTGAAGCAGGTGCCGGGGTCGGAACCCCGCGCCGCCCGTCGCGTCGACCGTGCGGCCCGTGACCCGGCGGGCGGCGGGCGGCGGGGGAGGCGGGGAACGGAACGCCACGATCACTCCTGCGGGCCGGGCACGTGCCTGCCGAACACGTCGAGGAACGCCTCGCAGAACGCCTTGAGGTCGTCCGGCCTCCGGCTGGTGATCAGGGTGCTGGGGCCGCCGTCGCAGACCTTCACCTGCTCGTCGACCCAGTCGCCGCCCGCGTTGCGGATGTCGGTGCGCAGGCTCGGCCACGACGTCAGCGTCCGGCCGTGCAGCACGTCCGCCTCGACCAGCGTCCACGGCGCGTGGCAGATCGCCGCGACCGGCTTGCCGCGCTCGAAGAACTCCCTCACGAAGGCCACGGCCCGCTCGTCGGTGCGCAGGTGGTCGGGGTTGGCGACCCCGCCGGGCAGGACCAGGCCGTCGAAGTCCGCCGCGCTGGCCTCGCCCACCACCTCCTGCACCGGAAACGCATCGGCCCTGTCGAGGTGGTGGAAGGCCCGTACCTGCCCCGGCGCCGTCGACACCAGGACGGGTTCGCCGCCCGCGTCGGTCACGGCCTGCCAGGGATCGGTCAGCTCGATCTGCTCGACGCCCTCGGGTGCCGTGAGGAAGGCGATGCGCATGGTGGGTCAACTGCCTTTCTGCGTAGGGGGTCGTGCGTACAGGTCGTGCGTACGAGGTGTCCGTACGGGGTGTCCGTACGAGGTGTCCGTACGGGGGTGCCTGCGGGTCAACCGCCCGGTACCGCCCGTGCCGCCGGGCGCCGTGCGCGGCGGTCGTGCTCGGCCAGGACACGGAGCACGTCGTCGGTGAGCTGGCCGAAGTCCTGGTACCAGAGGCCGACGGCCTCGAACGGCTCGGGCTGGTGGAGGGCGACGAGGTCGGTGGCCTCCTCGTGGAGGAGCCGGGCCGCCTGGCGGGAGCACACGGGCACCGCCAGCGTCAGGTGGCGGGGCCGGCGGCGGCGCAGGGAGCGCAGCGCCGCGCGCGCGGTCGCCCCGGTGGCGAGGCCGTCGTCGACGACCACCACCGTCCGGTCGGCCAGTTCGGGCGCGGTCCGGCCCCGCCCGTACCGCTCCGTGCGGCGCCGCAGCTCCGCCCGCTCCCGCTCGACCTCGGCGGTGAGGTCGGCCGGGGTGAGGCCGAGCCGCTCCAGGGTCCGCTCGTCGAACAGCGGCGGGTCGTCGCCCGCGAGCGCCCCGACGGCGAGCTCCCGCTGGAAGGGGGCGCCGACCTTGCGGGCCACCAGCACGTCCAGCGGGGCGTCCAGGGCCCGGGCCACCTCGTCGGCGACGGGGATGCCGCCGCGCGGCAGCGCGAGGACGGCCAACGGGCCCGGCAGGGAGCCCTCTTCGCGATGTGCGCAGAGCCGGGCGGCGAGGGCCCGTCCGGCCTGGGCGCGGTCCCGGAATCGCATGGGTGGCGCTCACCTCACCTCCGCGTCGTGGTGCGCGGCCCGGGTGCCCCGCACGGACCCCGGGAAACGCAGCCGGGCCGGTGCGGTGAGCGAGCGCAGCAGGGCGGCGGTGCGGCGGGCGAGACCCGCCTGGAGCGAGCGCGTCCGGGACCGGTCGTCGAAGGCCCCGTGGGCGCCGAAGTCCGCCCCGCCAGGGCCGTCCTCGGGACCCCACAGGTTGCCGTCCTGGTGCGCGGGCGCCGCCTCGTCGGTCTGCTGGGCGGCGAACCCCGTACGCGCGAGGTAGCGGTCGAGGAGGGCGGGCGCCACCCGGTTCGCGAGGACGGTCGCGAGCGTGGAACCGCCGACGTAGTACTGCTTGCGCTCCGGGTGGTCGGCCGCGAACACGACCGCGCGGGCGGCGACTTCGGGCTGGTAGATCGGCGGCACGGGCTGCGGCCGGTGCGGAAGGCGGCTGCGCACCCAGGAGAACTGCGGGGTGTTGACGGCCGGCAACTGGACCACGGTGACCCGGACCCCGCTGCGCCGGTGGAGCAGTTCGGTGCGCAGCGCGGAGCTGAAGCCGTTCACGGCGTGCTTGGCCCCGCAGTAGGCCGACTGCAGCGGAATGGCCCGCTCACCGAGGGCCGAGCCGACCTGGACGACGGCGCCGCGGTCGCGGGGCAGCATGTGGCGCAGGGCGGCCCGGGTGCCGTGGACGAAGCCGAGGTACGTGACGTCGGTGACGCGCTGGTACTCCTCGGGTCCGATCTCCGCGAACGGCGCGAACACCGACGTGAAGGCCGAGTTGACCCACACGTCGATCGGTCCGAGCGCCTCCTCGGCCGCGTCGGCGGCCCGCTCCACCTGCGCGGGGTCCGCCACGTCCGCGCACAGCACCAGGGCGCGCCCGCCGAGCCGTTCCACCTCGGCGGCCGCGGCCTCGAGCCCGGCCCTGCCGCGGGCGATCAGCGCCACGCGGGCGCCCCGGCGGCCGAAGTGCCGGGCGGTGGCGCGGCCGACTCCGGCGCTGGCGCCGGTGATGACGACGGTCTCGGGCATGCCCCCGCCCCCTTCGCCTGTCCTCACGTGTCCCCTGTCCGGCCTCACGCGTCCTCGCCGTGCCGGTGGCGGCCGCCCGGCAGCATGTCCTGGACCTTCGCCTTGAAGCCCTGGCGCACCATGCCCGTCCGGTCGCTGTCGCCCTTGACGATCGCGGCGGCCGCGGCCTCGATCTGGTCGAGGGAGGCGTGCGGCGGGATCGGCGGCACCGCCGGGTCGACGCGGAAGTCCACGACGAAGGGACGGTCGGCGGCGAGGGCCTCGCGCCAGGCGCCCGGCACGTCGCCGGGCTTCTCCACCCGCACCCCGCCGAGGCCGATGGAGCGCGCGAAGTCCGCGTACGGCACGTCCGGGATGGACTGCGACGGCAGGAACTGCGGGGCGCCCGACATGGCGCGCATCTCCCATGTCACCTGGTTGAGGTCCTGGTTGTTGAGGACGGCGACGATCAGCTGCGGATTCTCCCACCGGCGCCAGTACTTGGCGGCCGTGATGAGCTCCGCGAGCCCGTTCATCTGCATCGCGCCGTCGCCCACCAGGGCCAGCGCAGGACGCCCCGGATGCGCGAACTTCGCCCCGATCGCGTACGGCACCCCCGGCCCCATCGTGGCGAGCGTGCCCGAAAGGGAGCCGCGCATCGTGCCGCGCATCCGAAGGTGCCGCGCGTACCAGTTGGCGGCGGAGCCGGAGTCGGCGGCCAGGATCACGTCGTCCGGGAGCAGCCCGTCCAGGGTGTGCACCACGTACTCGGGGTTGACGGGGTCGGCGTCCACGGCGGCCCGCCGCTCCATCACCTGCCACCAGCGCTCGGTGTTCCTCTCGATCTGCCCCCGCCAACTGCCGTGCTTCTTCTTGGTGAGTTGGGGGATCAGCCGCCGCAGGGTCTCCCGCGCGTCGCCCACCAGGTTGACCTCGAACGGGTAGCGCAGTCCGACCATGTGCGGGTCGATGTCGATCTGCACCGCGCGGGCCTGGTCGAGCTCCGGCATGAACTGCGTGTACGGGAAGCTCGATCCGATCACCAGGAGCGTGTCGCAGTCCCGCATCATCTCGTACGAGGGCCGGGTGCCGAGCAGCCCGATCGCGCCCGTCACGAACGGCAGGTCGTCGGGGAGCGCGTCCTTGCCCAGCAGCGCCTTGGCCACGCCCGCGCCGAGCACGTCGGCGAGCTCCTTCACCTCGGCCCGCGCACCCGCCGCGCCCTGCCCGATGAGCACGGCGACCTTCTCGCCCGCGTCGAGGACCTCGGCGGCGCGGGTGATCTCGACGTCCGCGGGGACCGGGGCGTAGCGGGCGCAGCCCAGGCTGGAGGGGACCATCTTGAAGGCGTGCTGCGGCGGCGAGTAGTCCAGCTCCTGCACGTCGGCCGGGATGATGACGGCCGTGACGGTCCGCTGCGCCCGCGCCGTGCGCAGCGCCCGGTCGATGGCGTTGGGCAGCTGCTCGGGAACGGTGACCATCGTGCAGAAGTCGGCGGCGACGTCCTTGTAGAGGCTCAGCAGATCGACTTCCTGCTGGTACGAGCCGCCCATCGCGCTGCGGTTGGTCTGCCCGACGATCGCGACGACCGGGACGTGGTCGAGCTTGGCGTCGTACAGGCCGTTGAGGAGGTGGATCGCGCCCGGCCCTGACGTGGCCGCGCACACCCCCACCCTGCCGGAGAACTTCGCGTAGCCGACCGCTTCGAAGGCGGCCATCTCCTCGTGCCGGGCCTGGATGAACTCCGGCTTGTTGTCGGCGCGTCCCCAGGCGGCGAGCAGGCCGTTGATGCCGTCGCCCGGGTAGGCGAAGACATGGTCGACCTCCCACTCGCGCAGTCGCTCCAGGACATGGTCGGAAACCTTCATCGCCACGGGACTGACCTTTCCTTTCGGGTCGGTGCGGGGGAGGGCCGCGCGGCCGCCCGCTCCGGGCAGGTCGCGGGCAGCGGCCCGGCCAGGCCGAGCGCCAGGGCCTCCGCGAGGTGCAGGGCGCGCCGTCCGGTGGCGCCCTGGTCGATCTGCAGTCGGCAGCTGAACCCGTCGGCGAGCACGAGGGCGCTCGGCGCTGCCTCCCGTACGCCGGGCAGCACGCCCTGTTCCGCGACGGCCGTCGACAGCGCGTGGTGACCGCGCTCGAAGCCGAAGTTGCCCGCGAGCCCGCAGCACCCGGCGTCGAGGACGCGCGCGTCGATCCCGGCGCGCCGCATCAGTTCACGGTCCGCGTCGTACGTCAGGACGGCGTGCTGGTGGCAGTGCGTCTGCACGGTGGCGGCCCGGGCGAGCCGCGGCGGCCGCCACTCCTTCGGGGCGTCGTGGACGAGCAGCTCGGCGAAGGTCCTGAACTGCCGTGCCAGGCGGCGCACGTCGTGGTCGTCGGGGAACAGCTCGGGGGCGTCGGAGCGGAACACCGCGGTGCAGGAGGGTTCGAGGCCGACCACGGGCGTACCCGCGTCCAGCCACGGCCGCAGGACGCGCAGCGTGCGGCGCAACACCCGCCGGGCGGTGCCGAGCTGGCCGGTGGAGAGCCACGTCAGACCGCAGCACACCGGCACGTCCGGCACCG
Source organism: Streptomyces odontotermitis (assembly GCF_050510915.1). Taxonomy (NCBI): domain Bacteria; kingdom Bacillati; phylum Actinomycetota; class Actinomycetes; order Kitasatosporales; family Streptomycetaceae; genus Streptomyces; species Streptomyces odontotermitis. The sequence goes on along the minus strand of NZ_JBNJLS010000004.1, from coordinate 188,203 downwards.
CGACCCGGAACCCGGCGGCGGACAGGACGCGCACCGCCGACCGCGCGATCGCGGGGTGGAAGGAGTTCGTGAACGTGTCCGGCCACAGCAGGACCGCCCGTGGGTCGGCCGGGTCGGGCCGTGGGGTGCCGTGCGCCCGCCACCAGTCGGTGAACGGCTCGCGGGCGAAGAGCGGCGCCTCGCGCTCGGCCGCCACCCCGGCGACGCGCTTGCCGAGCCGCGCGAGCCCCGGCGCGTGCAGGGCGGCGTTGACGGGGCCGGGCGCGAGCCGGGCGAGCCGCGCCCACAGCGGCAGCCAGCCCATCGAGTAGTGCGCGGCCGGACGCAGCCGTCCCGCGTAGTGGTGGGAGAGGAACTCCGCCTTGTACGTGGCCATGTCGACGCCCGTCGGGCAGTCCGACTTGCAGCCCTTGCAGGCCAGACAGAGGTCGAGGGCGTCGCGCACCGCCGTGGAGCGCCAGCCGTCGGTCACGGCCGAGTCGGCGTGCCCGCCCAGCATCTCGAAGAGCAGCCGGGCCCGGCCGCGCGTGGAGTGCTCCTCGTCGCCGGTCGCCCGGTACGAGGGGCACATCACACCGCCGCTGTGCGAGCGGCAGTCGCCGATGCCGACGCAGCGCAGCACGGCCCGGGTGAAGGAGCCCCCGTCCTCGGGGTAGCCGAACCGCGTCCGGGCGCTGCCAGGACGCCACCGGGCGCCGAGCCGCAGGTCCTCGTCGGCGCGGCGCGGCGTGCCGCCCGCGCCGGGGCCGACGACCTTCCCCGGGTTCATCCGGTCGTCCGGGTCGAAGAGCGCCTTGACCTCGCCGAAGGCGGACACGATCCGCTCGCCGAACATCAGCGGCAGCAGCTCGCCGCGCGCCTGCCCGTCGCCGTGCTCCCCGGACAGCGAACCGCCGTACGACACGACGAGCCGCGCCGCCCGCAGCAGGAACTCCCGGAAGCGCGCGACTCCTTCGGCGCTGGTGAGCTCGAAGGGGATACGGGTGTGCACACAGCCCTGCCCGAAGTGCCCGTAGAGCGTGGGCCGGTCGTAGTCGAACTCGGCGAACAGCCCGTTCAGTGCGCGCAGATAGGCGCCGAGCCGCTCCGGCGGCACCGCCGAGTCCTCCCAGCCCTCCCAGGTGTCCCGGCCGCCGGGCGGGCGCGCGGTGACCCCGAGTCCGGCCTCCCGCGCCCTGAGCATCCGCTGCTCGCGCGCCGGGTCGTCGGAGAACGCCACCGTCGCGTCGTGCCCGGCACGCCCCAACGCCCCCAGCAGCGCCCGCCCTTGACCGTCGACCTCCTCCCGGCTCGCCCCGGCGAACTGCACCAGGAGCCAGCTCTCGCCCGCGGGCAGCTCGTCCAGCGAGCCGAGGTGGACGTGCTCCGCGCGCATCAGCTGCGCCATCCGCCCGTCCAGGGCCTCCAGTTGGGCCGGTGCGGCGTGCTCCAGGATGCGCGGCACGTCGTCGGCGGCCGCGCAGATGTCGTCGTACCCGAGGACCAGCATCGCCTCGTACTCCGGTACGGGGACCAGGTCCAGCTCGGCGCGGAGCACCGTGACGAGGGTGCCCTCGCTGCCGACGAGGGCGCGCGCCACGTCGAAGCCGCGCTCCGGGAGCAGCGCGTCCAGGTTGTAGCCCGACACGCGCCGCGGAATGGGCGGGAAGCCGCGCCTGACCTCGCCGAGGCTGCGGCCGATCACGTCGCGGAGGCCCGCGTAGAGCTCGCCGCGCCGCCCGCCCGCGCCCACGATCTCCTTGAGCTCGGCCTCCGGGGTGGGGCCCGCCCAGAAGCGGGTCCCGTCGTAGGTGAGGACGTCGAGGCGGCGGACGTTGTCGACGGTCTTGCCGTACGCCTGCGCGGACGCCCCGCAGGAGTTGTTGCCGATCATCCCGCCGAGGGTGCAGTGGCTGTGCGTGGCGGGCTTCGGCCCGAACTGCAGCCCGTGAGCCGCCAGTTGACGGTTGAGTTCGTCCAGGACGATGCCGGGCTCGACCACGCAGATGCGCCGTTCGGGGTCGACCGAGACGAGCCGGTCGCAGTGGCGCGTCCAGTCGATGACGACCGCCGTGTTGGTGCACTGGCCGCCGAGGCTGGTGCCGCCGCCCCGGGACAGGACCGGCGCCCCGAAGCGGGCGCACACCGCGACCGCCGCGGCACCGTCCTCGACGGTGCGCGGCTCGACCACGCCGATCGGCACCCGCCGGTAGTTCGAGGCATCCGTGGCGTAGGCCCCGCGGGTGCCCGCGTCGAAGCGCACCTCGCCGTCGACGCGGTTCCGCAGGGCCCGGGCCAGGGCGTCGTGGTCCAGGGCGTCGTGAACCATGGCGGCGGCCACCTCCTCGAAGGCGCACGGCGGAGTGCCGTGGTGCGCCTCCGCCGGTACCCGCCACCGTGGGGCCTACACCCCGGGGCGCCGCCGGCGGCCGGGGACCGGCCAGGGTTCAGCCGGTGATCAGCGCCGGGTCGCTCACCCCCGCCCGGCCGGTCTCCACCCGCCCCGCGAGCCGCCGCAGGAACCCCTTGTCGGTGTCCGAGACGATGCTGACGTCGTACCAGCGCTTGCCGGCGCGCAGGTCGACGGTGTGGTGCACGGTCGCGCCGGGCTTGACCTTGAAGGTCTCCTCGGCGCCGCCGTAGGCGTTGGTGACGGTGAGGTTCACCTCGGCCGAACCGGCGTTGGTGAGCGTGAGCCTGAGGTTGCCGGTGGCCTTCTCGTGGCGCGCCTCCACCTCCGGTCCCGCGGTCTTGGCGGAGTTCTTGAAGACGCGCAGGAAGCCGTTGGGCCCGTACACCCACAGGTCGTGGGCGTCCTTCGAGTACTCCGGACTCCAGGTGTCGGAGACGGTCCCGCCCGCTTGCGTGGTGTACGTCCAGGGGCCGTCGGTGCGGTTGCCGGAGCGCACGTGGAAGCAGGCGCCGGCCGACTCGCCGCTGCGGAAGGTGAGTTCGAGCTTGCCCGACGACGGGGAGAGCGCGGCGTCGACGCGTGGCGCGTAGGGGAGCGGGCGCGAGGGCCGGGAGCCCTTCTCCTGCTTGGGCAGGGCCGGGCCCGCGGGGGCGTGCGGGACGTAGTCCGGGTGGCGCTTGCGGTCCGGGGGCCGGTAGCCGTCGGTGTCGGGCAGGTCGGCCGGGTCGGTGTCCTTGCCGCTGAAGTCGAACGCCGAGGTGAGGTCGCCGGCGACGGCCCGGCGCCAGGGCGAGATGTTGGGCTCCTTGACGCCGAAGCGCTTCTCCATGAACTGGATGATCGACGTGTGGTCGAAGACCTCGGAGTTCACGAAGCCGCCCGTCGACCACGGCGAGACCACGATCATCGGCACGCGCTGCCCGAGCCCGTAGACCCCCTCGTCGTACTCGGCGTCCCCGGGGAAGTAGTCGAGCTTCGTGTCGACGGCGGACTTGCCCTGGCTCGCGTCCTTCGGGACGTACGGCGGCACGACGTGGTCGAAGTAGCCGTCGTTCTCGTCGTAGGTGATGAACAGGGCCGTCCTGGCCCACACCTCGGGGTTGGACGTGAGGGCGTCCAGGACCTGGGAGATGTACCAGGCGCCGTAGTTCACCGGCCAGTTGGGGTGCTCGCAGAACGCCTCGGGCGCGGCGATCCACGAGATCTGCGGGAGCCTGCCCGCCTTGACGTCGGCCTTGAGCACGTCGAAGTAGCCGTCGCCCGCCTTGGCGTCGGTGCCGGTGCGGGCCTTGTCGTAGAGCGGGTCACCGGGCTTGGCGTTGCGGTACTTGTGGAAGTACATCAGCGAGTTGTTGCCGTAGTTGCTGCGGTACGCGTCGTCGATCCACCCCCACTTGCCCTTCGCGCTCATCCCGTCGCCGATGTCCTGGTAGATCTTCCAGGAGATCCCGGCCTTCTCCAGGCGCTCGGGATACGTCGTCCAGTCGTAGCCCGCCTCCTGGTTGCCGAGGACCGGGCCGCCGCCCTTGCCGTCGTTGCCCACGTGGCCGGTGAACATGTAGTAGCGGTTGGGGTCCGTGGCGCCCATGAACGAGCAGTGGTAGTCGTCGCAGATCGTGAACGCGTCCGCGAGGGCGTAGTGGAACGGGATGTCCTCGCGCGTGAGGTGCGCCATCGTCCCGATGCCCTTCGCCGGGACCCAGTTGTCGTACTTGCCGTTGTTGAAGGCGCTGTGGCCGCCCGCCCAGTCGTGGTCGAGGCCCGCGATGAACTGCATGCCGAGGTCCTCGGCGTCCGGGTGGAACGGCAGCGTCTCCTTGCCGCCGTTGTCCTCCTGGTGCCAGACGGACTTCCCGCTGGGCAGGGAGACGGGGCGGGGGTCGCCGAAGCCCCGTACGCCCCTCATCGTCCCGAAATAGTGGTCGAAGGACCGGTTCTCCTGCATCAGGACGACGATGTGCTCGATGTCCTCGATGGACCCGGAACGGCGGTCGGGGGGTATGGCCGAGGCCCGGTCGATGCTGTCGGTCAGGACCGCGACTCCGGCGGCCGCGCCCGCGGCACCCGCGGTGGCGCCCGCGATCTGGAGGAAGCGGCGGCGGTTGAGGTGAGACATGGGTGTTCCGTGCTTCGTGGGGGGAGTGGAGCGAGTGCAGTGTGTCAAGGAAGGGGATGGCCGGGTCAAGGGGGGTGTGATGAGGTGGGGGCCGAGCGCCGCGCAACAGGGGCCGTGGCAAAGGCGCATGGGAAAGTGCGAAGGGGAGAGGGTTTGGACGTGTCAGACGGGGGCAGCCGCGTGCCAGTGATCGACGTGTGGGCGCAGCACCCCACCCTCCGCCTCAGCCGGCACGAGATGTTCGCCTCGCTGCGCCGCTGGACCGGTGAACCCGCCGAGCTCACCGAGGAGCTGCCGGTGGCGGCGACCCTCGCGGCGATGGACGCGGGCGGCGTGGCACACACGCTGCTCAGCGCCTGGCACGGACCCGAGGGCGCGCTGATCTCGAACGACGAGGTCGCCGCCGTCGTCGCCGAGGCACCCGACCGGCTGTCCGGCGTCGCCTCGGTCGATCTGCGCAGGCCGATGGCCGCGGTGCGGGAACTGCGGCGCGCCGTGCGCGACTTGGGATTCAAGGCGCTGCGCGTCGTGCCCTGGCTGTGGGAGCTGCCGCCCAACGACCGCCGCTACTACCCGCTGTACGCGGAGTGCGTCGAGCTTGGCGTCCCCTTCTGCACCCAGGTCGGACACACCGGGCCGCTGCGCACCTCCGAGACCGGGCGCCCCGTCCCGTATCTGGACGACGTCGCCCTGGACTTCCCCGAACTGACCATCGTCGCCGGGCACATCGGCTACCCGTGGACGGAGGAGATGGTCGCTCTCGCCACCAAGTACCCCCACGTCCACATCGACACCTCCGCCTACACGACCCGCCGCTACCCGCCGGAGCTCGTCCGCTATCTGCGCGCCCATGGCCGGAGGAAGGTCCTCTTCGGCACCAACCACCCCATGATCACGCCGGAGAAGGCGCTCGCCGACCTGGGCTCGCTCGACCTGGACGAGGAGACGACGGAGCTGTTCCTCGCGGGGAACGCGCGGCGGGTGTTCGGGCTGTAGCGCTCAGCCGGGCGGCGCCAGGTCGATCACGTCCCGCAACGCCGCCACCGCGTGCGCGCGGTGCTCGTCGAGGAGTCGCACCGCCGTCTCCGTGTCGCCCGCGCGCAGCGCGTCGAGCATCCCGCGGTGCTCGTGGACGACCCGCTCCCGGTTGCTGTCCTGCGTGTAGTAGAGGGAGCGGTAGGCGTCGGTGGAGTCCCACAGGGTGCTGATGAGGCGGACCAGGCGGGGCATGCGCGAGGCTTCGATGAGGGCGAAGTGGAAGCGGCGGTTGGCGGCCGCCATCGCCGTGACGTCCCCGCTCGCGCCGGTCCGCTCGACCTCCTCCTGCGCCTCTTCGAGGACGTCCAGCAGCTCCGGGCCCAGGTGCGCGGCGGCCTCCCGTACCGCCTCGGCCTCCAGGATCCTCAGGGCCTCGCGCAGCGGGACGCGGCTGACGTCGAGGCGGGCGGCGAGGGCGTCCTGCCGGATGGGGTGGCCCCCCCGGAGGGTACGGCTGTATACCAGCGCAACATCGACTCGGCAGATCCGGGGGCGAACATTCCGTGTTCGAATGCCGGACACCGGTGCGCCGGGTAGCGTGACGGTCATGAAGCTGGTGGTGCGGGTGAAACTGTTGCCAACGCCCCTGCAGGCAGCGGCTCTTGAAGAGACGCTGCGGGCTTGCAATGAGGCCGCGAACTGGCTGTCCGGTCAGGCTTTCGAGCACGCGATCGTGTCGCGGGCCGGTCTGCAAGTCCTGGCCTATGGTGAGCTGAAGGCGCGGGGCCTGTCGGCGCAGCCCGCGCTGCATGTGCTGCGCAAGGTCGCCGACGCCTACACCACGCTGAAGGCCAACCTGAAGGCTGGCAATCTGGGTACCCCTGGATCCAAGCGGTACACGAGGGCCACTGGGAAGCCGGTCGTCTTCCGGGCGGCGGCGGCCCAGCCCTTCGACGACCGGTGCCTGTCCTGGCAGATGCCGGATCGGACGGTGTCGATCTGGACCACCGCAGGCCGTATGAAGCAGCTCGCCTTCACCGGCTCAGCCGAGCAGCTCGGCATCCTCGAGGCCCACCGAAAGGGCGAGGCGGACCTGCTGCATCGAGGTGGCCAGTGGTATCTGATCGCTACGTGCGAGGTCCCCGAGGCGGAGTTGAACGCACGTCCGGCGTCCTTCGTCGGAGTGGACCTGGGGATCGTGAACATCGCCTCCTCTTCCACCGGCAAGCGCCACAGTGGGCGGCGGCTGAACCGGCGCCGAGATGCGGACCGGACACTACGCTCCAAACTGCAGAAGAAGAACACCAAGTCCGCCAAGCGGCGGGCGAAGAAGCACGCCGGCAAGGAGGCCCGGCGGGCCCGGGACATCAACCACAAGATCAGCAAGTGCATCGTGGCGGAGGCTCAACGCACCGGTCGCGGGATCGCCCTGGAGGACCTCACGGGCATCCGCGAGCGGGCACGGCTACGTAAGCCCCAACGCGTCACCCTGCACTCCTGGTCCTTCCAGCAGCTCGGCTCCTTCATCGCCTACAAGGCCAGGCGCGCCGGGGTCCCGGTGGTACACGTGAACCCGGCTTACACCAGCCAGGAATGTTCCCAGTGTCACCACATCGATCGACGTAACCGGCCCTCCCAGGCCGAGTTCACGTGCCAGGTCTGCGGCTTCGTTGAGCACGCCGACCTGAACTCGTCCCACAACATCGCCGCTCGCGGCTGGTGGACGTGGGTACGCGGGGCAGAGTCACATGCCCCTGCGCTCACCCTGATCGCGTGAGCGCTGGACGCGGCCGGGCCCCGTCGAAGCCATCGACGACCCGAGCAGCAAGCTCAGAACTTCCGTTCCGGGCAGTTGACTACTGGATCCAAAATCCGAACTGCGGCTAGGGTGCCCTGGGACCTGACTGGCGGAGCGGGCCCAGCACCCACTCCAGGAGGCCGGAATGAAGTCGTCGCCCGTGCACCCCTTCGATCTGCTCGCCATCGACGGCCTGTTGAGCGACGAGGAGCGGCAGATCCGCGACACGGTACGGACGATGGGGGAGCGGGAGCTGCGCCCGCACGTCGCCGACTGGTTCGAGGAGGGCGCCATCCCGGCCCGCGAACTCGCCCGCAAGCTCGGCGAGCTGGGCGTCCTCGGCATGCACCTGGAGGGCTACGGCTGCGCGGGCACCAACGCCGTCGCGTACGGCCTGGCCTGCCTGGAGCTGGAGGCCGTCGACTCGGGGCTGCGCAGCCTGGTCTCGGTGCAGGGCTCCCTCGCGATGTACGCGATCTGGAAGTACGGCTCCGAGGAGCAGAAGCAGCAGTGGCTGCCCGGCATGGCGGCGGGCGAGAAGATCGGCTGCTTCGGCCTCACCGAGCCCGACGCGGGCTCCGACCCCGGCTCCATGCGCACCCACGCCAAGAAGGACGGCGCCGACTGGATCCTCAACGGCACCAAGATGTGGATCACCAACGGCTCCGTCGCGGACGTCGCCGTGGTCTGGGCCCGCACCGACGACGGCGTGCGCGGCTTCCTCGTGCCCGCCCGGGCCCCCGGCTTCAGCGCCCCCGAGATCAAGAAGAAGCTCTCCCTGCGCGCCAGCGTCACCAGCGAACTCGTCCTCGAGGACGTCCGGTTGCCCGCCGACGCGCTGCTCCCCGGCGCCCGCGGCCTGTCCGGCCCGCTCGGCTGCCTGAACGAGGCCCGCTTCGGCATCATCTTCGGCGCGCTCGGCGCCGCCCGCGACTGTCTGGAGACGGCCCTCGCCTACGCCGCCGACCGCACCGTCTTCGAACGCAGCCTGGCCTCCTACCAGTTGACGCAGGCGAAGCTCGCCGACATGGCCGTCGAGCTCGGCAAGGGCATGCTCCTCGCCGTCCACCTGGGCCGCCTGAAGGACGCCGGGACCCTCGCCCCCGAGCAGGTCAGCGTCGGCAAGCTCAACAACGTCCGCGAGGCCATCGCGATCGCCCGCCAGTGCCGCACCGTCCTCGGCGCCAACGGCATCACCCTCGAATACCCGGTCCTGCGCCACGCCAACAACCTCGAGTCGGTCCTCACCTACGAGGGCACCAGCGAGGTCCACACCCTGGTCATCGGCAAGGCCCTCACCGGCGAGGCGGCGTTCCGGTGAGCCGCTGCCGCTGACCGGTGAGCCGCTGCCGTTAAGCCGTACGGGCCAGCAAGACGCGCCGCCAGACGCCCGTGGCGCTGGAATGGACGGGTGACCGCGCCCCCGGACGACTGCCTCGCGCGCAACGAGTGGATCTGCGGCGACTACCTGAGCACCCGCCGCCAGATCCTCCTCGACGCGGTCCTCCAGCACCTCCAGCTCACCGCGGTCTCCGTGCTGATCGCCCTGGTCATCGCGGTGCCGCTGGCCGTCGTCGCCCGCCGCTGGCGGCTCGCCGCGGGCCCGGTCCTCGCGGTCACGACGGTCCTCTACACGATCCCGTCGCTCGCGATGTTCTCGCTGCTCCTGCCCGCGTACGGGCTCTCCGCCTCCCTCGTCGTCGCCGGGCTGGTCCTCTATTCGCTGACCCTGCTGGTCCGCAACATCCTCGCCGGGCTGCGCGCCGTCCCCGAGGAGACCCGGCAGGCCGCCCGCGGCATGGGCTACGGCCCCATCCGGCTGCTCCTCGCCGTGGAGCTGCCGCTCGCCCTGCCCGCCGCCATGGCCGGACTGCGCATCGCCACCGTCTCGGCGGTCTCCCTCGTCACCGTCGGCGCGATCGTCGGCTTCGGCGGCCTCGGCAATCTGATCTACGCGGGCATGAACACCTACTTCAAGGCGCAGGTCCTCACCGCGTCCGTGCTCTGCGTGGTCATCGCGATCGCCGCCGACCTCCTGCTCCTGGGCGTACAGCGCCTCCTCACTCCCTGGACGAGAGCGAGCCGCTCATGAACGTCACGGCCACGAAGGCGGCCCCCGCATGAAGACCCTCACCGACGCCTGGGACTGGCTCACCGACTCCGCGCACTGGGCGGGCGACGACGGCATCTGGCACCGGCTCACCCAGCACCTCGTCCTCACCGTGGTCTGCCTGGTCCTCAGCTGTCTGATCGCGCTGCCCATCGCCCTCGTCCTCGGCCACCTCGGCAAGGGCGGGGCGCTCGCCGTGAACATCTCCAACATCGGCCGCGCCGTGCCCACCTTCGCGGTCCTGGTGCTGCTCCTGCTCACCCCCATCGGCACCTGGGGCGAGGGGCCGACCGTCGTCGCCCTGGTGCTGTTCGCGGTGCCGCCGCTGCTCACCAACGCGTACGTGGGGATGCGCTCCGTCGACCGCGACGTGGTGCGGGCCGCGCGGGGCATGGGCATGACGGGCGGGCAGATGCTCCGGCGCGTCGAACTGCCCCTCGCCCTGCCCCTCATCCTCAACGGGGTGCGGATCGCCGCCGTCCAGCTCGTCGCCACGGCCACCATCGCGGCGCTCGCGGGCGGCGGCGGGCTCGGCCGCATCATCACGGCGGGCTTCAACCTCGCCAGCACCCCGCAGGTGGTGGCCGGAGCGGTCCTCGTCGCGGCCTTCGCGCTGCTCGTCGAGGGGATCTTCGAGGTGGCGGAGCGGCTCGCGCCGGGGTGGGCGCGGGGGAGGGCGGCGGAATGAGGCGGCGACTCGGTACGGCAGGGCGCCTGCTCCTGGCCGCGGCCGCGCTGACCGTCCTCGCGGGCTGCGGCTCCGGCCCCTCCCTGGAGAACCGGGACGCCGTCACCGCGCCGCCCGGCGACAGCAAGCACCTGGTGGTCGGCTCGGCGGGCTTCACCGAGAGCGACCTGCTGGCCCAGATGTACGCGCTGCTCCTGAAGAAGGCCGGATACGGCACCGACATCCTCTCCGTCGCCAACCGCGAGCTGTACGAACCCGCCCTGGAGTCCGGCCAGATCGACGTCGTCCCCGAATACGCCGCGACCTTCGCGGACTGGCTCAACGCCAAGAAGAACGGCGCCGACGCGCCGCCCGTCGGCTCCCCCGACCTGGAGAAGACGATGGCGGCCCTGCGCCGCCTCGCCGCCCCGCGCGGCCTCACCGTCCTCGACCCCGGCAAGGCGGTCGACCAGAACGCGTTCGCCGTCGCCGCCTCCTACGCCAAGGAGCACCACCTCAAGACCCTCAGCGACCTCGGCAGGTCGGGCCTGAAGGTGCGGCTCGCCGCGGGTGACGAGTGCGTGCAACGCCCCTACTGCGCCCCGGGGTTGAAGAAGGTGTACGGCATCGACATCACCGGTGTCGACCCCAAGGGCGTGGGCACCACCCAGGCCAAGAAGGCCGTGCAGAGCGGCCAGGACCAGATGGTGCTCACCACGACCACCGACGCGACGCTCGGCCAGTTCGGCCTGGTGCTCCTGGAGGACGACAAGCACCTCCAGAACGCGGACTACATCGTGCCCGTCGTCAACCGCTCCCGCGCGGGCGGCGAACGCGTGGCCGCGGCGCTCGGGCGCCTCAACTCCGTCCTGACGACGGCGGACCTGGCATCGATGAACCAACAAGTCGACAGCTGGCGCCGGCTCCCGGAGGACGTGGCGCGGAACTACCTGGAGGAGAAGGGGCTGGTCTAGCAGACCGGTCGAGAGACTGGTCCAGGGAGAGCCGCTGGGCCCCGGTCAGGCCAGGGTGGGCGCGAGCTGGTCGGCCGCGAAGTCCGCCGCCGATCGCGGCGCGCGGCCCAGCACCCGCCGGACCCCGTCGCCGAGCCCCGCGGCGCCCTCCCGCCGGTAGTTGGCGTACAGGCCGTGCAGCCCGTCGACCAGCCACGGGCTGACACCCCGTGCTGCCAGATCCGCCCGCCATGCCTCGTCCAGCGGGACGTCGACGTGCCGCACCGGACGCCCGAGGGCCGCGCCGAACTGGGCGGCGAGTTCCGCCAGGGTGAGGGAGTCCGGCCCGCTGAGCTCGATCTCGCCGCCCACCGGACGGTCCGCCAGGAGCTCGGCGACCGCGACCTCCGCGATGTCCCGCACATCGACATAGCCCCGGGCGCCCGACCCGGCCGGGTCGGCCAGCGTGCCCCCGGCGATCGAGGCGGCGGCCGGGAGGAAGTTCTGCAGGAACCGGTCGGGCCGCAGCACGGTCAGCTCGGGCACACCGGCGTCGCGCAGCCGCGCGGTGACGGCGTCATGGGCACCCGTGACGGCGTCGGGCACGGTCCCGGCGCCGCGGAACGCCCGTGCGCCCAGCTTCACGATCCGCCGCGCTCCCGCTTCGAGGGCCGCGAGACCGAGCCCGGTCTCGGCCGCGACCTGGTCCTCGGCGAAGGGATGCGCGAGGTAGAGCCGACGCACCCCCGCGACCGCGCGACGCACGTCGTCGGCGTCGGTGGCGTCCCCGCGGAGGACCTCACCGCGGACCGGCCCGAGCGCCTCGACGCCCGACCGCGAACGGACGAGGAAACGCACGTCCTCGCGGTCCCGTAGCGCCGCCGCCACATGGCGTCCGACGCCGCCGTTCGGTGTGGTGACCAGAATCGTCATCAGATACCTCGCTGCCCGCTGCCGGCTGCTTGCTGGTGGCGCCCAAGATCGGCTTTCCAGGGGCAACGGCGCGGCGGCGACAGCGCATTCCCGGGTGCCCGGCCATGCGCGGCTGCCCTACCATTCCCGGCCGCCCGGCACAGGCGGTCGCACGTCCCGCGGAGCGCACCAGCGCCGCTCAGGCGTCGGCGACCGAGTCGAACTCCACCTCGTCCCGGGCCACGCCCTGCGCGTCCGCGTCCACCGAGCGCCGCAGCGCCTCGTGCAGCTTCGCCGGGGTCAGGACGCCGAGGAAACGCGCGCCGTCCAGGACGGCGACCCAGCCCGCGTCGTGCTGCAGCATCACACCGAACGCCTGCTTCAACGGGGCGCCCAGCGGCACCCACGAGTTCATGCGGTGGGCCAGGTCGCCCACCGTGCCGCCCTCGCCCGCGAGCGCCACCTCGTCGACGCCGACCCAGCCGTGCAGCTCCCGCTCCTCGTTGAGGACCACGGCCCAGCGGGCGTCCTCCACGCGCAGCCGGGCCGCGGCCTGGGCGGCGGGCTCGTCCAGGCGGGCCACCGGCGGCTGCTCCAGGTCGTCGGTCTGGATCTCCGTGACGGACAGCCGCTTGAGGCCGCGGTCGGCGCCGACGAATTCCGCCACGTACGGCGTCGACGGCGTGCCGAGCACCGCGCCCGGCGTGTCGAACTGCTCGATGCGCCCCTCCCCGTACACCGCCACCCGGTCCCCGAGCCGCACCGCCTCCTCGATGTCGTGCGTGACCATCAGGACCGTCTTGTGGACCTTCTGCTGGAGGTCCAGGAACTGGTTCTGCAGTCGCTCGCGCACCACCGGGTCGACGGCGCCGAACGGCTCGTCCATGAGCAGCACCGGGGGATCGGCGGCGAGGGCGCGGGCCACGCCGACGCGCTGGCGCTGGCCGCCGGAGAGCTGGTCGGGGTAGCGGGAGCCGAAGGTCTTCGGGTCCAGGCCCACCAGGTCGAGAAGTTCGGCGGCGCGCGCCCTGGCCTTCGCCCGCTTCCAGCCCACCAGGGCGGGCACCGTCGCCGTGTTGTCGAGGATCGTGCGGTGCGGGAAGAGGCCGACCTGCTGGATGACGTACCCGATGCGGCGGCGCAGCCTGACCGGGTCGACCTCGGCGATGTTCTCGCCGTTCACGAAGATGCGGCCGGACGTCGGCTCGATGAGCCGGTTGACCATCATCATCGTCGTGGTCTTGCCGCAGCCGGACGGGCCGACGAGCGTGACCAGTTCGCCCTCGGCGACCTCGAAGGACAGGTCGTCCACGGCCGTGGTGCCGTCCGGGTAGCGCTTGGTCACCTGCTCGAACCGGATCATGACCTCAACGTAACCGCGCGGCTCACTCCCCGCTCACCAGGACCACCTCAAGGGTGCGCGGACCGTGCACCCCCTCGACCCGGTCCAGCTCGATGTCGCTGGTCGCGGACGGGCCCGAGATCCAGGTCAGGGGGCGGGCCGGGTCGAGCCGTTCGAGGGCCTGCGGGACGGAGGAGACGACCTGCTCCGGCACCCGCACGACACAGATGTGGTGGTCGGGCACGAGCGTGATGCGGCGGCGGCCCTGGTCGGGGGAGCCGTCGAGCACGATCGTGCCGGTCTCGGCGACGGCGACCGCGCAGCCGGTGACGACGCTGTCGACCTCGTCGAGATCGGCGGGGGTGTGCGCGGCTCTGTCGTGGACGCGGGTCGCGTCGACGGCCTTCACCCAGTCCGAGGGGAGCTCCGGGGGCACGACCACGGTCCGCGAGCCGTGCTCGGCCAGCAGGCGCATCAGCACCTCCGACAGCTCCGCCTCCGGGCAGCGGTGCACGACGGCGCGGTAGTCCGCCAGGTTCTCCGCGAGCAGGTCCACCGTCTCCTCGGTGGTGCGCGCTCCGTGCTCGCGCAGGTAGTCGCGCGGTACGGCGTCCTCGTAGGACGAGTGCGGCTCTGCGGGCGCCGGGCCGAGGGCTCGCCGCACCCGCCCCAGGATCATGTCCCTGCTGCTCACTTGCTCTCGTCCTTTCCGCCGTTCGTCCGCCGCCACCAGTCGCGGAACGGCTCGGGGGGCACCGGCGGCAGATCGCGGGTCGCACTCCACGCCCGGCCGGGCCCCGGCAGGGTGCGCGGGTGGAAGCGGCGGGTGCGGGAGGCGAGCCGCTGGCCGGTGCGCAGCACGCCGGGGCGCCCGAAGGCCCACCCGGCCGCGCGCATCGCGGCCCGCTCCGCCGCGTGCCCCTTCGCGGGTTTCAGCGTGACCTTCACGCCCCGCCGGGTGACCTCGCCGCCCTGCACGACCCGCTCCCGCAGGTGGACCAGGACCTCCGGGATGTCGATGGCGACGGGGCACACCTCGTAGCAGGCGCCGCACAGCGACGACGCGTAGGGCAGGGAGGCGTCGATCTCGCTTGCGGTGCCCCGCAGTTGGGGGCTGAGGATCGCGCCGATGGGGCCCGGGTAGACCGAGCCGTAGGCGTGGCCGCCCGCCCGCTCGTACACCGGGCACACGTTCAGACAGGCCGAGCAGCGGATGCAGCGCAGGGCCTGGCGGCCCACCTCGTCGGCGAGGGTGTCCGTGCGGCCGTTGTCGAGCAGCACCAGGTGGAAGTCGCGCGGACCGTCGCCGTCGGTCGTCCCCGTCCACGTCGACGTGTACGGGTTCATGCGCTCCGCCGTCGAGGAGCGGGGCAGCGTCTGCAGGAACACCTCCAGGTCCCGCCACGTCGGCACGGTCTTCTCGATGCCGACGACGGAGATCAGCGTCTCGGGCAGCGTCAGGCACATGCGGCCGTTGCCCTCCGACTCCACGACGACGAGGGTGCCCGTCTCGGCGACCATGAAGTTGGCGCCGGAGATGCCGACCTTGGCGCGCAGGAACTTCTCCCGAAGGTGGAGGCGCGCGGCCTCGGCGAGCTCGGCCGGGGTGTCGGTGAGACCGTCGGGCGCCGGGCGGCCCCACTCGCTCATCTCGCGCGCGAAGATGTCGCGGATCTCGCCCCGGTTGCGGTGGATGGCCGGGACGAGGATGTGCGAGGGGCGGTCCTTGCCCAACTGCACGATGAGCTCGGCGAGATCGGTCTCGTACGCGTGGATGCCCGCCTCTTCGAGCGCCTCGTTGAGGCCGATCTCCTGCGTGGCCATCGACTTGACCTTGACCACCTCGGTCTCGCCGGTGGCCCGGACGAGCTCCGTCACGATCCGATTGGCCTCGTCGGCGTCGGCCGCCCAGTGGACGGTGCCGCCCGCCCGTACGACGGACTCCTCCAACTGCACGAGATACGTGTCGAGATGGTGCAGTGTGTGGTCCTTGATGCGTCGCCCCGCCGCGCGCAGCCGGTCCCAGTCGTCGAGCTCGGCGACGGCGCGGGCCCGCTTGTCGCGGATGGTGTGGGTGGCGTGCCGGAGGTTGGCGCGCAGCGTCCGGTTGCCCATGGCGGTCCGCGCCGCCTTCGGGAACGCGGGCATCCCCACGAACGTGCCGCCACTCGTGCCGCTCATGACCAGGGCTCCTCTTCCGTGCTCGCCAGGATCTCCGCGAGGTGCACCGGCCGCATCGCGGTCCGCAGCCGGGACATCGTGCCGCCGAGGTGCATGAGGCAGGAGTTGTCCGCCGCGCACAGGACGTCCGCGCCCGTCGCGACGGCGCTGCGCACCTTGTCGGCTCCCATCGCCGCCGAGACGTCGGGGTTCTTCACGGCGAACGTGCCGCCGAAGCCGCAGCACTCCGCCGCGCCCGGCAGCTCCACCAGCTCAAGTCCCTTCACCGCGGCGAGCAGCCGGGTCGGCCGCTCGCCGAGGCCGAGGGAGCGCAGGCCGTGGCAGGTCGGGTGGTACGTCACGCGGTGCGGGTAGTACGCGCCGACGTCCGTCACGCCGAGCACGTCGACGAGGAACTCCGTCAGCTCGTACGTCTTCGGCACCACCGGCGCCAGGGCCGCCGCGAGCCCGTCGCCGCGCCCCTCCGCGCGCGCCCGCTCGCCCATGCGCGGGTAGAGCTCGCGGACCATCGCCCCGCAGGAGCCGGACGGCGTCACGATCGCGTCATACGCCCCCGAACCGAAGACATCGGAGAAATGCCGGGCGAGCGGCTCCGCCTGATGCCGATAGCCCGTGTTGTAGTGGGCCTGCCCGCAACAGGTCTGCGCCTCCGGGAAATCCACCTCAACTCCCAGCCTGGTCAGCAGTTTCACCACGGCACGGCCGGTGTCCGGATAGAGCGTGTCGTTGACACAGGTCAGGAACAGGGCGACACGCATCGCGGTTCCGCCTCGTCGGTCATCGGATGGATGCAGCGTACGCGTCGGACACCGCGTCAGGGGAGGCGACGGGGCAGCCGGTCCTCGGCCGCCCGCCACGCCTGCTCGTCGACATTGCCGACGGCCGCCGCCTCGGCCGGGCCCGCGAGCAGGGGTATCCGGCAGGCGTCGGCGGTCAGTTGGCACACCGGCCCGTTGAGGGTGCCGCCACCGATCAGGTGGACGACAGCGACGGACCGACCGGTCGGCGCTGTTGCTGACGGGGCCGCGGCTGGCGGCCGTTGCCTGCTGACGGGGGCCGCGGCGGGCGGCCGTTACCTACGGCCGGGGCCCCGGCGGGCGGCCTGGACAGATGTGCTGAACTGGGACGCACCGTCCGCCGCGTCGGCGCGTCCGCCGCGTCGGCTCGTCCGTCGTCCGCGGCTCGTCCACCGTCCCGTTCCGTCCACCGTCCCGTCCCACCTCGCCCAGGAGCACCGTGCCCGTCACCTTCCGCCAGCCCGGCGTCGTCCTCACCGACCACCGCTTCTCCGTGCCCCTCGACCACGACCGGCCCGACGGCGAGCACATCGAGCTGTTCGCGCGCGAGGCGGTGGCCACGGGCAACGAGGGCCGTGGCCTGCCCTGGCTGCTGTACCTCCAGGGCGGCCCGGGCTGCGCCGCGA
Source organism: Streptomyces odontotermitis (assembly GCF_050510915.1). NCBI lineage: Bacteria > Bacillati > Actinomycetota > Actinomycetes > Kitasatosporales > Streptomycetaceae > Streptomyces > Streptomyces odontotermitis. Next base: position 171,331 of record NZ_JBNJLS010000004.1, on the reverse strand, counting down.
ACCGGTTCGTGGGCAAGGAGGCGTGGCTCGGCCGGGCCCTGCAGGACCACCGGGTGCTCCTCCTCGACCAGCGCGGCACCGGCTCCTCCACGCCCGCCACCCGGCAGACCCTGCCCCTGCGCGGCGGCCCCCGCGAACAGGCCGACTACCTGGCGCACTTCCGCGCCGACGCCATCGTCCGCGACTGCGAGGCCCTCCGCGCCCGGCTCACCGGCGGCGCCCCCTGGACCGTCCTCGGCCAGAGCTTCGGCGGCTTCTGCGCCACCCACTACCTGTCCGTCGCGCCGGAGGGCCTGAGCGCCGCGCTCATCACCGGCGGCCTGCCGAGCCTCGACGCGCACGCCGACGACGTCTACCGCGCCGCCTACCCGCGCATGGCCCGCAAGGTCGCCGCGCACTACGCCCGCTACCCCGAGGACGTCGAGCGGGCCCGCCGCATCGCCGCGCACCTCGCCGAGCACGAGCCCGTCCTGAACGGCGGCTACCGCCTCACCGTCCCCGCCTTCCAGTCCCTCGGCATCCTCCTCGGCACGGGTGGCGGCAGCCACCGTCTCCACTACCTCCTCGAGGACGCCCTCGTCCGCACCCCGTCCGGTCCCGCCCTCTCCGACGCCTTCCAGGAAGCCGCGCACGCCGCCCTCTCCTACGCCGGGCGCCCGCTGTACGCCGTCCTGCACGAGACGATCTACGGGCAGGACGCGCGGCCCACGGCCTGGGCGGCCGACCGGGTGCGCGCCGAGTTCCCCGCGTTCGACGCGGCGAAGGCACTGGCCGGCGACGCGCCCCTGCAGTTCACCGGGGAGACCGTCCACCCCTGGCAGTTCGACTGCGACCCGGCCCTGCGCCCGCTGCGCGAGACCGCCGACCTGCTCGCCGCGCGCACCGACTGGACCCCGCTGTACGACGCCGCCCGCCTCGCCGCCAACGAGGTTCCGGTGGCCGCCGCCGTCTACCACGACGACCTCTACGTCGACACCGCCCACTCCCTGGAGACCGCCCGCGCCATCAAGGGCCTGCGCACCTGGGTCACCGACGAGTACGAGCACGACGGGCTGCGGGTGAGCGGAGGGCGCGTCCTGGACCGGCTGCTCGCCCTGGTGCGCGGCGAAGCCTAGGAGCGAGGGCCCCGGGCGACGTCGACAAACGGCCGGTTGAGGTGGCTGGTCGCGAGCAGGGCGTGCCGCTCGCGGGCCGTCGCGAACAGCTCGCGGCGCGAGGAGCGGGCCCGCTCCTTGTCCCGCTCCGGGGCGTACGCCACGTCCGGCGCGGCCAGCTGCACGGCGTGCACCAGGGCGTCCCCGGTGATCACCACGTCCCTGCGGCCGCCCTCGACGAGCACCGACTGGTGGCCGGGGGTGTGCCCGGGCGTGGGCAGGAGCGTGACCCGCCCGCCCCGCCCCCGCAGCTGGTGGCGGCCGTCGACGGCGTGCAACTGCCCGGCGCGGCGCAGCGGTTCGACGACGTACGACAGGGCCGAGTCGCCGTCCGGGAGCGCCGCGAGCTCGGTGCGCTGCACGAGGTGGCGGGCGTCGGGGAAGAGGGGCTCGCCGCCGGGCAGGACGGCCCAGCCGTAGTGGTCCTCGTGCAGATGCGTGAGGACGACCGCCTCGACGTCGTGTACGTCGATCCCGGCGCTCTTGAGGACTTCGGGGAGCCTTCCCGGTACCGGCGCCCAGGGCGCGGCCGGGCTGTTCTCCGGGCCCACGCCCGTGTCGACGATCGTGACCCGGCCGCCGGGGCGGCGCACCGCGAAGCAGCGGAAGGCCAGCAGCCAGGCGTCGTCGGGCCCGAACGCCGCCGGGTCCAGGCGGCGGGCGCTCGCCCAGTCGGCCTCCGTCGCACCGGGAAAGGTCGGCCGGGCTGGCCGCGGGAACGGGCCTTCCGCGTCGAGCAGCGCCAGCACCTCCAGGCCACCGCCCACGGCCCGGGGCGGCGCCGTCCAGGCGGGCAGGGCCGCGACCCCGGTGGCGGCGGCCGTGGCGGTGAGCAGCCGCCGACGCGGCAGGAGTGACTTCGAGGGGACGGTCATGGAGACTCCAACACGCCTTCGTAAGGGATGAGTTGGAGGAATCCTCGGGAGAAGGCGGTGGGGGATTCTTGTACCTTCTTGCCCAGGGGCCGCCCGGCCCCGCAAGCCTCCGGGCCCGGTCGGCCGGAGTCCGGTGCCCGGCGCGGGGGAGGAGCGGCGATGGCGGCCGACCGGCGCACCCTGCTCAGCGGCGCCGACCTGTACCTCGCGGACGTGCGCTGCGTCGACCCGCCGCACGGCTGGGGCCCGCTCGGGCCCGCGCCCGTCTTCGGTCTTGTCCTGGTGCGCAGCGGCTTCGTGCGGGCCCGGGTCGACGGTGTCGAGCAGGTCATGGACCCGACCACCGTCTTCGTGGAACGGATCGGCGGGGAGCAGCAGTTCGCGCACCCGCACGGCGGCGACGTCTTCACGGAGATCGTGCTGTCCGAGCCCGCCGTGGCCGCTTACCTTGGCGGCGACCCCACCGTCCCCCAGGGCTTCGTCCCCACCACGCCCGACGCCGCCCTGGCCCACCGGGTGCTCCTGGCCTCCGCCCGTGCGGGCGCCGACGCCTTCGAACTCGCGGAGCGCACGGGTGAGTTGGCGGGCGGCATCCTCGCCCGGCTCGCCCCCGAGCGGGTCGCCGCCGGGCTGCCCGCGACCCGCACGGCACGGCGCCGCCTCGCGAGCGACGCCCGCGAGGCCCTCGCCGCCGACAACCGCCTGGACCTCGCGGCGCTCGCCAAGGAGCTCAACTGCTCCCCGTACCACCTCAGTCGCGTCTTCCGGGAGGTCACCGGCACCACGCTCGCCCGGTACCGGGGCGGGCTGCGGCTCGCCGCCGCCCTGGAGCGGCTGCTCGGCGGCGAGCGGCAGCTCGGCCTGCTCGCCGCCGAGGTGGGCTTCACGGACCAGGCCCACATGACGCGGGTCCTGCGCGCGCAGACGGGCCTCGCCCCGGGCCGGCTGCGGGCGCTCCTCGGCCCGGCCGGTCGAGCGGAACCCGAGGCTCCCCGCGAACAGCCCGTACGGGGTGATTAGGCTGCCGCCATGACTGAGCCGCAGACCGGCGCCGGCGCCGGCTCCACCCCCGCCCAGCTGCAGCCCATGCCCGAGGACTGGCAGCGGGCCCTCGCCGTCGTCGCCCACCCCGACGACCTCGAATACGGCTGCTCCGCGGCCGTCGCGGCCTGGACCGACGGCGGCCGCGAGGTCGCCTATCTCCTCGCCAGCCGCGGTGAGGCGGGCATCGACACCCTGCCGCCCGCCGAGTGCGCGCCGCTGCGCGAGCGGGAGCAGCGGGCCAGCGCGGCCGTCGTCGGCGTCAGCACCGTCGAGTTCCTCGACCACCGGGACGGCGTCATCGAGTACGGGACGGTGCTGCGCCGCGACATCGCCGCCGCCATCCGCAGGCACCGTCCCGAGCTCCTGATCACCCTCAACCACCGGGACACCTGGGGCGGCGTCGCCTGGAACACTCCGGACCACGTGGCCGTCGGCCGCGCCACCCTGGACGCCGCCGCCGACGCGGGCAACCGCTGGATCTTCCCCGAGCTGATCGAGGAGCAGGGCCTTCAGCCGTGGGACGGGGTGCGCTGGGTGGCCGTCGCCGGGACCACCGAGCCGACGCACGCCGCCGACGCGGGCCCGGGACTGGAGCGCTCCGTGCGCTCGCTCCTCGAACACCGCACCTACATCGAGGCGTTGACCGACGCGGACCCCGAGAAGTACTGCCGTTCCTTCCTCACGGCCAACGCCGAGGCACGGGCGGCGCGCTTCGGCGGGCGGCCCGCGGTCGCGTTCGAGGTCTTCACTCGGTGACCCCGCCCCCGTAACCTGACGCACCGTCAGTAAGTGGCGGTGGCACGGTTCTTGGGGGCTGGATGATCGACACGATCGGCACGGACATCCCGGAGGGCACCGAGCGCCTCCGCCTCGACGTCGAGGACGGCATCGGTGCCCTCACCCTCTGTCGCCCGGACAAGCTCAACGCCTGGAGCTGGGAGTCCACCCGCCAACTCGGCCTGTTCGCCGACCGGATCCGCTTCGACGACACGATCCGGGTGGTGCTGCTGCGCGCCGAGGGCCGGGCGTTCTGCGCGGGCATCGACGTCACCGCGCCGGGCGGCGCGATCACCGGCCGCTCCGGCGCCGAGCGCACCCGCAACTACCACGAGGGCATCCGCTGGGTGCACGAGCGCTTCCGCGCCTTCGCGGGCCTGCCCCAGCCGGTGGTCGCCGCCGTGCAGGGCTACTGCCTCGGCTTCGGCTTCGAGCTCGCGCTCATGGCCGACGTGCGGATCGCGGCGGCGGACGCGGTGTTCGCGCTGCCCGAGGCGCAGCTCGGCGTGGCCGTCGACGCGGGCGGCGACCTGCGCATCGCGCGCGAGGCGGGCGCGGGCTGGGCCAAGCTCCTCGCGCTCACCGGCCGCCGTGTCGACGCGGCGACGGCGGAGCGCCTCGGCCTGGTCCAACTCCTCGTGCCCGAGGAGGAGTTGGGTGCGTCCGCCGGTGCCGTGGCGGCCGAGGTCGCGGCCAACGCGCCGCTCGCCGTCCAGGGCATCAAGCGGGACATCGACGCCTACGCCGACAGGGGTCTGGCAGAGGCCCTCGACCAGGTGGCGATGACCGCGGCGCTCACCCTCGCGTCGGAGGACGTCCGCGAGGGGTACGCGGCGAAGGCGGCGCGCAGGGCGGCGCGCTTCGAGGGGCGGTGACGTCCGGCGGACGCCGCCGCCCCTCCGGCTCACCGCTGCCCGAGCGGGAGAGCGGTGCCCTCCTCGACGGCCCGGAGCTTGTCCGGGTTGGCCACGTTGTGGAGGGTGGTGATGCGGCCCTCCGCGTCGAAGTCGAACGTGACCGTGGCGATCACCCGGTCCGGGGCGCTGAACATCAGGCCGAGGCCGCCGTTGAGCTCGACGAGTTCGGCCTTCATGTCGGCCGGTGCGACGCCCTGATAGGTGACGGTGCCCATCGCCGCGAACCAGCCCGCGACCGTGGCCGCTCCCACCACCGGGCGCAGCGCCTGGCGCACCTTGCCGCCGCCGTCGGTCCACAGGGTGACGTCCGGGGACAGCAGTTCCATCAGGGAGTTGACGTCCCCACCGGTCGCGGCCGCGAAGAACCGCTCGGTGACTTGGCGCTGCCGTGACCGGTCCGCCTCGAACCGCGGCCGCCGGGCCTGCACGTGCTCACGGGCGCGGTGCGCGGCCTGCCGCACCGCCGCCTCCGACCGCTCCACGGCCTCGGCGATCTCGGCGTGGCTGAAGGCGAAGACCTCCCGCAGGACGAACACCGCGCGCTCCAGCGGGCTCAGCGTCTCCAGGACCACCAGCATCGCCGTGGAGACCGTCTCGGCGTCCGCGACGGCGTCGGCGGTGTCGCCGGTGGTGAGGATGGGCTCCGGCAGCCACGGGCCGACGTACGTCTCCCGCTTGTGGCGGGTGGAACGCAGCCGTTCGAGCGCCAGGTTGGAGACGATCCGCGACAAGTACGCCTTGGGGTCGGCCACTTGCGAGCGGTCGGCGGCCGACCACTTCAGCCAGGCGTCCTGCACCGCGTCCTCGGCGTCGGCGGCCGAGCCGAGTATGCGGTACGCCACCGAGAACAGAAGGGTGCGATGCTCGTGGAAGGGGTCGGCGGGGGTGGTGTCGGTGTCGGTCACTGCTCGTCCTTGCGGGTGCGGGTGAAGCGGCCGCCGTGCGGCCAGAACGCGCCCGAGGCGGGCATCTTCTTCATACGGCCGTACGTCGGCCAGGGTGAGGCTGTCACGAACTCCTTATACCGGGCGGCCGTCCTGCCGGTGAGGAAGATCCTTCTCGGACTGTCGTCGGGGTGTGTGAACTGCACCACGCCGTCGTTCCGGCCGAGGCTCACCGGCGTGTGGTAGTAGCCGAAGCGGAACGGCTTCGGCCGCTTGCCCTTCAGTTCGCGCAGCACCGACAGGGCGGCGTGCACCCCGGTCGGCATCCCGCCCTGGCAGGTGCCGTGCATGACGCCGTAGCCCTGCCGGATCGCGGCCGCGTCGCCCACCGCGTACACCTCCGGGTGCGAGACCGAGCGCAGCGCGGCGTCGGTGACGACGCGGCCCCGCTCGTCGACGGTCAGCCCGGCCGCGGCCGCGAGCGGCGACACGCGCGTCCCGCTCGTCCACAGCACCGCGTCGGCGGACATGCTCTCCCCGCCCGCCAGTTCGACCGAGTCCGGCAGCACCTTGGCGACCTCCACCCCCTCGCGCACCTCGACGCCCAGGCGGTCGAGGGCGGCCCGCAGATACGCCCGCGCCTTCGGCCGCAGGGACGCGCCGACTTCCCCCCGCCCGAGCAGCACGACCCTCAACTCCGGGTGCCGCTCGGCGATCTCGGCCGCCGACTCGACGCCGGTGAGCCCGCTGCCGCCGACCACGACCGTGCCGCCGCCGAGCCGCGCGAGCCGGTCGGCGAGAATCCCGGCGTCCTGCGCGGAGTCGAGGGTGTGCGCGTGCTCCTCGACGCCCGGCACCGCGGCGGTGTCGGCGACGCTGCCCACGCCGAAGACGAGCGTGTCGTAGGAGAGCACCCGGTCGTCGTCGATCCGCACCGTGCGCGCGTCCGCGTCGACGGCGGTCACCCAGCCGCGCACGAACCGGGCGCCCGTTCCCGCGAGCAGTTCCGGGATGCTGAACTCCGGGAGCGGCTGTCCGGTCGCCGTCATGTGCAGCCGCAGCCGCTCCGTGAACCGCTCCTGCGGGTTCACCAGGGTCACCTGGACGTCGTCGCGTCCCTTGGTGCGGGGAGCGAGCTGCATGGCCGCGGCCATGCCCGCGTAGCCCGCGCCGAGGATCAGGACGCGGTGGGTTCCGGCCGCCTTCGGCCGCGCCGTCTCGCCCTCGTGGTGGTTGCTCATCGCTGTTCCCCTTCGCTCTCGCTTCGTTGTTGACGACCACCAGATGGAAGGAGAGCGCCGGAACGTGACATCGGGTCCATGTGACGCCGGTCACAGGCGAGTTGGCGGTGTCACGAGCTGCATCGGCCGATGGCTCACCCGGTGAACGGGCCGCGCCCCATCTGCTCCCGCACCGTCACCACGGCCGGGCTCACGAGCCCCCGGCGCTGCCAGTTCGCCCCGTCCACCACGAGGGTGTGACCCGTGATGAAGCGGGCGTACGGGGAGGCCAGGAAGGTGGCGGCCCAGCCGAGTTCGCGCGGGGCGCCGACACGCAGGGCGGGCTGGCGGTCGTCCTGGTCGCGGGCGCGGCCGAGGCTGCCACCGTGACCGTCGCCGCTGTCGCCGCTGTCGCCGCTCGCCCGGTCGAGGTTCGCGCGGATGTCGGCGGTCATGTCCTCGTGCGGCATCAGGCCCGGTACCAGGCCGTTGACCTGGATCCCGTACGGGCCCCACTCCACCGCGAGGCTCTCCACGAGCGACTTCACTCCGGCCTTCGCCGCCGCGCTGTGCGCGAAGCCGGGGCCGCCGGTCCAGGCGTACGAGGCGCCCACGTCGATCACCGAGCCGGGGGCGCCCGCCGCCAGGTGGCGGCGGGCGAACTCGCGCGTGACCAGGAACGTCCCGGTGAGGGTGATGTCCACGACCGAGCGCCATGCGCGGGGCGACATCTCCTCCGCCGGTACGGGGAAGTTGGCGGCGGCGTTGTTGACCAGGACGCCCGGGAGGCCGTGGGCCGCCTCCGCCGCGTCGAAGAGCTCCACGATCCGCTCCGGGTCCCGGATGTCGCAGACCACGGCCGTCACCTTCCCGCCCAGCGCGGCGAGTTGGTCCCGCGCGGCCTTGAGGCGGTCCTCCTTGCGGCTGGCGATCACCAGGTCCGCCCCGAGCCGCGCGAACTCCGCCGCGATCGCCTTGCCGAGCCCCGTGCCGCCCCCGGTGACCAGGACCACCTGCCCGTCATAGGTGCCGGGCGGCAGCGCGCTCGCGCCGGGCGGGGGCGGGGCGGGGAGTCCGGGCAGGGCGCGGCCGGTGTGCTGGGTGCCCTCGTCGTCGTACGTCATGGGCGCCATCGGTAGCGCGACGGGCGTGAAATCTCCATGCCCGTACGGGATTCCGCTCCACGCCCCACTGCGGCGTTGACAAACAAGTTTGCCGAAACTGGAATGGGTCCATGAACGCAGACGGGCACAGTCACGCGCACGGACAAGCGCAGACCCACGCGAACGAAGGCGCCGGAACCGGGGCCGACGAGATGGACCACGTCCTCGCCGAGGTCGGCGCCCGGCTGCGCAACATCCGCAAGGAGCGCGGCGCCACCCTCGCGGGACTCTCCGAGGCGACCGGTATCTCCGTGAGCACCCTCTCCCGACTGGAGTCCGGCCAGCGCAAGCCCAGCCTCGAACTCCTCCTGCCGATCGCCCGCGCCCACCAGGTCCCGCTGGACGAACTGGTCGGCGCCCCGCCCGTCGGGGACCCGCGGGTGCGGGCCAAGCCGATCGTCCGGCACGGCCGCACACTGCTGCCCCTGACCCGGCAGCCCGGCGGCCTCCAGGCGTACAAGTGCATCGAGCCCGCCCGCACCGAGCCGGCCCCCGAGCCGGGGACCCATGAGGGCTATGAGTGGCTGTACGTCCTGTCGGGAAAGGTGCGGCTGATCCTCGGCGAGCACGACGTGGTGCTCGGACCCGGCGAGGCCGCCGAGTTCGACACCCGGGTGCCGCACTGGTTCGGGACCACGCCGGAGACGGGCGCGGAGTTCATCAGCCTCTTCGGGCCGCAGGGTGAGCGGATGCACGTACGGGCGCGACCCGCGAAGAAGGGCGGGGACGAGTAGGGGCGCCCTTCGGCCCCGGGCCCCTCCGGCGGATCAGAGCTGGCGCAGCTTCTTCCACGTCCTCGGGCCGACCTTGCCGTCCGCGGCACCGGCGCCCAGCTTCTTCTTCTGGTACCACTTCACGGCGCGCACGGTGTCCGGGCCGAACTGGCCGTCGACGACGAGCCGGCCGGGGTAGTGCGCGGTCTGCATGATCAGCGCCTGGATCTCGTTCACGTGCCGGCCCCGGTCGCCGGAGTCCGTGTACTGCTGTCCCTTGTAGTAGCCGCAGTACATGCCGACGCCCGCCTCGCGGCCGCACTCCACACCTCGTGCCTGTGCCTGCGCCTGCGGCGCGAGGTTCGCGGTCAGGGCGAGGGCCGCGGTGAGGGCGCCTGCGATCACAGTGGCTGAGCGGTGCCGAGCGTTCATGGTGGTTCCCCCGTGTGGTGTTGCCTGCGTCGTGCGGCGTGGGTCGTGCGGTCTCGGTAAAGAGTCGTGCCCGGGCCGGGTGTGATCAAGTGCCGCGGGAAGTCTGTGGCAGAGAAGTGACCATTCCGGCTCCCGGGGTGGGGCGGGACGGTTCCCCTCGGGGCAAGCGACCGCTTAGTATGCCGTTGAGCCCGGTCGACGACAGCCCGTGGAGGCCCCGCATGCAGGCATGGCAAGTGCACGAGAACGGCGAGCCGGGCGAGGTGATGCGCCTCGCGGACGTGGACCGGCCTGTGCCCGCCGAGGGGCAGGTCCTGGTGAAGGTCCGCGCCGCCAACATCAACTTCCCGGACGCGCTGCTCTGCCGGGGCCAGTATCAGGTCAGGCCGCCGCTGCCGTTCACGCCCGGCGTGGAGATCTGCGGCGAGACCGAGGACGGGCGGCGCGTCATCACCAACCCGGCGCTCCCGTACGGGGGTTTCGCGGAGTACGCGGTCGCGGACGCCGCCGCCCTGCTGCCCGCCCCCGACGCCCTCGACGACGCGGAGGCCGCCGCCCTGCACATCGGCTACCAGACGGGCTGGTTCGGCCTGCACCGGCGCGCGCACCTCCAGGAGGGGGAGACGCTCCTGGTGCACGCCGCCGCGGGTGGCGTCGGCAGCGCCGCCGTCCAGCTCGGCAAGGCCGCGGGCGCCAAGGTCATCGGTGTCGTCGGGGGAGCGGACAAGGCGGTGGTCGCCCGCGAGCTCGGCTGCGACCTGGTCCTGGACCGGCGCGCCGACGACATCGTGGGCGCCGTGAAGGAGGCCACCGGCGGCAGGGGCGCGGACGTCGTCTACGACCCCGTCGGCGGCACCGCCTACGCACAGTCCGCCAAGTGCGTGGCCTTCGAGGGCCGCATCCTCGTCGTCGGGTTCGCGAGCGGCGCCATCCCGACGCCCGCACTCAACCACGCCCTGGTGAAGAACTACGCGATCGTGGGCCTGCATTGGGGCCTCTACAACACCAAGGACCCGCGGTCGATCGCGCGCTGCCACGAGGAGCTGACCGAGCTCGCGGCCAAGGGTGCGATCAAGCCGCTGATCAGCGAGCGCGTGGCCCTGGGCGGCGCGGCCGCCGCCGTGCAGCGCGTCGCGGACGGGGTCACCACCGGCCGGGTCGCCGTCGTTCCGGAAGGAGCCGCCGCATGACCGACGCCGAGAAGGCCACCACGAAGGCAGCCGTGGACGAGGCCGAACTGCGCCGCCGTACCCAGGAGTTGCTCGCCGCGCACCCGCCGGGGGCCACCGACCGCCTCGACTTCCTCAAGGCCCGCTTCGACGCGGGGCTCGCCTGGGTGCACTTCCCCGAGGGGCTCGGCGGGCTCGGCGTGCCACGGACCCTGCAGGCCGTCGTGGACGAGGAGCTGGAGCTCGCGGGCGCGCCCGACAACGACCCGCGCCGGATCGGCATCGGGCTCGGCATGGCCGCGCCCACCGTCCTCGGCTTCGGCACGGACGAGCAGAAGGAGCGCTTCCTGCGGCCCCTGTGGGTCGGCGAGGAGGTGTGGTGCCAGCTCTTCAGCGAGCCCGGCGCCGGGTCCGACCTGGCCGCGCTCGGCACCCGGGCCGTGCGGGACGAGGCGACCGGCGACTGGGTCGTCAACGGCCAGAAGGTGTGGACCTCCAGCGCCCACCTGGCCCGCTGGGCCATCCTCATCGCCCGCACCGACCCGGACCTGCCCAAGCACCGCGGCATCACCTACTTCGTGTGCGACATGACCGACCCCGGCGTCGAGGTGCGGCCGCTGCGGCAGATCACCGGCGAGGCCGAGTTCAACGAGGTCTTCCTCACCGATGTGCGGATCCCCGACAACCGGCGCCTCGGCCCCGTCGGCGACGGCTGGAAGGTCGCACAGACCACGCTCATGAACGAGCGGGTCTCCATCGGCGGCATGCGCATCCCGCGCGAGGGCGGCATGATCGGCCCGGTCGCCGCCGCCTGGCGCGCACGCCCCGAGCTGCGCACCCACGACCTGCACCAGCGCCTGCTGAAGCTCTGGGTCGAGGCCGAGGTGGCCCGCCTCACCGGCGAGCGGCTGCGCCAGCAGCTCGTCGCGGGCCAGCCCGGCCCCGAGGGCTCCGGCATGAAGCTCGGCTTCGCCCGCCTCAACCAGGAGATCAGCGGCCTGGAAGTGGAACTCATGGGAGAACAGGGGCTGTTGTACGACGACTGGACGATGCGCCGGCCCGAACTCGTCGACTTCACCGGGCGCGAGGCGGGCTACCGCTATCTGCGCGCCAAGGGCAACAGCATCGAGGGCGGGACCAGCGAGGTCCTGTTGAACATCGTCGCCGAGCGCGTCCTCGGCCTGCCCGCCGAGCCGCGCACCGACAAGGACGTCGCCTGGAAGGACCTCGCGCGATGAGCGACCTGCTGTACACGCACGAGGAGGAGGCGCTGCGCGCCGCGGTCCGCGACCTCCTCGCCGCCCACTGCCAGCCCGCCTCCGTGCTCGCCCGCAGCGAGTCCGACCAGCCGCACGACCGCGAGCTGTGGAAGGCGCTCACCGAAGGGATGGGGCTCGCGGGCCTCCTCGTCCCCGAGGAGTACGACGGACAGGGCGCCTCACACCGCGAAGCCGCCCTGGTCCTGGAGGAGTTGGGCCGCACGGTCGCGCCCGTGCCGTTCCTGACGAGCGCCGTCATCGCCACCGAGACGCTGCTGATCTGCGCGGGCGGTGCGGCGGCCGAGCTGCTCGGCGGCCTCGCGTCCGGGCGCACCATCGGCGCGCTCGCGGTCGGGTTCGCCACCGCCCCCGGGGGCGCCTTCACCCGCGTACGACACGAGAACGGCGCCCTGCACGGGCAGTTGACCGGCATCGCGGACGCGAGCGTCGCCGACGTCCTCCTGGTCCCCGCCGACGGCGGCCTCTACGCGGTCGACACCGCCCAGCGCGGCGTCACCGTCACGCCGCAGACCTCCCTCGACCGCACCCGGCCGCTCGCCACGGTCACCTTCGAGGCGGCCGCCGCGCGCGTGCTCACCGACGACGCCGAGCACGCCGAGCAGTCGGTGCGCCTCGGCCTGCGGGCCGGGGCCGGACTGCTCGCCTCCGAGCAACTCGGCCTCGCCGAATGGTGTTTGACGGAGACCGTCCGCTACACGAAGGAGCGGAACCAGTTCAACCGGCCCGTCGGCTCCTTCCAGGCGCTCAAGCACCGGCTCGCCCAGCTCTGGCTGGAGACGGTGGGCGTCCGCGCCGCCGCCCGGCACGCCGCCGACGCCCTCGCCACCGGCAGCGACGAGCCGAACCTCGCCGCCGTCCTCGCGCAGGCGTACGCCGCCCCGGTCGCGGTGCACGCCGCCGAGGAGGCGCTCCAGCTGCACGGCGGCATCGGCATGACGTGGGAGCACCCCGTGCACCTCTACCTGAAGCGCGCCAAGGCCGACGCGATCGCCCTCGGGACGGCGGGCCGCCACCGGGAGGAACTGGCCGCCCTGGTCGACCTCCAGGCGCCCTGAGGCGCTTCTGCTCCCTGAGATCCTCCCCGCAGCCCGTACGGACCCCCGTACGGGCTGCGCGTTTTACCCACCCATTACATGAGGCATAATTGCGAGCCGTTCGCAATAACGTTTGATCTTCAGTAGGGGTGTGGCATGAGGGCCCGATCGATACGCGCAGCCGGTGTCGCCGCGACGGCGACCGCACTGACGGTTGCCGCGTCGGCCTGTTCGGCGCCGGGCGACGGCAAGGGGTCCGGCGGCGCGAAGGACTCGGCGGTCGTCGGCATCGCGTACGAACCGGAGACCCTCAGCCCGCTCCTCGGCTTCGGCAAGGACGGCAACTCCAAGATCTTCGACGGCCTGCTCACGCACGACGCCGACATGAAGCTCAAGCCCGCGCTCGCCGCCGCGCTCCCCAAGGTCACCGACGACGGCAAGACCTACACGTACGAGCTGCGCAAGGGCGTCAAGTTCAGCGACGGCAAGCCCTTCACGTCCAAGGACGTCGTCTTCACCTACGAGACGATCCTCGACAAGAAGACCAACAACGCCTCCAAGACCGAGCTCGACGCCGTCAAGAGCGTCCAGGCCAAGGGCGACGACACCGTCGTCTTCCACCTGAAGTACCCCTACGCGCCGTTCGCCGAGCGCACCGTCCTGCCCATCGCGCCCGAGCACATCGCGGGCAAGCAGGACGTGAACACCGGCGACTTCACCAAGAAGCCCATCGGCACCGGCCCCTACAAGCTGGTGAACTGGTCCAAGGGCGAGAAGCTGACCTTCAAGGCGAACCCCGGCTACTGGGGCGGCGCACCGAAGATCAAGAACTTCACGATGGCGATCATCAAGGACGACGACATCCGCGCCACGCGCCTGCGCACCGGCGACCTCGACGGCGCCATCCTGCCGCCCAACCTGGCCAAGACGTTCAAGGGCGACGGCGACAAGAAGACGTACGCCGCCAAGACCTTCGACTACCGCGTCGTGACGCTGCCCACCGGCAACAAGGTCGCGGGCGACACCGACGTCCGCCGCGCCCTCGACATCGGCGTGGACCGCGCGGCCATGGTCAAGTCGATCCTGGAGGGCGCGGGCAAGGAAGCCTACGGGCCGGTCCCGACCGACAGCCCCTGGTTCACCAAGGGCACCGAACGCAAGCAGGACCTCGCCAAGGCCAAGAAGATCCTCGACGACGCGGGCTGGAAGCCGGGCAAGGACGGCATCCGCGAGAAGGACGGCGTCACGGCCACCTTCCCGCTCTGGTACCTCACCGGCGACAAGCTCCGCCAGGACCACGCCCTCGCCTACGCCTCCGACGCCAAGAAGCTCGGCATCAAGGTCGAGGTGCAGTCCGGCACCTGGGAGGTCATCGAGCCGCGCATGCCCAAGGACGCGGTCCTCGCGGGCGGCGGCGCCCCCGCCGACCCGGACTTCGACCAGTACCTGATGCTCAAGTCCGCGCTCGCGGGCGACGGCTTCAACAACATGGCGCACTACAAGAACGCCACGGTCGACAAGGCCCTGGAGGACGCCCGCGAGACGGACGACCGGGCCAAGCGCAAGGCCGCCTACGATCGCGTCCAGCGCGAGCTCGTGAAGGACCCCGGCTACACCTTCCTCACCCACATCGACCACCTCTACGTCGTCGACAAGGGCTACGGCGACCTGAGCACCCAGGTCGAGCCGCACGACCACGGCCTCGCCTCCGGCCCGTGGTGGAACGTCGAGGACTGGCAGACGAAGAAGTGAAGTCCCCCCGCCGGGCGCTCCCTTGGGGGCCGATGGCGCGCCTGACGGCACGGCGGGCCCTGTTCGCCGTGCCCGTCCTGCTCGCCGTCACCTTCGGGGTCTTCGCGATCGCCGCGCTCTCCCCGTTCGACCCCGTCAAGGCGTACGCCGGGAACGCCGGGCTCACCGCCTCCCAGGAGAACCTCGACCAGCTGCGCGCCAACCTCGGCGTGGACAAGCCGCTCGTGGGCCGCTGGTGGGACTGGCTGACCTCGGCCGTCACCGGGGACCTCGGGCAGTCCAGCACCCTGCGCCAGCCCGTCGCCGACGCCATCGGCGAGCGCGTCGGCTGGTCGGTGCTGCTCGCCGCGACCGCGTTCGCCGTGGCGATCGTGCTCGGCACCCTGCTCGGCGTGCTGGCCGCCCGCCGCCCCGGCGGCTGGCTCGACCGCGCGGTGACCTCCCTCGCCTACACGCTGGAAGCCGCGCCCCCGTTCTGGCTCGGCCTGCTCGCCGTGTGGTTCTTCGCCCTGAAGCTCGGCGTGCTGCCCGCGGGCGGACTCACCGACACGGCGAGCTCCACCGTCTCGGCCGGACAGGTCCTGCACCACCTGGTGCTGCCCGCCGGGGTGTTGGCGGTGTCCCAGCTGCCGTGGTTCGTCCTGTACGTGCGCCAGGGCGTGGGCGACGCGCTCGGCGACGACCCCGTACGCGGCGCCCGCGCGCGGGGGCTCGCCGAGCGCACCGTGCTGCTCGGGCACGCGCTGCGCTCGGGGATGCTGCCGGTGCTCACGCTCGTCGGCTCCCGGGTGCCCGAACTCATCACCGGAGCGCTCCTGGTGGAGACCGTCTTCAGCTGGCCGGGCATCGCCGCAGCGACCGTGCAGGCCGCGACGTCCGTGGACTTCCCGCTGCTCGCGGCCCTGACCGTGCTCGCCACCGTCGCGGTGCTCCTGGGCAACCTGCTGGCCGACCTGCTGTACGGCCTGGCCGACCCGAGGGTGGGATTCGATGGCTGACACCACGACTGTCTGGCGTGCCCGAGGAGGCGTACGGCGCTCCACGCGCGCGTGGCGTGTGCGGACCTCCGCGGTGCTCGTCGCCGCCGTCGTCCTCACCGTGCTCGTGGTGCCGCCTCTGGTGCACCTGGACGAGCAGGCCGTGGACCTCGCCGCCAAGCTTCGACCACCGTCCTGGGCGCACCCGTTCGGCACCGACGACGTGGGCCGCGACCTGCTGCTCCGCTGTGTGTACGGGCTGCGCGTCTCCCTGCTCGTGGGCGTGGTGGCGGCCGTCGTCGCCACCGTGATCGGCACCGCCGTGGGCGCGCTGGCCGGGGCGCTCGGCGGCTGGGTGGACCGCGTCGTGATGCGGCTCGTCGACGTCTTCTCGTCGGTGCCGCACCTGCTGCTCGGCATCTTCATCGTCGCCATGTTCCGGCCCGGCGTATGGCCGGTGGTGGTGTCCGTGGCGCTCACGCACTGGCTCTCCACGGCCCGCATCGTCCGCGCCGAAGTGCTGTCCCTGCGCTCGCGCCCGTACGTCGACGCGGCCGTCTCCGGGGGTGCCTCGCGGTGGCGGGTCACCGTGCGCCACCTGCTGCCGGGCGTGCTGCCGCAGGCCGGGCTCGCGGCCGTCCTGATGGTGCCGCACGCCATCTGGCACGAGTCCGCGCTGTCCTTCCTCGGCCTCGGCCTGCCCACCCACCAGGCGAGCCTCGGCACCCTCGTGCAGACCGCGCGCGGCTCGCTGCTCGCGGGCGACTGGTGGCCGACGCTCTTCCCCGGCCTGTTCATCATCGTGCCGACCCTGGCCGTCGCCGGGCTCGCGGGCGCCTGGCGGGAACGGATCAACCCGCGCCGCCGATCGGAGCTGATGCTGTGACCGCCTCTGCCTCTGCCTCTGCCCCTGCCTCCGCCTCTGTCGACGCCGCGCCCGTGCTCTCGGTGCGAAACCTCTCCGTGCGCTTCCGGATGCGCGGCGACACCTTCGTACGGGCCGTCAGCGACGCCTCGTTCGACCTCGCGGCGGGGGAGTGCCTCGCCCTCGTCGGCGAGAGCGGCTGCGGCAAGTCGGTGCTCGCCTCCGCGCTGCTCGGCCTGCTGCCGCAGAACGCCGAGACCGCGGGGTCCGCCGTCCTGAGTTCCCCCAGGGGCGACGGCACCGACCTGCTCACCGCCGACGAGCGGACCCTCGCCCGCACGGTGCGCGGGCGCCGCGTCGGCCTCGTGCCGCAGAGCCCCGCCGCCCACCTGACGCCCGTCCGCACGGTCCGCTCCCAACTGGCGGAGACCCTGCGCGCGTTGACGGGCGTCCGCAAGCCGGAGGTGCGCGCGGCCGTGGAGGGGGCGGCCGCGCGCACCTCGTTCCCCGTCGACCACCTGGACCGCTATCCGCACGAGCTGTCGGGCGGGCTCGCCCAGCGCGCCGCGACCGCGCTCGCGCTGATCGGGGACGCCCCGCTGCTCCTCGCGGACGAGCCCACCACCGGGCTCGACCGCGACCTGGTCGACCGCACGGTGGACGAGCTGCGCCGCCACACGGGGGCGGACCGCGCGCTGCTGATGATCACGCACGACCTGGCGGCGGCGGAACGCATCGCCGACCGGATCGCCGTGATGTACGCGGGCCGCATCGTCGAACTCACCGACGCCGCCGCCTTCTTCGGCACGCCCGGCCCGCGCCACCCGTACGCCCGCGGCCTCCTGAACGCCCTGCCCGAGCGGGAGTTCACCCCCATCCCGGGCATGCCGCCCGAGCTGGCCGCCCTCCCGGACGGCTGCGCCTTCGCCGCGCGCTGCCCCCGGGCGAGCGCGGCGTGCGAGGACCAGCCGCCGTTCGTGGGCGGCTTGGCCTGCCATCATCCGGAGGCCGGGCTTGAGCCCGGAGGTGGGGCAGGTGCGGGAGCCGAGCCCGCAGCCGGAGCTGAAGCCGAGAGCGAGACCGAGCCTGCGGCTGGAGCCGGATCGGAGACTGAGGCCGAGTCCGCGGCTGCCGCCGTAGCCGGGACCGAGTCCGAGTCCGCGTCCGTATCCGCGACCGCCGCCGTCACCCCCGCCGAGGAGGCCCGCCATGCTTGAACTCGGCGCCGTCACCGCCGGATACGACCCCCGTGAGCCCGTCTTCCGCGACGTCAGCCTCACCATCGAGACCGGCGAGTCCGTCGGGCTCCTCGGGCCGAGCGGCTGCGGCAAGTCCACCCTCGCCCGGGTCGCCGCACTGCTGCACCGCCCCGACGCCGGACGCGTCGTCATCGACGGAGAGCCCGCCCGCGGCTGGCGCCATCGCGCGCCCCGCGAGCAGCGCACCGCCTTCGGCGTGGTCTTCCAGCAGCCCCGGCTCTCCGCCGACCCCCGGCTCACCCTGGCCGACCTGATCGCGGAACCCCTGCGGGCCACCGGCCGCCCCGAGAAGGGTGAAGTGCGCGAGCGGGTGGGGGAGTTGGCGGACAGCACCGGGCTCGGTGACGATCTGCTGCGGCGCCGTCCGCACGAGGTGAGTGACGGGCAGCTGCAGCGGGCCTGCCTGGCCCGGGCCCTGGTGCTGCGGCCGCGATGGCTGATCTGCGACGAGATGACCGCGATGCTGGACGCCTCCACGACGGCGGCCCTCGTCGCGGTCGTCGAGGAGTACCGGCGCGAGCGGGGTGCGGGGCTGCTCGCCGTCGGCCACGACCGGGCCCTGCTCGAGCGGTGGTGCGACCGGACGGTGCGCTGGAGCGAGCTGTAGCGGAGCGCGGCCCCGTTCGGGAGCGGTGGCTCAGTCCTCGGCCGCCTGCGCCTGGCCCCGCGCCACCACCCGTACCTCCAGGCCGTCCGCGCGCAGCGCCCGTACCCGCTCCGCCGGCAGGCCGTCGTCCACGACCAGCAGGTCGAAATCGGTCACCGGCGCGAGCGCGTACAGCCCGTCGCGGACGAACTTCGAGTGGTCGGCGACCAGCACCCGGCGGGTCGCCGCCGCCATCATCGCCCGCTTGACCTGCACCGTCTCCGGTGACGTGTGATAGCAGCGGCCGCGCGTCACCGCCGTCGTCGACATGAACAGCACATCCGCGCGGAACGCCTCCACGCTGTCGGCCGTGTGCAGGCCCATGAACGCGTCGTACGCCGGGAAGTAGGAGCCGCCGAGCGCGATCAGGGAGACGCCGGGCTCCTTGGCGAGCGCCGCCATCGCGGGCAGCGAGTTCGTGATCACCGTGAGCGGGGTCAGCGACTGGAACTGCCGCGTCATGTGCAGACACGTCGTGCTGTCGTCGAGCAGCACCGTCTGGCCGGGGCGCACCAGCGTCGCGGCGGCCCGTGCGAGCAGCTGCTTCGTCTGCGCCATCGTCGACATGCGCTCGGCGACGCTGCCGTGGAACTGCGCCGAGGGCAGCCCCGTGGCACCGCCGCGCACCTTGCGCAGCCAGCCCTGCGACTGCAGGAAGTCCAGATCCCGGTGGATCGTCATCAGGCTGACGTCGAACTCCTCGGCGAGCTCCGCGGCCCGGACGAAGCCGCCCCCGAGCACCCACTCCCGGATGCGGCGCCGCCGCTCCTCCCGGACGTCCGCCCGGTCCGTCCCCGCCATCGCGTCCGCCGCCTCTCCGGTTCCCGGGTTCCCGCCCGGCCCATCGCTGTGTGAAGTTCCCGAGTGATGATCTCATGGATTTCACAGCCGTGCCGGGCCGTACGGGGGCGTGCGGCCAGTTGAGGGGCGGGGGTCGAAGGTCCTCCTCACACGGCGAACGGCCCCCCGTACGGGATGAATTCCCAGTCGATTGACTTGGCTTTATTCGCACTTGTTAGCTCGGTTCTGCGTCCACCCCGTCCCCCTCGTGGACACCTCAACCACCGCCGCAGGGAGCTTCAATGACGAACACTCCCGTGCCGCCCGCCACGGGCAGCACCGGCCGACCGCGTTCCGTCTTCACACGCGTCGGCATCCCCCAGTCCCTCTCCTGGGGCTACCTCGGACTCCTCGTCTTCATGACCGGTGTCGGCATCGAGGCCGGCTACCTCTCGCCGTACCTGGAGAGCCTCGGCATCTCCGCCTCCCATGTCGCGATGGTCTTCACCGTCTACGGCATCACCGGAGCCGTCGCCGCCTGGTTCGCCGGGGCGCTCTCCGACCTGTGGGGCCCGCGCAAGGTGATGTGGATCGGGCTCATCACCTTCGTCGTCACCCACGTCTTCTTCCTGACGGTGGCCATCCCGAGCGCCGACTATCCGCTGCTGCTCCTCGGCTACGGCCTCCGCGGACTCGCCTTCCCGCTCTTCGCCTACGCCTTCCTCGTCTGGATCGCCGCCGTCGCCCCCGCCCGCCAGATGGGCAGCGCCATGGGCTGGTTCTGGTCCGCCTTCTCCGCCGGACTGCCCACGATCGGCTCGCTCGCCGCGAGCATGCTCATCCCGCACATCGGCGAGCGCGGCACCCTCTGGGCCGCGCTCGGGGTGGTCTGCGCGGGTGGCCTCATGGCGCTCCTCCTGATGCGCGAACGGACCGGGTCGCAGCGCCTCGCACCCGCCGGGGAGAGCCCCATGGCCGGGCTCGTCGGCAGCCTCACCATCCTCTACCGCAACCCGCGCGTCGGCGCCGGAGCGGCGGTCCGGATGTTCAACACCGCCTCCCAGTTCGGCTTCCTGGTCATGCTGCCCGTGTGGTTCGTGAAGGAGATCGGGCTCACCAACGAACAGTGGCTGCGCCTGCTCGCCATCATGTTCGCCACCAACATCGTCACCAACGCCCTCTTCGGCGCCATCGGCGACCGCGTCGGCTGGCGCACCACCGTCGCCTGGTGCGGCGGCCTCGGCTGCACCCTGTCGACCCTCGTCCTCTACTACGTGCCCACGGCGGTCGGTTCGCAGTACCTGGTGTGTGTGCTGGTCGCCGTCTTCTACGGCGCGACGCTCTCCGGATACGTGCCGCTGTCCGCCCTGATGACGGCCATCGCACCCACCCACAAGGGCCAGGCCATGGCCGCCCTCAACCTCGGCGCCGGCGCCTCCACCTTCGTGGGACCGCTCGTCGTCAGCCTCTTCCTCGGGCCGCTCGGGGTCGGCGGAGTCACCTGGATCTTCGCCGGATTCCATGCGGTCAGCGCGCTGCTCACGCTCGTCCTGAAGACGACCGTGCCGCCGCTCGCCCCCTCGCAGTCCCTGCCGCGTCAGGCCGAAATCGGGAATGAACTCGTCGTCGGCGCCACCAGCAGCACTCCGAACGGACGGTGACCCCACCATGTCGGTCCTCGCCATCGATGTCGGCACCACCATGATCAAGTCCGTGGTCTTCGACGACCAGGGCACCGAGATCGCCGTATCGCGGCTCGCCACCGAGGTGCACCGGCGCCACGCGGGCTGGGCCGAGCAGGACATGGACACCGTGTGGAACGCCGTCGTCTACACCGTCCGCAACGCCCTCTCCGAGATCGACGACCCGGTCTGGCTGGTCACCTTCACCGCGCAGGGCGACGGCGCCTGGCTCGTCGACAAGGCCGGGCGCCCCACCGGGCCCGCCATCCTCTGGTCCGACGGGCGCTCCGGCGACATCCTCACCCGCTGGGAGCGCGAGGGCGTCCTCGAAGAGGCGTTCCGCCGCAACGGCTCCCTCACCTGCTCCGGCATGCCGAACGCCATCTTCAGCTGGCTCGGCTCCCGCGACCCGCAGCGCCTGGCCCGCTCCAGCGCCTCGCTGACCGCCGCGGGCTGGCTGTTCCTCAACCTGACCGGCGTCGTCGCGATGGACGAGTCGGACGCCTCGGCGCCCTTCCTCGACCACCGGACGGGCGACTACGACCCGGAGATCATCGACCTCTTCGGCCTCACCGCCTACGCCCGGCTGCTGCCGAAGGTCCTCGGCGAGGAGGAGCGCATCGCCGAGATCACCAAGGAGGCGGCGAGCCAGCTGGGCCTGCCCGAAGGGCTCCCGGTCGTGATGGCCCCCTACGACATCGCCTCCACCGCCCGCGGCGTCGGCGTCGTCAACCCGGGCCAGGCGTGCTCGATCCTCGGCACCACCCTCTGCACGGAGATCGTCCGGCACGACGTCGACACCACCGGCGAGCCGTCCGGCATCAACATCGCCTACCGCGGCCGCGAGCGCATCCTGCGCGCCTTCCCCACCCTCAACGGCGCCGAGGTCCTCGGCTGGGCCTCCAAGCTGCTGCGCCTGGAGGGCGGCCCGCCGGAGCTGTCCGAGCTGGCCTTCACGGCAGCGCCCGGCGCGGGCGGCCTGATGTTCATGCCGTACCTCTCGCCGGCCGGGGAGCGCGCACCGTTCCTCGACCCGCGCGCCCGCGGCGCCTTCTGGGGCCTGTCCCTGGAACACACCCGGGCCGAGATCGCCCGCGGCGTCTTCGACGGACTCTCCCTCGCCCTGCGGGACTCCCTCGTGGCCTCGCGCACGGACGTCACCGAGCTGCGGCTGTGCGGCGGCGGCGCCAACAGCGACGCCTGGTGCCAGCTCATCGCCGACGCCACCGGCGTGCCCACGGCCCGCTCCGGCGACACCGAACTGGGCGCCAAGGGCGCCTTCCTCACCGGCCTGGTGCTCAGCGGCGCCGAGTCGAGCATGCACAGCGCCGCCGCCAAGTACGTGCGGATGCGCACCAGTTGGGAGCCGGATGCGAAGCGCTCCGCCTTCTACGCCGGCCAGTTCGACTCCTTCCTGAAGTGGCGCACCCTCGCCCGCGACTCCGGCTGGAGCGCCGAGGCCGCCGTCCCCGGCCCCCGTACCACGACCGAAGCAGCCGACCGCCCGCACATCGGAGACTTCCATGACTGACCAACTGACCTCCCGGCCGGGCCAGTTGCCCGCCGACGCCGTCTGGCTCGGCCTCGACCTCGGCACCCAGTCGGCCCGCTGCGTCGCCGTCGACGCCACCGGCCAGGTCCTCGCCGCCGCGTCCCGGCCGCTCACCAGCCACCGCGACGGCAAGCGCCATGAACAGGACCCCGAGCAGTGGTGGACCGCCCTCGCCGAGGCGTGCCGGGAGGCCCTCGCCGGCATCGCCCCCGAACGCGTCCGCGGCCTCGCCATCGACGGCACCTCCGGCACCATCCTCCTCGCCGACGCCGCGGGCACCCCCCTCACCCCGGGCCTCATGTACGACGACGGGCGCGCCGCCGAGCAGGCACAGCGCGCCAACGCCGTCGGTGAGCCGGTGTGGCAGGAGCTCGGCTACCGCTCCATGCAGCCCTCCTGGGCGCTGCCCAAGCTGCTGTGGCTCCTGGAGCAGGAGGGCCACGAGACGGCAGCAGCCACCACGGGGGTGCGGCTGCTGCACCAGGTGGACCTCGTGACCTGGCGGCTCGCGGGCCGCCAGGTGGCGAGCGACGCCAGCCACGCCCTCAAGACCGGCTACCACCTGGTCGAGGAGTGCTGGCCCGGCAAGGAGTTCGCCGAACTCGGCGTCCCCGAGGGCCTGTTGCCCGACGTCGTGCGCCCCGGCACCGTCCTCGGCGCCGTGTGCGCCGAGGCCGCCGCGGCCACCGGCATCCCCGAGGGCACCGCGATCGTCGCGGGCATGACCGACGGCTGCGCCGCCCAGATCGGCGCGGGCGCCCTCACCCCCGGCGCCTGGAACTCGGTGCTCGGCACCACCCTCGTCTTCAAGGGCATGAGTCCGCACCTGGTGCGCGACCCGGCCGGGGTCGTCTACTGCCACCGCGGGCCCGGCGACAGCTGGCTGCCCGGCGGCGCCTCCAGCAGCGGCGCGGGCGTCATCTCCCGCGAGTTCCCCGGCGCCGACCTCGCCGAACTCACCGTCCTGGCCGCCGAGTCGGACAGCGACACGGTCGCCTACCCGCTGGTGTCCACCGGCGGCGAGCGGTTCCCGTTCCGCGCCCCCGACGCCGAGCCCTTCGTCCTCGGCGAGCCGCGCTCCGAGGCCGAGCGCTTCCACGCCCACCTCCTGGGCGTGGCCTGCGTGGAGCGGCTCTGCTTCGACTACCTGGACCTGCTCGGCGCCCCCGTCGACGGTCCGCTCACCCTGACCGGCGGCGGCGCGAAGAACCACTACTGGAGCCGGCTCCGCGCCGACGTCATGGGCCGCCCGGTGCGGCTGCCCGAGCAGGCCGAGGGCGCCCTCGGCATGGCCGTCCTCGCCGCCACCTCCAGCGGGGTGTCCGTGCAGGACGCCGCGGCCGCCCTGGTCCGCATCGGCGAGGAGATCCAGCCCGACCCGGCCCGCACCCGCCGCTGGATCCCCGTCTACCTCGCCTTCCTCGACGAACTCGTCCGACGCGGCTGGCTCGACAACGCCGTCGCCGCACACGCCAAGCAGAGGGCAGCACAGTGACCGACTTCATCCTCGTACGCCACGGCGAGACCGTCTGGCACGCCGAGAACCGGTACGCGGGCCGCGCCGACGTGGCCCTCACCGAGCGCGGACTGCACCAGGCCGAACAGCTCGGCGCCTGGGCGCGCGGCCAGCAGATCGACGCCGTGTACACCTCCACGCTGTCCCGGGCCCGCTACACCGCGGCCCCCGCCGCCCGCGCGCTCGGCCTCGAACCCACCGCCGACGAGCGGCTCTGCGAGATCGACTTCGGCGACGGCGAGGGACTGACCATCGCCGAGATGGCCCAGCGGTTCCCCGAGCAGCAGGCCGCCTTCCTGCGCGACCCCGTCGCGAACCACCTCCCGAACGGCGAGGACCCCCGCAAGGCCGCCGAGCGGGCCCGCACCTGCCTGGAGGAGATCGCCGCCGCCCGCCCCGGCGGCCGGATCCTGATCGTCGCGCACAACGCCCTCTTCCGGGTCCTGCTGTGCGACCTCCTCGGCATCGAACTCGGCGCCTACCGGCGGGTGTTCCCGGTCCTCGACAACGGCACCCTCACCGAGGTCCGCCTCAGCGGCGGCAACGCGTCCCTCCTGCGCTTCAACGCGCCGACGCCCGCCGTCCCCGCCATCTCGCTCCCCTGACTCCCCCCCACCCCTCACCGAGAGAGCACCATCATGAGCACCAAGGTCCTCGCCGCAGGCGACCACTTCGTCCTCCCGCACCTCCTCACCGAGGAAGTGGAGAAGGCCACCGCGGCCACCGACGAGACGGTGGACGTCACCGAGCTCAAGCTGCCCTGGCCGCACACCCCCTTCGGCCCCGTCGCCGAGGTCATCGAGGCGTCCGGCACCGAGGACGAGCTGATCGAGGCGCTCCAGGGCGTCGAGGTCTGCGTCACCCAGCTCGCCCCGCTCACCGAGCGGATCCTCGCGGGCTGCCCCGACCTGAAGCTGATGTGCATCAGCCGCGGCGGCCCGGTCAACGCCAACCTGGAGGCGGCCACGAAGCACGGCGTCGCCGTCTGCTACGCCCCCGGCCGCAACGCCGTCGCCACCGCCGAGCACACCCTGACGCTGCTGCTCGCCGCCGCCCGGGGCGTGGGGGACACCCACTACGACATGCGTAACGGTGTCTGGCGCGGCGACTACTACGACTACGACAACTGCGGCATCGAGATCGACGGCGCCACCGTGGGCCTCATCGGCTACGGCGCGATCGGCTCGCGCGTCGCCAAGGTCCTCAAGGCCATGGGCGCCGAGGTCCTCGTCCACGACCCGTACGTCAAGCCCGAGCTGGTCGCGGGCATCGCCGAACCGGTCGGCCTGGACGAGCTGTTGACCCGCTCCCGCATCGTCTCGCTGCACGCCCGCGTGACCGACGAGACCAAGGGCATGATCGGCGCCGAGCAGCTCGCGAAGATGCCGCGCGGCTCCGTCCTCGTCAACTGCGCCCGCGGGGCGCTCCTGGACTACGAGGCGGTCTGCGACGCCCTGGAGTCGGGGCAGCTCAGCGGCTGCGGCTTCGACGTGTTCCCCGAGGAGCCCGTCCCCGCCGACTCCCGCCTGCTCACGGCCCCCGGCGTCGTGATGACCCCCCACATCGCGGGCGGCAGCCAGGAGGTCGCGCACAAGGCGGCCCGCATCGTCGCCGGTGAGGTCGGCCGCTACCTGCGCGGTGAGCCGCTCGCCCACTGCGCCAACCCGGACGTCTTCAAGGCCGCCCCCGCCCAGGGCTGAACGCCGCAGACCCCCCACGAGAATTCAGACTTCTAGGAGAACCACGTCATGGACCAGTCGAACCGGTACGCGCGCCTCGACCTCAGCGAGGCCGAGCTCATCGAGGGCGGCCGCCACGTGCTGTGCGCCTACACCATGAAGCCCAAGGCGGGCTACGGCGACTTCCTCTCCACCGCCGCCCACTTCGCCGCCGAGTCGTCGACCGGCACCAACGTCGAGGTGTGCACCACCGACGACTTCACCAAGGGCGTCGACGCCCTCGTCTACGAGATCGACGAGCCCCGCGAACTCATGAAGATCGCGTACCCGATCGAGCTCTTCGACCGGAACATCATCGACGGCCGCGCGATGCTCGCGTCGTTCCTGACCCTCACCATCGGCAACAACCAGGGCATGGGCGACGTCGAGTACGCCAAGATGCACGACTTCTACGTGCCGCCGGCCTATCTGCGCCTGTTCGACGGCCCGGCCATGAACATCCAGGACATGTGGCGCGTCCTCGGCCGCCCGGTGGTCGACGGCGGCATGGTCGTCGGCACCATCATCAAGCCGAAGCTCGGCCTGCGCCCACAGCCCTTCGCCGACGCCTGCTACGACTTCTGGCTCGGCGGCGACTTCATCAAGAACGACGAGCCGCAGGGCAACCAGGTCTTCGCGCCGCTCAAGGACACGATGAAGGCCGTGGCCGACGCCATGCGCCGGGCCCAGGACGCCACCGGCGAGGCGAAGCTGTTCTCCGCCAACATCACCGCCGACGACCCGGCCGAGATGATCGCCCGCGGCGAGTTCATCCTGGAGACCTTCGCCGAGAACGCCTCGCATGTCGCGTTCCTCGTCGACGGCTACGTGGCCGGTCCCACCTCGGTCACCACCGCCCGCCGGAACTTCCCGAACCAGTTCCTGCACTTCCACCGCGCCGGCCACGGCGCCGTGACCAGCCCCCAGTCGCAGCGCGGCTACACGTCCTTCGTGCACTGCAAGATGACCCGCCTCCAGGGCGCCTCCGGCATGCACACCGGCACCATGGGCTACGGCAAGATGGAGGGCGACGCCGCGGACAAGAACATCGCGTTCATGCTGGAGCAGGACGCTGCCGACGGCCCCTTCTACCACCAGGAGTGGCTGGGCCTGAAGTCCACCACCCCGATCATCTCCGGCGGCATGAACGCCCTGCGCCTGCCCGGCTTCTTCGACAACCTGGGCCACTCGAACGTGATCCAGACCTCCGGCGGCGGCGCCTTCGGCCACAAGGACGGCGGCACCGCGGGCGCCAAGTCCCTGCGCCAGGCCCAGGACGCCTGGCAGCAGGGCATCAAGCTCACCGAGTACGCCAAGGACCACCCGGAGCTGAAGGGCGCCTTCGAGTCGTTCACCGCCGACGCGGACAAGCTCTACCCGACCTGGCGCGACGAGCTCGGCGTCAAGTGAACGCCTGAGGGCAAGTCCGCCAACTCATGGCACGCGCCTCCCTGTTGGCGCCGTACGGGGCACATACTCCCCAAGGCCCGTCACGCCGTACGGCACTACCAGGGAGGCACCGTCATGGCCCGCACCACCCGTCGCAGAGCCCTCACCACCCTCGGCGCCGCCGTCGCAGGATCGCTCGTCGTGCCCGCCCACGCCGCCGCGACCGAGCAGCGCACGGGCGGCCACCACCACCCCCGGCCCCTGTTCCGCGCCCACGCCCACAACGACTACGAGCACCCCCGCCCCCTCCTCGACGCCCTCGACCACCGCTTCAACAGCGTCGAGGCCGACATCTACCTCGTCGACGGACAGCTCCTGGTCGCCCACGACCCGGCCGACCTCGACCCCACCCGCACCCTCGAATCCCTCTACCTGGAGCCCCTTGCGGCGCGCATTCGCGCCAACCACGGCTCCGTGTACCGGGGTTGGCACACCCCGCTGCAGCTCCTCATCGACATCAAGACCGAGGGCGCCTCGACGTACGCCGAGCTCGACCGCCATCTCGCCCGCTACCGGCGCATGTTCACCACGTACGCGAAGGGCAAGGTGCACCGCTCCGCCGTCACCGCCGTGATCTCCGGCGACCGCGCGGCCCGCGGCCCCATGGAGGCACAGCAGTTGCGCCGCGCCTTCTACGACGGGCGCCTCCTCGACATGCTGGCCCCGACCCCCGCGCCCGCCTCCTTCATGCCGCTCATCAGCGACAACTGGACCCTCAGCTTCACCTGGCAGGGCGTGGGGCCGATGCCCGCCGCCGAACGCGACAAGCTGCGCTCGATCGTGGGCAGCGCCCACCAGCGCGGCCAGCGCGTCCGCTTCTGGGCCACCCCGGACCTCGCGGGCCCGGAGCGCGAGGCGGTGTGGACCGAGCTCCTGGCCGCCGGGGTGGACCACCTCAACACCGACGACCTCGCGGGCCTGGAGGCGTTCCTCGACGCGCACGGGCGGTAGCAGGGCCGCGGGCAACGAGCCCCGCACCACCACCCGTTCGGCGGGCACGTCGTGCGTCCGGACGGCCCCTCCGCTGCGCCACACTGACGGCCGAAAGCCGCGGTGCTGACGTGGCGGAGGAGGTTCGACGTGGCCATTTCGGTGTCTGTGGTGCTGCTGCTTCTGATCCTTGCGGTGGTCTTCCTGCGCAACGGGGCGCTGAAGATCTCGCACGCGATCGTCTGCACGCTCCTCGGCTTCTTCCTCGCGGGCAGCAGCATGGCGCCCACGATCCACAACGGTCTGACGGCGACGGCCGACATCGTGAGCGGCCTCCAGCCCTGACCTCCGCGGGCGCGCACCGTCGCCGCATGGCGTGATCGTTGCGGCCTCGTGAACAACTCCCGTGATTGCATGGACACTTCATGGGGTCGGCTCTAGCTTCGGCGCATGCCACGCATGTCTCCCCGGGCCCTGCGCCGAGCGCTCGCCCTGACCCTCACGGTCCCGGCCGCTGCCCTCGCCGTCCCGGCCCACGCCGACGACATCCCCAAGGCCCCCGGCCACCGGCTCGTCGAGCAGTACGCGGGCGCGCCCGTCACCGCCGCCCCGGTGCCCGGACCGACGCCGCCCCAGCACCCCTACCTCGCCGCCAACGGCCGCAGCGGGATGCACGCCGACGCGGCGGGCAGCGGAACCTACCCGTGGAACGGGCCGTTGGGGAAGAAGCCGAAGGTCAGCAGCGAGAAGATGGCGGCGCTCGGCGGCGAGTGCGCCACGGTCACCTTCGACAGGGCGGGCCGCATCGTCACCGTCTGCGGCACCTTCACCGGCTTCCTGGTCAAGCTCCTCGACCCCACGTCGCTGAAGACGCTCGCCGAGTACAAGCTGCCGCAGCGGCCCTCCACCGTCGAGGCCATCACCCGGCTCGACTTCTCGAAGATCTTCAAGGACACCTCGGGCGGCGCCTACTCCTACCTCGACAACGAGGACCGCCTCGTCCTCGCCGACTCCCGCCAGCACATCGTCCGGCTCGCCCACGAGCAGGCGGCGGACGGGAGTTGGCGCTTCGTCGTCGACAAGGACTGGGACCTCACCGGGCAGGTCCCGCACGACTGCGTGAGCTGGACCAACCTCCACCCCAGCGGCGAGTGCGACCCGGTGACGTCCGTGATGCCCGACTGGCAGGGGCGCATCTGGTGGGTGACCCGGCAGGGCCGCATCGGCACCGTCGACCCGAAGGCCGAGTCCGGCTCCGGCGCCATCCGGTCGATCCGGCTCGACGGGGAGGAGATCCAGAACTCCTTCACCGTCGCCGAGGACGGCGTCTCCATCGTCTCCGACCACGCCCTGTACAGCTTCAAGGCCGCCGCCGACGGCACCCCCCAGGTGCAGTGGCGGCAGACGTACGACCGCGGCACCGGCTCCAAGCCCGGCTCGATCAACCAGGGTTCCGGGACGACGCCCGACCTGTTCGGCGCGCACGACGAGTACGTGGCGATCACCGACAACGCCGACGACCGCATGAACGTCCTCGTGTACCGCCGCGACCCCCGGGTACCGGACGACAAGCGTCTCGTGTGCAAGGTGCCGGTCTTCGGCTCCGGCGCCTCCACCACCGACAACTCGATGATCAGCCACGGCAACAGCCTCGTCGTCGAGAACAACTACGGCTACGAGAACATCACTTCGCTCACCTTCGGGCGGAGCGTCGTCGGCGGCGTCAGCCGGGTCGACGTGCGCGCGGACGGCAGCGGCTGCGACACGGTGTGGGAGAGCGACGTGCGCTCCCCGTCGACGGTGCCCAAACTCTCCACCGCCGACGGCCACGTGTACCTCTACACGAAGGAGCCCAACAAGCTGGGCATCGACGCCTGGTACCTGACGGCTGTCGACTTCCGCACCGGCGAGCAGAAGTGGAAGCAGCTCGCCGGCACCGGCCTCGCGTACGACAACAACTGGGCGCCCGTCACGCTCGGACCCGACGGCACCGCGTACGTCGGGGTCTTCAACGGACTGGTGGCGGTGCGCGACAGCGAGTGAGGCGTCAGCCGAGTGAGGCGTCAGCCGAGTTCGGCGTAGACGATGAGGTTGTCCACCGGGTGGCCCGCGTCGTCGAACGCGCCGTCGCACGTGATCAGGCGCAGTGCGCGGGAGTTGGTGGCGCCGTAGACCTTGTCCGTGGGGAAGGTCTTCTTGCTGACCGTCTCGGTGTCGGTGACGGTGAAGCGGAGGGTCTTCCCGCGGGAGTTCCGCACGGTGATGTCCGCGCCCTTGCGGAGCTTCTTCAGGTCGTGGAAGACGGCCTTGCCGAACCGGGTGTCGTTGTGGCCGATGATGACGGCCGCGCCGCGCTCGCCGGGCGCCGGGTTGCCGGTGTACCAGCCCGCGGTCATGCCCTTCTCGGCGGGCGGCACCTCGACCGTGCGGTCCTTGTTGAGGCCGAGCCGCATCAGGCCGCTGGAGACGCCGATCGAGGGGATCGTGACGCGGGTGGGCGACGCCGAGGAGTCGCCCGCCTTCTTGCCGGAGACGTGCGCGTCCTGGTCCGGGGGCGGCGTGTCCGCCGTGGCGGGGGTGTCGGAGGCGGTGATGGTCCGCACGTCCCCGCTGCCGTCCGAGCAGCCGGTGACGGCCGAGGCGAGGGCGAGACAGGCGACGGCGGGCAGGACGTGGGTGCGCCAGATCGGTTGCGGGCTGCGGCTGCGGAACATGCGGGCTCCTGAAGGTTCCTGGAGGCTGGGTCGGCAACGGGCTGGGTCGGCAAAGCAGGTGGCGCCGCCCGGGGGCAGGGCGGCGCCACGGTCAGGTGGGTCAGCCGTTGTTGCCGCCGAGCCCGCCCCGGCGGCGCAGCACGAAGGTGCCCGCGCCCGCGAGGAGCGCCGCGCCGGCGGCCGAACCGGCGAGCACCGTCGTGGTGTCGGTGCCGGAGGCGGCGGTGGGGCGCTCGCCCGCGGCGACGCCGCCGCGCGGCTTCTTCTCCATGCCCTGCTGGTCGGCGGCGGCGCGCTTCTTGGCCGCCAGGGCGGCGGCCTCCTTCTTCTTCGCCGCGTCCGAGGGGGCGTCGGGCTTGGGCGCCTCCGAGGGAGCCTCGGTCTTGGGCGCGGGGGTGGGCTTGGTGGCCGGGAGCTCACCCGCGGCGACGCCGCCGCGCGGCTTGGTGGCGGGTGCCTTGGTGGAGTCGGCGGGGGCCTCGGGCCTCGGCGTCTCGGAGGCCGCCGGGGCGGGGGCCTTGGGCTTCGGCGTCGCGTCGCTGGCGAAGGCCGCGGCCGACGGCACGAGCACCCCGCCGAGCACAGCGGACGTGAGGACGGCGGTGCGCAGCGACTGGCGGCTCGCCGACGGGCGGCGGTGGGACGCGTGACGGGACATGAAAGTGGCTCCAATTCAGCTTCGGCTCGGCCGGATCGGCCGGTT
The DNA here is from genome assembly GCF_050510915.1 of Streptomyces odontotermitis. NCBI lineage: Bacteria > Bacillati > Actinomycetota > Actinomycetes > Kitasatosporales > Streptomycetaceae > Streptomyces > Streptomyces odontotermitis. The sequence continues at coordinate 140,126 of NZ_JBNJLS010000004.1, read as the reverse complement.
CGGCGCCCCGCCGCGCCGCGCTGGGCGCCGCCGGGGCGTGATCGTCAGCCTCGCGCGAAGTTATGAGGAACCTGTCAGGGCACTTATGAGGAACCTGTCAGGACGCTGTGGTCCTCACATCAGGGCCGCCGCCAGGACCCTGCGCCGGCAGCCGCAGCGTGAACACCGAGCCCTCGCCCTCCGTGCTCACCGCGCTCGCCGAACCGCCGTGCGCCTCCGCGAGCTTGCGGACGATCGCCAGGCCGAGCCCGCTGCCGCCGGTGCGCCGGTTGCGGGACTTCTCCGCGCGCCAGAAGCGGTCGAAGACATGCGGCAGATCGGCCGCGGGGATGCCGCTGCCCGAGTCGGCGACCTCCACCACGACCAGGCCCGACTCCCAGCCGTCGGCCAACTGCTCCGCGTATGCCCGGAGTTCGACCGTGCCGCCCTCGGGGGTGTGCCGCACCGCGTTCGACACGAGGTTCCCGACGGCCTGCCGCAGCCGCACCGGGTCGGCCGTGAGCGCGACGGGCGGGCCCCCGGGCGCGGTCACCTTCAGCTCGACGTCCGCCGCGTCCGCCCGCACCTGATGGGCGGCGGCGACCTGGGTGAGCAGCTCCGTGACCCGGACCGGCTCGGGGTGCAGGCGCAGCGCGTCCGCGTCCGCCTGGGCGAGGTCCTGGAGGTCGTCGATGATGTGCTGGAGCTGCACGGCCTCCTCCAGGAGCGAGGAGACGAAGGCCGGGTCGGGGTCGGCGAGCCCGTCCTGGGCCGCCTCCAGCCAGCCGCGGATGTTGCTCAGCGGCGTCCGCAGCTCGTGCGCGACATCGCTGACCATGGCCTTGCGCAGCTCCTCCAGACGGGTCCGGTGCGCCGCCATGTCGTTGAAGGCGGCGGCCAGTTGGCCGATCTCGTTGTCGGCGCTGACCGGGACGGGGTCGGAGCGGTCGCCGTCCTTGAGACGCTGCGCCGCTCCCGTGAGGGCCCGCAGCGGCCGCACCAGGCGGCTGCCCGTGAGCACGGACACCCCGAAGGTCAGGGCGAGCACCAGGGCCGCGACACCCGCGATCTTGGCGGTGTTCGCGGGGGAGAGGTCGAAGCCCGGCACACTCGCCCGGTCCGGGTCGCCGATGAACAGGAGCGCGGGCCCCGCCACGTAGGAGCGCAGCTGCTCCTGGCGGGACGAGTTCACACAGGTCGCGACGGTCTCGTCGGCGTTGTCGTCGTAGGCCGTCGGCGCCGGACCCGTCTTCGTCATGTCCAGGCCCAGCTTCACGGGGTCCCGGCCCTGGCGGCGCAGACAGGCGTCGGTGAGCTTGGTGAGGGCCTTGAGCGCCTTCGTCTCGGTCTTGGTGGGCTCGTCGAGGAAGCTCGGCACCTTCTCGCTCGGAGCCTTCTCGTCGGGCGCCCTCGTTCCGGGGGCTTGCGGCGCGGGGGTCGGGACCGTCGCGGCCGAGCACTTCGCCGTCTCGGCGTCGTTGTCGACCCGGCCGCTCGCGGTCTCCGTGACACGGGGGCGCCCCGCCGAGTTCACCTCGACGTCCGCGGGGATCCCCATCTGCCGCAGGCACTCCGCGTTCCGCTCGGCCAGCGCCCGCAGCTTGGCCCGCTCCTTCGCGGGCAGCCTGAACGGGCCGACGGCGCGCGGGTCGATGCGGTCGGTCGTGGCGGTGCTCCCCGTCGCGGGCGTACCGCCCGAGCCGAGCAGCGTGTCCACGGTCAGCGGGTCGACGACGGCGGAGTGGCGGGTGGGCAGCGCGGGCGGGGAGTCGCCGGTGGCGGAGTCGGCGATGGTCCGGCGGTCCGGGGCCTGCGTGGTCACGGCGATGCGGCGGCCGTACTGGTCCGCCAGGTCGCGCACCGTCTTCTCGACGCCGTCCCACTGGCGGTGCTCGGCCGCGTAGCCGAGCAGGGTGTCGTAGATGCGGGCGTCGTCGGCGAGGTTCTGGCCCTGCTCCTGCCGGATCGCCCCGGACGTCGTCTGCACCGCGAGCCAGGCCGTCGCCGCCACGGAGCACGCGGCGACCAGCGCCGAGACGGCGAGGAAGCGGCCGAGCAGGCTCTTGCGCAACGGGAGCCTGCGGTAGGGGCGTTCGGCCCTCCCGGCCCGGCCCCTACGCCGAGCCACGCCCCGCGCCCTTCTCGGGGTCGGTCAGCTTGTAGCCGACGCCGAAGACGGTGAGCAGCCGCGCGGGGCGGCGCGGTGCGGGCTCGATCTTCTTGCGGAGGTTCATGACGTGCACGTCGACGGTGCGGTTGCTGATGAACCGGTCGAAGCCGTGCAGCTCCTCGAGCAGCTGCTGCCGGGTGAAGACCCGGTCGGGCTCGGCGGCCAGCGTCTGCAGCAGCCGGAACTCGCCGGGCGTGCACTCCACCGGGGTCCCCTCGACGGTCACTTCGTGCCGGTCGGGGTCGACGCACAGCGCGCCCACCGTGAGGACGGAGCTCTCCGGCTCCGGGGCGGGCGCCGCGGTGCGCCGGGTGCGGCGCAGCAGCGTGCGCACCCGGGCCATCAGCTCGCGCGGGCTGTAGGGCTTGGTCATGTAGTCGTCGGCGCCGAGGTCCAGCCCGAGCAGCAGATCGTCCTCGGTGGAGCGGGCCGTCAGCATCAGGACCGGCAGCTCCCTGGCCTCGCCGCGCAGCACCCGCACCACGTCGAGCCCGTCCGCGCGCGGCATCATCACGTCGAGGACCAGCAGGTCGGGCTCCTTGTGCCGGACCTGCTCCAGGGCCGCGCGGCCGTCGCGCACGACCGTGACGGAGTGGCCCTCCCGCTCCAGATAGCGGCGGACCAGCTCGGCCTGCTTCTCGTCGTCTTCGGCGACCATGACGTCTGCGCACACGCGGACGATCGTAAATGAGTCCGATTTGTGCGATTTGAGCGCCCCCTCCTGGGGGCGGGCTCGTTCCTCCGGGGCAGGCTCGTTCCTCCGGGTCAGGCCCGCGAGAACACCCCTATCCCGTTCGCCACCGCGCGCTCCGGGGCGTCCGTCGGATGATTCCGTACGGTGACGCCGGGCGCCCCCGGATCCCGGGTGACGAGCGTCGAGGAGCCGCCGCCGTCCAGGCTGAACGCGTCGTCGGAGCCCAACTGGCGCATGGTCGCGGCGACTTCGGCGATGGTGAGACCGGTGCGGTACTGCGGGGCGCCGTCGAGTGCGAGCAGCAGCAGGCGCCGGCCGTGGTCCGTGATCCCGGCCGCGGTGCGCACCGCCGACACCGTGTTGTCCAGGCCCGGCAGCGGCTGCCCGCCCCGCAGCACCGGATAGCCGCCGACCGCGAACCGGAACGGGATGTGCGAGTCCGCGGCCACCAGCCGGTGCCGTAGGAACACCGGGTCGCCCTCCGACAGCTTCCGCAGCCACTGCGCCCCCGCCTCCCGGCCGACCAGGACCGTGGTGTCCGCCGCGATGGGCCCGGAGCCCGGCGCGTCGGCGGCGGCCACCACGCGGCCGTGGCGCACCGTCACCTCATGGGTGTCCTGGCTGCACGGCGCCGCCCGGTCGGTGTCCGTGCCACAGGTCGAGCGGACCCGCGACGTGCTGCCCCAGTCGGCGGTGAACGCGCCTATGGAGCCCACCGGCAGTGCGTACTGGTTGAGCCCGCCGAGCGCGACGCGCCCCTCGCGGGTGCGCACGGACCCGTCGAGGGCGAGGCTGTCCAGGCGGGCCCTGCGGTCGACGCCCACGCCGAGGACGTCGCGGGTCGTGGTCGACGGCGGCAGGGCGGGCCCGAAGCGCTGGCCGTCCGGGACGGCGGCCTTGAGGGTGTGGCCGTTCACGATCGCGGGGCCGACGGGCGCGCCGGTCGGCTCGACGCCGGGGTGCTGGGTCTCGCTGATGTTGAAGAAGTCGCCGTTGACCCCGCCGACGGCACCCCCGGCGTCGGCCATCGCGGAGACCCGGGCGCGGGCGCCCACGGCCCCCGGATACAGCAGCCCGACGCCCACCCGCGGGTCGCGCAGATCCACGCTCAGCACATGGGCGTGCGCCGTGCCCTTCGCCGCCGGTATGTCGAACTCGGTGTACTCCACGCCGGGCGCGACCGTGCGCGCCTGCGCCGTACCGGGCCCCTCCGCGCCGCTGGCCGGTGCCGCTCCCGAAAGAGCCGCACCGGCCAGCGCGCCCATGGCGATGACGGTAGTGAACAGTGCTCTGAGCCGTCCCGTACGTCCGCGCACCGTGCCCCCAGGTCTCCACTGTGTTCTGTTGGAAGCACCAACTGTCCCAGCGGGCAGGGGAGTTCACCAGACGGTCGGAGTGGCTAGGCCCCGACGAGCCGGGAACGGATCAGGAAACGCACGCCCTCCGGCGCCTCCAGGGAGAAGCCGCTGCCGCGCCCCGGCACGACGTCCACGATCAGCCGGGTGTGGCTCCACACCTCGTACTGGCTCCTGGACATCCAGAACGCCACGGGCTCGGCGACGCCGTCCACGGCGAGGGACGCCAGCAGTACGTCGGAGCCGCCGGTGCGGAACTCGCCCTGCGGATAGCACATGGGCGCACTGCCGTCGCAGCAGCCGCCGGACTGGTGGAACATCAGCGGCCCGTGGTCGGCCCGCAGCCGCCGCACCAAGTCGGCGGCGGCCGGGGTGAGTTCCACGCGCGGGGTCTCCGGCATCGGGTCCATGGCGGGCAGTCCACACCCGGCGAGGTTGCGAGGAGGTTGCAACCGGCGCCCCGCTCCCGCACCTGGGGCGTCGAGTAGGGTTTCGCTCCCGGGGCGCACAGGGGACACGCGGGGGAAGGCGGGGGCACCGAGGTGAGCGGGCAGGTGGAGCGAGGCGCGCGGACCCGGCCGCGCAACCGCAAGCAGCTCATCGTCGCCGCCGCCGGGGCCCGCTTCCTGCGCTTCGGGTACACCGGCACCGCGATGACCGCGATAGCCGCCGACCTGGACGTGACCTCCACCGCCCTCTACCGCCACTTCCCGAACAAGCAGGCCCTCCTCGCGGCCGTCGTCACCGAGGCGACTGGCTCGGTCGTGGCCGCCGCCGAGGAGGCCCGCGGCGACGGTGTCGACGCCCTTCTGGACGTCCTGGCCCGGCAGGCCCTGCTCCGCCGCGGCCACCCCGCCCTCTGGCGGCGCGAGGCCCGGCAGCTGACCACCGCCGGGCAACAGGCCACCGGGCGGCGGCTGTTGGCGCTGCGCGACGCCGTACGGGACGAGCTGCGTGCCGCGCGGGACCTCGCGGAGCCGGATGCCGCCTTCCTTGCCGAGTGCGTCCTGTCGCTGCTCGGCAGCGTCTCGTACCACCAAGTGGCGCTCCAGGGCGGCCGGTTGGAGGCGCTCCTGCGGGAACTCGCCGGGCGGGCGGCGACGGCGCCCCTGCCCGTGGCGGTGCTCGCCAGTGGTGCGGCCGGTGTGCCGTCCGTACCGTCGTCCGTGCCGTCGCAGGCGCCCGGACCACCGGCGGACCGCCGCGAGCAGCTCATCCGGGAGGCGACGCGGCTCTTCGCCGCCCGGGGCTACGCCGACGTCGGCATCGAGGACGTGGCCGCGGCCGCAGGGATCGCGGGGCCCAGCGTCTACCACCACTTCAGCGGCAAGGCCGACCTCCTCGCCGAGATCATCGACCGCTCGGCGCGGGCGATCCGCCGCTACACCGACGCGGCCCTCAGCGACGGCAGTTCGCCCGCGGACTCGCTCCGGCTCCTGCTGCGCTCCTACGCCGACTTCGCCCTCGGCCACCGGGCCGGGATCGCGGTCTCGGTGACCGAGGTGATCCATCTGCCGCGGGCCGAGTCCGCCGCGTACCGGGCGGTGCAGCGCGAGGGCATCCTGCGGTGGGTGCGGCTGCTGTGCGCCGCGCGGCCCGGGTTCGACGAGGACGAGGCGCGGGTGACGGTCCAGGCCGTGGTCATGATGGTGAACGACGCGGTGCGCCGCCCGCCGCCGGTGGACCCGGGGGAGCGGGCCGCGCTCGTCGACCGCCTGGCGGCCGTCGGCCTGCGCGTCCTGCTCCCCGAGACCTAGGGAAACCTGGCCGAACCAAGGCAATCCATCGCGACCCAGGCAACCCCGAGCGACCCCGGGCAACTCGGCGCCATTCAGGACGCCTTGCGCAGTGCGGCCGTCGCCGCGTCCCAGTCGCGGCCGCCGTGGCTGCCCCACTTCTGCCGCGCCTCGGCGGGCGTCAGCGTCACGGGGTCGATCGGCGGATCCCCGTACAGCTTCTGCTCCATGACCGGGCGGACGGCCGGGGCGAGTCGGTCGACGGCGGCGAGCAGCGCCGTGGGGCGGGCGGCCGCCCGGGTCAGCGCGCGGGCCGGGGCGGCGATCGCCCGGTCCAGGGCGCGCGGCTGGTCGAAGCCGCCGAGCACCCGCATCCAGCGGGGGATGGTCGCGATGACGGCGGGCGCCATGAAGCGGCTGCCGAGCCACAGCTGCGTCCCCGCCAGGGAGCGGTCCGAGCGCAGGAAGTAGTGGATGAGGGCGCGGGCGTGCTCGGTCATGCAGAGGCGCCGCCGGATGTCCGCGTAGTAGTCCCGCACGTCCGCGCGCGAGCGGGGCACCTTCGCGGGGTCACAGGTCTGCAGCTCGGCGGCGACGGCCGACTCCGCCCAGAACTGGTCCTGTTCGGCGGGGGAGAGCGGACCGGGCCCGTAGCGCTCGTACATCAGCAGGTTGGAGTGCCAGCCGGTGATGTGGATCCAGAGCTGCGAGTCCGGGTCGTTGGCGCTGTAGGGGCGCTGGGTGACCGGCTCCGTGCCCTGGGCCCGGTCGTGGATGCGCATGAGGACGTCGGACGCCTTGAGCGCGGTCTTCGTGTCGGCGACGGCGATGGTGAGGAAGTAGGCGAGCGTGTGGTTGAAGCGGCTCTGCGCGTACTCCCGTACGCCGTTCTGGTCCTCGACCGCCGCGGCCAGGAACGGGTCGAACGACTCGACGACGATGGAGCGCTGGAAGGCGAGCAGGCCCGTCGGTCCGTACCCCCACACCTTCCAGGTGGGTGAGCCGGGCCCGAAGAACCCCCAGTCCTCGCGGCGCGGCAGCGGCTTGTACGTCATGGCGGTCGGCCTCCCGAATGGCGAGTAACTTCTCGCGACTCGACGCACCATAGGCTGTGATACATCGAGTCAACAAGGGGTGCGCCGTGGACAGTTGGGGGCCCGTCGCGCAGGATGGGCCCGCTCGCAAATTCGCGTATGGAGGAGCTGTTCACATGCGTAGACGAACCTTCCTCGTGGGTGGCGCCGCGCTCGGCGCGTCCGTCGCCGCGCAGCCCTGGTTCACCGGCCCCGCGGCAGCCGCCCCCGCGACAGCCGCCCCCGCGCGACCCGTGGGCGCGCTCCCGCCCAGGGGCGCCGTGATCGAGGTGCTGCGCCGCGTCGCCGACCACTGGACCGGCGCCCACGCGGACCCCGGCGACAACGGCTGGGCCAACGCCACGTTCTTCAGCGGACTGCTCGCCCTGCACCGCCTCACCGGCGACGCCAAGTACCTGACGTACGCGCGCGGTTGGGCGGAGAAGCACGCGTACGGGCTGGGCGGCGGCGTCACCACCCGGCACGCCGACAACCAGTGCGCGGGCCAGGCGTACCTCGACCTGTACGAGCTCGACCCCGCGCACGACGAGCGGCAGCTCGCCGCGATCGAGGCGTGCCTGCACGGGATGACCGTCACCGACCGGCCCGACAAGAACGACGACTGGTGGTGGGACGACGCCCTGCACATGGCGATGCCGCCCTTCGCCCGCCTCGGCGCCCTGCGCCGCGACCCCCGGTACTGGGACAAGCTCCACCGCCTCTACGGCCACACCAAGCACACCGAGGGCGGGCCGGGCCTCCACGACGACGCCACCGGGCTCTGGTACCGGGACAAGCGGTTCCTGCCCGGCGGCATCGTCTCGCCCGGCGGCCGTCCGGTGCTCTGGTCGCGCGGCAACGGCTGGGTGGCCGGCGGCCACGTCAAGACCCTCAAGGCGCTGCCCGCGGGCGGGCGCCACACCGCCGAGTACCGGGCCACCCTCGTCCGCCTGGTCAAGGCGGTCGCGGCGGTCCAGCGCGCGGACGGCTTCTGGAACGTGAACCTCGCCGACGCGAGCCATCTGCCGGGCCCCGAGACCAGCGGCACCTCTTTCTTCCTGTACGGGACGGCGTACGCGCTCCGGGCCGGGCTCGTGGACCGCGCGGCCCACGAGGCGGTCGCCGCCCGGGCCTGGCACGGACTCGTCACGACGGCCGTGCACCCCGACGGATTCCTCGGCTACGTCCAGAAGGTGGGCGACCGGCCCGAGTCCAGCCAGCCCGTCACCTACGAGAGCACCGCGGACTTCGCCGTCGGGGCGTTCCTGCTCGCGGGGACGGAGCTGGCCCGGCTCGTGAAGTGAATCCTGGCTCGGGAAGTGAGTCGTGGGCCGGGGCGAGTTTGCCCGGATAAAAGCTGCCATTTACCAGCATTGCGATGACGATCGACCATCATGGCCGGGTGAGAGCGAGCCGCCCATGCTGATCCCGGTCCTGCTGGCCTGTGTCGTCTCCTGGTACCTGCTCAAGGCCGTCGGCCGGCGGGTCCCCCGGGTGGGGCGGCTCGTCGACCGCGCGGTCCCCTGGACCCGGAGGCTGCACGCGTGGGTGCTCTCGGCCCCGGCCACCTTCGGCTACATCGCCGTCTTCACCTGCTTCACGCTCGTGCAGACGACCTCCCCGCCGCGCCTCGTCGACGTGCTCACGCGGGTCAACAGCACCAGCCTGTTCGAGCTCCGCCGGGACGCCCTCGACGTCCTCGCCACCAGTGCGTTCTGGGTGGCCGACCGGGGCAGCGGCCTCGCCCTGTACGCGGTCGCCTTCGCCACCGTGGTCGCGTGGGCCGAGCGGCGCTACGGGACGCCGCGGCTCATCCTCATCGCCCTGTCCGGCCACGTGCTCGGCTCGCTCATCACGGAGGGGCTGCTGCAGAACCAGATCAACACCGGGCGGGCGTCGGAGAAGCTGATCTACTCGACGGACGTCGGCGTGAGCTACATGCTCGTGGCCTCCGTCGCCGCGGCCGTCCTCGTGATGCGCGGCCGGGTGCGGCTCGTCGCGGCCGCGTGCGTCCTCGCCGCGCTCGTCACGCCCATGATCAGCGACCGCACCATCTGGGACCTCGGCCATGTCATCGCGGCCGCCTGCGGGCTCGCGGTGGCCGCCCTGTCCCTGCTGGCCGGGCCGCTCCGCGAACCGCAGCCCCTGCGTGATCCGCGCGTTCCGAGTGGTCCGGGTGGTCCGGGTGTCACGGGTGGTCCGGGTGTTCCGCGAGAGGGCGGAGTGCAGGACGTTCAGGAGGGCCGGGATCGTGCGTAAGTCCGCCTGAAGTGACCGGAGTTGATTACGATCGCGGTCATGTTGCTGCGAAATATGCCCAGGATGTCGATGTCGCGCATGGTCATGGTGCTCGCGGTCTCCCTCGCCGCCGTCTTCACGGGAGTCGGCGCCGAAGGGGCGAGCACGGCGCGGGCCGACGACGGCGGACCGCCGTCCGGGAGACAGGTGCTCTTCTTCAACCACGCCTACGGAGTGCTCGACCGGGAGACCGCCGACGCCATCGAACACTCCGCCTACCTCCGGGAGTTCGCCAACTTCGAGGTCCGCACCACGACCGGGTCCGGCGGCGAGACCTGGACCGGCCGCTACCTCAAGGGCCGCGAGACCTACGTCGAACTCTTCGGCATCGGGGACGTGCCCGGACAGGACGGCACCCTCGGCTCCACCGGCCTCGGCGTCTCCGCCGAGCGGGCCGGCGGGCTGAACACGGCGGCCGAGCGGCTCAAGGACGAGGGCGTGCCGGAACCCGTACGGTTCCGGCAGACGCGCGACTTCGGCGACGGCGTGCCCGTGCCGTGGTTCGACGCCGTCTTCACCACCGACCAGTACGACGCCTTCGGCGCCTGGGGCATGGAGTACCTGCCGGAGTACTTCGCCGACCCGCGCAGCAGGACGGAGCCGCCCAACTACCCCGGTGACGTGGGCCGCGAGCGCTATCTGCCGGACGACTACCGCGACCACCAGATGCGCGACGTGACCTCCGTCCGGCTCGCCGTCACCGCGCGCGACCTGGGCAACACCGTGCCGCTGCTGCGCGCCGGGGGCTTCGCCGTCCGGACCACGGCCGACGGCGGTGCCGTGGCGCAGGGCGGCGGCACCACGATCCGGCTCGACGCGGTCGCCTCGCGCGACCAGGCGGGCCTGCGGCAGCTCACGTTCGGGCTCAACCGGCCCGCGAAGGAGCGGCACGTGGAGGAGATCGGCCACTCGAAGCTGGTCGTCGGGCCGGGCACGGGCGCGGTCTGGGACTTCGCCGCCCCGAAGTAGGCCCGGGGAGCGGCTTCCCGGGCAGCCGGGGGAGCGGTTCTGGAAAAAACCGAAGTGGTGCGGGGCCGTCCCCGAACAGCCCTGGAACCCGCCGCATCGGTGCTGGGCTGCGACGTTGGGGGCGGGCGACGGCGGCTGACCGAAAAGCGTCGTTGTCGCCCGCGCACCCCGGTGTCAGCATCGGCGGACGCCGTGTCGCGCTGCCTTGGGGGAGGCTGATGCCGGTGGACGACCGACTCGCAGTCGACGGAGCGCTCGCGCGCGACACGCTCGGCATGAGTTCCGACTATGTGGCGCCCCGCACCGCCACCGAGGACAGACTCGCCGCCCTCTGGGGGACCGGCCTGGAGATCGCGCCGATCGGCGTCGACGACGACTTCTTCGAACTCGGCGGGGACTCCCTGCTCGCCGCCGAGCTCCAGCTCGCCATCGACCAGGAGTTCGGCGTGGAAGTGCCCGCCGCCGCACTCTTCCTGACGCCCACCGTCGCGGCGCTCGCCGTGGCCGTGGAGGCGGCGGCACGGGACGGCGACGGCGGGGGAGCGGTCGAGGGCGCGGACGGCGCCGCGCGGCACGGGGCGTGAGCATGAGCGCCCCGCCCTCACTCCCGCCGCCGTCCTCGTGGCCGGACCTCGCCGACCCGGACCTGTACGCCGACGGCGACCCGTACGCCGCCTGGCGCGGCCTGCGCGAGCACGCCCCCGTGCACTGGCAGCCGGCCGGTGACGGGCTCGGCTTCTGGTCGGTGACCCGGTACGCGGACGTCGAGCGGGTCCTGGAGGACCACGCGAGCTTCACCTCCGAACGCGGCACGCTGCTCAGCCTGTTGGGCCGCCACGACCCGGCCGGGGGCCGCCAGATGGCGGTCACCGACCCGCCCCGGCACGACCGGATGCGGGCGCCGCTGCACCGGGCGCTGCGGCTGCGCTCGGCCGAGGCGCACAGCGAGGAGATCCGGGCGGGGATCCACGAGCTGCTGTCCGGAACGGGTACGGCCGGTTCGGCGGGTGCTCTTGGTCCGGCCGGTTCGGCGGGTGTGGCCGGTTCGGCCGGCCGGGCCGGTTCAGGCAGTGAGGACCGGACGTTCGACCTCTCCGCCGCCTGCGCCCAGCTCCCGTTCGTGGTGCTCGGGCCGCTGCTCGGGCTGCCCGCCCGCGACCGCCCCCACCTGGTCCGCCTGGCCCTGATGTGCGCCGCCGAGGACGACCCCGAGCACCAGCTGCCCGAGGGCCCCGAGGCCACCCTGGAGCGCGGACACCGCGAACTGTTCGCCTACTTCGCCGACTTGGTACGGGACCGGCGGCGCCGCCCGCGCGAAGGGGACGGCGGCGACCTGGTCGACGTCCTCCTGGCGATGGAGGTCGACGGCGTCCGCCTGACCCCCGGCGAGGTCCTCTCCAACTGCTACAGCCTGCTCCTCGGCGCGAGCGTCACCCTCGCCCACGTCCCGCCCGCCGCCGTGCTCGAACTGACCCGCACCGGCGGCTACCACGACTGGGCCACCCGGCCCGAACTCCTCGACAGCGGCGTCGAGGAGGCCCTGCGCTGGGCCTCGCCGGCCCGCCACTTCATGCGCCACGCCCGCCGCCCGCTCGACCTCGCGGGCGTGCCCGTCGCCGCGGGCGACCCGGTCGTGGCGTGGCTGGGCTCCGCCAACCGCGACGGGGCGGTCTTCGCCCGGCCCGACACCTTCGACCCGGCCCGCCGCCCCAACCGGCACCTCGCGTTCGGCGCGGGCCCGCACTACTGCGCGGGGGCGGGCATCGCCCGGGTCACGCTCCGCCTGTTCTTCGCCGAACTCTTCGCCCGGTACGCGGAGATCGAGGTGACGGGTCCGCCCCGCCGGGCCCGCTCGACGTTCCTCAGCGGCATCACACGCCTGCCCGTACGCGTACGGCCGAGGCAGAAGGAGGTGGCGCGATGACGGCGGCCACGCCGCGCGCGACGCGGGAGATCCACGAAGCGACATACGCGCAGGAGCTGTTGCACCTGGTCGAGACGCTGCTCCCGGGTACCGTCCTGCAGCCGGGCTTCCTGGTCCGCGCGGCCTACCGGGTGCGGGGCCCGGTGGACGAGTCGGTGCTGCGCCGCGCCCTCGACGACGTGGTGGCCCGCCACGGGGCGCTGCGCCAGGGCGTGCACCCGCCCCTGCCCGCGCACCTGACCGTCACCCGTCTCGACGCGAAGCAGTCCGCCGACGACTGGATCGCGGAGGTGACGACGCGCCCGCACCCGCACGACGAACTTCCGCTCCTCTGGGCCTACTTGGCGCAGCCGGGCGAGGGTGACGGTGACGCGGTCCTCGTCCTCGTCGCCCACCACATCGCGGCGGACGCCTGGTCGCAGGACGTGCTCGCCCGCGACCTCGTCGCCGCGTACACGGCTCGGCTGCGCGGCGAGAAGCCCCTCGGCGCCGACGTCATGCAGTACGCCGACATCGCCGCGGAGGACCACAGCGACGCCTGGCAGGCCCGCATCGGTGAGGCGCTCCCGTACTGGCGCACCCGGCTCGCCGGGGCGGAGCGGCTCGGGCTGCCCGCCGAGACGCCGGACGCCGCGCCGGGACCGACCGCGGTGCACCCGTTCCGGGTCGACGAGGAGCTGCGCCGAGCGGTGCGCACGGCGGCCCGGCGCGGTCGCACGACGCCCTTCACGCTGCTGCTCACCACGTTCGTGGGCGCGCTGCTGCCGCCGGGCGACGCGATGGTGCCGGTGATCACGGCGGGCCGGATCCCCTCGGAGTGGCAGACGGTCGGCTTCCTGCTCAACGTCCTGCAGATCCGCGTGACGCACACCGGACCGGCCGGCCTGACGGACCTGTGCCCCCGCGTGGACACGCGCTGCCGCGAGGCGTACGCGAACGACATCCCCCTCGTCCCGGTCCTGCGGCAGAACCCGGAGCTCCTGGAGCGGATGACCGACCGCCACCACGTCGCACCCGCCTTCCAGATGATCGTCCGCCCGCCGGACCGCGCCCCGCAGCGGCCGCAGGACCTCGCGCTCGACCCCCTGTCGATGGACACCCGGCCGCCCCTGCCGGTCCCGCTCCCGTTCCTGTGGACCATGCGCTGGGGAGACGACCAGCCCGGCGGCTACGTCACCTATGACTCCCGTCTGTTCAGCGAGGCGTGGATGGAGAGTGCCGTCGACCGCTACATGAACGCCCTTGCGGAACTGGTCCGTTGACGTGCGGCGCGTGACGGGCCCGCCGTTCGCCGGGCGGCCGCCGCACATCCTGGACCTCGCCGAGGCCCACCTCGGCGCCCCCTCGCCCGCGGTCGCCGACCACGACGGGACCTTCACCTACGCCGAACTGGAGGCGGCCTCCCGCGCGGTCGCCCACCTGCTGCTCACGCAGGGCGCCGACATCGACGAGCCCGTCGTGGTGCACGGCACGGCGTCGCGGTGGACGGTCGCGGCGCTGCTCGGGGTGGTGCGTGCGGGGTGCCGGTACGTGCCGGTGGACGCGGGGTTTCCGCCGGAGCGGCAACGGAGGATGCGCGAGGCGAGCGGGGCGCGGTTCGTCCTCGCGACGGGCGGTGCGGGCGGTGCGGGCGGTGTCGAGGGGATACGTGCTGTGCATGGCGGCTCGTACGAGGTGGAGGTGGAGGCAGAGGGAGGGGCGAAGGGAGAGACGGAGGGAAAGACGGAGGCGGAGGGCGTGCGTCGCGCACGCGTGCTGAGCATTCCCGGCGACCTGGGCTCCCCGCCCCCGCCCCGGTTCACCGGCCGGCGCGGCACGCTCGCCTACACCATCTTCACCAGCGGCTCGACCGGACTGCCCGCGCCCGTCACCGTCTCCGCGACCGCCCTCGGCTGGTCCACCGCCGCCCGCCTGCGCCACTACCGCGAGCCCGTCGGCGCGTTCCTGCTCTGTTCGTCGATCTCCTTCGACAGCTCGATGGCGGGCATCTGGTGGACGCTCGCCACCGGAGGGCTGCTCGTCGTGCCCGGCGGGCGGCCCGGCGACCTCCTCTCGCTGGCGCGCGCCGCCGAACAGCACGCGGCCACCCACCTGTTGATGGTCCCCTCGCTGTACGGGACCGCGCTGCGCGGCGGGCTCGGGGCCCGGCTCGGCGGGCTCACCACGGTCATCGTCGCGGGCGAGAGCTGCCCGCCCGCGCTCGTGGCCCGGCACCTCACCCACCTCCCGGGCGTCCGCCTCCACAACGAGTACGGACCGACCGAGTGCACCGTGTGGGCCACCGTCCACGCCTGCACCTCCGCCGACGCGTCCGCCCGTACGGTGCCCATCGGGCGCCCCGTCACCGGAGTCACCGCGCACATCGGGCCCGGCAGTGACGGCGGCCCCGGCGAGCTGTACCTCTCGGGTCCCGGCCTCGCCGTCGCCGAGCCGGGCCGCGGCGAGGGGGGAGCGGTTCGTCACCCTCGACGGCACCCGGTGCTTCCGTACGGGAGACCTCGTCTCCGTCCGCGACGACGGCGCGCTCCTCTTCCACGGGCGCGCCGACCACCAGTTGAAGCTCGGCGGGATGCGCGTCGAGCGGGCCGAGATCGAGCAGGCCCTCACCGACTGCGCGGGCGTCGCCGAGGCGGGCGTCGGCGTCACCGCGACGGCCCGGCCGCGCCCGGTCGCCTTCGTCGTCATGGCGGGGACGGACGCGGACCTCGACGAACTCGGGCTCCGGACCCGCCTCCTGCACAGCCTCCCCACGACCGCCCTGCCCGCGCGCGTCGTCCCCGTACCGGCCCTGCCCCGGCTGCCCAACGGCAAGGTCGACCATGGGGAGTTGGACCGCCGGGCGACGGGTGGCGGCTGACAGCGATCCGGGTCGGGCCGGGCCGATTCGGGCCGGGTCGGGGACTGGCCGCGTGCGGGCCACGGGCGGGCCGCGTGCGGGCTAAGAGCGGGCCGCTCCGCGCAGGGCCGTCGCCGGGATCACCGCCAGCGCGAGGACGCCCGCCGCCGTCGCCAGGAGGGGGTAGCCCGCGCCCGCCACCACCAGGCCCGAGACCATGCCGCCCGTCGCGCCCGCCAGGGACATGCCCACGTCGACCAGGCCCTGGACGGAGGCGCGGCGTTCGGGCGGGACGGCGTCCGTGATGAGGGCGGTGCCGCTCACCAGGGCCAGGTTCCAGCCGATGCCCAGGAGGACGAGGGCGCAGGCGAGCAGGGGCGCGCTGGTCGGTGGGGCGAGGGCGGCGAGGAGGCCCGCGGCCAGCAGGACGGCGCCGGACGCGGCCGCGACGGGCAGCCGGCCCGAGCGGTCCGCGAACAGACCGCTCAGCGGCGACGGCAGGAACATCGCGCCCACGTGCAGGGCGATGACGAACCCCGCGGCCTGCGTGCCGTGGCCGTGCCCGGTCATGTGCACGGGTGTCATCGTCATCACGGCGATCATCACCAGCTGAGCCGTGATCATCACGGTCGCGCCCGTGACCGCACCGGCGGGCAGTGCGGCGGGCGGAGTGGTGGGCGTCTGCCTCTCGGCGGTCGGCTTCGGTGCGGGGCGGGCCAGGAACAGGGGGTCGGGGCGCAGCCACACCCACAGGACGAGGCCCGCCGCCGCATAGGCGACCGTCGCGAGCAGGAACGGCCCGGCGAGGCGCGGAATGCCCCAGGCGTGCGCCCAACTGCCCGTCGGCCCCACGAGGTTGGGGCCCGCGACCGCGCCGAGAGTCGTCGCGAGCAGCACCGTCCCCGTGGCCCTGCCCCGCCGCTCGGGCGGTGCGAGATCGGCGCCCGCGTAGCGTGCGAGCAGCCCCGTGGCCGTCCCGGCCCCGTAGACGAAGAGCGAGGTGAGGAGCAGCCAGGCCCACCCGCCGGCGGCGCCCGCCACCACCCCGGCACTGCCGAGCGCGGCGGCCCCGTGGCCGAGGGCCAGCCCGGGGCGGCGGCCCTTGCGCTGCGAGATGCGCCCGATCACGGCGGCGCCCAGGGCGGCCCCCGCGGTGAACAGCGCGGTCGGCAGCCCGGCGAGCCCCGTCGAGCCGAGCAGGTCCTCGGCGAGCAGCGCACCGACCGTGATCCCGGCTGCCATCCCCGCGCCGCCGAGGGCCTGCGAGACGACGAGGACGGTCAGGACCCGGCGCAGCACCGGGGGCGGTGCCTCGTCCCCGGTGCTCCGCCGGACCGTCTCGGTCACAGGTCCGCTATCTCGGCCAGGGACAGGCCCAGTTCGTCGTGGAGGAACCGCACGACCGTCCAGTGCGCCACGGCGTCCTCGTCGAAGGGCCCGAACGCCTCGGTGTAGAGGGGGATCCAGCGCAGCGCCTCCTCGGCGGCCGTCGCCCGCCCGGGAGAGCGCTGGTACGCGTCGTAGGAGATGCTCCGGTGGTGGATGAAGTGGCCGCCGGGGAGGCGCTGTTCGCACAGTTCCCGGTACTCGCGGGTCTGCAGGATGAGGTAGTGCCAGATCTCGTCGATGTCCTGCTCCACGGGCAGGAACAGGCCGCCGAGCCGCTCGGGGTGGCGCGAGACCAGGTAGAGGTAGCGCAGACACTCGCGGACCTGGGTGGCGACCACGGGCGCGGCCGGTGCGCCGGGCATGGCGGCGAAATGCTCCACCACCTCGTCGTGCAGGGCGGGGCCGAGCAGGTCCTCGGCGGTGGGGGCGTGGGCGGGCGCGGGGGTGGGTGCGGTGGGCATACGGGGTCCTGTTCCGGGGCGGTGGCGCGAGGCAGGGGCAGGGGGCGGGGCGTGACCGGCCGTGCGTGCTCAGCCGGGCGTGCCCGGCGCCAGCCAGGCGTACTTGCCGGAGCGTCCGATCGGTATGTGGGCGCTCTGCTCGGCGTGGCAGGCACGGCCCGTCAACGCACCGACCGAGGCGGCCAGTTGGCGCTCCTGGTCGGCGGCGAGCGGTACGTCGTCGAAGGTCGTGTACGCCAGCAGGCACCGGCCCTCGCCGGTCAGTCGCAGCTGGTGCAGGAAGACGCGGGACGAGACCGCGGTGATGCGGGCGTCCAGGTCGGCCTGGGCGACGGGCCCGCCGGGCGTCGGCAGCAGCTCCTTCTCGCGTCCGCAGAAGGAGACGATGCGCTCCGGGTCGGCGCTGCCGTCGCGGGTGCGGACGCAGTCGCCCGAGCGGTAGCGCACGAGCGGCATGAACGGGTTGCGGACGCTGGTGACGATGAGGCTGTGGATGCCGCTGCCCGGCTCCACGGGGATCAACTCCACGCTCATGTCGTGCAGATAGGGCCGGTAGCCGCCGTCCGCCGCGCTGTCGCTCTTGCTGTCGCTGTAGAAGAGGTAGCCCAGCTCCGTGCTGCCGAAGAGGTCGACCACGGGACAGTCGAAGTGGGCGCGCAGATACGCGCGGACGTTCAACGGAGCGTACTCGTAGGCGTGGATGATGCCCGAGGGGCGCGGGAAGGCGTCCCACAGGCCCCAAGCGTCGACCCTGCCGACCAGGTGCGCGAGGTGGTGGGCGGAACAGTCCAGGAGGTAGGCGCCCGTGGGGTGCGCGGAGCTGACCTCACGGATCTCGGCCAGCATCCGCTCGACCTCGGCGCGGTCCCAGTCGGCCGGATCCAGGCGGCGGTTGAGGTACAGGGTGCGGTCGTCGAGCCAGCGCTCTCCCGGGGTCGCGCCGGGCTTGCGGGCGTTGACGCGGGCCACGTGCTCGGTGGCGAGGACGGTGGTGAGCGAGACCCGCCGCGCACCGTCGTGCCAGCTCGCCCCGAGGTCGGGGTGCTCGCTCCACAGCCGGTAGTAGGAGCGGAGCAGGAAGTACGGGGGCCGGATGAGCTGCATGCGGGCGTGGTTGGTCCCGGTCGACAGGACGAACTCGGCCTCGCCCGACTCCAGGGCGCGCTCCAGCGCGGGGGTCATCCAGTTGTCGGGGAAGCCCCGGGCGATCTCCGGCTTCTCGAGGATGGGGAAGTCGCCGCGCTCGACGGCGCCGCGGTACAGGGGGATGTCCCGTATGTGGTCCAGGACGTCGGCGTTCGGCAGGGGATTCAAGGGGGCTCCGGTGAGGGACGGGGGTGCTCGGCCATGCGGTCCCGGGGGCGGGGCGGCCACCGCACTGTGGCCGCCCCGCACAGGGGTCAGGAGATGCAGCCGGTCTTACCGGTGGCGCTGATGCAGCCGCTCTTGGGCGTCGAGCTGATGCACCCGTCCTTCGCGCCCTGCGCGGAGTTCGCGGCGACCCACTTCTGCCATACGGACTCCTCGGTCATGCGCTGGATGAGCTTCTCCACGGTGAACCCTCCATGGGTCGGTGATGGTTGGTGACGTGCTCAGTGCCCCGCGGCCCGCGCTGTTGCGGGCTCCTCGGCACCGGTACCGGCCACGGGAAGCGTCTTGAGACGCACCGCTTCCGTGCCGGAGTCGTTGTGCCGCAGCGCCCAGTTCTCCAGCGTCGTGCGGCAGGCGTGGTCGAGATGGCGTACGGCGGTGAGGTCCAGCTCGATGGGCCGGTCCTTCGGCAGGGCCTCGAGCGTCTCGAGGATGCGCGGAAGCCGCAGGAAGGTGGCGTTGCCGGTGAGCGTCACCACGAACCGTCCGTCGGTCAACTCCCGTACGTCGACCTGCACATGGGAGGTGTCCCAGGCGGACTTGACGACGGCGAGGACCAGTCCGAGGACCACGCCCTCGAACATGTTGGTCACCACGATGGCGATCGCGGTGGTGGCGAGGACGAACGCCTCGCCGCGGTGGGCGCGGGCGAGCGGCACGATCTCCTTGACGGGGATCAGCTTGCAGCCCGCGTGCACCAGGACACCGGCGAGCGCGGCGAGGGGGATGATGCCGAGCGCCGCCGGGAGCAGCACGGCGAACAGCAGCAGCCAGGCGCCGTGCAGGATGCGGGAGAGGCGGGTGCGGGCCCCCGCCTGCACGTTGGCGGAGCTGCGGACGATGACCGCCGTCATGGGCAGCGCCCCGAGCACGCCGCACACGGTGTTGCCGACGCCCTGGGCGACGAGCTCCTTGTCGTACTGGGTGCGCGGCCCGTCGTGCATGCGGTCCACGGCCGCCGCGCTGAACAGCGACTCGGCGGAGGCGATCAGCGTGAACGCCAGGACGGTGCCGAGCACGGCCACGCCGCCCAGGTCCGCCAGATCGCCGAGGCCGGGCGGCTGGATGGCGTCGAACAGTCCGCGCACCGTCACGTTGGCCACGTCCAGGCTGAGCCCGGCGCAGACGGCGGTGGCGAGGGCGACGGCCGCGAGCGGCGCGGGCACCAGGCGGGCGGCGGCGGGCAGCTTCGGCCACAGCACGAGCACCGCGATGGTGCCGAGGCCGACGGCGGCCGCGGTGAGGGCGGTCGAGTCGCCGAGCGTGTCGCCGAGCAGCCCCGGCAGCCCGGCTATCTTGTCGACCCCCGAGCGCGGCTGGGCCGCCCCGGCCATGGTGTACAGCTGGCCGAGGATCAGGACGAGCCCGATGCCGGCGAGCATGCCCTGGACGACGGAGACGGAGATCGCCCGGAACCAGCGGCCGCAGCGCAGCAGTCCGAGCACGACCTGGAGCACGCCGGTGAGCAGCACGATCGCGCCGAGCATGCCGAGCCCGTACTCCTGTACCGCCTCGAAGACGAGCACGGTCAGTCCGGCCGCGGGCCCGCTGACCTGGAGGGAGCTGCCCGGCAGGAAGCCGACGACGATGCCGCCGACGATGCCGGTGACCAGGCCGAGTTCGGCCGGTACCCCGGAGGCGACGGCCACGCCGACGCACAGCGGCAGGGCGACCAGGAAGACGACGAGTGAGGCGAGGACGTCCTGACGGGCGACGCCTGGTTCACGCAGCGCGCTGAAGGGCGCGCGGAGGTGGGGCAGGAGAGTGCGCATGGTGGTGGGGGATCCTGTCGTGTGTGCTGGGGGCCGGGCGGTGGGGCGCGCCGGCCGTCACAGCGGATCGAACGCCGGCCGGCCGTCACGCGACGGACGGTGGGCGAGGACGGCCCCCGTGTGGACCTCGTAGTACCAGGCGTGGAGGGTGAGTTCGCCGGTGGCGGTCCGCTCTCTCACGCACGGGTAGGCGTGGAGCATGTCGAGCTGGGCGAGCACATGGGTCTGCACGGCCTCGGCCACGTCCACGGAGGCGGGGACGGCCGAGCGCAGGGGTGCGTCGGGCGCGACGGAGTGCTCGAGCCAGTCGCGTACGGCGGGTACGGCGGAGAGGTCCTCGCGCCGCACCAGGGCGCCCACGGCGCCGCAGTGGGAGTGTCCGCAGACGACGATGTCGCGGACGCCGAGCACGCACACCGCGTACTCGATGGTGGCCGCCTCGCTGAATGGCCTTTCGCCGGGGGCGAGTTGGCCACCGGCGGGGTAGCGCGGCACGACGTTGCCCGCCGTGCGCAGTTCGAAGAGCTCGCCGGGCCGCGCCCCGGTGATGAGGGTCGGGACGACGCGCGAGTCGGAACAGGTGATGAAGAGGGCTTCGGGCGACTGCCCGGCCATGAGGGCCTCGAAGGCCGGTGCGTTCCGTGGGTCCGCGACATGGGTCGAGGCGAAGGAACGGGCGTTGTCGATCAGTGATTTCAAGGTGGCCTGCCTCCTGCGTCGAACGGCGGAAGCCGGGGGACGCGGTGTGGTCGGGTCGATGGTGACAGCGCAGTGCGCTTCTCTCACTTTGCCATCCCATTAACCTTCGGCGCCAGTACAAATTTCTGCCAAAGATTGAGTAATTAACGCTCCTGATCTGGGGAGTTGGCCAAAGATTTAACGACTCAATGAAGTCCATGTGGAGATGGCGTGGAGTTCGATCCCTCCTTCCATTTACCCCTTCTTTACACAGTCAGATTTCGCCATTCGGTGCTGCGCCCCATTGCTGCGCGGGGCAGGGCACCGCTTCTATGACGTCATGAGTCACCTGGTGAGACGCAGCGGCCGCAGCGGCGGCAGAAGACCTCAGCGGAGCGGATTACCGGGTGCGGCGGTGCTGTTGAGCGTCGCCGCACTCGTCGCCTCAGCGGCTCCCGCGCGCCCCGTCCCGGGCCAGGAGGCGCAGACGCGCGCAACGGAAAGCGCGATGGACGCGGCCTGCGCCTATCTGGAGGGCAAGGGGGGCCGCTACCGGATCGCGGACGCGCGGCGGGACTTGATCCCCGCGGGGACGGTCACCTCGGGGGACGAGGAGACCGTGCGACTCCGGCAGCGGCATCGGGGCGTCCCGGTCCTGGGCGGCGAGTACGTCGTCCGGATGGAGAAGAAGGACGGCGCGCGCGTCGTCACCGGCGTCTCCGGCAGGTACTTCACCGGATTGCGCACGGGCGCGACGGCTGAGGTTGAAGGGGGCGGCGAGGGCGGTTCGGTCGGAGCGGGCAGCGAGAGCAGTGAGGAGCGCGCCGTCGAGCGCGCGGTCGACTCCGTGCGCCGCGACCTCGGCGCGCGGCGGGCCGCGCTCAAGGGGGGCGCGCACGGCCTCGTCGTCCTGCCCGCCGGGCCCGGCGTCCTCACCCGGCACGTCACGGTGACCGGCAGCGACGCGGAGACGGGCGCGCCGGTGCTGCGCGAGGTCTACGTCGACGCCCGCACGGGCCGCCCGGTCCTGCAGTACAGCGGGATCAAGACGTTCGCCCCCGCCCGCACGGGCACGGGCGACCGGCTCGACGGCACGGACGACCGCCGAGGCGGCACGAACGCGAGGCGCGACGGTACGAACGCGAGGCCCGACGGTACGAACGTGAAGCTGGAGGTCGACCGCGACGCGGCCCGCGGCGTCTACGTGCTGCGCGACCGCACCCGCATCCCCACCAGTGAGGACGGCCTGGAACACACCCTGTCCACCTGGGACGCGCGCGGAGAGCGAGCCGGTGATCTGGCCGGGCAGTGGCCCGCGGACATCCAGGAGTTCGCCTCGCCCACCCCCGGGTTCGGCAGGGCGGCGACCGAGACCGGTGCCGTGGACGCGCACTGGGCGGCGGCCCAGGTCCACGACTACTACAAGAAGAAGCACGGCCGCAGCAGCCTCGACGGCCACGGCATGACCATCAACTCCGTGGTGGGCGTGGCCCAGGACGGGCAGCCGGGGGCCAGTGCCTTCTGGGACGGCGACAAGGTGGTGTACGGCGCCGGGGACGCCGAGCACCGTCCGGCCGCCGCGGGCCTGGACGTCGTCGGCCACGAGATGACGCACGCCGTGGTCGAGCACTCCGCAAGCCTCGTCCACGCGGGCCAACCCGGCGCCCTGGACGAGGCGTTCGCCGACTACTTCGGCAACTCCATCGAGAACGCCGTGCGCAAGGTCCCCGACAGCGACCCGGACGCGGGCCTCGTCGGCGAGCGGCTGTGCCGGACGAAGTCCCCGCGCGCGTGCGCCGTCCGCGACCTGAACGACGGGCGGACCACGGCCACCTTCGCTGCGGGTGCGGGTGCGGGTTTGGGTGCGAGTACTGGCGCAGACGGATTGCACCTCAACTCGACCGTCTTCAGCGGGGCGTTGTGGGACGCCCGCAAGGAGCTGGGCGCCGACCTCACCGACACGCTCGCCTACCAGGCGCTGACCCGGTACCTCACTCCGCTCGACGGCTTCACCGAGGGCAGGGCCGCCGTGCTGGCCGCGGCGAAGGACCTCGGCGTCCCTGCCGCCGCGCAGAGGAAACTGGCCCGCGCCTTCGCCGCCCACGGCATCGTGCCCGGCTGGGAACGGGCCCTCGGCGTCGAGGCCGACCCGCTCCCCGGGTAGGCCGGCACGGGAGCCGGCACGGTCACGCGCCCGGCCCCTCCGGCGTCGTCGCGCCCATGGTGATGACCAGGTAGGACTCGCCCGGCCCCGGCGGGCGCGTCCAGGAGCGGGTGACGAACGAGTGCAGCCGTCCCCGGTCGAGGGCGAGGCGGGGCAGCGTGACACCGAAGGCGGCGGAGATCGCCGCCAGAGCGTCCGCCTCGCCCCGCCCCTCGCGGTACGCGCCGCCTTCGCGTATCTCGGGGAACAGTCGCTCCGGCGCCAGCTCGGCCGGTATCTCCCCGAAGCGCTCGCACCGCTCGCCACGGACCGTGAACGCGTACTTCTCTGTGCCGTGCTCGGCCACGGAGAGGTGGAACAGGGCGCCGAGGTCGAAGCCGTCGGGTGCCGCCCAGACCACCACGGCGCGGCCGTGCCGGGAGGCGGCTACGGCAGGGGAGACGAACCGCTGGTCGTTGAACGGCTGCGGGTCCCCGTCGAACGCGAAGCTCCAGTCCCGCGCGGCCCGGCCGAGCGCCGCCAGCGCCTTGTCGTCGTACGAGGAGGACCGCCCACCGGCCCGGGCCCGGCGCGCGTCCCACCACAGCATGGGCGGGTACAGCACCGCCGCATCCTCGCCCTCCTCACCGCCCACGAGGCCGGGCAGCGCGGCGGGTTCCACCCCCTCGGCCAGGACGAAGCGGTACGCGCGGCGCCCGCCCCCGTCCCGGTCCCCCGCCAGCCACGCGAGACCCTCGGGGTCCACGTCGACGGCTGTCGCGACGGCACCGGTCGCCTCCTCGCCCCGCGGCGTGGCCAGCAGTGCCCGCGCCCGCTCCGGCGTGAGCAGGGGGCCGAGCAGCGGGTCGGCGGCGAGGCCGACCGGCGCGATGTGGTCGGGGCCCGCCGGCTGCCACGTGGGCACCGCGGCGAGCAGGGTCCGCCAGGCCGCGTCCGTCCCGCCCCAGCGGGCCTGCTCCCGGGCCGTCGCCACGGCATCCCCGAACGGCCCCGGCGGGTTGTACGCGTATCGGCCCTCGCGCAGCTGCCGCGTCACCTCACGCTCCACGGCGCGCACTTCGTCCGAGCCGCCCGGGACCTGGGACACGCTCGGACCGTCGTCGCTGTCGCTGTCGCTGTCGCCGCCGTCCCAGGACCGGCCCGCGCGCCCCGTGTGCTCGGCGAGCAGCGCGGGCAGCAGCTCCCGCACGTACACGGGGTCGGCGGCGAGTCCGTCGAAGCGGCACATGTAGCGGTCGCCGAGCAGCCACCTGATCTGGTCCCGGAGTGCCCCGGCGCGCGGCCTGCCGAACTCCTGCACCTCCGCGAGCACCGCCTCGGCCCGCTCGAAGTCGCCCCGCAGCGCGTCCCGACGCGCCTCCGCCGCCCGCGCGTCCAGCTCCTCGGTCGTGGAGTTCACGAACTCCGGCTGGTCGTCGCGGTCGGCCCGCATGCGGTGGAACTCCCGGTAGGCGTCCTGCATGAACTCCCAGAAGGACGCGTGCCGTTCGGGCGGGCTGGCCCGCCAGGGCGCCCACGTGTACACCGCCCACTCGCCGTGCTCGTCCACGTCCCCCGGGTCCAGCATGACGCTCACGGCGTCGGACTCCACTGCCAGTTCGAGCGCGCGGGTCCAGACCGTGGCCTCCAGGATCTCCTCGCGCGTCGCGTCCTCCTCCAGGTCCTCCTGGAAGATCTCGGCGAGGCCCGCGGCGTCGTCGTGCCAGTCGGTCGTCTCCGCGCCCGCGAGCAGCCACACGAACCAGCCCGCGTGCCGCCAGCCGTCGGTGACCTCCAGGAACGACCGGAAGGACGGCGGCAGTCGGTGCCCGACGCGCGCTTCGAGGGCCGCGATGCGGGCGTCCGGCGCGGGCGCGAAGCCCAGCCACCGCGCGCGCCGCGCCTCCTCGTCGCCCTCGCCCTGCATGTCGTCCGGAGCGCATCCGTCCGCCCACTCCTCGCTCCACCGCGTGAGGAATCCCCGCCAGTCGTGGCTCGCGCCAGCCGTTTCCATCATGCGAGCGATCGTCGCACCCACCACTGACAATGCCGGATCCACGGGCGGTCGGACCGGCAGACGACCGGACCGGTAGCCGACCGGACCGGCAGCCGGTCCGACCAAGGGTCAGGCGGCCGCCCTGGCAGCGGGCGCGGGCTGCTCCGACAGCACCTCGGCCCGGAAGGCGGCGACCGTCTCCCGCGCCCCCTTCAGGCCGATGCGGGCGAACGTCTCGTCCAGGCCGGCGAGTTCAGCGAGTGTCTCCTGCCGGGCGCGGCCGAGGCGGGCCCGGGACTTGGCGAGGCCGAGCCGGGAGAGCGCCGCACCGCGCGGCTCGCCCATCTCGTCGAACTCCTCCAGGGCGATCCCGTACGTGACGCGGGCGGCCTCGTACCACCCGGCCCGGTAGAGGATGTTGCCGCGCATCTTGTGGTTGTAGGCGAGCGCACCGGCCAGATCCATGGCGCGGCACACCACTTCGGCCTCCGTGAGCAGGGCCAGGGCCCGGTCAGGCTCGCCGCGCAGCGACAGGATGTCCGCGACGCCGCGCAGCGACCAGGCGCGGCCCCTGGCGTCGTCCGCCTCGGTGGCGATGCGCGCCGACTCCTCGAAGAGGTCGAGGGCCCGCGCGTAGTCACCGGTGTTGCGGTGCATCTGGGCGATGCCGGACATCGCCCACACCATGTGGCGCGCCTCCCCGTGCGCCCGCCCCTGCTCCAGGAGTTGCTCGTGCAACTCGGCGACCGCCGCGTAGTCGCCCTGGATGCGGCCGGTCTCGGCGAGCCCCGCCAGCGAGTAGCCGTGCGCGAGCCGGTCACCGCTTCCCGAGGCGAGCGCGACCGCCCACGTCAGCAGCCGGCGGGCCAGCGGCAGCGCGCCGCACTGCCGGGCCAGGGTGCCGCCGCTCCACAGCGCCCAGGCCATCGCGCCCGCGTCCCCCGCGGTGCGCGCACTGCGGTAGCTCTCGCGCCATGCGGCCCGCGCCTCCCCGGCCCGGCCGAGGCGCCGGTTGGCCTCGGCCACCGCCAGGGCGGCACGGGCTCTGTCCAGGGGCGTGGCCGCCTCGGCGCGGGCCCGGCCCGCCGTCGCCAGAACGTCCTCGTAGGAGGAGTTCACGCCGAGCTCCGCGCTGAGCTCGCCCTGGTACTCGGGCGCGAATGCCTTGCCGTACATCAACCCATGGCCTCTCGATCAACTCCGTGGTTCCGATCAAGAAGTTACGAGGGGCCGGGGGTGCGCCGAATCCGTCCGCGTATGGGCTTTGCCGTACGACTCGAGTGCTACGTGCGGGGGTGGAGGTCATCACCTGGGTGTACGGGATCGTCAGGGTCGGCCTCTGCTCGCCGCTCGCCGCCCGTCGACCGCTGTCCGTGTCTATCTGCGCCGTACGGGCAGCAGTTGGGCGAACGCGCGCAAGACCGCCGCGCGCTCCTCGGGGGCGGTGCCGCGGACCGCGATGCAGAGCGCGAGAAGGAAGGTCGTGGCGAGCACGATCACGGCGGCGAGCAGGATCTGGGGCGTGACGACGGCGAGTTGGATCAGTGTGGTGGTCATGGCGATCCTCCAGGGGCTGGCCAGAGCGAGACTGGTCCGGGCGGATGCGGATCCGGCAGAGCTGCGGATCCGGAGGGGCCGGAGGCCGACGGAGGCGACGCCTGAGAGGGGCGATCAGTGATCGCGATGTTCTGGAGCAGGGGTGCGTCGGCGGTCGGCGCGGCCGGCCGGGATCACTTGCCGTGCGCGTAGGCGCTCATGCGCCGGAGATTCGCGGACATGTCCACCACTCCCTGCGGTTGAGCCCGCGGAACGGGCCCCCTACGGCGCGATGTCGCACCGGTTCTGTCCCACCATGCCCTGTCGCAGTGCCGGTGCGCCACACGTAACTCTGCTCTGGCGCAGGGGTGTTGGTCACAGCGATGCGTTTGCGCCACGGGGAGGGAGCGCTCCGGCGCCCCCTCCCCTCAGGGCCTCACATGCCGGTGAACTCCTTGACCACGCGGCGGCACTGGGCGAACAGCATTCCCACATTCACCGACTTGCGGCACACGGCCACGGCGACGACGTCCTGTCGCTGGTTCATGCGGATGAAGAGGTGGGTGAGGTGATCGCTGTTCACCAGGATCTCCTGGAAGTAGTGCTGGTCGTTGGTGACGCCCCTGCGCTCCTTGAAGACGTCCTCGATCATGATGACGGTGCGCCCCTGGAACAGGTCCAGCGTCGCCCCCGCCAGCAGGTCGAGCACCTCCGGCGGGTGGCTGTCGACGGTCTCGTACGCCAGCAGCATGCCGGTCGACATGTCGACGACGCCGCTGGCGACGCAGTCCGGGGTCTCCGTGCGCAGCGCCTTGGTGAGCGCCACGCACTGGTCCGAGAAGTTCTGGGGGATGCGTTTGGTCGCCATGGTGTTCATGCCTTGTCTGTGAGGAGGGCGTCGACGCGGTCGACGATGGCCTTGGACTCCTGGTGGAGGCGGACGAGGTCGAGACCCTCGTCGCCGAGGACGACCAGGACCGCCGTGTCGCCGACGGCGTAGATGGCCACGGGGCCCTGGCTGCCGTGGCAGACCGCGCGGCGCAGTGCGCCCCGGTCGGTGGCCGTGGTCACGCGCTGTGCCAGGCCGAGCTCGGCAGCGGCGAGCGCGGCCAGCTTCTCCGCGTCGAGGGACTCCTGCGTGTCGGCCGCGATGAGCAGCCCGTCGACGGCGGCCACCGCCGAGTCGGTCACCCCCGCCCACTGCTCACGCAACTCCCGCAGGTACGCGGTGAGTTCTTCATGGTCCATTCGCTGGGCTCCCTTGGCGTCGGTGTGCTGATGTGCGTGGGGGGCGTTCGGTGGGCGCGCCGGTGAAGCCGCTGGCGCCGGGGTCGCGGCGGGGCAGCCGGTCCCGCTCGGCGCCCGGTGCCGGCGGGGCCTGCTCGGCGGGGGAGGCGGGGCGGCCGGGGCCGCGGCGGGCGAGGGCGGGCAGCGGTGCGCGCTCGCGCGGCCAGGCCGGGGGAGCGTCGCGGCTCGCGCGCACCAGGAGCCGCTCGGCGAGCAT
Source organism: Streptomyces odontotermitis (assembly GCF_050510915.1). Classification (NCBI taxonomy): domain Bacteria; kingdom Bacillati; phylum Actinomycetota; class Actinomycetes; order Kitasatosporales; family Streptomycetaceae; genus Streptomyces; species Streptomyces odontotermitis. Next base: position 112,242 of record NZ_JBNJLS010000004.1, on the reverse strand, counting down.
GCGCGCGGTCTCGACGGTCACGGCGTAGAGCGCGCGGCCGGTGGCGAAGGCGATGTCGCGGGGTGTGCGCCGCCCGTCGCAGAGACTGAGGATCTCCCGGCGTACTGCGGGCAGGCTCGGCGGTGGCAGATGGTCGGTGGCGGGTACCACCCGGTCGCGGTCCGGCCGTACCGGGTGGGGGAACGCGGCGAGGGCGGCCAGGCGCCTGCGGGTCTCGCGCAGCAGTCGGGCCGGTTCGTCGCCGCAGCGGGCGTCGGTGAAGAAGCCGTGGCGGGTGTCGGTGAACCGGTCGTGGGGCGCGTCGGCGGGGCGGTCGCGGTGCGCGTCGGCAGGGGTGTCGTACGCGGCGTCGAGCGGGAGGGCGTCGGGTGCGCCCAAGTCCGTGGTGCAGTCGGTCAGTTCGCCCGCCGTCACCGCGAACGCCGCGTCGTGCCGGGCCATCATGGACAGCACGCGCAGCTCTGCCGCGCCCATGTGCCCGCGCGCGACCAGCCCGGCCTCCGGCCCGGGGTTCGGCCCGAGGTCCGCCCCGAGATCCGCCCCGGGATCCGTGGCCCGCCCGGCGAGTGCCGCCGCCCACTCCGTCTCGCCGACCCGCCCCGAGCGCAGCAGCAGCGCCTCCAGGCCGGGTGCGCCGGGGCTGTCCACGCCGATCACGCGCCCCTCGCGCAGATGGAAGACGCCGCCCGGGCGCCCCGTGACCCGGATGCGGGCGGTGGCGGCGGTGGACGCGCACTCGGCGAGGGCGCGCGCGAGGGTCCCGTACCCTGCCGGATCGACCAGCCCACGCACGTCCGTCATCGCTTCCCACCCCTTGCCCGGCCCTCGGTCTCCACCGGGGAAAGCGCACCGTGACGTGGTGCAACAGCCAGCCCAGGTAGGGGAGTTGAGGGTGTCTCAGATGTTGTGCGCGCATGCCGGTCTCCGGCATCGCGGGGGTATGTCTACCAACCGATGAGGCGCACCCCGACCCGCTCACGCAATGTGATGGAAGGTGGCGGGGCCTGGTGTTCCCGGGCCGATTTCTGATCGGTGGTTCCAGGGGCCCTCGCGCCCCGTCCCGAGGGGCCGCGGAGGCCCTTCGTACGGGTGTCGCTTCTCCCTGTCGGGGCAGGTCGGGGGCCCTGCGGCGCGGTGTGGGGCGGTGTGCGGGCCGGGAGCGCGCACATCACCGGCGAGCGCGGTGCGGTCCGGCCCGTGCGCGGGGTCGCGTCCGCCGTGGCGACCCTTTGCGGCACGGAAGGGGGCACGACCGGACACGTGTCCGTCAACCGCGGGCATGTTGCGCTGGAAGGCGCCAGTTTCCCCGGAGGGCCCCGTTCTCTGCATAACCTCCGCGTCACGGCGAGGCGCTGACCGTGGCGTATCGCCGGGGAGGGGGCACCAAGTGCCAGGTATTGACGCATGTCTGTGTGAACTCATGGCCCTGCCGGGCGCGCGCGGCGCGTCCCTCGTGGACTGGACGTCCGGCTTCGCGCTCGGCGCCGCCGGGAATCCGCCCCATGGACTGTCGGAGAAGACCACGGCGGAGACGGCTGAACTGGCCCGCACGGCCTCGGAGTTCACCACCTTCCAGCCCGCCTTGACCGCCGCGAACGCCGTGACCGCGGTGACCACCGCGGCCTCCACAGTCGCGCGTCCGCGCGAGCGCCCGAAAGGCGACCCCGCGTCCCCGCCCCCGCCCCCGCGCCCGGCCCCCGGGCGCGCGGCGCAGGGCGCCGTCGTGGAGGACCTCATGGTCACCACGCGCACCCACTACCACCTGCTGCGCTTCGTCGACACCGCCCTGGACACCAGCGTCTTCCTGCACCTGTGGCTCGACCGGAGCCAAGGCAACCTCGCTGTCGCCCGCCTGCGCCTGCACAAGGCCGCCGAACACCTGGTCCTCGAATGACGACACTCGCCCCCGCCCCGGAAGCCCCCCTGCCCACCCGGTACTCCCCGCTCCTGCGCCACGCCCGGCAACGCGCCACCGGAGCACTGCGGTTCGCCGCCGGAACCCTCTACCTCGCCGACGGCGGGGTCGTCCACGCCGAGAGCCCCGCCGCCCCTGGCGTCGACGTCCTGCTCACGGCCGGCGACCGGATGCCGCGCGCGGACTGGGACCGGCTCCTCACGCGTGCCGGACCGCGCCGCCCGCTCGCCCGGCTCCTGGTCGACAGCGGCCGCGTCTCCCGCGGCGAGCTCGAAGTCTGCCTGCTGACCGCCGTGTTGGACGCGGCGTTCTTCGCCCTCGCGCCCAGCACCGAACCCCCGTCCTTCCGCGCGGGAGCGGCCCCGGCGATCCGCGTCCCGAACCCGCTGCCGGCGGCGCGGGTCGAGGAGGAGACCCGGCGCCGCCGCCACCTCCTCGACGACCTGGCACCCGACCTGTCCGGCGGCACCGCACAGCCACTGCGGCGCCCGTCCCCGCCGGGCACCGTCGTGCCGCCGCGCCGGCACGCGTTGCTCGAACTCGCCGACGGCACCCGCACCCCGGCCCAGCTCGCCCGGCTCCTCGGCCGCCCCGCCTTCCACGTCCTGCTCGATCTGCACCGCCTCGCCCACGCGGGGCTCGTGGACCTCCCGGCCCCACCGCCGCCCGCCGCACGGCAGCCGGAGGCCGCTTCGCCCGCCACCGTCGCGCGGCAGCCCGAGGCCCTTCCGCCTCTCGCCGTTCGCCGGTCGCCGGAGAGCGTCCCGCCTCCCGCCGTTCCCCGGTCGCCCGAGGCGCCCCCGGCTCCTCCGGCCTCCCTGTCGCCCGCTCCCGAGCAGCCGTCGTCGGGCATGGCCTTCGCCCCGCCCGACACCGACCTGCTCCTCCGGCTGCGCAGCGCCCTCCAGGCCCTGTGAGCAGCGCCGCCCCGTATCCCCCAACCCCGCACATCCCACCCGAAAGAGGCACTCCATGACGCCTCCCCAGGCACGTCAACCCAACCGACGCAAAGGAAGCAACAGCCACATGTACAACACCGAAACCGCCCTCAAGGAAGCCATGACCTCGATCGAAGGCACGCTGGGGGCGGCCCTCGTCGACTACAACAGCGGCATGGCCCTCGGCACCCTCGGCGGCAGCAAGGATCTCGACCTGTCCGTGGCGGCGGCCGGGAACACCGACGTCGTCCGCGCCAAGGCCCGCACCATGGAGATGCTCGGCCTGAAGGGAGAGATCGAGGACATCCTCATCACGCTCAACGAGCAGTACCACCTCATCCGCCTCCTCCAATCCCGCAACGGCAACGGCCTGTTCCTCTACCTGGCCCTCGACAAGAGCCAGGCCAACCTGGCGATGGCCCGCCACCAACTCAAGCGCATCGAGGGCGAGTTGGACGTCTGAGCGCGCCGGGCCTCCGAGCCGCCGCCGCCCTGATCCGCAGGCGGCGGCGGTCTGCCCGTACAAGATGCTCGTGGGTGGCTCCGGTGCACCCCCGCCGACCGGCGGGGGTGCACATTTTGAGACGTGTCGTCGACATTTTGCGCTCGTTCACCTTGAAACCTGCGAAGCGACCACCCAGGGTTGTCATGCACCCGCCCCTCTCGGATGGAAGGCGAGGACCCCCATGCCCCTGTCGCGACGTTCCGTCATCAAGTCCGCACTGGCCGGCGGCGTGGTCGCCGCAGGCGGCCTCCCCGCGGCGGGCCGCGCGTCGGCCGCGTCCCCTCCCGGCGACGTCGTCGGCCGGATAACGGTCGGCTACCAGGGTTGGTTCGCCTGCCGGGGCGACGGAGCGCCGATCGACGGGTGGTGGCACTGGAGCGGCGACTGGGGCCGTCCGCCCGCCCCGTCCAACAACGCCATCCGCAGCTGGCCCGACATGCGCGACTACGCCCGCGGCTACCCGACGGCGTACGCGCCGCTCGGCAACGGTTCGCCCGCGACCCTCTTCTCCTCGTACGACCAGCAGACGGTCGACACCCACTTCCGCTGGCTGCGGGAGAACGCCATCGACACCGCGGCGCTCCAGCGCTTCAACCCCAACAGCGCCGAGGGCCCGACCCGCGACGACATGGCCGCCAAGGTGCGCGGCGCCGCCGAGCACCACGGCCGGAAGTTCTACATCATGTACGACGCCACCGGCTGGACGAACATGCGCACCGAGCTGCCCGCGGACTGGACGAACAAGATGCGCGCCCACACCGCGTCCGCCGCCTACGCAGTCCAGAACGGCAGGCCCGTCGTGGGCATTTGGGGCTTCGGCTTCAACGAGGACAACAAGAAGTGGCCGGCCGCCGACTGCCTGGAAGTCGTCAACTGGTTCAGATCCCAGGGCTGTTACGTGATGGGCGGCGTACCCACCCACTGGCGCACGGGCACCGGGGACTCCCGCCCCGGCTACCTCGACGTCTACCACGCCTTCGACATGCTCTCGCCGTGGATGGTGGGCAGGATCGGCACCATCGCGGACACGGACCGCTTCCACGCCGACGTCAACACCCCGGACCAGGCCGACTGCGACGCCCACGGCATCGACTACCAGCCGTGCGTGCTGCCCGGCGACGTCCAGTCGCGCCAGCGCGCCCACGGCGACTTCATGTGGCGGCAGTTCTACAACATGGTCCGGCTCGGCGCCCAGGGCATCTACATCTCCATGTTCGACGAGTACAACGAGGGCAACCAGATCGCCAAGACGGCCGAGAGCGCCGCCCACGTCCCCGCGGACTCGGGCTTCCTCGCCCTCGACGAGGACGGCACCGCCTGCTCCGCGGACTACTACCTGCGGCTCACCGGCGACGGCGGCCGCATGCTGAAGGGCCAACTCCCGCTCACCGACGTGCGTCCGACGGTCCCGATGCCCGGCGGGGCGGCCGGGCCCGCTCAGCAGGCGGGCGCGGCCGCGCTCCGGGCCGACGGGGAGACGCCCCGGTCGAGCAGGTCGCGAAGGTGAGGGACAGCCCCGGCCGGATGCCGTGGATACAGCGGCAGTGACGCCAGGCCGTCGTGTCCCCGGAGTGGGCCCGCCAGGTCGCGGAGGATGTCGGGGGTGTGGTTGCTGACGATCCGTCCACTCCAGCGGTCCAGCAGCACCGGCGTGGTCAGCGGGCCGTCGTAGCCGTACGCCGACGCCGCGTAGGCGTCACGGAGTGCGGCATGGGCGTGCGGCGTATCGGCGGGCCTGGCGAGGCGCGTCAGGCGGACCGACCGGGGCAGGCCCAGCAGGCCGAGGGCGAGGGAGATGCGCCGGGAACAGGGACACCCTTCCGACAAGAAGAGCTCGTAGCGGTGCGGAGCCGGGTAGAACCCGTCGCCGCTGTCGCTGATGCGGCCGCGGAACCGGGGCGCGGGGGAGCGGGGCAGTGGGGGCGTTCCGGCGAGGCGGGACATGGTCTCGGGCATGACTCTCCCTGGGAGTGCGACGGGGGCGACAGGGGTGAAGGGAGTGAAGAGGGTGAAGAGGGTGAAGGGGGGAACTGCGGCTGGCGTGCCGCGTATCAGCCGGCGCTCGAAACGCGCCGGAGATCGATATGAAGTCGCCTGGTCAACCCGTACGGGGACATGCCCACCCGATCGACACTCAGGGGCTCGCCCGGGGCGAGACCACGCTTGCCCCGCCACACCGGCGGGACCCGGTCGTCACCCGGGGCACCCCATCGCGGTGGAAGGGTTGCCTGCCAGCGGGCCGGGGCCGATGACCGCGGGGGCGGGAGTGGCCCGCCCCGTGGGCGCTGACAATCGTGACCGTCCCGGCAAGTGTCGGCCGACCCGATGGGCACGTCAAGAAGGCCGAGACGGACATCTCAACTGCTGGGCAGGCGCGTTGACATGCCTTCCCCGGCGCGCATAGCTTGCGGCGTGCAGCTATTTCACGGCGCACGGCACGGTGCCCCAGGGCGGAGAAGTGACGGAGACAGCGATGCACGGAGCTGACGCGACGGCCCCCTTGCGGCCCGCTCGCCTCCTGCTGTGCGCGAACCGCTGTGTGGACCTCCTGCGCGTCAACAGCGCGCTGTGTACGGCCTCTTGCCGCGTGCTCTGAAGCGCACCCTCTGCACCGTGCTCTGAAGCGCACCCCTCTGTACCGCGCTCTGAGGCGCGCCCTCTGACGAAGCCGACCGTCTCCTGACGCCGACTCGGCGACGCCCACCCGACGTCCGATCCCACCGATGCGGCGGCCCCGGCAGCAACAGCCCCGGAAGCGTCAGCTCCGGAAGCAACAGCTCCGAAAGCGCCAGCTCCGCTGCGGAAGCATCGGCTCCGGAAGGACGGCGGCATCCGGCTGTCGACGCCCTCAACGTCCTCAACGCCCCTCAACGCCCCTCAACGCCGTCAACGCCCCCGACGACCACGCTCGGCCCGGCCGGACCCCCGACGGGCGCGCTCCGTCGCTCCCGACTTCTCCGTCCGTCGGCCACTCCCGTACGGCCCATCAGGAAGGTGTCACTCCGTGACGTCCGCATCCCCCTCCCCACTCCATCTCGCCGTCGCCCTCGACGGCGCCGGCTGGCACCCGGCCGCATGGCGCGATCCGGCCGCCCGCCCGCGCGAACTGTTCACCGCCGACTACTGGACCGGTCTGATCACCGAGGCCGAGCGCGGCCTGCTCGACTTCGTGACCCTGGAGGACGGCCTCGGCCTCCAGTCGGTACACCCCACCGAGCCCGACCCGCGCACGGACCAGGTCCGCGGCCGCCTGGACGCCGTCCTCGTCGCGGCCAGGGTCGCGCCACTGACCCGGCACATCGGCCTGGTCCCGACCGTGGTGGTCACGCACACCGAGCCGTTCCACGCCTCCAAGGCCATCGCGACCCTCGACTACGTGAGTACGGGTCGCGCCGGGGTCCGCGTACAGATCAGCGCCCGCCCGAACGAGGCCGCGCACTTCGGGCGCAGGACCGTCAGGCCGCTGCCTCCCGGGGGGTACAACACGCCCGCCGCGCAGGAGGCGATCCGGGAACTCTTCGACGAAGCGGCCGACTACGTGGAAGTCGTGCGCCGGCTGTGGGACAGCTGGGAGGACGACGCGGAGATCCGGGACGCGTCCACGGGCCGGTTCATCGACCGCGACAAGCTGCACTACATCGGCTTCGAGGGCGACCGCTTCAGCGTCAAGGGGCCCTCGATCACGCCCCGTCCGCCGCAGGGCCAGCCCGTCGTCGGCGCGCTCGCCCACGCGACCGTCCCCTACCGCCTGGTGGGCCGGGCCGCCGACATCGGGTACGTCACGCCGCACGACGCGGAGCAGGCCCGCACGATCGTCGCGGAGATCCGGGCCGAGCAGACCGCCGCGCGCCGCGCGGACGACCCGCTGCACATCTTCGGCGACCTGGTCGTCTTCCTCGACGACGATCCCGCCGAGGCCGCCGCCCGCCGCGAGCGCCTGGACGCCCTCGCGGGACAGCCGTACGAGAGCGACGCGCGGATCTTCACCGGAACACCCGGCCAACTCGCCGATCTGCTGCAGGAGTTGCAGGAGGCCGGACTCTCGGGGTTCCGGCTGCGCCCGGCCGTCGCCGGGCACGACCTACCGGCGATCACCCGGGGACTGGTCCCCGAGCTCCAGCGCCGGGGCGCCTTCCGCCGCGCCTACGAGGCCGACACCCTGCGCGGCCTCCTCGGCCTCGCACGGCCCGCCAGCCGCTACGCCGCCACGACGACCGCCTGAGCCCGAAGGACCCTGACCATGACGAAGCCGCTCAAGCAGATCCATCTCGCGGCCCACTTCCCCGGCGTCAACAACACGACGGTATGGAGCGATCCGGAGGCGGGCAGCCACATCGAGTTCAGCTCGTTCGCCCACTTCGCCCGCACCGCGGAACGCGCCAAGTTCGACTTCCTGTTCCTCGCGGAGGGACTGCGCCTGCGCGAACAGGGCGGAGAGATATACGACTTGGACGTCGTCGGACGGCCCGACACCTTCACCGTGCTGGCCGCGCTCGCCGCCGTCACCGACCGCCTCGGTCTGACCGGCACCATCAACTCCACGTTCAACGAGCCGTACGAGGTGGCCCGCCAGTTCGCCTCCCTCGACCACCTCTCGGACGGCCGCTCCGCCTGGAACGTCGTGACCTCCTGGGACGCGTTCACCGGCGAGAACTTCCGCCGCGGCGGGTTCCTGCCGCAGGAGGAGCGCTACTCCCGGGCCAAGGAGTTCCTGGAGACCGCGCACGAGCTCTTCGACTCCTGGCACGGCGACGATATCCTCGCCGACCAGGCCACCGGCACCTTTCTGCGCGACGCCAAGGCGGGCTCGTTCGTGCACACCGGCCAACACTTCGACATCCACGGGCAGTTCAACGTCCCCCGCTCCCCGCAGGGCCGTCCGGTGATCTTCCAGGCGGGGGACTCCGACGCAGGGCGGGAGTTCGCGGCGTCGAGCGCGGACGCGATCTTCAGCCGGTACGCAACGCTCAAGGAGGGCCAGGCGTTCTACGAGGACGTCAAGGGACGCCTCGCCCGTCACGGACGCGCACGCGATCAGCTGCTGATCCTGCCCGCCGCGACCTTCGTGCTCGGCGACACGGACGCCGAGGCGGCGGAACTGGCCCGCGAGGTGCGGCGCCAACAGGTGAGCGGTGCCACGGCCATCAAGCACCTGGAGTTCGTCTGGAACCGCGACCTGTCCGCCTACGACCCCGACGGGCCGCTCCCCGACATCGACCCCGACCTCGGTGAGCACACCGTGGCCCGCGGCCGCGCACAGGTGCGGATGTACCGGGACCCGCTGGCCACGGCCCGCGAGTGGCGCGAACGCGCCGCCGCCAACAACTGGTCGATCCGCGACCTGGTCATCGAGACCGGCAACCGGCAGACCTTCGTCGGCTCACCGGCCACCGTCGCGCAGACCATCGACGACTTCGTCCAGGCCGACGCCGCCGACGGCTTCATCCTCGTCCCGCACATCACGCCGGGCGGTCTCGACGGCTTCGCCGACCGGGTCGTTCCCCTGCTCCAGGAACGCGGCGTGTACCGCACCGAGTACGAGGGCAGCACCCTGCGGAACCACCTCGGCCTGGCCCACCCCGACGACCCCACGGCCCAGGGGCGGGCGGCCTCATGACGCACCTGTCCGACACCCCGCTCGGCGTCCTGGACCTGGTGCCGATATCGTCCGGGTCCACCGCGACCGACGCCCTCCACCCCGGATGGCTCGACCTGGGCCTCGGCCGCTCCGGCGGCCGCCCGCCCGCGTCCGCGCCGACTCCCTCACCAGCCGTGGCGGACAGCCGCGCCCCGAATGGGCTGCTCATCCCGCCCCGCTTCCGCTTCGAGCACCTTCTCGGCTCACCTCGGGTGGCGCTGCAGCGCACGCTGCTCCAGCTCCCGGACGCGCCGTCACAGCCGTACGGCGAACAGGTCGACGACATCGTGGCGTTGCCGGCGGGCAGCTACCGCTCGCCGGACGGCGTCGAGGCCCACGCCGTCCCCGGCGAGGGCGCCGACGCCCACGAACACGCCGACCGGGTGCGCTCCCACGAACTCCTGGCAGAGGAGTGGCGCAAGCGGTAGCCGCGGGTCCGAGCGGTCACACGGCGGCGGCGGGTGCGGTCCGTCGCCGCGCGCGGTAGGCCGCGGCCTTGATCTTGTTGCCGCAGGACTCCATTCCGCACCACTGTCGCCGCATGCCGCGGGAGCGGTCGATGTAGACCCGTGTGCACTCGGGATTGCCGCATTCCTTCAGCAGCGGGACATCCGGGCCGCTGAGCAGTTCGACGGCCTGCCGGGCGACGGTGGCCAGGGCCTGCCCGGGGGTCGCCTCGTTGTGCCGTCCGGTCAGGCAGAGCTGCGGCGTCACGGGCGTCTCGCGCGCGGCGGCATTGAGCACCGCGAGTGCCTCGCGGTCGAACCCCTCGTCGAGGCGGCGGTTGGTGAGGAGCCGGTAGACCGCCTCGCGGATGGTCGTCGCCCGCCGGACGTCCTCCTCGTCGGCGGGCGTGATCGTGTCCACGAGCCCGGATTCCAGATACCAGGCGTTCAGCCGCTCCGGAGTCACGAACATCTCGAACCGGTCCGAGCGTCGTGCGCGGAGCGTGGCCGCGAAGTCAAGGGCCGGGTGTCCGCATACGAAAACATGGTCGAGATTCACCACACGATCCTGACAGGTGACTCTCGGGCAGTGCAAGAATCGTCACCGGTCCGAGCGGTATCGCAGGGACGGCGTGCTGAGGTGGGAGACCGGTTCGAGGCGGAGCTCGCGGCCCTGCCAGCGTCGGCGCAGCCAGCGGTCATGGCTCGCGAGGACGATCGCGCCCGGGCCGGTTCCCAGGGCCTCCTCCAGTTCGTCGCACAGGCGCGGGGACAGGTGGTTGGTCGGCTCGTCGAGCAGCAACAGTTGGGGTGGACGAGCCATGAGCAGGGCCAGGGCGAGCCGCCGGCGCTGTCCCACGGACAGCAGGCCGACCGGCTTGTCCAGGTCCCCCGCGTGCAGCAGACCGAGCGAACTCAGCGGCACCCGCTCGGACACCTCCGGGCCCAGCGACAGCTCATAGGTGTCACGGACCGTGCGGTCGGGCCGGTCGAACGCGGTGTCCTGGGTGAGCAGCCCCACCGTGACACTGCGCCGCCTGCGCACCACGCCCTCGGCAGCGACCTGTCCGGCGAGCACGGCGAGGAGCGTCGACTTGCCCGCTCCGTTGTCGCCCGTGATCAGCAGCCGCTCGGTCGCCGACACCTCCAGAAGATCCAGCGCGAGTCTGCCCGGCACCCGTATGTCCGCCAGCGAGACGAGGGGCTGCGGGCCCTCCGGCGACCTCGCGGCCGGCGCGTCGGCCGCGAACCGCAGCGGGCTCGGCGGCTCGGCGACCTGGCCGCGTTCCAGCTCCTCCAGCCGCCGGGTGGCGTTGCGCACCCGGCGGGAGACCTGGTTCTGCACCCGGCCTGCCCGGTGGCCGTAGCCCATCTTCTCGTTGTCGCGCCGTCCCCGGTCCGGCGCGACCCGGTGTGCGGTGACGCCCGCCGCGTGCCGCAGTGCCTCCAACTCCTCCTGTTCTTCCGCGTATCGCCGTTCCCAGCGCTCCCGTTCGGCGCGCTTCTCCCGTACGTACGTGCTGTAGTTGCCGCCGTGGCGCACCGGACCTTCCACGGCCGGATCGAGGTCGATGAGGTCGGTGCAGACGCTGTCGAGGAACGCCCGGTCGTGGCTGGCGGCCAGCACGGTTCCGGGCAGGGCGCGGATCTGCTCCTCCAGGAAGGCGGCGGCTCCGTCGTCGAGGTGATTGGTCGGCTCGTCGAGGAGCAGCGCCGACGGCCGCCGGACGAGCAGCGCGGCCAGGGCGAGCCGGCCGCGCTGTCCGCCGGAGAGCGAGCCGAGCGTACGGTCGTGCCCGAGCGAACCCAGGCCGAGGCCGTCGAGGACCAGGGCCGCGCGGCGGTCGGCGTCCCAGGACTCGCGCTCCTGCGCCCGCTCGAGGCACCTGCCGTACCGGCCGAGGAGTTCTTGGTGGCCGGGTGAGTCCTCGGGGACCCGCGCCAGCTCTTCGCCGAGCAGTTCCAGTTCCGCCAGGTCCGCACGGGCCTCGTGCAGCGCCTCGGCAAGGACCGCGTCGATGGTCGAGGCCGCGTCGAAGGGCATCTCCTGGTGCAGATGCCCGAGGTCCGCGGGGCGGGTGACGCTTCCCGCGTCGGGCTCGTCGACACCGGCGAGGACCCGCAGCAGAGTGGATTTGCCGACGCCGTTCTCCCCGATCAGACCGATGCGGTGGCCGGGCGACGCGGTCAGGGAGACACCGTCGAGGACGCGTCGGCCACCGAGGTCACGGACGAGGTCATGGGCGAGCAGGGCGGGTACGGGCATGGAGATCCGTCCAACGTGGTCGGGTGAACGCGGTCGGGTGGTGGGCCCGCCGGGCGCACGGCCTCGGCGCGGGCCTCTGCACACGTCGGCGGCTCACACCGCGAGGCCCCCGGTCTCCTTGAGCACTCCGTTGGCCAGGCGCAGCCAGCGGTTCACCCCGATCTCGGCGAGGAACCGCTCGTCGTGGCTGATCACGACGAAGGCGCCCTGGTAGGAGTCGAGCGCGCTCTCCAACTGGCCCGCGCTGACCAGGTCGAGGTTGTTGGTCGGCTCGTCGAGCAGGAGGAGTTGGGGCGCCGGTTCCGCGCACAGCACGCAGGCCAGGGTGGCGCGCAGCCGCTCGCCGCCGGAGAGCACCCCGACGGGAAGGTGCGCCCGTGCGCCCCGGAAGAGGAAGCGCGCGAGCAGGTTCATCCGCTCCGCCTCGGGCCGCTCGGGTGCGAACGCGGCGAAGTTCTCCGCCACGGTGCGGTCCAGGTCCAACAGGTCGAGGCGCTGCGAGAGATACGCGATCCGGCCCTCGCCGCGCCTGACGTCCCCGTCCTCCGGGGCGAGGTCGCCGGTGACCAGCCGCAGCAGCGTGGTCTTGCCCGCGCCGTTGGGGCCGGTCAGCGCGATGCGCTCGGGGCCGCGGATGTTCAGGTCGACGCCGCCGTCGGCGAACACGGCCCGGCCCGCGTGGTGGACCTGCATCCCCTCGCCGAGGAAGAGAGTGCGCCCGGCGGGCACCTGGGTGCCGGGCAGTTCGAGGGTGAGGCGCTGTTCCTCGCGCAGCGCGCGCCCGGCCTCGTCGAGCCGGGCCTTGGCCTCGCCGACCCGGGCCGCGTGCATCTGCCCCGCCCGGCCCGCGGACTCCTGCGCGCCGCGCTTCATGTTGCCCGCGAAGATGCGGGGCAGACCGGCGCTCTTGAGATTGCGGGCGGCGTTGCTCTGCCGGCGCTCGGCGCGTTCACGGGCCTGCTGCAGCTCGCGCTTCTCGCGCTTCAGCTCCTGTTCGGCGTTGCGGACGTTCTTCTCGGCGACCTCCTTCTCGGCGCGCACGGCCTCCTCGTACTCGGTGAAGTTGCCGCCGTAGAAGCGCAGTTCGCCGCTGCCGAGTTCGGCGATGCGGTCCATGCGGTCGAGCAGCGCGCGGTCGTGACTGACGAGGAGCAGGCAGCCGTTGAAGTCCGAAAGGACGTCGTAGAGCTTGTGCCGGGCCTCCAGGTCGAGGTTGTTGGTCGGCTCGTCGAGCAGCAGCACGTCGGGGCGCTTGAGCAGCTGGGCGGCGAGGCCCAGGGAGACGATCTGGCCGCCGCTGAGCGTGCTCAGGGTGCGGTCCAGAGCCAGGTCGGCGAGGCCGAGGCGGTCGAGTTGGGCGCGGGTGCGCTCCTCGATGTCCCAGTCGTCGCCGATGGCGGCGAAGTGCTCCTCGCTGACGTCACCCGACTCGACGGCGTCGAGCGCGCGGATCACCGCGGCGATGCCGAGCACCTCGGCGACCGTGAGGTCACCGGTCAGCGGGAGGCTCTGCGGGAGGTGGCCGAGGGTGCCGTTGACGGTCAACGAGCCCGCGGCAGGGGTGAGTTGACCGGCGATCAGCTTGAGCAGGGTGCTCTTGCCGGAGCCGTTGGGGGCCACCAGGCCGGTACGGCCGGTGGCCACGGCGAAGGACAGGTCGGCGAAGACCGGGGTGTCGTCGGGCCAGGCGAAGGAGAGGTTCGAGCAGACGACGGCGGCGTCGGACATGGAGATGACCTCGCGAGGATCGAGGGCAGACGGAGCTCTGCCCTGGCAGCGTGGGAAAAAGGGGGTACGACAAAGCGGCCACGGCAGCGACGCTCTTCAAGCGCCGTCCGACGGCCGTCTACATCCGGATCTCATCCGGAGATGTCGTCGTCACCCGCCACGTCTGCTGCTCCTCGATCGAGTGGTCAAATTCGCCGCCACTGTAGCAGGCGTCGAAAGCCGCCCGGTCCGCCGAGGGCGGGCGTTCCCGCATGCTGTCTGTTGACACTCCCGAGAGACGCATGCCAGCATCGTCACCGGTTGGAACGGTGATGCTCCGGATCTGGTCGTGCATCCGCTCCGATCCCGACCGCTGCGCCTCTCACGCTGTCTTATGCCGTCTCATGCCCAAGCCCGAGCCCCCGGCAGGAGCGATCGGCGGCGCCCTGAATGTCGTTCAGCTCTCTTCATCACCACCTCAACCAGTGGCTTCGCGTCCGTCGATCTGCGTGACGTGCATACGCGTCAGGTGTCAGGTGCCAGTTGTCAGCACGCTCAAGAACACACCTACTCCCTTGGAGGGGAACCCATGGGTCGATTACTGACCGTCCTCGCGGCCGGCGTGCCGCTGATCGCGGCGGTGTGCCTGCCGACCGCGTCGGCGGCTTCGCAGCAGAACTCCGGCCGCGAGGAGCCGGCCTGCGCCACGACGTCCGTGAACGCTCCCGCCGGCACAGTGGCGGAGTCCGTCACGGCGACCCGCCTTCCGGGCGGGACCGTCCACGGCAGCGGCATCCTGGGAGGGACGGTCACCGGCGTCCCTGCCTACTGCGAGGTGACGGTCACCCTCACCCACCCCGGCGACAACGACCATGCCAAGGTGCGCACTTGGCTGCCCGTGGAGAAGTGGAACGGCCGCCTCCAGGCGATCGGCGGGAGCGCCTACGCGGCGGGGGACAACGGTGTCGGTCTGGCCACCGCCGTCAAGAACGGGTACGCCGCGACCACCACCGACGCCGGTGTCGGTGACGTGCTCGACACCGACTGGGCGCTGAACGGCGACGGGCGGGTCAACACCGCACTGCTGAAGAACTTCTCCTCCCGCTCCCAGCACGAGGCGGCGGCCGTGAGCAAGGAAGTCGTCCGCGCGGTCTACGGCAGGGGCGCCTCCTACGCGTACTTCAACGGCTGCTCCACCGGCGGCCGCCAGGGCTACATGGAGGCCCAGCGCCACCCCGACGACTACGACGGCATCCTCGCTGCCGCGCCCGCCGTCAACTGGGACGAGATGGAGGTCGCCACCCTGTGGCCGCAGGTGGTCATGAACCAGGAGGAGACCTACCTGTCTCCCTGTGTGGCGAAGGTCCTCACCGACACCGCCACTCGGGCATGCGACCCGCGAGACGGCGTCAGGGACGGCCTGGTCGACGACCCGGCCCGGTGCGACGTCGATCTCCGACGGCTCGTCGGCTCCCAAGTGCGCTGTCACGGGAAGAAGTTGACTATCACGGCGGCCGACGTCGCCGTGGTCCGCAAGATCTGGGACGGGCCCCGGACCACGTCGGGGGAGAGGCTGTGGTCCGGTGTCCCCGTCGGAGCCGACCTGACCGGCCTGGCGGGCGTCACCGAGCCCGACGCGGACGGCAACGTCAAGGGCGCACCGTTCCCCGTGCCCCGGCACTGGGTCGCGTCGTGGGTGAAGAAGCAGCCGTCGTTCGACGTCTCGACGATCACCTACCGTCAGTTCACCGAGCTCTTCCGGCAGTCCCAGGCCGAGTACGACGAGGTCATCGGGACGGACGACCCCGACCTCTCCGCCTTCCGCCGGTCCGGCGGCAAGCTGCTGAGCTGGCACGGTCAGGCCGATCAGTACATCCCCGCCCAGGGCACGGTCGACTATCGCAGGAAGGTCGAGCGGCGCATGGGCGGCGCCGCGCGCGTCGACGCGTTCTACCGCCTCTTCCTCGCCCCGGGCACGGTGCACTGCGGCCTCAACAGGGGTGACGGCGCCGCCGACGACCTCGGTGCGCTGCGGACCTGGGTCGAGCACGGCAGGGCCCCCGGAGTGCTGCCCGCCACCCTCATCGGCAGCGAGGGGCGGAGCGTCACCCGTGATCTGTGCGCCTACCCCAAGGTCTCCCGCTACAAGGGCCACGGCGATCCGGCCGTCGCCGACAGCTTCCGCTGCGTCCTTCCGGACCGGCGCTGAGCGCCGCTGACCGGGGGCTTCCGTGCCCGTCCGGGCCGGCAGTCCTTCTCCCGGCGACGAGCAGCAGTCCTTCACCCGACGAAGAAGAGGCATGATGATCGATCGACGTTTCCTCCTGCGCGCGAGCGGCACCGCCGCGGTCGGCGCGCTGGGTTCGGCCGCCCTGTCCGCCACCGCCGAGGCCGCTGAGCCCGCCCGGCACCCTTCCCCCTGCCCTGGGCATCCCGATCCGACCTCGGGCGTCACCCGCACCCTGCTCCAGGAGCACCCGTCGCCCGCCGAGGGGTGGGAAGCCGTACAGACACTCGTACGGATCCCACGGCACAAGGAGTCGGGGCGGCACAGCCACCCCGGCATCGAGGTCGGCTACATCATCCAGGGTGACGTCCTGATGGAGTTCGACGACGGCCCGCCCCTCCGGCTGTCCACGGGTGACCCGTTCTTCATTCCGGACGGAGCCATCCACAACGCCCGCAACGTCGGCACGGTGACGACCAAGATGCTCTCCACCTACGTCGTCGACGAGACGAAGCCCCTCGTGACCACGTACTGAAATCCGGCCGGGCGCACCGTGTGAGCGGGGTGCGCCCGGCCACCCGTGCGAGCCGTGCGAGCGCGTCGCACGACGCAGAGGCCGCCCACGGCGTTGGCGGGAAAGTGCATCACCTGTTTGACGGGTGACGGCCTGCATGCCAGGGTCGGGGCCTCAACAGCGCCGGGGCCGGGCCACCTCGCCGGACAGGGCTGACGGACACGTAGGACGGAAGGTTTGTGATGATCGACAGACGTACCTTTGGCAAGGCCGTCGGCGCGGGCACCGGAGCGGCCGCCGTCTCGTTCTCGGGTCTGGGGGGTCAGGCGGCCGCCGCGACCGCCGCGACCGCCTCGCCCCGGTCGGGCGGCGGGCCCGCTCCGGCCGTGCCCGACATCGCTCCTGGTACCCACACCGCATTCGCCCGGCTGAAGCACGTCAAGGCCGGTGTCCTGAACGTCAGTTACGCCGAGGCCGGGCCGGCGCACGGTCCGGTCGTCCTGTGTCTGCACGGCTGGCCCTACGACATCCACAGCTTCGTCGACGTCGCCCCGCTCCTGGCCGGTCTGGGGTACCGCGTGATCGTTCCCCACCTGCGCGGGCACGGCGACACGCACTTCCTGTCCAGCCGCACGCCCCGGACCGCCGAACAGTCCGCCATCGCGCTCGACATCATCGCCCTGATGGACGCGCTCAAGATCCACAAGGCGGTTCTCGCCGGATTCGACTGGGGCTCGCGCACCGCCGACATCATCGCGGCCCTGTGGCCCGAACGCGTCCAGGCGCTCGTCTCCACCAGCGGATACCTCATCACCGATCGCAAGGCGCAACGGGAGCCCGCCGCCGCGGCCGTGGAACACAACTGGTGGTACCAGTGGTACTTCGCCACCGAGCGCGGCAAGAAGGCCATGGAGAACCCGAAGGAGCGCGTCGCCCTCTGCCGCTACGTGTGGACGCTCGTCTCTCCCAACTGGAACTTCGACGACGCCACGTTCGAACGCACCGCGCAGGCGTTCCGCAACCCCGACTACGCCGCCGTCGTCCTCTACAACTACCGCTGGCGCATCGGCCTCATCGAGGGCGAGCCGCGCTACGACTCCTACGAGAAGCTGCTCGCCGCCCAGCCCTCCATTTCCGTGCCCACCCTCACCCTCGACGCTGCGCTGGACCCCTTCACCCCGCCCGGCGACGGCTCGACCTACCGCCGTCACTTCACCGGGCCCTATGAGCACCGCACCGTCGCGGACGTCGGGCACAACCTTCCGCAGGAGGCGCCCACAGCCTTCGCGCAGGCGGTTGTCGACGCCGACCAGCTCGGAGCGGGTGTCTCTTCGGATGCGTCACCGTCTTGACTGGTGACGCAGAGAGGGGCACGCTGATGACCGTCCCACCCTCGCGGGGACACCGACCACGATCGACGAAGCGGAGATCGGCCATGAACAGGGAACTCACCGGCGATACCACCGAGGCGGCGCGACACGAGCGCTACGGCAGGCTCCCCGACCGCATCCGCTTCGAGGACATGACCGAAGAGGTCGAGACCGAGCGGGACGGCGGCGCCAACTCGTACAGCCCCGAGGGCCCATGGAAGTTCTACTCGTGTCTGGCTCTCGACCTGGGGCTGTAGCTCGTCTACGGGCTGCGGGCCCCGTTCGGGCCGTAGGTCCCGTACGGCATGCGCCGACCATGCGGCGGCGCATGCCGTACGGAGAGTCCTCGGCACGGAGAGTCCTCGGCACGGAGAGTCCTCGGCACGGAGAGCCCTCGGCCAGAAGGCTCAGCCGACGTCGAACTCCTAGGGGAGCGAGCGGGACTGGACGGGGCAGATGGTTGCCCCTTTGCGGCGCAGACGGAGGCGTGGCTGCCGTGGTGCATGGCGAGCGGGCTTTTCAAGATGGCCGCACACGTCTGGGCCGCCGTGAACGTCGGTGCCCGCGCCGGTGGGGAGGAGCCCAGCGGTAGGACCTTCGAGAGCACCGCGGACCTCGCCATTGTGGACGCCGGCGCCGCGGCCACCTCGGCGGTCAACGACACGGGCCGCGTCGGCAACACCCCGAGCGTCCTCAAGGTTGGCGTCGACATCGTGCACACTGGCGCGGCGACCTCCAGGTCGACCTGGAGGCCCGCGCCGGCACGGTCAACTCGGCGAAGCGGACCAGCAGTTCGGACCCCGCGGGCAACGGCAAGGAGACCTGCACGGTCAACGCCTGGTCCGAGCTGCCAAGAGGCTCCGCCTCACCGAGGCGCATCGCCGCTGCGGTAGTCAACTCTTCGGCGCGGCCGCCACGTTGCCGATTCCGACCGCGTTCTTGATCTGTTCGCATCGCGTATGTCGACCATCGTTCAACGGACCATTTCCGGCCAACATCCAGCCAAAATGCTGACATGTACGTGGTTGAAATGACACGCTCCCCCGCAACTCGCTGCACGTACAGCAACAAGCTGCACGCCCGCATCGCGTCTTTCTGCTCCGGGCGGCCCTCCATGCCTCCCGGGCCCCACGGATGGAGCCCGCGTGACCTCTCACATATCCCGTAAGCGTTCGACGCTCGCGATCGCCACCGCCGTCGCGGCCGGAGCGCTGCTCACCGCCGGACTGTCCACCGGTGCCTCCGCCCAGCCGGACAACGACACCGAGCCGTCCGGCTCGCCCGTCGCCCTCTCGGCGTCGGCCCGCGCGGACCTCCTCCAGGAGGCGAACGCCGACAGATCGGCGACCGCCGAGAAGATCGGCCTCGGCGGCAAGGAGAAGCTGGTCGTCCGCGACGTCGTCAAGGACCGCGACGGCACCACGCACACCCGCTACGAGCGCACCTACGACGGCCTGCCCGTCCTCGGCGGCGACCTCGTCGTGCACACCGCCAAGAGTGGCAAGGTGAAGAGCGTCACCAAGGCCACCGAGGCCACCGTGAAGGTCGCCTCCACGGACGCGAAGCTCGCCAAGTCCTCCGTCGCCGAGTCAGCCGAGTCGACCGCCGCGAAGGCGAAGACCGCCAAGGCCGACGCGCAGTCGCCGCGCAAGGTGATCTGGGCCGCCTCCGGCAAGCCCGTCCTCGCGTACGAGACCGTTGTCACCGGTGTGCAGGAGGACGGTACGCCCAGCAGGCTCCATGTCATCACGGACGCCGCGACGGGCAAGAAGCTGTACGAGTACCAGGCCATCGAGAACGGCACCGGCAACAGCCAGTACAGCGGCAAGGTCACGGTCGGCTCCAAGAAGGTGGCGAGCGGCTACGAGCTGACCGACAAGGCCCGCGGCGGCCACCGCACCTTCGACCTGAAGCACGCGGAGAGCGGCGCCGGCAAGCTCTTCAAGGACGCCAACGACGTCTGGGGCAACGGCAAGCCTTCGAGCGCCCAGACCGCCGCCGTCGACGCCGCCTACGGCGCCCAACTCACCTGGGACTACTACAAGTCCGTCCATGGCCGTAAGGGCATCAACGGCGACGGCAAGGGCGCGACCTCCCGCGTCCACTACGGCAACGGCTACGTGAACGCGTTCTGGGACGACAGCTGCTTCTGCATGACGTACGGCGACGGCGAGGGCGACAAGAAGCCCCTCACCTCGATCGACGTCGCGGCCCACGAGATGACGCACGGTGTCACCTCGGCGACCGGCAACATGGAGTACAGCGGCGAGTCCGGTGGCCTGAACGAGGCCACCTCCGACATCTTCGCCGCTGCCGTGGAGTTCAAGGCCAAGAACCCCAAGGACGTCGGCGACTACCTCGTCGGCGAGAAGATCGACATCAACGGCGACGGCACCCCGCTGCGCTACATGGACAAGCCGAGCAAGGACGGCGGCTCCCTGGACAACTGGAACGCCAACGCCGGGAACGTCGACGTCCACTACTCCTCGGGCATCGCCAACCACTTCTTCTACCTGCTGTCCGAGGGCAGCGGCAAGAAGCGGATCAACGGTGTCGACTACAACTCGCCGACCGCCGACGGTTCCAAGGTGCTTGGCATCGGACGCGGCAAGGCCGAGAAGATCTGGTACAAGGCTCTGACGACGTACTTCACGTCGACCACCAACTACAAGGCGGCCCGTAAGGGCACGTTGAGCGCTGCGAAGGACCTGTACGGCGCGAATTCCACCGAGTACAAGCGCGTGGCCGCTGCCTGGACCGGCGTCAACGTCAAGTAACCCCCGGTCAGTCACGTAAGGGGCGGCGTCCGAAACGGACGCCGCCCCTGTCGCGTTCACCGCATCAGCGCCCCGCCCGCTTTCCCGTGCTCTCGAATGGCACTGTCACCAGCCTCGACTCGGCAGCGTCTGGTCGTGGAGATGGGGTCTCGCCAGGCGCTGGACGTCACGAGCCGTTGAGATCCGGCCTCAGGCGGAAGTGCAACCGTCGGGCCATGCCCTGTGGGTCGACGTCGAGCGAGCCACCGGAAGCGGAGGCGTTGCCGGGCATCCAAACCGTCGCTTTGAGGCCGCGACTGTCCATCCAGCAGGCTCTGGTCTTCTGACTCGGGAATTCTGTTCAGATGTGCAGGGTTCATGTGTGGCACGGATGTTGCTGCCAGGCTCGGCTCCACGCCGCATGCGGTGGGCCGATGGCGGGCCCGCTGTGTCGAGCACAGGATCGCCGGGCTCGGCGACATGCCGCGCCCCGGTGGTCCGCGGACCGTGGCTGATGAGCAGGTCGCCGCGGTGGTCAAACGGACGCTGGAGAGTACTCCGGAGAACGCGACGCACTGGTCGACGAGGTCGATGGCCGAGGAGATGGGGCTGTCGCGGTCGACGATCTCCAGGATCTGGCGGGCGTTCGGCCTGCAGCCGCACCGGTCGGAGACCTTCAAGCTGTCGACGGATCCGTACTTCGTCGACAAGGTCCACGATGTCGTCGGCCTCTGTCTGGACCCGCCCGAGCGGGCCTTGGTGTTCTGCGTGGATAGAAGTCGCAGATCCAGGCCCTGGACCGGTCCCAGCCCGTGCTGCCGATGATGCCGGGGGTTCCCGAGCGGGCCACCCACGACTACGTGCGGGCCGGCACCACCACGCTCTTCGCCGCTCTCGAGATCGCCACCGCCAAGTTCCACCTGCACTTCACACCCACCGGGTCGTCCTGGCTGAACCTCGTCGAGCGATGGTTCGCCGAACTCACCAACAAGCAGAGACGACGAGGCGTTCACAAGTCCGTCCAGGCCCTCGAGAAGGACATCCGCAACTGGATCAACGCCTGGAACACCGACCCGAAGCCCTACGTCTGGACGAAGACCGCCGACGAGATCCTCGAACGCCTCGCCTCACATCTGAACAGAATTCCCGACTCAGAAGACTAGAAGAACCCAAGTTTCTTTGGGCTGTATGAACAAAGAACGTTCTTCGTCTGCTGGTAGTGCTCCAGCATCATCTTGTGCGTCTCGCGCCCGATACCCGACTGCTTGTACCCGCCGAAGGCGGCATGCGCCGGATACGCGTGGTAGCAGTTCGTCCAGACGCGGCCCGCCTGGATCGAACGGCCCGCCCGGTAGGCGGTGTTGATGTCCCGCGTCCACACGCCCGCGCCGAGCCCGTACAGCGTGTCATTGGCGATCTTGATGGCGTCGTCGAAGTCGCTGAACGACGCGACCGAGACGACCGGGCCGAAGATCTCCTCCTGGAAGATCCGCATGCGGTTGTCGCCCTCGAAGATCGTCGGCTGGACGTAGTAGCCGCCCGCCAGCTCGCCGTCGTACTCGATGCGCTGCCCGCCCGTGAGGACCTTGGCGCCCTCCTGCTGGCCGATGTCCAGGTAGGAGAGGATCTTCTCCAGCTGGTCGTTGGACGCCTGCGCGCCGATCATGGTGTTGGTGTCGAGCGGGTGGCCGGGCGTGATCTGCTCGGTGCGGGTCACCGCCGCTTCCAGGAACTCGCTGTAGTGCCCGCGCTGGATGAGGGCGCGCGAGGGACAGGTGCACACCTCGCCCTGGTTGAGGGCGAACATGGTGAAGCCCTCCAGGGCCTTGTCGCGGAAGTCGTCGTTCGCGGCCCACACGTCGTCGAAGAAGATGTTCGGCGACTTGCCGCCCAGCTCCAGTGTCACCGGCTTGATGTTCTCGGAGGCGTACTGCATGATCAGCCGCCCCGTCGTGGTCTCCCCGGTGAACGCGACCTTGGCGACGCGCGGGCTGGAGGCCAGCGGCTTGCCCGCCTCGACCCCGAAGCCGTTGACGACGTTGACGACACCCGGCGGCAGCAGGTCCGACACCAGGTCCAGCCATACGTGGATGGAGGCGGGGGTCTGCTCGGCGGGCTTGAGGACGACCGCGTTCCCGGCCGCCAGCGCGGGCGCAAGCTTCCATGTCGCCATCAGGATCGGGAAGTTCCACGGAATGATCTGCGCGACCACGCCGAGTGGCTCGTGGAAGTGGTAGGCGACGGTGTCGTCGTCGACCTCGCTGAGCGATCCCTCCTGCGCGCGGATGACGCCCGCGAAGTAGCGGAAGTGGTCGATGGCCAGGGGGATGTCGGCGGCCAGTGTCTCGCGCACCGGCTTGCCGTTCTCCCAGCTCTCGGCGACCGCGAGCAGTTCGAGGTTCGCCTCCATCCGGTCGGCGATCTTCCGCAGCACGTCCGCCCGTTCACCCACGGAGGCGCGGCCCCAGGCCGGTGCCGCGGCGTGCGCCGCGTCCAGGGCGCGCTCCACGTCCTCGGCGGTGCCGCGGGCGATCTCGGTGAACGGCTGCCCGTTGACCGGGCTCGGATTCTCGAAGTACTGGCCGCGCGCGGGCGGGACGTACTCGCCGCCGATGAAGTGGTCGTAGCGGGCCTGGTAGGAGACGACTGCGCCCTCGGTGCCGGGTGCCGCGTAACGGGTCATCTTCACTTGCCTCCCGGAGACGGCCGCCCGCCGTCGGGCGGCACTCGCCCGGAGGCTAGGCACGCGAACGTTGCACGGACGTTGCGCCCGAGGGTTACGTGGGGTCGGGCGCCGCCGACGTCAGCTCGCCGTCCAGCTCGGCGAGCCGGGCCAGGACGGGAGCCGTCGGGCGTACGGCGGCCAGGGCGCGCCACACCGTGAAGTCGTCCTCGCCCCACGGGGTGTGCGCCCAGTCGGACAGGAGGTCGGGGTCGCGGCGCGCGACGAGGGCCGCCCGTAGCTCATCGGCGAGGCGCCGCCGCAGCCGCGCCACCGCGGGCGCCTGGGAGGCGGGCAGCAGCGGTCCCGCGTACGCCGCCGCGGCCGCCGTGACGGAGCCCGCCGCGAGCCGCCGCTCGACGAGCGCGACGTCCGACTCCACCCGCGACGCGAGCCGATAGGGCCGCGACCGGAGCAGCTCCGGGCCCAACAGACGGCGCAGCCTGGCCAGTTCGGCGCGCAGCGTCACCGGGGTGACCGACTCGTCCTCGTAGAGCGCGCACAGCAGCTCGTCCCCGCTCAGGCCCTCCGGGTGGCGGGCGAGCAGGACCACGATCTCGCTGTGCCTGCGGCTGAGGCGCACCTTGCGGCCGTGCGCGAGCAGCAGCGCCTCGTCGCGGCCGAGCGCCGTGAGCTCGACCGTGTCGCCGGTCGGCGGGCGCGGTGCGGACGCGGCGAGTTGGAGCTCCGCCGCCCGCGCCACCGCCTGCACGAAGGCGAGGCTGTGCGGATGCGCGAGCCCGTCCCCGCCGGTGATGTCGATCGCGCCGAGCAGCCGTCCGGTGCGCGGGTCGTGCACCGGGGCGGCCGCGCACGTCCACGGCTGTACCCGCCGCATGAAGTGCTCGGCGGCGAACACCTGCACCGGCCGGTCCACGGCGACCGCCGTGCCCGGCGCGTTCGTCCCCATGGCAGACTCCGCCCAGCGCGCACCCGGCACGAAGTTCATCCGTCCCGCCCGCTGCCGCGTCGCGGCGTGCCCCTCGACCCAGAGCAGCCTGCCGTGCGCGTCGCACACCGCGAGCAGATGCTCGCCGTCCGAGGCGTACGTGCCCATCAACTCCCGGCACAGCGGCATCACTCGGGCGAGAGGGTGCTCCGCCCGGTACGAACCGAGCTCGCCGTCGGTGAGCTCCACCGACGCCTCGAACCCTTCGGGGCTGACCCGCGCGCGGGCCGAGCGCCGCCAGGAGTCGGCCACCACGGAGCGCACCGGCCGGGCCACCGTGCCCGCCGCGGCGAAGCTCTCATGCGCGCGACGCAGTACCCGCAGCCGCTCGGCGGGGTCGGCGCCGGGCTCGAGGGCCACCCATGGATCGGTCAACTCGGCCTCCCGGAACGGCGATGCGGTGCTGCCATCGTCGCCCCGGGAACGGCGTGCGACAACCGTGCCGACCGGGTTCACGCCCGCCTCAGGCCGAGTTGACCAGCCGTATGTAGCGCGACCAGTCCCAGTAGGGACCGGGGTCGGTGTGGTCGCTTCCCGGTACCTCGTAGTGCCCGATGATGTGCTTGCGGTCCTTCGGCAGGCCGTACTTGTCGCACACGGCCGCCGTGAGGGCCGCCGACGCCTCGTACAACGCGTCGGTGAAGTACTCCGGCTTGTCCACCCACCCTTCGTGTTCGATGCCGATGCTGCGGGTGTTGTAGTTCCAGTTGCCCGCGTGCCAGGCGATGTTGCGCTCACGGACGCACTGGGCGATGTGGCCGTCCTTGGAGCGGACGACGTAGTGGGCGGAGACCTTCTTCGCCGGGTTCTGGAAGATCGCGAGGGTGTCCGCGTAGGTCTCCTGGGTGACGTGGATGACGACGAAGTCGAGCGGATAGCTGCTCGGGCGGTTCGATGCCGAGTAGTTGGAGGTACTGGCGGGGACCCACTCGGCGAGCGGATAGTCGACGGCCTCGGCCCGGGCGGCGGCGCGCGTGGCGGGGAGCAGTGCGGCCGGGACGGCGGCGACGGCCGCGCCTTGCAGGAGGCGGCGCCTGCTCAACGAAGGAACTCGTCTTGCTCGGTCCATGGCTGATCTGCCTCTCGGTGGGGGGAACGCTGACCTTTCCGTAGCGCCTTTCAGAGGGCTCTTCTCGATATGCCCAACGGGATGCCGGATCGCGCCTTTCAGAGGGGTGACCGCACCATGTGGGGGAGCGGTGCGGCGGTTTCCCGCAGGCGGGCGTGGAGTGGCGTGGGTGACCGTCGTCGGGGCCGTCCGACGGTCGAGGGTGTCTCGTCCGAAGTACGGTACGGGGCCCGGAGGTTGGCGTGGAAGAGGGGACGGCGCACCTGTGGATAACCCGCCGGGTGTGAACAACGCACGTCAGAGGTCCCGACCAGTGGCGGTTCGGGTTTCGCGCGAGCTCAGGGCTTGACGGCGGGGCACGCCGCGCTCGATGCCCCGTGGACGGCGCGGGAAGGTTTCACGCCAGGTTCTCCGACACCCGCTCAAGGGTGCGCGGCTTTCTTGTCCGGCTCCCCGGTTCAGCCCTTGACCGCCGCCGGATCGTCGAGCACCGCCCGCACCACCGAGTGCGCCGCCCCCAGCAGCGGACCCTCGCGGCCGAGCCGGGAGACCGTGACCGCGCACGCCCGGTGCGCCGTCCGCCCGTTCAACTCCCTCTCCAGCGCGGGCAGCAGCCACGGCGCGAGCTCCGACAGGGCGCCGCCGAGCACGACGGCACGCGGATCGAGCAGGTTCACCGCACCGGTCAGGGCGATGCCGAGAGCGGTCCCGGCGCCGCGCAGCGCCCGCAGCACGTCCCGGTCGCCCTGCCCGGCCCGCTCGGCGAGCAGGCCCACCCGGTCCGCGCCCGGCTCCAGGCCCGCCGCGCGCAGGACCGCCTCTTCGCCCGCGTACTGCTCCAGGCAGCCCCGCCCGCCACAGGGGCACGGCGGCCCCGCAGGCCGCACCGGCACATGACCCAACTCGCCCGCGAAGCCCCGGGTTCCGCGCAGCAGCCGGCCGTCGACCACCGGGGCCGCGCCGATGCCGATCTCCGCCGAGACGTGGAGGAAGTCCTGCGGTGTGCCCTCGGCGAGCCAGAGTTCCGCGAGGGCGCCGAAGTTGGCCTCGTTGTCGACGGTCACAGGGAGGTCCTCGGGGACGCGGATCCTTGCTGCCCGGGCGGGAAGTTCCGAGGTGAGGAGAGCGCCGACGTCGGTGTCGTGCCAGTCCAGGTTGGGCGCACGCACCACCGTCCGGGTGTCGCGCCCCACCAGGCCGGGCACGGCCAGGGCCAGACCCGCGGGGCGCAGTCCGGCGCTCTCCGCCTCCGCGCCCACCCGCCGTACCAGCGCGGCGAGTTCCTGTACGACGGTCCGTGGGTCCCGCCCCCGGTTCGCGCCCTGGCGCTCGGCACGCGCGCGTACCTCGCCCCTCAGGTCGACCGCGCACACCGCGAGGTGATCGACGCCGATCTCCGCGCCGAGCCCCACCGGCCCGCGCCCGCTGACCACGAGCGCGGAGCCGGGGCGGCCGACCTTCCCGGGCCGCCGGGGACCGTCGAGGTGCTCGGGCCCCGGCTCCTCCAGGAGGCCGGAGCGGATCAACTCGTCGACGAGGGTGGACACGGCGGCCCTGGTCAGTCCGATACGGGACGCGACGGAGGCGCGGGACACGGGGCCGTGCGCCGCGACGGCGTGCAACACCCGCGCGAGGTTGCGGCGGCGCATGCCCTGCTGGGTGTCGGGCAGGCGGGTGTCGGAGGCGCCGGGCCGCGTATCGTGCGCGGGCATGTCGCCGGGACGCGCCTGGTGCGCCGGTGCGCTCATGCTGTCCCCGCCCTCAGTTCCGCGGCGCCCTGCCGAGGAGCGGCGCCGCGTCGGAGAGTACCCCGGTCATGCGTGCGAGAGCCGCCTCGTCCCGCGGCAGGGGGTCGAGGACGGGACCTTCGGCGGTGCCCCAGCGACGCGCCACCGCCGCCGGATCCTCACCGGTCAGCAGCCCCGCGGCCTGCGCGGCCGCGCCGAGGGCGACCAACTCCCGCGCCCGGGGCACCTGAACCGGGCGCCCGGAGAGACGCCGTACGGTCTCCTGCCAGGCCCGGCCGCGCGCCCCGCCCCCGATGAGCAGCAGCGGCTCCGCCCGGTCGGCGTCCTCCTCCAGGACCAGGTCCAGGGCGTTCAGCAGGGAGTGCACCGCCCCGTCGTAGGCGGCCTGCAACAGCTGGCCCGGCGTGGTGTCGTGCCGCAGCCCGTGCAACAGGCCCGAGGCGTGCGGGAGGTCGGGCGTGCGCTCGCCGTCCAGGTAGGGCAGCAGCGTGAGACCGCCCCCGGGCTCGACGGCCTCGCGGTCCAGGCTCAGGAGCGCGGCGACGCGGTCGACCGCCAGGGTGCAGTTGAGGGTGCAGGCCAGCGGAAGCCACTCCCCGCGCGCGTCGGCGAACCCCGCGACCGTGCCCGTCGGATCGGCCGGGCGGCGCCGCGAGACGGCGTAGACCGTGCCGGACGTGCCGAGGCTCAGCACCGGGGCGCCCGGACGCAGGCCGAGCCCGAGCGCCGCCGCCGCGTTGTCGCCCATCCCCGGGGCGACCAAGGTGCCGGGGGAGAAGGGCAGTTCGGTGCCGCCGCGGACCGTGCCCGCGACCTCTCCGGGACCCACGACCCGGGGCAGGCACGCGGGATCGAGGCCCACCATGGCGAGGATGTCGTCGTCGTACGACTCCGTGGCCGAGGCCCACCAGCCGGTGCCGGAGACGTCGGAACGGTCCGTGGTGCCAGCGCCGGTGAGGCGTTCGGTGAGGTAGTCGTGGGGGAGCCGCACGGCGGCCGTGGCGCGCGCCGCGTCGGGCTCGTGCTCACTGAGCCAGGCCCACTTGGTCACCGTGAAGGACGGCCCCGGCACGCTGCCGACGCGCTCCGCCCACTCCTTGCCGCCGCCGAGCCGTGCCACCAGGGCCTGCGCCTGCGCCGCCGAACGCACGTCGTTCCACAGCAGCGCGGGCCGCACCGGCCTGCCGTGCGCGTCGAGGGTGACGAGGCCGTGCTGCTGTCCGCCGACGGCCACGGCGGCCGCCTCGTGCGCGGCCGGGCCGCACGTGGCGAGCGCCGTGCGCAGGGCGTCGAACCACTGCTCCGGGTCGCTCTCCCGGCCGGGGCCCGTGGTGACCGTGTGCGGGGCCTGGCCGCTCGCCACCACGCTTCCGGTGGCCGCGTCCACGACCAGGGCCTTCGTGGACTGTGTGGAGCTGTCCACGCCGACGACGAGGGGGCCCTCGGCTGCTGGCACTGCTGACATCGCGGATCTCCGTTCCTGCGGCTGCCGTTGGGGCGACTTCTTGTCCCTGTCTTCCCAGCGATGCCCCCGGATACTAATTTGTAAATCGCCATGACGAATAGGTGTCGTTCCGAACCAGGGAGTCGCACATGACGTACCAGCCCACTCCGGAGGACAAGTTCAGCTTCGGCCTGTGGACCGTCGGGTGGCAGGGAAGGGACCCGTTCGGGGAGGCCACCCGGGCCCCGCTCGACCCGGCCGACGCGGTCCGTCGGCTTTCCGAACTCGGTGCCTACGGAGTGACCTTCCACGACGACGACCTGATCCCCTTCGGCGCGGCGGAGGCCGAGCGCGCGGAGCACGTGAAGAGGTTCCGGCGGGCCCTGGACGACACCGGCCTGGTCGTGCCGATGGCGACGACCAATCTCTTCACGCACCCCGTCTTCAAGGACGGCGCGTTCACCGCCAACGACCGTGACGTACGGCGCTACGCCCTGCGCAAGACGATCCGCAACATCGACCTCGCGGCGGAGCTCGGCGCCCGCACCTATGTGGCGTGGGGCGGCAGGGAGGGCGCGGAGTCCGGCGCGGCCAAGGACGTGCGGGCCGCGCTCGACCGCATGAAGGAGGCGTTCGACCTGCTCGGCGAGTACGTCACGACACAGGGGTACGACCTGCGCTTCGCGATCGAACCCAAGCCCAACGAGCCGCGCGGCGACATCCTGCTGCCCACCGTCGGCCACGCCCTCGCGTTCATCGAGCGCCTGGAGCGTTCCGAACTCTTCGGAGTCAACCCCGAAGTGGGCCATGAGCAGATGGCCGGGCTCAACTTCCCGCACGGCATCGCCCAGGCCCTGTGGTCCGGAAAGCTCTTCCACATCGACCTCAACGGCCAGACCGGCGTGAAGTACGACCAGGACCTGCGCTTCGGGGCGGGCGATCTGCGCAGCGCCTTCTGGCTGGTCGACCTCCTGGAGAGCGGTGGCTACGAAGGCCCGCGTCACTTCGACTTCAAGCCGCCGCGCACCGAGGACGCGGACGGGGTGTGGGACTCGGCGGCGGGCTGCATGCGCAACTACCTGATCCTGCGCGAGCGTGCGGCGGCCTTCCGCGCCGACCCGGAGGTGCACGCCGCCCTGCGCGCGGCCCGGCTCGACGAA
This sequence comes from Streptomyces odontotermitis, assembly GCF_050510915.1. Classification (NCBI taxonomy): domain Bacteria; kingdom Bacillati; phylum Actinomycetota; class Actinomycetes; order Kitasatosporales; family Streptomycetaceae; genus Streptomyces; species Streptomyces odontotermitis. The sequence goes on along the minus strand of NZ_JBNJLS010000004.1, from coordinate 82,868 downwards.
CTGGCGCGGCCCACCGCCGAGGACGGTCTCGCCTCGCTCCTGGGCGACCGCGCGGCCTTCGAGGACTTCGACGTGGACAAGGCAGCGGCACGCGGCATGGCCTTCGAACGCCTCGACCAACTCGCGATGGACCACCTCCTGGGAGCGCGCGGCTGACTTCTGGAAGCACGCGGCTGACCGGTTCGGCGGCATCCCTTTCCGTATCGCGGTCTCAACTTGCGTACGGGGGTCGCATCTTGACCCTTCTGAGGCGACTCTTGTCGGTATGGCCATGCCGCCGGTACCGCCGCAGCCTCCGCCGCCGGGTGACGCGCCGCCTCCGGGAAGCGGCGGATTCGGACCGCCCCCGGGCGGCTACGGCCCGCCCCCCGAAGGCGGCGACGGGCCGCCCGTCGCACCCGGAGGTCCGGACGGGCGGCGGAACGGGCTGTACATCCTGCTCGCCACGGCCGTGGCCGTAGCGGCGATCGTCGCCGTGGTCGTCCTCGTCGCGGGCGGTGACGACTCGAAGGACGACAAGGGCCCCGGGGACCGCCCGTCCAGCCCCACGGCCCGGCCCACTCCGACGTTCAGCGTCCCGGAGATCCCCTCGCAGATCCCCACCCGACTGCCCACGAGGGTCCCCACCCGGCTGCCCAGTGGGCTGCCCTCGATCCCCTCCGGCCTGCCCAGCGAACTCCCCTCGGGCCTTGGTCAGCTGATCCCTCGCGGCAGCCGCACATAGGTCACGGTGGTCTCTACTCCGCTGTCCACCAGGCGGCCGTCGCCGTCGAAAGCGCCCGGCCCGTCCGTCATACCGAAGTCGTTGTCGTTGATCAGCGCCAGTGTGTTCGCGTCGACCCGGGCCACGCCCTCGATCTTCCCGGGCACGCCCTTGACCTTCCCGAGGTCCACCGCGAGCCGCTTGCGCAGGACGGGCACTCCGGCGCCCGCGGGGTCGTCGAGCTGCTCCAGGGAGGGACGGGTGGTGTCGTCGTCCCAGCGGCCGCCGAGGATGTCCGCACGCCGCTCCAGGCGCACCAGGTGGAGCCGGGCGGCCTTGTCGGTGCGTTCCTCGACGAGCAGCCGGTCACGCCCGACGGCCACCACGGAGGAGATCTTCAGCTCCGAGGTGTCGTCCTCGCCCGGGTCGACGACGCCCACCGGGTCGAAGCGGTAGGCGTACTCGGCGGTGACGGCCCGCTTCTTGGGCGAGAAGCGCAGCAGCCGCGTCGTACGGGAGGCTTCGCCCGCGTCCTCGTCCGGTACGGACAAGGGGCTCTGCACGGCCATCACCAGGTCGCCGCCCGGCAGTTGGGCGAGCCCTTCGAAGCCCCTGTTGACCTTGCGGTGGAGCAGGATGCCGGGCAGGGCCTCGACGACGGGATAGTCGGCGCCGCGCAGCCTCAGGCCCTCGGGCACGTAGCGCTTGAGCACCTTCCCGCGCGCGGACACATGGACGAGCGACGGCCCGTACTCGTCGGCGAGCCAGAAGGAGCCGTCCGCTGCCCGCACGACGCCCTCGGTGTCGAGGCCGTTCGGATTGGGGGAGAGGGGCTTCTTCGCGTCATAGGAGTACGGCGCCTCGTCGCGCCCCTCCTGGTTGGACAGTCCCGTGACGGGCTTCCCGGAGCGGGTCGTGACCGGCATCGCGGAGAGGACCTTCACGCTCTTGCCGGACACCTTGATCCTGACGATCGCCGGATCGAAACCGGGCACGGGGAAGGTGCGCCGCTTGGTGCCGTCGACCTTGATCTGGCCGTTGGGTCCCCGGTCGGTGACGGTCCAGAACTCGCCCTTGCGGTCCGCCGGATACAGATCGCTGCCGATGCCGCCGAGGTCGATGCCGCGGTCGTCGGCCACGCTGCCGGGCAGCAAGGAGTTGCTGAACTCGCCCAGAGGAAGGTCGCCGAGCGTCGCCTGCGCGACGACCCGCGCCTCCCTGTCACCGTGCGCCTTCTTGTCGTCGGAGCCTCCGGTGCCGCCGCCGAGCGGGACGCCGGTCGCGGTGCCCGCCACCACGATCGCGGCGAGCACGGCGATCGGCACACCGATGGCAGCGGAACGGCGGACACGGCGCGGACGCGCGGCGTGCGGGGACATCGGGGCCTCCTGAGGCGTGCGAGCGGTTGCTGCGGCCAGACTTCGCCGCCGCGCCGAACGCGGGGAGACCATGAGGTGAACGGGAGGGGGCGTGTCGACGGCGCCTCCCGCGAGGGGCAGGAAGCGCCGCCGTCAACCACCGAGCCGGCCAGCGGTGATGGGGCGCGGAGCCCCTGACACACCCCCCTTCCGGTGGATCGCTGACGCGCAGGGCGCCCCCGCTGCTGAGTTCGGGTGGGTGCCGACGGTGAGGCGGACACCAGGGCCGTGGCCGCCGGAGAGGCGATTCCGGCGGCCACGGCCCGTTCCCTGAACCGTTGCCTCCACGCTGACGGATGTCATGACCGTGCTCAATCGCTGGTCAGGGCGAGTGCGCGCGCCGATGTTCCCGGCGCACGGCGTGACGGGGAGAGTGCGCCGGTGGGCGCCGTGTGCGCTCAGGCTCAGCCTGAGGGCGGCGCCTACGGCCCGGCGGCGAGCGGGCACGCGGCTCCGCAGGTCCCGGGGAGGGCGTGGTCACTCGCCTCCAGAGGGTCCGGGGAAGGGGCGGTCACTCGCCTCCGGCCGCCACCGCCAGTGCCGTGGCCGGGTCGTGGCTCGCCGCTCCCGCGGGGACCCAACGCCCGCGCTCCTTGCGGTAGGGCCACCACCGGCCGTCGGGCCCGTGCCGCAGCTGTACGTCGGTGCCGACCACCGTCCAGCGGTTGTGACTGGCCCGCAGGTGCGGCCGCTCGTCCTCGTCCCACGCCGCGTCCAGCGCCGCACGCGCGCGTGCCAACGCGTCAGCCCGGGGCGTCCACTCCTCCTCCAGGACCGCCAGAGCGGCACGGCCCCCGAACCCCCAGGCCCGCACGGCGAGTGTGAGACCGTCACCGGTCCGGCCCGACTCCTTGGCCAGCTGCGCCGCCAGCGGCGCGGGCGGGCCGGCGGCGGCCAGGCGCACCGCATCCTCGCCCACGGTCAACTCCGCCTCCGTGAGCTGCTGTTCGTGACCGGGAGCGAGCGCCTCCGCGAGCAGCCGGTGCGCCTCGACGGCCGCCTGCGCCGCCAGGAACTCCAGCGCCGTCACGTCGACGCCGGGCGCGGGCTCCGTCTCGGTGTCCAGGCTCGGCGGCAGTCCGGGCTCGGCGGGCGGAGCGGCCGGCTCGGGCAGCGGCGGCAGGATGAGCCCGTCCGCGTACGCCTCCGCGGCGTCCACGCCCTCCTGGGCCCCTTCCCGCTCCTCCTCGGAGCCCTCCCGCGGCTCGGCCCGGGCGACGCTGCGCACCTGCAGCTCGTCGAGGAACGCGCGCTCCGTGCGCCCCCGGATGAGCAGCAGCGTGAACGGGTCCTGGTCGAGCAGACGTGCCATCTGATAGCAGAGCGCGGTCGAGTGCCCGCAGTGGTCCCACGCCTCGCAGTCGCACTCCGGCTCCAGATCGCCGATGCCGGGAAGGAGTTCCACGCCCGCCGTCGCCGCGTCCTCCACCAGGTGCGGTGGCATCTCCCGGTCCAGGAGCGCGGCGATGTGCCCCGCGCGCTCCACGGTCATGGACAGGAACCGGTCCCACTCGTCCTCGCTCAACTGCGGCAACAGGACGTCGGAACGGTGCGGCGTGCCGTCCGGGTCGGTGACCACGGCCGTGATCCTCCCGGGCCGCACCGTGACCGCCCCCACGGCTCCCGCGCGCGCGAGCCTGCGTCCGTTCTTCAACTGCCGCAGTTCGAGAGCGGTGTCCTCCAGGGCCTTGAGCCACGCCTGTCCCCACCAGGTCTGCGCGAACCCTCTGCCGTGCGCGGGAGGCAGCGCCGAGAAGGTCCGCTCTCCCTGTTCGTCGTACGTTCCTCCGTGCACCGCGTTCATCGCGTCCCCCCTCGCAACTCGACCAGTTCGGCCAGATCGGCATCGGACAGCTCGGTCAGCGCGGCCTCGCCGGTGCCGAGCACGGCGTCGGCCAGCTCCCGCTTGCGGAGCAGCATCTCCGCGATGCGGTCCTCGATCGTTCCCTCCGCGATCAGCCGGTGCACCTGCACGGGCTGTGTCTGTCCGATGCGGTACGCACGGTCCGTCGCCTGCGCCTCGACGGCGGGGTTCCACCACCGGTCGTAGTGCACGACGTGCTCGGCCCGCGTCAGGTTCAGACCCGTCCCCGCCGCCTTCAACGACAGCAGGAAGACGGGCACTTCGCCCTCCTGGAAGCGCTCCACCATGGCCTCGCGCTCGGCGATCGGGGTGCCTCCGTGCAGGAACTGCGACGGCACCCCGCGCGCGGAGAGGTGCTGTTCGATGAGGCGCGCCATCTGCACGTACTGCGTGAAGACGAGCACGCTCGCGCCTTCGGAGAGGATCGTGTCGAGCAACTCGTCCAGCAGCTCCAGCTTTCCGGAGCGCCCGGGGATGCGCGGCCGGTCCTCCTTGAGGTACTGCGCGGGGTGGTTGCAGATCTGCTTGAGCCCGGTCAGGAGCTTCACGATCAGCCCGCGGCGGGCGAAGCCGTCGGCGCCGGAGATCTCCGCGAGGGTCTCGCGGACCACTGCTTCGTAGAGGCCCGCCTGCTCGGTGCTGAGGGAGACGGCGCGGTCGGTCTCGGTCTTGGGCGGCAGCTCGGGTGCGATCCCGGGGTCCGACTTGCGTCGGCGCAACAGGAAGGGGCGCACGAGCTGGGCGAGCCGTTCGGCCGCCGCGGGGTCCGTGCCGCCCTCGACGGCCGCCGCGTAGCGCGTCCGGAAGGTGCCGAGCCGGCCGAGCAATCCCGGCGTGGTCCAGTCGAGGATCGCCCACAGCTCGGAGAGGTTGTTCTCCACGGGCGTGCCCGTGAGGGCCACGCGCGCGCGTGCGTTGATGGTGCGCAGCTGCTTGGCGGTCGCCGAGTACGGGTTCTTCACATGCTGCGCCTCGTCGGCGACGACCATGCCCCAGGGCGCACCGGCCAGCCGCTCCGCGTCCAGCCGCATCGTGCCGTACGTGGTGAGCACGAACTCGCCGTCGGCCAGGTCCTCCAGGCTCCGCCGCGCCCCGTGGAAGCGGCGCACCGGCGTGCCTGGGGCGAACTTCTGGATCTCGCGCTGCCAGTTGCCCATCAGCGACGTCGGACAGACCACGAGGGTGGGGCCCGAGGTCGCCTCGTCGGTCTGCCGGTGCAGGTGCAGGGAGATCAGCGTGATCGTCTTGCCGAGGCCCATGTCGTCCGCGAGGCAGCCGCCGAGACCCAGCGAGGTCATCCGCGCCAGCCAGTTCAGCCCGCGCAGCTGGTAGTCGCGCAGCTGGGCGGAGAGCGCGGCGGGCTGCCCCACCGGCTCCATGCCCTCGGGGTCCGACAGGCGTTCCCGCAGCGTGGCGAGCCAGCCCGTGGGGTGCACGTCGACCGTCCTGCCGTCGACCTGCGTGGTGCCCGTCAGGACGGCGCTGAGGGCGTCGATCGGGGTGACCTTGCGGTCCTGCTGCGCGCGGGCGCTGCGGGCCTTCTCCGGATCGATGAGGACCCACTGGTCGCGCAGCCGCACCACGGGCCTGTTGGCCTCGGCGAGCCGGTCGAGCTCCGCGCGGCTCAGCTCCTGGTCGCCCAGCGCGAAGCGCCAGTTGAAGGCGAGCAGCGCGTCGGTCGACAGGTAGGAGGGCGCATCCGAGGACAGCTTGTCCGGGCCGGTCCCCTCGTCGTCGGCGGGGCCGATCACCGCGCGCGCGGTGAGGCTGCGTGCGAGCTCCTTGGGCCAGTGCACCTCGACGCCCGCGACGGCGAGCGACCGGGCGCCCTCGCCCAGGAGTTCGGTGACCTCTTCGTCGGCGAGTTCGATCGCGTCGGGTACGGAAGCCGACAGAAGGGGGGTGAGCGCTCCCCACGCGCGGGCGGCCCTGCGCAGCGCCAGCAGGGCATCCATTCGGGAGTGCGGACCGAAGGCCCGGGCGGCGGCGCCCGAACCCGCCCACACCTCGGCCGCGTCCGCGACGAGCGCGGGGTCGCTGACGCTGTGGATCTGCAGCACGGCACGGAACGGCAGCCGGGCCTCGCCGTCGGTCGTGGTGGCGAGGCCGGGCACCTCGACGCGCAGGGAGACGCGCACGCCCGCGTCGTGTCCGGCGGCCACGTCGGTGGCCCACGGGCGCTGCTCCGGCACATGCTGCGGCGCCGCGGCGGCGAATGCGGAGCCGCCCGCGAGGAGGGGAGCGGCGGGGGAGCGGGGCAAGGTGTCGGCGACGGCGTCGAGGAACTGCCGCAGGAGCCGCTCGGGCCGGGGCAGCCGCGGCGGCCGCGTGCCGTCCAGGGGCACGGCGTGGGCGGCGGGCGGCATCGCGGCCGCGAGCTCGCGCACCCGCTCCAGGTCGGCGGCGGACAGCGGGCCGGCGCGCCACGCGTCGTGGTCGCCCTCGCTGAGCCCCGGCAACAACAGCCCGCGCGCGGCGAGTTGCAGCGCGAGGACGGCGGCGCTGCCCCAGAAGGCGGCCGTCTCATCGGTGCCCGAGGCGGCACGCGCGCGCGTGAGCACCGGGAGCGCGGCACGCACCGCAAGCAGCGTCGCGGGCACGTGGGTGAGCTCGACCCCGTCGGCACCGGGCAGCGCGACGGGGACTTCCTCGGACGTGCCCGCGGCCGAGGCGGGCGGTGCCTCGCCATCGGGCCGCCAGAAGGCGACCCGGCCGGTGCGCGCCGGATCGCCGGGCACGAACAGCACGGCACAGCGGGAGAGTTCGGAGATCTCGGAGGGGGAAGCGGCGGGGAGCCTGTACACGGCGATAGCGCATTCCTCAAGTTTGACTACTGCGACCAGAGCCGCCGAGAGTACAGCAATCGCAAGCCGAATTGAGGCACTGCTTGCGTGATCCCCGTCACGCTCGCCGCGCGGGGGTGTAGCCAACACCACCGCCGCGCGGGGGCGGACCCCTGTGGGACACGGGTGGTGGCGCCATGGTCGCCCAAGGTTACATATCCGTACGTTTTCTCAGGTCAGGCCGTACACAGGGAGACCGGAGACACCACCATGCCGCAGGCCACCGCAGTAGCCCCCGAACGCCCGGGCACCGCCCCGGCCCCTGTCGGACGGCCTCCTGGAGGCAGCGACTTCGCGCCGCTCCTGCGCACGGTCAAGGAACAGGGTCTCCTGGACCGCCGCACCGCCTGGTACGCGCGCAGCATCGCCGTCAACACCCTCGCCCTGGCCGCCGTGGTGACCGGCATGTTCCTCCTCGGCGGATCCTGGTGGGTGCTGCTCCTCGCCCCCGTCCTCTCCGTGCTCTGCGCCCGCACCGCTTTCATCGGCCACGACGCCGGCCACTCCCAGATAACCGGCAACCGCAAGGTCGGCCGCGCCCTCGGACTGATCCACGGCAACCTCCTCCTGGGCATGAGTGCGTCCTGGTGGAACGACAAGCACAACCGCCACCACGCCAACCCCAACCACCTGGAGAAGGACCCCGACGTGCGGCCCGGCGTCGTGGTGTTCTCCAGCCGTCACGCCAAGGCCCGCGCGGGTTTCCAGCGCTGGCTCACCCGCAACCAGGCATGGCTGTTCTTCCCCCTGACGCTGCTCCAGGGCCTGGCCATGAAGGTCTACGGCTTCCAGGACCTGCGCCGTCAGGCCCCCCGCGAACGAGCCCTGGAGGGGCTGCTCCTGGTGGCACACCTCGTCGGCTACGCCGCGCTCCTGTTCACCGCCATGCCCCTCGGCCACGCCCTCGCCTTCTTCGCCCTCCACCAGGCGCTGTTCGGTCTCCATCTGGGGCTGGCCTTCGCCCCCAACCACAAGGGCATGGAGATGACCGACTCCGACGGCGAGCGCTGGGGCCACCTCAGCCGCCAGGTGTTGACCTCCCGCAACGTCCGGGGCGGCGCGGCGACCGACTGGTTCCTCGGCGGACTCAACTACCAGATCGAACATCACCTGTTCCCGAGCATGCCCCGCCCCCACCTCCGCTTCGCCCAGCCGCTGGTGCGCGCCCACTGCGCGCGACTGGGTATGCCGTACGCGGAGACCGGATTCGTCGACTCGTACCGACAGGTGCTGCGCCACATGTACGAGGTGGGCGAGCCCCTCAGGGTCGAGTAGGGGATATTTCTCAGGGCTTCATCAGGGTCGCCTTCCGGAACCGGGGGCGGCCCGGGGCCGTTTTCCCAAGACAGAGAGCGGCAACCGCCGCGAAGGAGGCGACGCACATGTCGAAGAACGCGAAGATCGCCGCAGGAGGCGTGGCCGCCGGGCTCATCCTGCTGATCTGGCTGCCCTGGTGGGCCGCCTTCCTGATCATCGTCGGTGTCCCCGCGGCCGCCTATCTCACCCTCGACCCCGCGCAGCGCCGCAGGCTGCGCCGTGTCACGCGCAAGGAGCTCGGCCGCTGAGGAGCGTCCCCGAGCCGGCCCCGGCTCGGGGCGAGCCCCGCACCCGGCTCCCACCCGGCCCCTCCCGCGCCGGCCACCGCGTAGGGCCGACGCCCCGGGGCGAGCGGGGGAGGGCGCCCCCTCCCGTAAAACCTGTTGCGGTGACGATCACCGGGGCGTGACCATGACGCCCATGACCTTCCGAAAGGAGGCCCGGCGATCCCACGGTGATCGCTGATGGCCGCACACGAGACGTCCCGCACACCGTCCCACGAAACGCAGCCCGCCGCCCCCGCGCCCCTGACCGCGGCCTGGCTGAGCGCCCACTTCGACTCGCTGCCCTTCCCGGCCCGCATGACCGCCCTCGCGCGCTACGCCCGCACGCTCACCCCGGCCGCGTACGCCACCCTTCACGGCGCACTGGACGGCGGCAGCCCCGACGAGCGGCACACCGCGCTCTTCCTGGCCGTCGTCCGACGTGACCTCGACACGGTCGCGGCCGCGCTCACCGACCCGCTCCTGCGCCGCCGGGCCCTGTCGGCCGCCCGCAGGCTCCCCGTGCCGGAACAGGCCCTGGAGCGGCTCGCGTTGAGCGACAGCGGTGCGGCGCGCAGGGAGACCTACCGCATCCTGAGGCTCAGCCGCCGACGCCCGCTCGCGGCCCGCCTGCTGCCCCTCGTCCACGAGCGGTTCGGCGCCCGCGACGCCGCCCTGCTCCTGCCCGCCTGCCCCGAACAGACGGTCACGGACTGGCTGTCCCGCATCGAGCCCGCCCAGGGCGTGCTCAACACCCTCGCCCGCACCGCGCCCACAGCCGTGGCAGAGACGCTCACCCGCCGCCGGCCCGGGCACCGTGACCGACACCGGTTCCGGCGCCGCCACCAGGCCGTCGCGAGCCTCGCGGCCGAGCGCGACCCGAGAGCCGGTCTGCTGCTCCTGGAGCGCGGCCCCGAACTGCTCACGCGGCGGGCTGCCCGCTCCGTGCTGCGCCGACCCGCGCAAGCGCTGGAGATCCTGCGCGCCGCCCCCGTCGCATCCGACGGTTCCGCACGCGAACTCCCGCTCCCCGCGGGCCCCTTGCCGCCCTCCGTGCGGCGCGCGGTCCAGGAGCTGCCCCTCGACGACCGGGTGGACCTGGCCCGACGCTGCCCGGTCGGCCCCCGCGCCATCGGCGGGACACGGCACGACGTCGCCCCGGACGGGCTGCTGATGCTCCTGCCCGCCCCGCAACGCCGACAGCTCATCGAAGAACGCACCGCCCGGGTGCACCGGGTGCGGAGCCTGCCCACCAGCACCCTGACCGCGCTCGCACCCGCAGACCGCGCGCAGCTCGTCCGGCCCTGGGTGAAGCGCTGGGCCCGCCAGGAGTGGACGATGACCCGCCTCGCCGCGGTGCTCCCGCTGCCCGACGGCGAACCCCTGCTGCGCGAAGAGACCGAGCACCACCGGCGCCACCACCGGGAGCTGGCCTGGCCCGCCCTCCTCGCCTGCGCCGAACTGCACGGCGACCCGGCGGAGTTCGCCCGGATCGCCCTCCACTGCGAGCGGGCCTGGCACGACCAGGACGAGGTCCGCCACAGCGCCCTGCGCCAACTGGCGAGCGCACCGCCACGACTCCTCATGGCCCTTCCCGAGCGTGTCCTGCGCGACGTCGCAGTCACCACGGTCCAGTCCCGCGACTCGACCGCACCCACCCTCGCCGCCGCGGAACGCCTGCTGCGCCGCACCGCCCAGAGCGCGGCAGCACGCGGCGAAGGCGCGCGTGCCGCGTACGCGACGGCACTCCTGTGCGAGATCACCTCCGACCCCCGCTTCCGAGGGCCCGTCACGCCCCTTCGTACGGACACGGAAACGGCACGGGCCATCTGGGACGCCGCGCCCTCACGGGTCAGGGAACGCCCCGACCTCTCCACCCCCTTCGCCGAATTGCTCGCCCCCTGTCTGGGCGACATCCCGGACCTGGACTCCCTTGTCCGGCGGACGGCTCGGGAGCACGAGGACCCGCAGCTGGCGGCCCGCGCCGCCGCGGCCTGGGTGGCACCCGCACGGCTCAGGGAACAGCGCTGCGCCGAACTGATCGCCACGGACGCCTCGTTCGCAACGGTACCGATCGTGCTGCGCACCGTGGCCGCCCGCCGCACGGACCTCCTCGAACCCGTCCTGGCGGCGGCCCCCGCGGGCCTGACGGGCCGGACGCGCCCACGGCCCACCCCCTGGGCCCAGCCCCTGCCCCACACCGCCAGAGGGCGCTGGCTCCCCGCACAGCGCCAGGCATGGGACGAGCACCACGCGCGCGTGGCCACCGACGAGCTCGCCCCGCTGCGCACCCGTGCCGACGCGGCAGCCCAACTGCGCGACGCCGAGCTGCTGATGACGCTCGCGGACACGGCGCCGCAGCCGGTCGCGGCAGCGGCGCTCGCGGCGCTCGGCGACACGGCAGGCGCACCCGGGGACACCGCCACCACCCCCGTCACCGCCGGACCGCTCCTCGATGCCCTCCTGCGCCACGCGGCCGGCGGCGGGGTGCGCGGGCGCGCCGCCATGGCCTCCGTACGACACCTCCTGGAGGGCCTCACGGACCAGGAGGCGGTGCGGCTCCTCGGGCCCGTGGCACGCAGGACGGACGCGCCCGTCGGCACGCGCAAGGAAGCCGTCCGCGCTCTGGGCGTCCTCCACGAAGAGGCCGCCTTCGACGCCCTGTTGGCCGCATGGGACGCGCCCGGGCAGCACCGCGACGTGCGCGCTGTGGTGGCGCGCTTCCTCGTCCCCTGCATCACGCACTCTGATGTCGCCGACCGTCTCGCACGACAGGCCCATGAACCCGCCATACGGGAAGCGGTCCTCCACACGCGCGGGGGAGCCGTTCCCGACTCCGCCGCGCGGGCCTACCGGGACTTCCTCACCCACCTGGCCAAGGACGGCGACGACGACACCGCGGCGGCTGCCTGTCGCGTACTGACCGCCTGGCTCACCCGCGCGTCGGAAGCGGCGATGAACGCCGTCGCCGACCTCGCGGTCGATCAGCGGCGGAGCCGCCGGGTGTGGGACGCGGCGGCCCGGCAACTGGTCTGGTTCCCGCGGGGACCGGCCACGGCCGCCGTCCTGCAGCGGGTCTTCGACGAGCTGGTCGCACTCGGCGGCGCGGCGGACCGACAGGTCGCCGCGGACGCGCTGCGCCGCCTCGCGACACTCCCCGACGGCCTGCGCGTCCAAGAGGGACCGGTCTCGTCGCTCCCGATCGCCGACGCGCTGGGGCTGAGCCTGCGGCGCGCGGGCCTGCTGCCCGAGGCGGCGCGGCTGACCTGGGAGACCGCCCTGGCCGCCGTACACCATGGAGAGCACGATGCGCGGCGCTGGGAGCGGCTGCTTGCCCTGGTCGAGGAACGCCCCGAGCGGCTCGCGCTGGGGCAGGATCCCTATCTGCACATTCCCGGACCACACGCGCGGGAGGCGCTCTTGCGAGCGGTCCGCATGCTCAGGGAGCGGGACACCGCACCGTCCGGAGCACTGGCCGTCACGCTGGTCCGCGCGGGCGGCAGGGCCACCGGGTGGCCGGATGTCTGGCGGGCCGAACTGGCGGCGCTGTGCGCGCACTCGAACGCCGACACGGCCATGGCCGCTTTCCTCGTCGACCCCGACGCCGCCCACTGAACCCCCGGGGGATGACCTGGAAAGGCGACGCGGGACGGAGCGTCAGGCGGGCCGCACGGCCATCTTGTCGAGCGCCTCCAAGAGCGCGGGCAGATCCCGCCCGCGCCCCACCGGCAGCACCTCTCCGGGCTCTTCGTCCAGGAGCACGAACGCGATGTCGTCGGTCCTGGCGACCATGGACCAGCCAGGGCCGTCGGCCCGCAGCGTGCGCGCGTCCCCCGAGGCGAAGGAGGAACGCACCCTGCCGAGCGGCGGAGGGGTGTCCACGTAGGCGCGGGCTTCCGCGAGCGCACGCCGTACACCGGTCAGCGGTTCTTCGACGGCGCCGGATGCGGACGCCGAGCCTCCGCCCGCCGAATCCTCCGCTTCCTCTTCGGTTTTCGCGGAACGCTCCTCCTCCGAGGCCGGAGACGCGGAGTGAGTCCCTGCGTCCTCAGCCGCCTCTTCGGAGCTCTCCGTGGAGCTCTCCGTCGCGAAGTCGGCATCGTCGATCTGCTCGCGCCACAGCGCCCACTGGAGAGCTATCTCATCGGCGCCGAGGCGCCGTTGGGCGGGGCCCCAGGTGTCGGCCTCCGGAGGCGCGAGGGGCGCCCGGTCCACGTACTCGGGGTCCGGCTGCGGATCGTGCGGGGCGGGCACACCGGGCGCGGCGACCGCGACCGCGAGGGGCCAGCCCGGCAGCGCGGCGACCACGGTGCGCTCGTCGGGCGACAGGTCGTACTCCATGCCGCAGTCCCAGGAGGCGATGGCCACGGCGACGAGTGAGACGTCGTCGACGACGACCGTCCACCGCGCCCCGGCGCCGTCCTGGCCCAGCACCAGGCCGTACCCGCTCGCGAGCGGCGCGAGCCCGAGCGCCGCACATGCCTCGGGGTAGTCGTCGCCGAGCACCGCCGGAAACTTGGCAGGCGTCAGGAGCACCGCCGTCAGTACGTACAGCGCGTCGTCGTCGGCGGCGACAGCGTCGTCCGTCCCGGCCATGCCAGCCTCCCCAAGTTCATCCGTCGGCGCACCCTAACCACTGGTAACTGGCCTCGTCGAGGGTGGATGACCAGGAAAATCTCTCGTGGGGCAGCCTGTTCGGCACCTACGATGCCCCTCATGCCCAGAGCCAGTTCGCACTTCGTCTGTCTGCCGTGCCGCGCTTCCTTCAAGAAGGCGGCCGACTACGGACGCGTGCGGATCGACATCTGCCCGCAGTGCGGCGGCCAGTTGCTGAACGCGGGCTCCGCGCTCGCCGTGCCCAAGCGCCGTGATCGCGCGGCCTGGCGTGCCCTGGCAGCGGTCCTCACGGCCGGTGTGCGCTTCCGGCAGGCGTGCTGCGGCTGCGGGCCCGGCTACCGGCCCCGCACGCCGCGAGAGGTCCGTGAACGGCTCGCGCACGCCGAGGAGACGGGCATCGCGATCAGCGCCGCCCTGCAGTGCCTCGATCCCACGCACACCGACGTCACGCGGCAGGCAGGCCGAGGAGGCTACGCGCCACGTCGTTCGGGGACTCGTCGCGCTCCCGGGCGAGGGCGATGACGGCGCGGCACGCGAGCTCGCTGACGCCGAACGACAGGGCTTCCGGAGACACCCACCCCCTGGCTTCCTCGATGCCTTCCTGGTCGTCGTCGGCACAGGCCGCCACGTAGGCCGAGGCGGCCTCGAAGAGGTTGTGTGCGCGCTTGGGCGCCGACGGCACCGGCTGCTGGGCGCGGAAGACCTTGCGGATCTTGTGGAACATTTCTCGGGCACCTTCCCCCGGTTCGACTGCGGCTCATGATCGCTCAATATCCCCTTTCCAAACTAGAGTTGCTTCCCCGGTGGCAGAAAGGGGACCGAGCGGTGAAGCGTTACGAGCGGCTCGCGCAGATCCGGCGCCTGGACCCGGAGAAGGACTTCCTGACGATCTACCGGCTCAGCGCGGCCTACGAGTTCCCCTGGGACTTCACCCGGTCCCTGGAGCTCGCCCTCTACCGCACGTATGCCGTCCCGAGCATCGGCCGTCTCCTGGCGCAGACGGCCGAGCTGACCGACCGCACGCAGAAGCGCTACGACGACACCGTGCTTCTCCTGGACGCCGTCGTCGAGCAGGGCTTCGGCAGCGAGGAGGGGCGCACGGCGATCCGCCGCATCAACCAGATGCACCGCAGTTACGACATCAGCAATGAAGACATGCGCTACGTGCTCTCCACGTTCGTCGTGACTCCGAAGAGGTGGATCGACGCCTATGCGTGGCGGCGCCTGTCCCGCCACGAGACCGTCGCCTCCGTCGTCTACTACCGCACCCTCGGCCGGCACATGGGCATCAAGGAAGTCCCCGGCTCCTACGAGGAGTTCGAGAACTGCCTCGATGCTTACGAAGAGGCGCACTTCGCCTGGGACGAGGGCGGGCGCAAGGTCTCCGACGCCACCCTGGAACTGATGGGCTCGTGGTACCCGAGCCCGCTCGCCCCCGTGCTGCGCACGGCGATCCTGGCGCTGCTCGACGACTCCCTGCTGCGCGCCTTCCGGTACGAGCCGCCGGGCGCGCTCACCCGCTCCCTGGTCCGCGGCGGGGTGCGGCTGCGGGGCCGTGCGGTGCGTCTGCTGCCCCCGCGCGCGAAACCGCACTACGCCCGCCAGAACCCCGAGATCAAGGGCTACCGCGACGGCTACCGGGTCGCCGACCTCGGCACCCGCCCCGTACCAGGCGTACGCGGCTGCCTGGTGGTGCGCCCGCCGGACGGCTCAGGAACGCTGCCCGTCGGCCCCGGCGACTGAGGACAGTGTCGTCAACGTCTCGCGCAGCCAGGCAAGTTCGGCCCGGCTCGTGGCGCGGGCGATCGTGAGGATGCCCCGGCGGAAGGGGTCGTCGAGCTCCTCGGCGCGCAACGGCCGCTCGTCGTCGTAGAAGAAGCTCGCGGGCTCCTCGAGGAAGGTGAGGCGCCGCCGCAACACCGCGGCCTGTGCCTCCTTGTCGTCGAGATGCCGCAGGAACGCCAGGACCGTGAACCAGCGGTTCTCGTCGGTGATGTCGCCCTGCGCGGGCTCGGCGAGCCGCCGCCGCAGCTCGCGCCTGCCCTCGGCGGTGAGCGTGAGCATGTGCCGGGGGGCGGCTCCCGTACCCGGCCGGGTCTCGCGGGCGAGCAGATCCGCCTTCTCGAGGCGCTTGATGGCCGGGTAGAGCGTGCTCTCGGCCACGGGCCGCACATGCCCGGTCAGCGCGGTGATGCGCCGCCGCAGTTCGTAGCCGTGCAGCGGCGCGTCGTACAGGAAACCCAGGATGGCCAGTTCGAGCATGCGGGCATTCTGCCCCATCAGCGGTGTACATCGGTACCGAAGTACCTCGGTACCGATGTATCGTGATGTCCGGGACCGGGGGCGTGGACGTCTCGGTGCCCATCCCGTGTGGGGCGACAGAGGGAGGGCCGACGATGCGGCAGGCGCAGTTCGACGGGCAGGGCAGTCACATCCGGTGGACGGAGACCGAAGGGGCCGGACCCGCGCGCGTGTATGTCCATGGGCTCGGCGCGACGTCAGCCGTTTACCACGCCCACATCGCCGCCCGGCCCGAACTGACCGGCCGCCGCTCGCTCTTCGTGGACCTGCCGGGCCACGGCATCAGCGACCGCCCCGCGGACTTCGGCTACACACTGGAGGACCACGCCGACGCGCTCGCGGCGGCCCTGGACGCGGCCGGGGCGCGCGGAGCGGAGATCGTCGGACACAGCATGGGCGGCTCCGTCGCCATCGTCTGCGCCCACCGGCGCCCCGACCTGGTCGCACGCCTGGTCCTTGCCGAAGCCAACCTCGACCCGAACCCGGCGCCGACAGCGGGCAGCAGCGGCATCGCCGCCTACGGAGAAGAGGAATTCGTCGCCGGAGGCGGCTACGCACGCGTGCTGGAGAAGGCGGGCCCCACATGGGCCGCGACCATGCGCCTCGCCGACCCGCGCGCCCTGCACCGCAGCGCCGTCGGACTCGTCGCCGCAACCCGGCCCACCATGCGCCACATGCTCATGGGCCTCTCGGTGGAGCGGGTCTACCTCCAGGGCGCCCGCAGTGGCGAACTCGCGGACAGGGAGGGCCTGGTGGCGTCCGGCGTCACGGTGCTGACGGTCCCGGACGCCGGACACAACATCATGTTCGACAATCCCGGGGCCTACGCGGCCGCGGTCGCCGGGGCACGGTGACGCCCCCCTCGTGTTCAGTCCTGACGCACGGCGAGGGCCAGGAAGCGCGCGTCCTCGTCGACGTACGAGGTCATGCGCCAGCCCGAACCGGCCAGGAGCGGGCCCAGGTTGGACTCCGCGCGCAGGTCTCCGGGCGTGATCTGACGGCCCTGCCGTGCGGCGAGAGCCGCCCGGCCGATGGGGTGGAACAGCGCGAGGACGCCGCCCGGGCGCGTCACCCGACGCAACTCGCGCAGATTCTCGGCCGGTTGGGGCAGGTGGGCGATGAGGCCCGCGGCGAACACGGCGTCCAGGGACTCCGAGCGCAGCGGCAGGTGCGCCACGTCGGCGAGCAGCAGCTGCCCGTGACGCTCTCTGCCCGCCCGCTGGGCCGCCTGCAGCATGGCGGGTGTCAGGTCGGCGCCCAGGACGGCTCCGGAGGGCCCCACGACCTCCCTGAGCGCGGGCAGCGCGCGCCCGGTGCCGCAGCCCGCGTCGAGCACGCGGTCGCCGGGCCGCAGCCCGAGGTCGACCGCAGCCGCGCGATAGGCCGGGCCGTCGTCGGGGAACCTGCTGTCCCAGTCGGCGGCACGGGCCGCGAAGAACTCCTGCACCTTCGTGTGGTCGTCGCTCATGCGCCCCATGATCCCGCACCGATCCGCACGAGCGTGCGGCGCACACGTTCGAGCGTGACGCGATCGTTCAGGAACATCTCTGCGTCATATTCCACCAGCTTTCGAAATGCGCCCCCGTTGTGCGCCCCTCCTCGGACTAGCGTCCCGGAGCCATGGGACACCTGGACCACGCCACCTTCGGCTGGCTGACCCCCGTGCTGTCGTACGTGATGGCCTGCATCGGCGCCGCACTCGGCCTGCGCTGCACCGTCCGCGCCCTGGCCGCGACGGGCCGCGCGCGCCGCAACTGGCTGCTCACCGCGGCCTCGGCGATCGGCACCGGCATCTGGACGATGCACTTCGTGGCCATGCTCGGCTTCGGCGTCAGCGGCACCGAGATCCACTACAACGTTCCACTGACGATCCTGAGCCTCCTCGTCGCGATGGCCGTCATCGGAGCCGGCGTCTTCGTGGTCGCCCACAGCCGCGAGCGCGGTCGTGCGCTGGTGCTCGGCGGGCTCACCACGGGGCTCGGTGTCGCGAGCATGCACTACCTGGGCATGGCCGCGCTCCGGTTGCACGGACATGTCGGCTACGACCCCGTCCTCGTCGGACTCTCCGTGGTGATCGCCGTCGTCGCCGCGACCGCCGCCCTCTGGGCGGGGCTGAACATCAAGTCGCCGCTCGCGGTGGCCGTCGCCTCGCTCGTCATGGGCGGGGCCGTGAGCAGCATGCACTACACCGGAATGATGGCGGTGAGGGTGCGGGTCACCCCGTCCGGCGCCGCGCTTCCCGGGGCCACGACGATGCAGTTCATCTTCCCCCTCGCCGTCGGCCTCGGGGCATACCTCTTCCTGACCTTGGCGTTCGTCGCACTCTCGCCGACGGCGGGGGAGTACGCGGCATCTGTGTCGGCACAGCGCCCCGTCGAGGGCGCCGTCCGATGACCGAGCTGCCGCGCGGCCGCCGCGCCCACGCGGGTCCACCCGCCGACGAACACGACGAAGCGAACGCTCCCCTCGCCGGAGCCGCGCCCCTTACCGGAGACCCGGCCAACACGCCCACGCGCGCGGGACGATGGCGGCTGCGCCCCCGCACGGTCCGGGCCAAGATCGTCTGCCTGCTGATGGTTCCCATCGTCTCGCTGCTCTCGCTCTGGGCCTACGCGACGGTCAGCACCGCACAGGACGTCGCGCGGCTGCAGCGGCTGCAGCGCGTCGAGACCGGCATACGCACTCCCATAGGCACCGCCGTGACCGCCCTCCAGGCCGAACGGACCGCCGCCGTCGCCCAGGCCACCCGACCCGCCCCCGACCGGGCCGAGAGGCTCAGGCTGACTGCCACGCGCACCGACCGGGCCGTGGCGAAACTGCGCCTCAGCGACCACGACACCGTCGCCGCGGGCGCGGGGCTGCCCGCCGAGGCCACCGGCCGTCTGGAGACGTTCGTCGCGGAGGCCGCGCGACTGCGGACGCTGCGCACCGAGGTACTCGACCACCGCGCCGGCTGGGACACGGCCTATGGGCAGTACACCAAAGCGATCGCGACCGCCTTCGGAGTCGACGGCTCCCTCACCGGCATCGACGACGCCGAACGAGGCTCCCCCGCGCGCGTGTTGCTGGAGTTCTCCCGCTCGGGCGAGATGCTGGCCCGCGAGGACGCGGTACTCGCCGGCGCCCGGCTCGCCGGGAAGCTCGACGGCGAGCGGCTGCGCCGGTTCACCGCGACCGCCGACACCCGGCGCACCCTGACCGAGGCGGCGACCGCGGACCTCCAGAACCCCGAGCGGGGCGCCTGGCGCGCCGTCGAGCGGGGGAGTGCCTATGGGGACCTCCGTGCCGTCGAGGACAAGGTCCTGGTGGCCGCACCCGGCCGCAAGGCGCTCGACGCCGCGCCCGCCACCACGTGGAACGCCGCGTACGCGACGGTGAGCGACGGCCGGCGCGGTATCGAGCAGGACGCCGCACACTCCGCCGCCGACCGGGCCGACCCGCTCACACGCGGCGTGCTCACCCCGGCGGGCGCCGCCGTCCTCCTGGGACTCATCGCCGTGGCCGCCTCCCTGCTCATCTCCGTACGCATCGGGCGTGGCCTCGTCGTGGAGCTCGTCAGCCTGCGCAACAGCGCCCTGGAGATCGCGCGCCGCAAACTCCCGGGCGCCATGCGGAGGTTGCGGGCGGGCGAAGAGCTAGACATCCGCGCCGAGGCGCCACCGGGGCCGCCCGCCGAAGACGAGACCGGTCAGGTCTCCGAAGCCCTCACCACCGTGCACCGGGCGGCGCTGCGGGCCGCGATCGAGCGCGCCGAGCTGGCCAGCGGCATCTCCGGAGTCTTCGTCAACCTCGCCCGCAGGAGCCAGGTGCTCGTCCACCGCCAACTCAGCCTCCTTGACGGCATGGAACGTCGCGCCGAGGATCCGAACGAGCTGAGCGACCTCTTCCGCCTCGACCACCTCACCACCCGGATGAGGCGCCACGCCGAGAGCCTGATCATCCTCTCCGGAGCCGCCCCCGGCCGCGCCTGGCGCAAGCCCGTCTCGCTCACGAACGTCGTGCGCGCCGCGGTCTCCGAGATCGAGGACTACGCGCGCGTGGAGGTGCGCCACCTCCCCGAAGCGGCCATCAAGGGCGCGGCCGTCGCCGACCTCACCCACCTGCTCGCCGAACTCGTGGAGAACGCCGCCCAGTTCTCACCGCCCCACACGAAGGTGCGCGTCAGCGGCGAGCCCGTCGGCAACGGCTACGCCCTCGAAGTCGAGGACCGCGGCCTGGGCATGGGCGCGGACGCCCTCGCCGGCGCCAACCGGCGCATCGAACAGTCCGAGGCCCTCGACCTGTTCGACAGCGACCAACTCGGCCTCTTCGTGGTGAGCAGGCTCGCCAACCGGCACGGCATCAAGGTGCGCCTGAGCACCTCCCCGTACGGCGGCACCACCGCCGTGATCCTCCTGCCCACCCCGCTGCTGCAGACCGCCCTGCCCCAGCAGCCCACCACTCCGGAGCACTCACATGACGCGGCAGCCCAGCACGCGCGCGTACCAGGACCGGCCACGCCGCCCATGAACGGCCACCACCCCGTCCCGGCACCCCCGCCCCGTCCCGCCCTCGCCGCCTCCGCCCCGGCACCGGAGGCGACCCCGCCGGGCGTGACCGCCCTGCGGCCGCACCGCGACGAGCCGCAACGGCACAAGGAGCAAGGCCCTGAGCCGCACCGCCATCAGCCGCACCGCGACGACGCCTCCGCACCACCCGACCCCGCCGCCCCGTCCCGACCCACGCCACCCCCACCGGATGCGGCGGACCCGTCCGAGGAGCCCTCCTCCGGCGAGCTCCCCCGCCGCGTGCGGCAGGCCAGCCTCGCTCCCCAACTGCGCACACCACCAACCCGGTCGGCGCCCCAGGCCGCCCATCCCCGGGCCGACGACGAGCGCAGCCCCGAACAGGCACGCGACCGCATGACCGCCTATCGGGACGGCTGGGCCCGGGGCGGCGGCCGCCGCCCCGGCATCGTCGGCGCGGTCCCGGACCCCGCGGGGCCCGCGCCGCGAAGCGACAGCGAAGGAGACCCCGCATGATCCAGGACCCGAGCAGCACCGCCCGGCGGTCCGGCGAACTCGACTGGCTCCTCGATGACTTGGTGCTGCGCGTCGCCGAGGTGCGCCACGCGGTGGTGCTCTCCAACGACGGCCTCGCCGTCGGCGCTTCCACGGCCCTCACACGCGAGGACGCCGAACACCTGGCCGCCGTCGCCTCCGGATTCCACAGCCTCGCCAAGGGGGCCGGACGCCACTTCGGGGCGGGCGGGGTGCGCCAGACACTGGTCGAGATGGACGAAGGTTTCCTCTTCGTGGCCGCCGCGGGCGACGGCTCCTGCCTCGCCCTCCTCACCTCCGTGACGGCCGACATCGGCCTCGTCGCCTACGAAATGGCCCGGCTCGTCAAGCGGGTCGGCGAGCACCTCTACACCGCGCCGCGCTGCGCCGCCCAGCCGCCGGCCGTCGGATGACCCGGGGCGGCAGACGCAGATGACCGAGAACGACGGCGGCGCCAGGCCACGGCAGCCCGGCAGCCAGTGGTACGACAGCGAGGCGGGCCCCCTGGTCCGCCCGTACGCCATGACGGGCGGCCGCACCAGGCCGGGCCCGAGCGGCGTGCGATTTGACCTGATCGCGCTCGTCGCGCTCGACGACCGCACCCCGGGCGGCGACGATACGGCCCTGGGTCCCGAACACTGGTCGCTCCTCGAACTCTGTCGCGCCGAGACCCAGTCGGTGGCGGAACTCGCCGCCGGCACGGACCTGCCGGTGGGGGTGGTCAGGGTGCTCCTGGGCGACCTCCTCGAACTGCGCCGCGTACGCATCAGCCGTCCGGTGCCCCCCGCTCAACTACCGGACGAAAAGATCCTGAGAGAAGTGATCGATGGGCTTCGAGCGCTCTGACGCCACCGACGGCGAGCCCGCCGCCATGGCGCTGAAGATTCTGGTCGCGGGCGGCTTCGGGGTGGGCAAGACCACCCTCGTCGGCTCGGTCAGCGAGATCCGCCCGCTGCGCACCGAGGAACTCCTCAGCGAGGCGGGCCAGTCCGTGGACGACACCGCGGGCGTCGACCGCAAGACCACGACGACGGTCGCGATGGACTTCGGCCGCATCACCATCCGGGCGGGACTGTCCCTGTACCTCTTCGGTACGCCGGGACAGGACCGCTTCTGGTTCTTGTGGGACGAGCTGTCCCAGGGCGCGCTCGGAGCCGTAGTCCTCGCGGACACCCGACGGCTCGAGGACTGCTTCCCCGCCGTGGACTACTTCGAGCACCGGCGCATCCCGTTCGTGGTCGCCGTCAACTGCTTCGCGAACGCGCGTACATACGGAGCGCACGAGGTGTCCCAGGCCCTGGACCTCGACCGTGGGACCCCGGTGGTGCTGTGCGACGCCCGCGACCGCGATTCCGGGAAGGAGGTGCTGATCCGGCTCGTCGAGTACGCCGGGCGGATGCACACCGCCCGGCTCCTCGACTCGGTCGGCTGACGCCGCCGCTACGGGCGCTCGGGTCAGTCGGCGACCGCGGCCTGCGCGAGCACCTTGTCGATCCGTACGCGCACCAGCAGTTCACCGGCGACGCCGTTGCGTGCGCCGAACTCCTCGGCGCGGTCCTCGCCCATGTAGCGCGCCCCGATGCGCCCCGCCCAGTCCCGCACCTGGTCGAGGTCCTCGCTGAGTTCGGCGCGGCCCTGCAGCACGACGAAGGCGAAGGGCGGCGTGTCGTCGTCCACGCACAGCGCGACGCGGCCGTCGCGCGCCAGGTTCCGGCCCTTCACCGTTTCCTTGCCCGTGTTGAACACGATGTCGTCGCCGTCGAGCAGAAACCAGATGGGGGCGATGTGCGGGCTGCCGTCGGCCCGGACGGTGGAGAGCTTGCCGGTGCGGGTGCCCTGGGAGACGAAGGCGCGCCATTCGTCGTCGGTCATCTTCTGTGCCATGTCCCCATCATGCTTGCCGGTTCGCCGGAGGTGGGGAAGGCTGGCAGGTCAAGTCCTCCGGTCAGGGGGAACGGGGAAGCGGAAGCGGGGAGACGGGAACATGGGGCAGAACACCGGGCTCGGCTGGCTGTTGGACGACCTGACCCGGCGCATGGAACACGTACAGCACGCGCTGGTGCTCTCCAACGACGGCCTGGTGACCGGGGCCAGTTCGGAGCTCAAGCGCGAGGACGCCGAGCACCTGGCCGCCGTCTCGTCGGGGCTGCACAGCCTCGCCAAGGGCTCCGGACGGCACTTCCGCGCGGGCAACGTGCGTCAGACGATGATCGAATTCGATGACGCGGTGCTGTTCGTGACCGCGGCGGGCGACGGCAGCTGTCTGTGCGTGCTCAGCACGGCCGAGGCCGACATGGGCCAGGTCGCCTACGAGATGACGCTGCTCGTCAACCGCGTCGGCGAACACCTCGGCGTGGGCGCCCGGCATCCGGAGCGCACGCCGGTCGTAGACCTCTGACCTGCTAGAACGTCGACGTCGGCGGAGTTATCCACAGGCTCAGCGAGCGACGTGGTGATCGGGCTACGGTTTTTCCCGAGAGCAAAAGTGCTTCACGGGGGAGAACAGCCATGACCGGCGACACCATGGCCCAGTCGGGCCTGACCAGCACGACGAACAGCACAGCCGAGCCTCTGCGGACCTCGGTCTCACGCAGCCGCGCGGCACGCGAACTGGGGCTGAAGCGCGGCGAGTTCGAGCTCGCCGTGATGCTGGAGCGGATCCACACGGTGCGGGACCCCGCGGGTGGACCGCGCCGCGTCACCCGGGACGAGATCGAGCGGGTGCACGCCACCGACGGGTATCCGGACGAGTTGCGAAGGCGCATCAGAGCGGTGGGGACCGCCGAGGGCGCGGAACTTCTGTCCATCACGACGACACGCTTCTCCCGGCTCGCCCGCGCGGGCCTGCTGACCCCACTGAAGTTCTACCTGAACCGCTACCGAGCGGTGGTCTGGCTCTACCATGCGGACGCATTGCGGGAGTTCGCGGCGTCCGAAGCCAACGCCGAGTTGCTGACCGGCCGCGCACCGGAGTCGATCAGGTCCCGCCTGGAGGCCGGCGGTGACGCGCGGGCCCGCAACTGGCGGGGGCGGCACGCGAGTTTCCTGCTGCGACAGGCGGCGGACGCGTGGGAGCGTGCGGCCGCCGCGGCATCCCAGCTCGACCCGGTGCAGATCGCGGAGCTCGTCAAGGACCCTTACGAACGGGCCTATCTGCGCAGGCTCCGGCCCGAACCGCAGGGCCAGGCATCACCGGCCTCCCCGGACTCGCCCGCCGCGCGGCTGATCGAGACGATCACCACTGCCGACGACCCGGACGAGATCCGCTGGCTGCGGGCGACCCTGGTCATCGCGCTGGACGAGGCCCGGATGACACACCCGGCGCCGCGGCCCGGGGCGGGGGCGGCGCCGCAGCAAGAGCATGAGCGGCAGCAGAGGCCCGGGCCGAAGCAGGGGCTGGAGCAGAGGCTGAGGCTCGAACCGGGGCCGGGGCCGGGGCCGGGGCCGGAGCACGCGCGGGCACAGGAGCGCGGTCTGCTGACCTGGCTCCGCCGGAGGCGGTCCTAGTCCGTCGCGTCGAGATCCTTGGCGTAGTGCTCGATGGCGGGCCGATACGCGGCGATGCCCGGGTCCTGGCTCGTCGCCGTCAGGACCTTCAGGAGCAGCTCCATGGCGTCGTGGTGGCGCCCGACGTTGTAGAAGGCCATGGCCAGGAAGGTCTTGAGAGCCGCGTCGTCGGGGAATTCCGCCGCCGCGTCGGTCAAGGTTGCGACCGCCTCCGGATAGCGGCCCAGGGTCCGATAAGTGCTGCCCAGGCCGAGCAGCGCTCCCTTGCGGTCGTCGGCTGACAGACCGGGCTTCTCCAGGGCGCGTACGTAATGCGGCACGGCCTCGGCCTCCAGGCCGAGCGCGTCGTGGACCCACGCGGTCTGGTAGGCGATCTCGGCGTCGGCCGGGAAGCGCTCGGAGAGCGCGAGGAGCCGACCCCTCGCCCTTTCGTGCTGGCCCTCTTTGCGGAGGCGCACGGCCTCGGCGAGCAAGCGGTCTCTGTTGTTGTCCATTCCGCCCTCCATACAGCTCGGATCATCAGAGTGTCTCAAGGGACAAGATCACCAGAGTGTCTCAAGGGACAAGAAAGGAACGGACGTTGACGTCCTGCCCGCCCTCGTCAGCCCGCCAATTCCTCTTCCAGCCAGGTGCGGCCCCGCGTCCGCGCCGTGAGCCGCACACCCGCCAGACGCGGGGTGAGCCGCGCCGCCTCGGCCGCGACGGCGGCCTCCGCGTCCCCGCCCACGTCCTCCAGGAACCGGCACACGATCTCGCCGTCACGGTCCTGGGCCCAGCCGCCCACGATCCGTCCGTCCCACCACAGGGACGGGCCGATGTTCCCGGCCCGGTCGAAGAGGCGCGGGCCGTGCTCGCCGAGGAACCAGTCCCGCTCGTGCCAGCCCATGGGGGTGGAGTCGAGGGCGGGCAACAGCGCCGCCCACGGCTCGGGTGGGGGTGTCTCGTCGAGGTCGTCGGGCAGGAGCAGGCCGGTGACGCCGTCCAAGTCGACCTCGACCGCTCCGAGTTCACCCAGCACGCGCTTCACCTGGGTCTTGGTCCACCCGGCCCACCAGCGCAGATCGTCCGCCGTGGCCGGTCCGAAGGCGCGCAGCCAGCGGCGCGCCAACTCCGTCTCGGCCTCCTGGGTGTCCCAGTCCGCGAGCCCGTCGGGGAACCAGCCCGTCAGGGGAGCCCAGCGGTACTGGTGCGAGGTCCACGAGCCGCGCGGCCGGCCCCGCACCGCGCGGGCCTCGGCGGCCATCAGCAACAGCAGCCTGCTGGCCACCTTCTGGCGGCCTTCGTAGCTCTTGCCCCGGGACAGGACGACCTCGGTGCTCAGCCGTGGATCGTCGCTCGCGAGCTCCGCGGCCGTCGCCTCGCCGCGCTCCTTGAGGCTGCGCTCCGCCACGTCCTCCGCCTGTTCCAGCCAGGCCCGCACTCCGGCCGGGTCCGCGGCGACACCGGACTCGGCCAGCAGCCCCAGAAGATGACGGCGTTCGCGCGCGGCCACCGCCCGCGAGCAGGCCGCCTGCAGGGCGGGCGCCACGTCGAGGGACGTGACGAAGACGGTGCGGCGCATCCCCAGCAGACGGATCAGCGTCCGGTCCTCGTACAGCGCCCGCTCGACGTCGGCCACACTGCCGTCGCGCATGCGGGCCCAGGCGCCCACATACACCGACGACGGGTCGGTGCTGTGCAGCGCCACCATGGAGCGGGCCACCTCGACCGGGTCGTCCGCCCGGGAGTCCGGAGTGAGCCGGTGCCGCAGGGCGAGACGCGCCCTCCGCTGTGCCACGCCGACCTGCCGCACGATGCCTCCCGGTCCCGAACTGCCCGTACCCGCCGACGACTACAGCGCCCTGAAGAGCCCCTCCTGGACGACCGAGACGAGCAGGCGCCCCTCGGTGTCATAGATACGCCCCCGGGCAAGCCCCCGGCCGCCGGTGGCGATGGGGGACTCCTGGTCGTAGAGGAACCACTCGTCGGCGCGGAACGGTCGGTGGAACCACATCGCGTGGTCCAACGAGGCCATGTCGAAGCCACGGGGGCCCCACAGGGGCTCCACCGGGATCCGGACGGCGTCGAGGAGCGTCATGTCGCTGGCGTAGGTGAGCGCGCAGGTGTGCACCAGCGGATCGTCGCCCAGCGGGCCCACGGCGCGCATCCACACGGCGCTGCGCGGCTCGGCGTCCTTGACCTCTTCAGGCGTCCACCGCAGCCGGTCCACATAGCGGATGTCGAAGGGCTGGCGTCGGGCCATGCGCTCCAACTGCTCGGGGAGCGCGCCCAGATGCTCCTTGATCTCCTCGGCGACCGTCGGCAGCGACTCCGGGTCGGGAGCGTCGATGCGCGGCGGCAATTGGTGTTCGAAGGCGCCCGGTTCGGGCTGATGGAAGGAGGCGGTCAGGTTGAAGATGGTCCGCCCTTGCTGGACCGCCGTGACGCGGCGCGTGGTGAAGGAACGCCCGTCACGGACCCGCTCCACCTGGTACACGATCGGGACGCCGGGCCGCCCGGGCCGCAGGAAGTACGCGTGCAGCGAGTGCACCGGGCGGTCGCCCTCGGTGGTGCGGCCCGCCGCCACCAGCGCCTGCCCGGCGACCTGCCCGCCGAACACCCGCTGCAGCGACTCCTGCGGGCTGCGGCCGCGGAAGATGTTGACCTCGATCTGTTCCAGGTCCAGCAGATCGACCAGGCGGTCGGCGGGGTTGTTCATGGCGTCTCCACGACTCCTGTCCATGGCACGGGAATGCTCGGGGCCCTCAGAGCTGGCCGACGTCGGTCACCCGGACGACGGCGCGGCCCTCTTCGTCGGAGGCCGCGAGATCGACCTCGGCGCTGATGCCCCAGTCATGGTCGCCGTTGGGGTCGGCAAAGGTCTGCCGGACGCGCCACAGGCCGTGCTCGGGATCCTCCTCGATGAGCAACAGCTTGGGGCCGCGTGCGTCGGGTCCGGTGCCGAGGTCGTCGTACTCGTCCCAGTACTTGTCCATGGCGTCGCCCCAGGCGTCCGCGTCCCAGCCGGAGTCGGCGTCCATCTGGCCGAGCTCCTCCACGTGGTCGAGGGCGGCGAGCTCGACGCGGCGGAAGAGGGCGTTGCGGACGAGGACGCGGAAGGCGCGGGCGTTCGACGTGACGGGCTTGACCTGGTCGGCCTTCTCCTGGGCCTCCTCGGCCGTCATGACCTCCGGGTTGGCGAGCTGCTCCCACTCGTCGAGGAGGCTGGAGTCGACCTGGCGGACCATCTCGCCGAGCCAGGCGATGAGGTCCTCGAGGTCCTCGGACTTGAGGTCGTCCGGAATGGTGTGCTCCAGGGCCTTGTACGCGCTCGCGAGGTAGCGCAGCACGATGCCCTCGGTGCGGGCGAGCTCGTAGAAGGACGTGAACTCGGTGAAGGACAGCGCCCGTTCGTACATGTCGCGGATGACGGACTTCGGGGAGAGGGGGTGGTCGCCGACCCACGGGTGGCTGGTGCGGTAGGTGTTGTACGCGTGATACAGCACCTCCTCCAGGGGCTTCGGGTACTCGATGTCCTGGAGGCGCTCCATCCGGTCCTCGTACTCGACGCCGTCCGCCTTCATCTGGGCCACGGCCTCGCCGCGCGTCTTGTTCTGCTGGGCGGCCAGGATCTGGCGCGGGTCGTCGAGGGTGGACTCGACGACGGAGACCATGTCGAGGGCGTAGGAGGGGGACTCCGGGTCGAGGAGTTCGAAGGCCGCGAGGGCGAACGTCGACAGGGGTTGGTTGAGCGCGAAGTCCTGCTGCAGATCGACCGTGAGGCGCACGATGCGACCGGTGGCATCCGGCTCGTCGAGCTTCTCCACGACGCCGCCGTCGAGCAGGGAGCGGTAGATGGCGATGGCCCGCCGAATGTGCCGCAGCTGCTGCTTGCGCGGCTCGTGGTTGTCCTCGAGCAGGCGGCGCATCGCCTCGAAGGCGTTGCCGGGACGGGCGATCACGGACAGGAGCATCGTGTGCGTGACCCGGAAGCGCGAGGTCAGCGGCTCCGGCTCGGACGCGATGAGCTTCTCGAAGGTGTTCTCGGTCCAGCCGACGAAGCCCTCGGGCGCCTTCTTGCGCACGACCTTGCGGCGCTTCTTCGCGTCGTCGCCCGCCTTGGCGAGCGCCTTCTCGTTCTCGATGACGTGCTCGGGGGCCTGCGCCACGACGAAGCCCGCCGTGTCGAAGCCCGCCCGTCCGGCGCGCCCCGCGATCTGGTGGAACTCCCGCGCGCGCAGCGTGCGCACGCGGTTGCCGTCGTACTTCGTCAGGGCGGTGAACAGCACCGTGCGGATGGGGACGTTGACGCCGACACCGAGGGTGTCCGTGCCGCAGATGACCTTCAACAGGCCCGCCTGGGCCAGCTTCTCCACCAGGCGCCGGTACTTGGGCAGCATGCCCGCGTGGTGCACGCCGATCCCGTGCCGGACGTAACGCGACAGGTTGCGGCCGAACTTGGTGGTGAAGCGGAAGTTGCCGATGAGTTCGGCGATCTGGTCCTTCTCCGCGCGGGTGCACATGTTGATGCTCATCAGCGACTGGGCCCGCTCGACGGCCTGAGCCTGCGTGAAGTGCACGATGTAGACGGGCGCCTGCTTGGTCTCCAGGAGCTCGGTGAGCGTCTCGGTGATCGGCGTGAGCCGGTACTCGTACGAGAGCGGGACCGGGCGCGTCGCGGAGCGGACCACGGACGTGGGACGCCCGGTGCGGCGGGTGAGGTCCTTCTCGAACATGGAGACGTCGCCGAGGGTCGCCGACATCAGGATGAACTGCGCCTGCGGCAGTTCGAGCAGCGGGATCTGCCAGGCCCAGCCGCGATCCGGCTCCGCGTAGAAGTGGAACTCGTCCATGACGACCTGGCCGATGTCGGCGTCCTTGCCGTCCCGCAGCGCGATGGACGCGAGCACCTCGGCGGTGCAGCAGATCACGGGGGCGTCGGCGTTGACGGAGGCGTCGCCGGTGAGCATCCCGACGTTCTCCGTGCCGAAGAGCTTGCACAGGTCGAAGAACTTCTCCGACACCAGGGCCTTGATGGGAGCGGTGTAGAAGGTGACCTTGTCCTGGGCCAGGGCGGTGAAGTGCGCGCCCGCCGCGACCAGGCTCTTTCCGGAGCCCGTCGGGGTGGACAAGATCACATTCGCCCCGGAGACCACCTCGATCAGCGCCTCCTCCTGGGCCGGGTAGAGAGTGATCCCCTGGTCCTCGGCCCACGACGAGAAGGCTTCGAAGAGGGCATCGGGGTCGGCGTCCGGCGGCAGCTGATCGATAAGGGTCACACCCCCATCTTGCCTTCCTTCCCACCCGATCAGGGAACCGGACGTCGGAACGAAGATCACGAACGCTACGCTGTGGGGCCAACAGGGCGTCAGCTAGGCGGAAATGGGGCGGGGAACAACCATGATGGGTCCGGCACACTCACTGTCGGGAGCGGCGGCCTGGCTGGGGGTGGGCGCGGCCGCGGCGGCCGCGGGGCACACGATGCCCTGGCCGGTGCTCCTCGTCGGCGCCCTGATCTGCGCGGGTGCGGCGCTCGCCCCCGACCTCGATCACAAGTCCGCGACCATCTCGCGGGCCTTCGGACCGGTCTCCCGGGGACTCTGCGAGATCGTCGACACCCTGTCGCACGCGGTCTACAAGGCGACGCGCAAGCAGGGCGACCCCCGGCGCAACGGCGGGCACCGCACGCTCACCCACACCTGGCTGTGGGCGGTCCTCATCGGCGCGGGCACCTCGGCCCTGGCGATATTCGGCGGGCGCTGGGCGGTCCTCGCGATCCTCTTCGTGCACATGGTGCTCGCCATCGAGGGCCTGCTCTGGCGGGCCGCGCGCGGATCGAGCAGCGACGTGCTGGTCTGGCTGCTCGCGGCGACGAGCGCCTGGATCCTCGCGGGCGTCCTGGACCAGCCGGGCAACGGCTCGGACTGGCTGTTCACCGAGCCCGGCCAGGAGTATCTGTGGCTGGGCCTGCCGATCATCCTCGGCGCCCTGGTGCACGACATCGGGGACGCGCTGACGGTGTCCGGCTGCCCGATCCTGTGGCCCATTCCCATCGGCCGGAAGCGCTGGTACCCGGTCGGCCCGCCCAAGGCGATGCGGTTCCGGGCCGGGAGCTGGATCGAGCTGAAGGTCCTGATGCCCGTGTTCATGCTGCTCGGGGGTGTGGGCGGCGCGGCCGCGCTCAACTTCATCTGAGCTCAGGGCGCCGGTGGCGGCTCACCGTGCCAGGACTTCCAGAGCGCGGCGTAGGTTCCGTCGGCCGCCACCAGGGCGTCGTGGGGGCCGAGTTCGGTGAGCCTGCCGTCCTCCATGACCGCGACCCGGTCGGCGTCGTGGGCGGTGTGCAGCCGGTGCGCGATGGCGATGACGGTGCGGCCGTGCAGGACGGCCGCGAGGGCGCGCTCCGTGTGGCGGGCGGTCGCCGGGTCGAGCAGCGCCGTGGCCTCGTCGAGTATCAGGGTGTGCGGGTCGGCGAGGACGACGCGCGCGAGGGCGAGCTGCTGGGCCTGCGCTCCGTGCAGCACCAGGCCGCCGGGGCCCAGCTCGGTGTCGAGGCCGTCGGGGAGGTCCCCGGCCCATGCGGCACCGACAGTCCGCAGCGCGGCGAGCAGTGCCGCGTCGTCCGCGGACTCCGCGGCGATGCGCAGGTTGTCGCGCACCGAGCCGAGGAAGACGTGGTGTTCCTGGGTGACCAGGACGACCTGCTGGCGCAGCCGCTCCGGGGACAGCTCCGCGATGGGGACGCCGCCCACGGTCACCGTGCCGGAGTGTGGCGCGTCGATGCCCGCGAGGAGTCGGCTCAGCGTGGTCTTGCCCGCTCCCGACGGCCCGACGACCGCGAGCCGCTCGCCCGGCCGCACCGTCAGATCGACCCCGCGCAGCACGTCGCCGTGACCGTCGTAGGCGAAGCGCACGGAGTCGACATCGATGCGGTCGTCGGCGGGAAGGGCGGCGACGGTGGGTTGTTCCGGTGGTTGTGCCGGGGGTTGTTCCTGCTGTGGGACCGGACGCCGGTCCCGGCCCCGCTCCTCCGCGGCGTCGGCCTTCGCGAGGCCCTCGATGCGGGCGAAGGAGGCGCTGCTGCTCTGCAGGGCCTCGAGCTGCTGGAGGATCGTGTCCAGGGGCTGGGAGAGCTGGCGCAGATAGAGCGCCGAAGCCACCACGGTGCCGAGGCTGACGGCTCCGTGGTCGTGCAGCACGCTGCCGATCAGCAGCACCCCGACCACCGGGACGACGTACGAGATGTCGATGGCCGGGAAGAGCACCGACCGGAGCCGCAGTGTCCGGGTCCGGGTGCGGAGGCACCACGCGATGGCCTCGTCGGCGGCGGCGATGCGGCGACGGCGCAGGCCGAGCGCCTCCACGGTGCGGGCGCCGGACGCGGTGGCCGCGAGTTCCTCGGCGAGCACGGAGTGCGCGGCGCCCTCGTCGAGGTAGGCGGCGGGCGCACGGCGCAGATACCAGCGGGAGGCGAACCAGATGCCGCAGAGGCCGAGCACGCCGCAGACACCGAGCAGCGGGGAGAGGACGAAGACCGCGCCGAGCAGGAACAGCGCCTGGACCGCGGCGACGAGGACATCGGGGCCGGTGTCGCGCAGGGCCAGGCCCGTGGCGGCGACGTCGGTGGTGCCGCGCACGGTCAGGTCGCCCGTGCCGGCGCGCTCGACCGCCGAGGTGGGCAAGGCGAGGGCGCGGTCGAGGAACTGTTCGCGGACCCGGGCGAGGGTGCGTTCACCGAAGCGGTGCCCGACGAGGCGGGCGTAGCGGGCCAGGACCAGTTGGACGACGGCGGCCGCGACGATGGCGAGGGCGAGCCGGTCGACCGTGGCCACGCCGCCGCCGTCCTTGACGGTGTTGATGATGCGGCCGAGCAGCCAGGGGCCGAGGAGCCCGGCGGCCGAGGCGAGGGCGTTGAGGAGGAGAAGGAGGGCGAAGGCGCGGCGGTCCCGGCGGATCAGACGGAGCGCGGCACGGCGGACCTGGCCGGGACCGGCGACGGGAAGCCGGCCGTCCGTCGCGGGGTCGGGAGCGGAGCGGCGAGGAGTGGACTTCACCTGGCGATCTCCTGGGGGTGCGGGTGGTCGTCGTCCAGCGGCTCACGGGGCGGCCTGCCCTCGTCGCCGTCCCCGGTCCTGACGCTGCTGTCGTCGCCGTCCCCGGTCCTGTCGCTGTCGCCGTCGCCGTGGCTGCGGTCGTGGCTGTCGAGATCGTCCTCGCCCCGCGCGACGAGTCGCCGATACCCGGGCTCAGTGGCGAGCAGGTCGCGGTGGCTGCCGACGTCGGCGGGGCGGCCGTCCGCGGCCAGGTAGTACACGGTGTCGGCGAGGTCCAGGACGAGAGGGGAGGCGGTGGTGATGAGCGTGGCGCGGTCGGGGCGGCCCGCTCGGGTGGCGCGGATGCGCTTTGCGATGGCCGCCTCGGTGGGGGCGTCCACGGCCGACGTGGGCTCGACCGCCAACAGGACGTCCGGGTCGGCGAGCAGGGCGCGGGCCAGTCGGACGCGCTGGCGCTGGCCGCCGGAGAGGTTGCGTGCCTGGGCGTGGAGGGGTGAGTCGAGCCCGAGGGGCAGGCCGTGGACGATGTCGTCGGCCAGGGCGGCGGCCACGGCTCGGGCGAGCTCGGCGTCGTCCACGTCGTCCGGTTCACGTCGACCCGCGAGAGCGGCACGCAACGTACCGGCGAAGATGTCGGCTTCGTTGTCCGCGACCAGGATCGTGTTGCGGACCTGGTCGAGGGGGAGTTCGTCGAGTCGAGTGCCGCCCCAGGTGGCGGCGGAGGGGGTGAAGCGGCCAAGGCGGTCGACGACGGCCACGGCGTCGGCGGGGCGCTCGCCGACGAGCGCGGTCAGCCTGCCGGGCGCCACCTCGACCCCGGACTCGGGATCGACGAGGGATCCACCGGGTGCCCGGGCCAAGGCTCCGCCGGTCGCCGGACCCGCAACGCCCGCCCCCGCCGCGAAATCCGGCTCCAGCCGCAGGAACGCCACGATCCGGCGGCCCGCGACCACCCCGTGGGTGAGGTCGTAGCCGCCCTCGATGAGGGACATGACCGGGACCACCAGGACCGCGACATAGCCGTACACCGCCACCAACTCGCCCACCGTGATGGACCCTTGCGCGGCCATCCGCGCGGCGAGCCACGTCACCGCGGCGAGGAACAGCGCGGGCAGGCCGAGGGCGAGGGCCTGGAGCCAGCTGAGGACCGCGCCCACCCGGTAGCCCTCCTCGACCAGCTCACCGGAGCGCTGCCGGTAGCGCGCGGCGAACACCTCTTTGCCGCCCAGGCCGTTGAGGACGCGCACGCCGCCGACGAGGTCGCTGAAGACGGCGGCGAGGGAGCTCTGCCGTTCCCGGTAGGCGGTCTCCACGCCCTGGAGCCGCCCGAGGAGCGGGCCGACCAGGACGGCGAGCAGCGGCACCCCCAGGAGCACCACCACCGCGAGGAGGACCGAGACGGAAAGAAGGAGCGCGGCGACCACGCCGTACGCGAGCACCGCGCCCACACCGGGACCGGTGACGGTCAGGGTCTGGCTGACGACCCGGACGTCCCCGCTGCCGATCGTGGCGACCTCACCGGCCGAGACCTGCCGGGGCAGCGCCGCGCCGAGCCGGGTCGCGTGGTCCACCACCACGCGGACGGTGCGGTAGTACGCGTCCATGCGGATCCGCGTCATGGTGCGGTGCCGCATGATCGACAGCCAGGCGTTGAGCACCCCGACCGCGAACAGGACCGCGACCCAGCCCGCCAGGGCAGCCGAGTCGCCGGGCAGGAGCCCGTCGTCGACGGCGCGCGACAGCACGTAGGGAGGCAGCGTCAGACCGACCATCCACAGCGTGCCGTACGTGGCCCCGGCGGCGACGCGGCCCCGTTGCCGGACGGTCAGCCACCACAAGTACCGGAGCGGGCCGCGACGTTCGGGCGCCGGGTCCGTGAGCGGATTGTTGGCCAGGGCACTCATCCCCGCACCCTAGCCCGCGCCTCTCACTCCCCGTCCGGCAGGCCCGGGCCCCACGCAGGCGACGCAGACAGGTCCGGCGCCGGGCAGCCGGGTCAGTCCGCTCACCCGTGCCACGACCTCCACAGCGCCGCGTACGCCCCGTCCTCGGCCACGAGCCGCTCGTGGCTGCCGAGTTCGCTGATCCGGCCGTTCTCGACCACCGCGATGACGTCCGCGTCGTGCGCGGTGTGCAGGCGGTGGGCGATGGCCACGACCGTGCGGCCGTCCAGGACCCGGGCGAGGGACCGCTCCAAGTGCCGGGCCGCGCGCGGGTCGAGGAGCGACGTCGCCTCGTCGAGGACCAGCGTGTGCGGGTCGGCCAGGACCAGACGGGCCAGCGCGATCTGCTGCGCCTGCGCCGGGGTGACGGCGAGGCCGCCCGAGCCCACCTCGGTGTCCAGTCCGTCGTCCAGGGCGCGCGCCCAGCTGTCCGCGTCGACCGCGCCGAGCGCCGCCCACAGCTCGGCGTCCTGGGCGCCCGTCCGCGCGAGCAGCAGGTTGTCGCGCAGGGAGCCGACGAAGACGTGGTGTTCTTGGTTGACCAGGGCCACGTGCGCGCGCACCGATTCCGCGGGCATGTGCGACAACTCCGCGCCGCCGAGGGTCACTTGGCCGGTGCGCGGCCCGTAGATGCCCGCGAGCAGCCGCCCGAGGGTGGACTTGCCCGCACCGGACGGACCGACCAGCGCGACCCGAGTGCCCGGGGCGACGGCCAGGGACACCTCGCGCAGCACGTCGACGCCCGGCCGGTAGCCGAAGTGCACGTCGTCCGCGAGGACGTCGCGCCCGTCGGGGGCCACCGAGGCGTCGCCCGCGTCCGGTTCGATCTCCCGCACGCCGACGAGCCGGGCCAGCGAGACCTGGGCGACCTGCAGTTCGTCGTACCAGCGCAGGATCAGGCCCAGCGGCTCGACGAGCATGATCGCGATGAGCGAGCCCGTCGTCAGCTGGCCCACGTCGATCCAGCCCTGCAGCACGAAGGTCCCGCCGACCATCAGCACCGCGAACAGCACCGTCGTGTGCGTGAAGGTGATGACCGGGAAGAAGACCGACCGGAGGAAGAGCGTGTAGCGCTCCCAGCGGACCCATTCGAGGATCCGTCGCTCCGACAGCTCCACGCGCCGCTCGCCGAGGCGGTGCGCCTCCACGGTGCGGCCCGCGTCGACGGTCTCGGCGAGAGCCGCGGCCACGGCGGCGTACCCGGCGGCCTCCGAACGGTACGCGGACGGCGCCCGCTTGAAGTACCAGCGGCAGCCGACTACCAGGAGCGGCACCGCGAGCAGCACGGCGGGCGCCAGCGGCGGCGCGGTCACGGCGAGCCCGGCGAGCAGCAGCCCCGCCCACACCACGCCGATCGCGAGCTGGGGCACCGCCTCCCGCATGGCGTTGGCGAGCCGGTCGATGTCGGTGGTGATCCGCGACAGCAGATCGCCCGTACCGGCCCGCTCCAGGACGCCCGGCGGCAGCCCCACGGAGCGCACCAGGAAGTCCTCGCGCAGATCCGCCAGCATGCGCTCGCCGAGCATCGCGCCGCGCAGCCGCACTTCCCGTACGAAGACGCCCTGCACGACCAGCGCGACCGCGAACAGGCCGAGGACGAGGCCCAGATGGATGTCCCGGGCGCCGTCGGAGATGTCCTGGACGAGGTCGCCCAGGAGGTACGGGCCGACCATCGAGGCCAGCACCGCCAGCGCGTTGACCGTGATGAGCAGGGCGAAGGCGCCGCGGTGCCGCCGGAACAGCTCGCGTACGTACGCGCATACCGTCGCGCCCGTGCCGACGGGCAGGGTGGCGGCCGTCGTCGGGGCCGCCGGATCGTACTCCGGTGGCGCCAGGCCGATCATGCGGACTCCTCGATGTCGATGGCGATGTCGGTGCTGTTGGTGCGGTCGGCGCTGCCGACCCGGTGGCTCGCGGGGACCTTCGGGCCGTTGCCGTTGCCGTTGCCGTCCCCGTCCCTGTCTCCGTCTCCGTTCCCGTCCCTGCCCCTGCCCCTGCCGTCCTCGGGCTCGCGCGTCACCACCGCCCGGTACCGCGGTTCGCTGTGCACCAGTTGGCGGTGTTCGCCCACTGCGGCGACCTCGCCGTCGTGGACGAAGACGACGCGTTCGGCCTGGTCCAGGAGGAGCGGCGACGACGTCAGGACGACGGTCGTGCGGCCCTCGCGCAGCTGCCGCAGCCCTGTCGCGATGCGCGCCTCCGTGTGCGCGTCCACGGCGGACGTGGGCTCGTCGAGTACCAGCGCCTCCGGGTCCGTGACCAGCGAGCGGGCCAGCGCGAGCCGCTGGCGCTGGCCGCCGGACAGGGACCGGCCGCGCTCCGTGAGCGGCGCGTTCATGGGGTCGTCGTCCAACGACGCCTGCGCGAGCGCGTCGAGGACGTCGGCGCACTGCGCCGCGGACAGGGCCACCTCGGCGCCGACGGCACCGGACGCCGGTACGTCGAGGACCTCCCGCAGCGTCCCGGAGAGCAGCACCGGGTCCTTGTCCTGGACCAGGACGGCCGTGCGCGCCGTGTCCAGTGGCAGCCCGTCGAGTGGCACCCCGCCGAGCCGGACCGACGGCAGGCCCCGCGCGCCGTCGTCCGCCGGGTGCCCGCCGAGCCGCTCCGCGAGCAGCCCCGCCGCGTCCGGATCGCCGCACACCACCGCCGTGAGACACCCCGAGGGGGCGAGCAGCCCGGTCGCCGGGTCGTACAGGTCCCCGGTCGGGGCGTCGACGTCCACGGTTAGGTCCGCGACCGCCTGGGCTTCTGAAGCCTCCGGAGCTTCCGAAGCCTCCGGCGCGCTCCGCTCCAGCGCGAGCACCCGGGCCGCACGCTTCGCGGAGGGCCGCGAGAACGCCCAGGCCATGCAAATCTCCTCAAAATGCCGCAAAGGGTAATTGAGGATGGTGATCGCGCTGTAGACGGTGACGAGTTCGCCGACCGTGATCCGCCCCTCCCGCGCCAGGTTCACGCCGTGCCAGAGCAGGGCGATGAGCATGAGACCGGGCATCAGCACCTGCACCGCCGAGATGGCGGCCCACATCCGGGCGCTGCGCACCGCTGCCGTCCGCACTTCCTGCGACGCGCTCCGGTAGCGGTCGAGGAAGAGCTCCTCGCCGCCGATGCCGCGCAGCACCCGCAGGCCCGCGACGGTGTCCGAGGCGAGCTCGGTGGCGCGCCCCGCCTTCTCGCGCTGGAAGTCGGCGCGCCGCGTCGCGCGCGGCAGCAGCGGCAGGGCGGCGAGCGCCATGACCGGCAGGCCGATCGCGACGACGAGGCCGAGCGAGGGCACGTACACGAGCAGCCCCACGCAGACCACGGCGACCGTGAGCGCGGCGGCGGTGAAGCGCGACACCGCCTCCACGAACCAGCCGATCCTCTCGACGTCGCCTGTGGAGACCGCGACGAGTTCGCCGGCGGCGACCTTGCGCGTCAGCGCGGAGCCGAGCTGTGCGGTCTTGCGGGCGAGCAGCTGCTGGACGCGGGCGGCCGCCGTGATCCAGTTGGTGACGGCGGTGCGGTGCAGCATCGTGTCGCCGAGCGCGATGCCCACGCCGCACAGCAGGATCAGCCCGCCGCCGAGCGCGAGCCGCCCGCCGGAGCCGTCCAGGACGGCGTCGACGGAGAAGCCCACGACGTACGGGAGCACGGCGATGGACAGGAAGTGCAGCAGCCCCCAGGACAGGGACTTGAGCTGACCGCCGAGTTGGTTCCGGCCGAGCCAGAGCAGGAACCGGGGGCCCGAGCGAGCGTCCGGCTCGCCCGGGTCGGTATACGGAAGATCGCGAATCTGCATGACGTCCCAGAAATCGGCATGACGGACTGGCCGCAGCGGACCTCAAGCGGTCGTCCGGCGGTCGGTGCGCGGTAACGAATGGTGAAAGGTTCG
Organism: Streptomyces odontotermitis; assembly: GCF_050510915.1. NCBI lineage: Bacteria > Bacillati > Actinomycetota > Actinomycetes > Kitasatosporales > Streptomycetaceae > Streptomyces > Streptomyces odontotermitis. Next base: position 45,146 of record NZ_JBNJLS010000004.1, on the reverse strand, counting down.
CGTCGCTGAGTGGTCCGGGGCAAACGGTTTTCCGTCGGGAGGCAAAGAATCGGCCCCCTTGTGCCCGCCCGGCCGGGGCCCGGCCGGGAAGCGCGGGACCGGGTGCGACCATGGACCGCATGCGAATAGCCGGTGCTGTGCGAACGGTGGCCGTGGCGGCGGCCTGCTCCTTCCTCCTGACGTCCTGCGGGAGTTCGGGCGACGGCGGCGGGTCCAAGGACGACGAGGGCGGACCGGGTTCCGGCCACACGGACGGGCGCGCCGCCGACCTCAAGCGCATCCCGGACGTCGGCGACCGGCTCCAGTCGAAGATCCCGAAGGACGCGCGCCAGGTCGTCGCGGTCTACGGCGACGGCGTGAACGCGATCACCTCGACCGTCGTCCTCTACACGAAGACGGGTGACTCGACCGGCGCCACCTGGAAGAAGACCCGCAGCTGGCCCGCGCACAACGGCAAGCGGGGCTGGACCACCGCCCACCGCGAGAACGACAAGCGCAGCCCCGTCGGCGTCTTCACGCTCTCGGACGCGGGCGGCGTCCTCGCCGACCCGGGCGCGAAGCTCCCGTACTCCCGCAGCGACTCCATCCAGGCCCCACACTACTGGCCCAAGTCCCACTGGCACGACTTCGACTACGTCATCGCCATCGACTACAACCGCGCCAAGGGCACCCCGCCCAACGACCCCACCCGCCCCCAGGGCCAGGAAAAGGGCGGCAGCATCTGGCTGCACATGGACCACGGCAGTGGCACGTCGGGCTGTGTCAGCCTCTCCAAGTCCGGCATGGAGTACCTGCTCACGACGCTCGACCCCAAGCTGCACCCGGTCGTCGTGATGGGGGACAGGGCCGCGCTCAAGGCGTGAGCTTCGCGCCCTCGCAAGGACTGCCGTCGCAAGGACCACCCTCGCAAGGATCAATAGGCGTGGCGCAGTTCCGGCCACAGCACCGACCACCGGGCGGCCGGTCCGGCACACAGCACGACGGCCGCACGCTGCTCCTCGTTGTCGATGCCGTGGCCGTTGTCGACGCGGGCGACGGTGCGGCAGCCGGTGAAGTGCCGCTCGATGCCGGACGCGTCGGCCTGCCGGACAAGGAGGACGGGTCCGGTCGCGGAGTCCGGCGGCGGGCCCCAGTCGGCGTAGCTCATGTGGCCCGAGTACGGGGCGGGCAGCCCGCGCGCGGGGCCGTAGCGCTCCAGGGCGCCCGCCTCCCCGTAGTTGCTGGTGAAGAGCACGGCGCGGGAGCGGTCGGGCGCAGGGATGCGGGCCCAGCCCTGCCGTGCGGCGTCGGCCAGTTCGGGCCAGCCGAGCTGCTCGCCCTGCTCCTGGTTGAGAGCCATCGGCACGGCGAGGTCGTCCGGTGCGAGCACCGGCAGGGTGATCGCGGCGTTGACGGCGGCCGAGAGGGCGACGGCGGTGGCGAGCAGCGCGCGGCGCCGCCGCATCCGGCCGCGGCCTGCCCTGTCGCGCTCAACCCGGCCGCGGCCTGCCCTGCCGCGCTCAACCCGGCCGCGCCCGGCCCACCGCAGCACGGGCTGGCACCCCGCGGCGAGCAGCACGACCAGCAGCGGCACCGTGTAGTACCCCTTGCCGCCGACGGCCAGGACGACGACGCACAGCAGCGGGTACGCCACCGCGAAGGCCCGCGCCCACCGCAGCTCCGGGTCACGCCACAGCCGACGCCACCCGGCGATCCACACCGGCACGAACAGCGGGGAGAGATAGATCAGTTGCTGCGGTACGAGCAGGGCGCGGTTCTCCGCTCCGTCCTCCCCGCTGATGCCACGGGCCACCGTGAACTGCGGCCAGTCGTGGGCCGCCTGCCACACCAGGTTCGGCGCGGCCAGGGCCAGCGCCACCGCGCACCCGGCGGCGAACCAGCGGTCGCGCAGCACCGCGCGCGGCCCCACCCAGCCGATCGACGCGAGCAGCACGGCCACGAGCAGCACCACGAGGTACTTGTTCTCGATGCCGATCCCCGCGGCGGCGCCGGCCACCGGCCACCACCGCCCGTCCCGGGTCCGCAGGACCCGCAGGACCAGCCAGCTCACCACCACCCACACCAGCAGGTCGAACGTCGCCGTGGACACCATGTGCCCCACCGCGAGCACCTGCCCGCCCAGCGCCACGAGCGCGGCCGCGAGCAGTTGGGCACCGCGGCCACCGCCCAACTCCCGTGCCACCAGGGCGACCACGAGCACGGTGGCGCACGCGGCGAGGGTCGCGGCAACCCGCAGCCCGACGAGGCTGTCCCCGAACGCCACGGTGGAAGCGCGCGCCAGCAGCGGGGTGAGCGGCGGCTGATCGACGTACCCCCAGGCGAGGCGCCGCCCCGCGGCGAGGAAGTACAACTCGTCGCGGTGGTACCCGTACCGGGCCGACAGGAGGGTCAGCACCCCCGCGTACAGGCCGACGAGGCACCACACGGGCCGCCACGCGAACGGCGGCGGCTCCCCGTGCACCGCGCCGCCCCGCCCCACGCCCCGTGCCCGGTCTCCGTCCGCCTTCATCCCCGTGCCCCCGCCCCTGCACGCAGCCGCGCCGATGGCCGGGGAGCGTACTGATGCCACGGCACCCGGTCGAGAGTTCCCGAGGCCATTGCGCCGAGCAGGCACCGCACCGTAGAACTCCGCCCATGAAGAGACGCGTCATGTCCATGCTGGCCGGAGCGATCCTCGCGGCGGCCGCCCTCCTCGCGCCGGGCGCACCCGCCACGGCCGCCGGCGGGCGGCCCGACGTCCCCGCCGAGTTCGGCACCGACTGGCACGACCCCGTCACCGCCGCCCCGCCCGTCCCGAAGCCGCACACGAAGTCCTGTGAAGTGACGCTCGCCGACGCCCAGTTCCGTGACTTCACGCCCTACAAGGGCAGCTACACACCGCCCACCGCCTGCGGGCACGGCCGCTGGGGCAAGGTGGTGCTGCGCCTCGACGGCAAGGTGAAGGGGCGCCAGTTCGACCGGCTCGGCTATCTGCGCGTCGGCGGCGTCGAGGTCTTCCGCACCTCCACGCCCGAGCCGTCGCCCGACGGGATCACCTGGTCCGTCGAGAAGGACGTCACCCGCTACAGCGCGACGCTCCGCCGCGACCAGCCCGTGGAGATGCTCATCGGGAACGTCGTCGACGACACGTACACGGGTGTCATCGACGTGAAGGCCACGCTCACGTTCTACGCGCCCGAGAGCCGCAAGCCGTCCTCGTCCTCGTCTTCGTTCTCATCCTCGCGCTCATCGTCTTCGTCATCGTCCTCCTCCGCGAGCGTCCCGGACCAGGTCCTGCCCCTCACCGACAACAACACCGTCACCACCCCGCGCAACAGCGAACGCCTCGTCGCCGAGGTCTACGCCACCGGATCCGGGGGCGGCTGCGAGGAGTACTGGTATCTGACGGTGCCCGACGCGGCGCCGTACTCGTGCAAGGCGGCGGACGGGCCCTACCGCGAGGTGCAGATCAGCGTGGACGGCCAACTCGCCGGTATCGCGACGCCGTTCCCGACCGTGTGGACCGGCGGCTGGTCCAACCCCTTCCTCTGGTACGTGATTCCGGGCCCGCGCGCCTTCGACATCAAGCCCGTCGAGTACGACCTCACGCCCTTCGCCGGGCTCCTGAACGACGGCCGCCCGCACCGCGTGGACGTCTCCGTCGTCGGGGTGCCGAAGGGGCAGGCCGGGTGGAGCACGCCCGTCAACGTCCTCGCGTGGCAGGACGAGAAGAGCGACCACGTGACCGGCGCGCTCACCCGCCACGACGCGGGCGGGCTCACCAACAAGACGTCCTACACGCCCGGTTCGCCCGGCACCGAGCACCGCCTCGACACCCGGGGCGGCCACCGGCTCACCGTCTCGGGGTACGTCGACACCTCGCACGGCCGCGTCACCACGACCGTGACCCGCGAGCTCGCCCACACCTCCGCACACAGCTGGACCGACGGCGAGTCGAAGGACGCGCTCACGGCCGAGTGGACCGACCGCGAGCGGATCACCAGCGGCGGGCGCACCACCCGTACCCACCGCACGTACACCATGGACGGCACCACCACGCTCGGCGCGGGCGACCGGCTGCGCACCGTCCTCGGCCTCGGCGACCGGGCCGAGACGGTGACGTCCGCGCACGGGCGGCGCCCCCACAGGACGGTGCTGGAAGACCGTTACGCGGGCGACGCCACGTACACGGCCAACGTGCCGCGCGACCAGCGGCACGCGGTCGGCACCTCGCGGGAGCGCTACCGGCTGCTCACCGACCGGGGCTGCTACGACCGCGGCATCGCCACCGAGCAGGGCACCCTGACGGAGGACCGGCGCCGCTGCTGAGAGGGCGGTCAAGTGGCGTGACGTGTCGGCGGGTTGGTGCCCGTACCGCGATCGGTACGGGCACCAACCCCCTCTTCCCGTCCCCTTACGGCTCCTGCGGCTTCTCCGAGTCCATGCCGGGCCGGGACTTCTTCCACAGGCCACGGGTGAAGTCCGGGATCTCCTGCGGCGCGCCCTTCGCCTTGATCGAGGCGTGGCTGAGCGGCACCGGCGAGGTCCAGGTCGCGGCGTCGTACACGTCGAAGTCCGGCACCAGGCCGAGGCGCATGCACTGCATCAGGCGGAACACCAGCATGTAGTCCATGCCGCCGTGCCCGCCGGGCGGGTTGGCGTGCTCCTTCCACAACCAGTGGTCGAAATCGGTGTACTTGGCGAAGTCGCCCCACTCGTCGTTCGCGTGGTCGGGCTCGATGTAGATGCGCTCGGGATAGTCCTCGAAGACGCCCTTCGTGCCGCCGAGGCTGTTGATCCGGGAGTAGGGGTGCGGGGTGCTGACATCGTGTTCGAGGCGGATGACGCGGCCCTTCGCCGTCTGCACCAGGCTGATGGTGCGGTCGCTCTCGATGTAGGTCTCCTTCCAGCTCGGGTCGCCCGCGGGCATGTGCGCCTTGCGGTACTCGGCGAGGCCGAGCGAGGGCGTGCCGAAGCTGGAGATGTGCGTGACGCGGTCGCCGCGGTTGACGTCCATGTAGCCCGCGACCGGGCCGAAGCCGTGGTTGGGATAGAGGTCGCCGCGCAGCCGGGTGTGCCAGAGGCGGCGCCACGGACCCTCGTAGTAGTCCGGGTCGAACATGAGCCCGCGCAGGTCGTGGTTGTAGGCGCCCGCGCCGTGCAGGAGGTCGCCGAACTTGCCCGCGTGGGCCATGCGCAGGACCCGCATCTCGTTCTTGCCGTAACAGCAGTTCTCCAGCTGCATGCAGTGTCTGCGGGTGCGTTCGGAGAGGTTCACCAGCTCCCACAGCTGGTCGAGCTGGAGCGCGATGGGACACTCCACACCGACGTGCTTGCCGTTCAGCATCGCCGTCCTGGCCATTTCGAAGTGCCAGTCCCAGGGCGTGGCCACGTACACGAAGTCGATGTCGCCGCGCTTGCACAGGTTTTCGAAGTCGTGCTCGCCGTTGGTGTACGTGGCCGGGGCGGGCTGGCCCGCGTCCGTCACCTTCTTCGCGGCGGCCGCCGTCTTCTCCTTGACCGGGTCGCACAGCGCCACGACCCGCACTCCCGGCTGCACCAGGAACAGGTCGATCATGCTGCCGCCGCGGTTGCCGAGCCCGACGATGGCGACCCGCACGGTGGAGCGCCGCTCGAAGGGCACGCCGATCATGGTCTTGCCCTGCCGGGCGGGCGCGGCACCCGCCTCTGCCGCTCCTGCTGCCTCCGACACGCCTGCCGCCGCGGGTGTCGCGTCGGCGGCGTGCGCCGTCGTGGCGGAGAAGGCGCCGAGGCCGATGCCCGCACCGGCCGCCAGGCCCGCCGAGCGCAGGACCGTGCGTCGGGAGGCGCCGGACGCCTCCTCGGGGGCGGGGGAGCCGTTGTTCTCGTCAGGTACCGGTGTCGCGTTCTCGTCGTGCATCGGACCTCCGTCGTCGTGGTCTCTACCACTGGGCGGAAGTCACCCTGGTGCGGGTGCGTGCGTGATGCAAGAGGCCGAAGTGGCCAGGGAGTTGGACTTTTCAGCCCGCGGGACGCACACCCCGCGGGACGCTCACCCCGCGGGACGCTCACCCCGCGGGACGCGTCGCCCGCTCCAGTTCGATGAGCACCGAGTAGTAGCCGCGCCCCGTCGCGTGGTCCATGCCCACCTCGCACATGCGGTTCGCCGACAGATGCGCGTCGAAGTCGCGCGCCGTCACCTCCGCGGCCTCCTTGCGCGTGGCCGACTCGGTGAGCTCCTTGTGGAGCATCCCCCGGTCCCCGGCGAAGCCGCAGCACTTGGCGCTGTCCGGCACCACCACCTCGTCCGCGCACGCCTGCGCGACGGCCCGCAGCTGGGCCGTGTCGCCGAGGTGCTCCATGGAGCAGGTGGGGTGCAGGACGGCGGAGCGGGCCGTGCGGTGCACCGTGAGGCGGGGGAGCAGCTCCTCGGCGGCCCAGACGAGGGAGTCGACGATCGTCAGCTCGGCGTGCAACTCCTTGTTGGCGTCGGTGAGATAGGGCACCACCTCGTGCGCGATGCCGAGCGTGCAGGACGAGGCGTCCACGACCAGCGGAAGGCGGCCGCCCGCCGTCCAGCCCCAGGCCGCCTCGACGATCCGGTTGGCCATCACGGCGTTGCCCCGGTCATAGCCCTTGGAGTGCCAGATCGTCGCGCAGCATGTCCCCGCGACGTCCTCCGGGATCCATACCGGCCTGCCCGCGCGCGCGGAGACGGCGACCACGGCCTGCGGGAGGGTGCGGTCGCCGGGGCTCGCGAAGATGCGGTTGACGCACGCCGGGTAGTAGACGGCCGCGGCGCCCACCCGCGAGGTGCCCGGCAGCTTCCGGCGCGCCGCGCCCGGCACCTGCGCGAGCCACTCCGGTACGAGGTCGGGGCGCACCGCCTTGCGGGCGGCCCGGGTGACGGCGGTGAGCAGCCGGTCGCTGATCTTGTCGGCGGCGGCCACGGCCAGCCGCGCCGAGGCTTCGACCGCCTTGAAGTTACGGGCCGCGAGGGCGGCCACCTGCTCCTCGCGCGCGGAGTGGCGCGCGTGCCGGAAGCCCTTCATGTACGCGCCCGTGTCGATGCCGACGGGACAGGCCAGCTTGCAGGTGGAGTCGCCCGCGCAGGTGTCCACGGCGTCGTACCCGTACGCCTCGACCAGCCCTTCCTGGACCGGGGAGCCGTCCGCCTGGCGCATCATCTCGCGGCGCAGCACGATGCGTTGGCGCGGTGTGGTGGTCAGGTCCTCGCTGGGGCAGGTCGGTTCGCAGAAGCCGCACTCGATGCACGGGTCCGCGATCGGCTCGACCTTCGGGATGGTCTTCAGGCCGCGCAGATGGGCCTTGGGGTCGCGGTCCAGGACGATGCGCGGCGCGAGCACCCCGTCCGGGTCGATGACCTGCTTCGTGCGCCACATCAACTCCGTGGCGCGCGGCCCCCATTCGAGCTCCAGGAACGGCGCGATGTTGCGGCCGGTGGCGTGCTCGGCCTTCAGGGAGCCGTCGAACCGCTCGACGGTCAGGCGGCAGAAGTCGTCCATGAAGGCCGCGTACCGCTCCACGTCCGCGGGCAGCCCCGCGTCGAACGCCAGCAGGAAGTGGAGGTTGCCGTGCGCCGCGTGACCGGCCACCGCCGCGTCGAAGCCGTGCCGCACCTGCAGCTCGAGGAGGGCCTGGCAGGCGTCGGCGAGCCGCGCGGGCGGCACCGCGAAGTCCTCGGTGATCAGCGTCGTCCCTGAGGGCCGCGAACCGCCGACCGCCGTCACGAACGCCTTCCGCGCCTTCCAGTAGCCCGCGATCGCCTTCGCGTCGCGCGTGAACGCGTTCGTCACCGACGCGACGGGTGCGACGAGTTCGAGCCCCTCGACGACCCCGGCCGCCGCCTGCTCGTACGCTTCCTGCCGCGCCTCGTCCGGAGCCCGGAACTCCACGAGCAGCGCCGCGGTCTCCTTGGGCAGCCGCGCCCAGTCCTGCGGCACGCCCTTGACGCTCACCGATGCGCGCAGCGTGTTGCCGTCCATCAACTCCACGGCGAGAGCGCCCGCGTCGTTGAAGAGCGGGACGGCGGCAGCGGCGGCGGGCAGCGACGGGAAGAACAACAGCGCGGTCGAGACGTGCCGGTCCAGCGGCAGCGTGTCGAAGACGACCTCCGAGATGAACCCGAACGTCCCCTCCGAGCCCACCATCAGGCCGCGCAGGATCTCCACGGGCGTGGCCCCGTCCAGGAACGCGTCGAGCCGGTAGCCGTTGGTGTTCTTGATCTCGTACTTGGCGCGGATGCGCGCGACGAGGTCCGGGTCGGCCTCGATCTCCCGCTTGATCTCCGACAGGCCCGCGCACAGGGCGGGTTCGGCGTGCGCCAGCTGCTCGTCGGCGTCCGGCTCGCCCGTGTCGACGACCGTCCCCGACGGCAGGACGAAGGTCAGTGAGGCCACGGTCCGGTACGAGTTCCGGGTGGTGCCCGCCGTCATCCCGGAGGCGTTGTTGGCGACGACGCCGCCGATGGTGCAGGCGATGGCGCTCGCCGGGTCGGGGCCGAGCACGCGCCCGTAGCGGGAGAGCGTCGCATTGGCGCGCACCACGGTCGTGCCGGGCCCGATCCGCGCCTGCTCACCGTCGCCGAGCACCTCGACGCCGGCCCAGTGCTTGCGTACGTCGACGAGGATGTCCTCGCCCTGCGCCTGCCCGTTCAGCGAGGTGCCCGCGGCACGGAAGACGACCTCGCGGCCCTTGCCGTGCGCGTACGAGAGGACCGCCGAGACGTCGTCGATGTCCTCGGCGACCACGACGACGCGCGGCACGAAGCGGTAGGGGCTGGCGTCCGAGGCGTACCGCACGAGGTCCGAGACCTTCGTGAGGACCTTCTCCGCGCCGAGCAGCTCGGTCAGCTCCGTGCGCAGCGGCTCCGGGGTGCCCGGGGCCTGTGCGTCCGGGACCCGGTCGGGGGCCGGGTCATGTCCGGGGCGGACGGCGGGACGCAGTGCTTCGGGGTCGGGCTCCAGCAGCGGCATGGCCTCTCCACGGGTCCTCGGGGCCGCGGGTCCCGGGGCCTCTCAGGTCCTCGGGTCCTCGGGCGAAGGGCGGCGGTGTCAGCAGCGACGGTCTTCCGGTACGTCGAGCAGCGTGTTCAGCAGGCCGCCCAACTGCTCGCGCTGCTCGGCGTCCAATGGAGCCAGGATGTCCTCTACGGCGGCCCGGCGCGCGCCGCGCAGCTCCCGCAGTGCCTCCCGGCCCTCCTCCGTGAGCTCGATCCGCACCACCCGGCGGTTGCTCGGATCGGGCGCCCGGCGCACCCGCCCGCCCGCCTCCAGCCCGTCGACCAGCGTCGTCACCGCCCGCGGCACCACTTCGAGGCGCTGCGCGAGATCGGCCATGCGGGGCGGTTCGCTGTAGTGCGCGAGGGTCCGCAGCAGCCGGGACTGCGCCGGGGTGATGGCGAGCTGCGAGTGCTCCAGGTGGTGCTTCTGGATGCGGTGCATCCGGCGGGTGAGGCGCAGCAGCTGCTCGGCGAGCTGGCCGTCGGCGTCGGCGGGGGGAGTCGGGCCCGGAGTCATGGGGGGAGAATAACAGGACCTTGCTCATTGTGAGCATAGGTAACAGTGAGTCATGCTCTCAAAGGGGCGGGGCGGCGGCGAGGGACGCGGCCGCCGGGTGGCATGGTCCCAGGAAGACGGCGATGCCCCGGCCGCCGGGGGAGGGGTGGGTGACCTGGGTCCAGCCCCGGCGGCGGTAGAAGGCGAGGGCGCGGGGCGAGCGGACCGAGGTCAGCAGCCAGCAGCGGCCGCCGGGCGCGCCGGCGGCGACGGCGTCGAGCAGCGCCGCGGCCACCCCGCTGCCCTGGGCGGCGGGCCGGACGGCGAGTTCGTCGATCTCGCGCGCGCCGCACAGCCACCGCGCGGTGCGCTCGGCGCCGAGCAGTGCGGCGGCCTGGGGGTAGCAGCGGTCGGCGGGGAAGGGTGTGCGGGTGGTCCAGGCGGTGGCGAAGCCGACAACGTGCCCTTCCCGTACGGCCGTCGCGGCGGTGAACCCGGGCCGGGCCACCTGCTCAGGGAGGCGCTCGGCGAACGCCTGGGCGGCGTGCTCGTCCTCGTTCCAGGGCGGGGCGCAGAAGGCGTCGGCGTAGACGGACCGTAAGGCCCCGGTGTGTGTGAGGAGTTCGGGGCCGGTGAGGATGCGGATGGCGACGTCGGTGAGGGCGCGGGCGCGGATGTCGGCGCCCGTGCGGGGTCGGATGTCGGCGCCGGTGGGCTTATGGGTGGCGGCCCCCGTCGTGCCGCCGCCCGTCGTGTCGCCTCCCCTCGTGCCGCTGCCCGTCACGCCGCCGCCCGCGCGGCGGCGACCGGGTGCAGGGCGGCGCGTTCGAGGGGAGCCGAGGGGTCGATCGACACGTCCAGCGGCGCCGGTTCGGCACCGGCCCGCACCAGCAGGTCGCCGACGGCCGCGATCATGGCGCCGTTGTCCGTGCACAGCCGCAGCGGCGGTACGCGCAGCGCGACGCCCGCGGCCCGGCAGCGCTCCTCGGCGAGCGACCGCACCCGCGAGTTGGCGGCGACGCCACCGACCACGACGAGCGTCCCCACCCCGTGCTCCGCGCAGGCGGCCACGGCCTTGCGGGTCAGCGCGTCGGCGACGGCCTCCTGCAGCGACGCGGCCCCGTCCGCCACCGGCAGCACGCTCCCCGTGTGGCCCTCGGCCCAGCGCGCGGCGGCGGTCTTCAGGCCGGAGAAGGAGAAGTCGTACGAGCCGGGCAGCGGCCGCGGGAAGGCGACGGCGCGCGGATCACCGTCCCGCGCCGCCCGGTCGATGGCCGGACCTCCGGGATACGGCAGCCCGAAGACCCGCGCCACCTTGTCGAAGCACTCGCCCGCCGCGTCGTCGAGGGTGTCCCCGAGGTGCGTGATCGGGTCCCGCGCGAGGTCGCGGACGAGCAGCAGCGAGGTGTGGCCTCCGGACACGATCAGCACCATGCACGGGTCGGGGAGCGGCCCGTGCTCCAGGGTGTCGGCGGCGACATGGCCGGCGAGGTGGTGGACGCCGTACAGCGGAACGCCCAGCGCGTAGGCGATCCCCTTGGCCCCGGCGAGCCCGACCTGCAGCGCGCCGGACAGCCCCGGCCCGGTGGTCACGGCGACGGCGCCGATGTCGCCGAGCCCCAACCCGGCCTGGTCCAGCGCCTGTTGGACCACCGGTCGCGGCGCGTGCACGTGCGCCCGCGCCGCGATCTCGGGAACGACGCCTCCGTAACGGGCGTGCGCGTCCATGCTCGACGCCACGGCGTGCCCGAGCAGCCGCCCGTCGCGCACGAGCCCCGCGCCGGTCTCGTCGCAGGACGACTCGATGCCCAGGACGACCGGGGACTTCACCGTCGCTCACCCCTTGCTGCAGAGATTTTGTTATTGCGAACAGTATGCAATAAGGATGGGAGGGGTGTGCGCCCGGGGTGCTTCGTGTACGGCAGACGTATGCGGCCATGGCGAGAGATATGGGTGACGCGCTGGGTGGAGCGCAGGGTGGAGGCCCTGCTGCCGGAGGTGGTGCGGCGCGTGCTCGAGGGTGCGGAGCCGCAACCTGAACGGGTGTCGCGGCGATGGGCGACGGTGGTCTCGGCCGACATCGACACCGATGCCGGTGTGGGGGCGGTCTGGATCGTGTGGTGGCCCGGGTCGGCGTGGGCGCGTGAGTGCATCGAGCACCTGGAGTGGTACCGGGGGCAGTGGCGGAACACGGGCGGCAGCGGTGGCTCGGTCGATGATGATCCAGCGGCCGTCGGGGCGGTCGATGTCCTGGAGGTGTCCGACGGGGGAGGTGTACGCAGCGCCGCTTTCCGCGACAGCCCGCCCCGTTCCCTGGCGGAGATTCCCTGGGTGGGCTGCAGCGTGGTGCGCGTCGGGCCGGACGTCGCCCAACTCCTCGTCGGTGACCGCCGGATCGAGGTTCCCGAACGGCGCGCGCTCGTCGTCGCATGGGCGGCTCCGCCTGACTGCCACCCGGTTCGCCCGGTCGTCGTGGCCCTCGGGCGCGACGGCGCCGAACTCTCCCGCATGGGACCCCACGACGTCCTGGACACCTATACGTGGGCCCGGCTGAGGGATGAGCTGAGGGATGAGACGTAGGCGGGCGTCACCACCCGTATGGCGGGGACACGACATCGCTCCCACCGGGAACGGCTCCTTGCGTCGACCGGTCGTCCGGCCGTCGGCGACGAGAGGGTCCCTCCAGGGGCCCATGGCGAAAGGTCACCGCATGCGCAAAGCACTTGCCGGCATCACCCTCACGGCGATGGGCGTTCTCGGACTGACGGTCACGGCGGCGACGGCGCACGCCGACACCCCGGGCGTGGTCGTGTGCAAGGAGGTCAAGGCCATCTCCGGCCTGAAGGGCGCCTATGAGGCGCACTCCTGCTCCGGGGTGCCGGGCACCTACCAGCCCGGCGACCTCATCACCGGCAAGCCCGGCAGCGTGCAGGAGTACCGGTGCCTGACGGTCGACGCCCGCGACCTCAAGGCCGTCGGCGCCCTGGGCTGTGTGCCGAAGCCCGGCGTGCCCGCGACCACGACGCCGGTCCCGGCCGTGAAGTAGGCCGGTCGGGCCGGTCGGGCCGGTCCGGGCAACTCCTGGGGCCGTCAGACCTCGACCTGGATCTCCACCTCGACCGGTGCGTCCAGGGGGAGGACCGCGACGCCGACCGCGCTGCGGGCGTGGACGCCCGCGTCGGCGAAGGCGGTGCCGAGCAGTTCGCTGGCGCCGTTGACGACGCCGGGCTGGCCCGTGAAGTCGGGGGCGCTGGCCACGAAGCCGACGACCTTCACGACGCGCTTGACGGCCGAGAGGTCGCCGACGACGGACTTCACGGCCGCCAGCGCGTTGAGGGCGCAGCGCCGGGCCAGCTCCTCGGCCTGTTCCGGGGTGACCTCGGCGCCGACCTTTCCGGTCAGCGGGAGGGCTCCGTCGACCAGGGGCAGCTGGCCGGAGGTGAAGACGTACGAGCCGTTGCGTACCGCCGGGACGTACACGGCGACGGGCGCGGGGGTCGGCGGCAGCTCCAGACCGGCGGCGGTCAGGCGGGCTTCGGGGGTGGTCATGTCTCTCCTTCAAGGGGGGGATGGGCAGGGGGGCAGGGGTGGGCAACGGGCAGCGGGATCAGGTGAGTTCGCCCGTGAGCAGGAAGCGCTCCATGCGCTCCTGGTAGGGGCTGATGTCGATGCCCTGCTCGGCGAGCCAGGCGTCCGCGTAGTACTTGTCCAGGTAGCGCTCGCCCGGGTCGCACAGGAGCGTGACCACGCTGCCCTCCTCGCCGCGGGCGCGCATCTCGGAGACGAGGCGGGCGGCGGCCCACACATTGGTGCCGGTGGAGGCCCCGCACTTGCGGCCGAGGAGCCGTTCCAGGACCCGGATCGTGGCGATGGACGCGGCGTCCGGCACGCGCATCATGCGGTCGACGGCGCCCGCGATGAAGCTCGGCTCCACGCGCTGCCGGCCGATGCCCTCGATGCGGGAGCCGACTTCGGTGGTGGCCGCGGGGTCCTGGCTGCGCCAGCCGTCGAAGAAGGCGGAGTTCTCCGGGTCGGCGACGCAGATGCCGGTGGCGCGCTGCGTGTAGTGGACGTAGCGGGCGAGGGTCGCGGAGGTGCCGCCGGTGCCGGCCGCGGCGACGATCCAGGACGGCTCGGGGTGCCGCTCCCCGGCCAGCTGGCGGAAGATCGAGTCGGCGATGTTGCTGTTGCCGCGCCAGTCGGTGGCCCGCTCGGCGTAGGTGAACTGATCCATGTAGTGGCCGCCGGTCTCGGCGGCGAGGCGCGCGGACACCTCGTACACCTCGCTCGGGTTGTCCACCAAGTGGCAGGTGCCGCCGTGGAATTCGATCAGGTCGATCTTCGAGCGGGCGGTCGACCTGGCCATCACCGCGATGAACGGCACGCCGATGAGCTTCGCGAAGTACGCCTCGGACACGGCCGTCGAACCGCTGGACGCCTCGACGACCGGCTTCCCGGGACGGACCCAGCCGTTGCACAGGGCGTACAGGAACAGGGAGCGGGCCAGACGGTGCTTGAGGCTGCCCGTCGGGTGCGTCGACTCGTCCTTGAGGTAGAGGTCCACGCCCCACTCGGCGGGCAGGGGCACGGTCAGCAGATGGGTGTCTGCCGAGCGGTTGCTGTCGGCCTGGACCTTGCGGACGGCCTCGCGCAGCCAGGCGCGGTACGCCGGGTCGTAGCGGTCGATGTCCAGCTCGAGGCCGGTGGTGTCGAGGGTCTCGGGGTCGGCCGGGACCTGGGGTGCGATGGTCATGGGTGACTCCAGGGCAGAAGGGGCGAGTGGGTGTCCGGCGAAGGCTTCGCGGCTCAGGCGAAGGGGCCGAGCCAGCGCAGCAGCGCCAGGGCGACGACGCCGACGCCGACGGTGGCGTACATGTTCTTGGTGCGCCAGGCGACCAGGACGGTGGGCACCGCGGCGAGCAACAGGGGGTTGGAGAGGGAGAGTTGGAGGGCGTTGCTGTCGGTGTCCGGGGTGCACAACGACGGCAGGACCAGCGTGGCGAGCACGGCGGGCGGCACGTAGTTCATCCAGCGCAGCACTGCCGCGGGGATGGTGACGCGCCCGGCCAGGAAGAGCGGCGCGCAGCGCACGGCGTAGGTGACGGCGGTCATGCCGCCCAGGAGGAGAAGCAGGTCGGTGGTGCTCATGAGGGGCACTCCATGGTCGCTACGTCCGGTGCGTCTGCTGCGTCTGCTGCGTTCGATGCGGCCGCTGCGCTCGATGAGCCCAATGCGCCGTCGTGGTCCGCCGTCTCGCCCGAGGTCTTGTTCTCCCAGACGAGACCGGCCGTCGCGGCCACCACCGTCGGCACGATCACGGCCCACAGCGGCAGACCTGCGCTGGTCATGGCGACCGCGAGGACCCCGGCGAGCGCGGCGACGACCAGCTCCCTGCGGCCCTTGACCAGGACGGCGAGCAGCGCGATGAACATCGCCGTCTGGGAGAAGTCCAGGCCGAGCGCCTTGCTGTCGGGAATGAGTCCGGCGGCGACGGTGCCCAGGGCGGTGGAGCCCGCCCAGGCGGCGTGGATCAGGAAACTGAATATCCGGCACTCACCGGCGGAGCGCTCGCGCTTCGCGAATTCCGTGGAGTGCACCGCGAATGCCTCGTCGGTCAGCTGCCAGGCGAATCCCAGTTTGTCGCGGGTCTTCCAGGTGCTGGTCCTCGGCGCCATGGTGAGCGAGTAGAGGGCGTGCCGGAGATTGACGAGAAAGGTCGTGAAGACGATCGACACCGGCGAGGCCCCGGCCTGCAGCGGGCCGAGCGCCGCGAACTGGGAGGACCCCGCGAAGACGATGCCGGACATCGCGATCGCCGCCCAGGCGGGCACTCCGAAGGTGGGGGCCAGCACACCGAAGGCGAAGGACACCGGCAGATAGCCGAGCATCACGGGACCCGCCGCGGTCACGGCGGCACGCCAGTCGGAGACGTTCACGTCCACGTCCACGCCTGCGTCCACGTCTGCGTGCCGCACCAATGTCTGAGCCATGGTCCCAACCTCTCCGTCGGTTCCTTACGGAATTCATGCTAGGAACCGGAAAAGCGGGAATTGAGCGGCAAAGGTCCCGGCCCGTCAAGCTGTTCGGGAGGGGTGCCACAAGTTTCAGTAATGCGATGGAAATGCTTGGGGTGCGGCAAAGAAGTGCTTTGAGGCGTGCGTCATGCGTCCTGAGGAAAGGCGGACGACTCGGTGAGGGACACCGCGAGCCCGAGCTGCTGGATCATGGCGCTCACGGCCGGCACCGCGTCCAGCCCCGGCAGCGTCACCGCGAGCACCCGCCGGTGCAGCGCGGGTTCCACCAGCAGCGCACGCACCCCGGGCGGCAGCCCGCCGAGCAGCGCCAGCTCCGGTACGAGGGCGACACCGAGCCCTTCCGCCACGAGGCCCGCGACGGCCGGGTTGTCGTCCGTCGCGTACCCGATGTCCGGGTGGAACCCCGCCTCCTTGCAGGCGTCCACCAGGTGCCCGCGGCACTGGGGGCACCCGGCGATCCAGCTCTCGTCCTTCAGCTCCTCGAGGCGGAGCGGTTCGGTGCGCGCCGTCCCGGACAGCCGGTGGCCGGGCGGCAGCAGCACCCGCATGCGCTCGGTGAACAGCGGGTGCGTGCTGAGATCCGCGACATCGGTCGGCCCGCTGCTCCCGCACCTGCCGTCGGCCGCCGCGTCGGCGCGCCCGGGGTAGTCGAAGACGAGCGCCACTTCGCAGTCGCCGCCCCGCAACAGGCCGAGCGCCTCCAGCGGTTCGGCCTCGACGAGGGTGATGCGCAGCTCCGGGTGGGCGCGGCGCGTCAGCGAGATCGCCTTCGGGACGAGCAGGGAACAGGCGCTGGGAAACGCGGTCACCCGCACCCGCCCCGCCTGCAGTCCCGCGAGCGCCTGGATCTCCGCCTCCGCCGTGTTCAGCGCGCCGAGGATCGTGGCGGCGTGCCGGCACAGCGACTCGCCCGCCTCGGTGAGCTGCATCTGCCGCCCGGAACGGACGATCAGCGGAGTGCCGAGGGCCCGCTCCATCGCCTTGATCTGCTGGCTGATCGCGGGCTGGGTATAGCCGAGCTGCCGGGCCGCCGCTGAGAAGGAGCCACTCCGGGCAACCGCCCGAAAAATGGTCAACTGTCGCATTTCGATCACGGGCCCACCGTACGCCCGAGTGCCGCGCCGACCGCTCGTCCTGCCGGTCCGGCCCCGGCCGGGGCAAGGCTCCCGCCACCGCCACCGCCACCGCCACCGCCACCGCCACCGCCCGCGCCCCGCGAGGTCGCCCTCGCCCACCACACGGGTGCCTTCACGGGCGCCCTCGCGGGTGCTCCACCTCCGGCTCGACGGCGACCGGGTGGCGGACGTGACGTGGCTGACGCCCTAGCGGACCCGGTACACCTGCCCCGTCTGCGCGCCCTCGACCGAGCGGACGTACGCCGTCGCGACGCGGGTCGCGGGGACCGGCTCCATGCCGACGAAGAACGGCCCGTACGCGGGCAGGGACTCCTCGACCACCGTCGGGCTGACCGCGTTGATCCGCTGCGGCGGGAGCTCGATCGCGGCAGCCCGTACGAACGCCTCGACCGCCCCGTTCGCCGCCGAAGCCGCCGCCCCGGCCACGATCGGCTCCTCGGTGAGGATGCCGCTGATCAGCGTGAACGAGCCGGTCGGGGTCACGTGGGCGGCGCCCTGGCGGACCAGCTCCAGCTGGCTGAGCGCCTTGCCCCGCAACGTCGCCGCGAAATCGTCGGAGGTCAGCTCGGACAGCGGGCGGAACACGGCGTCGCCCGCCGCGACCGCCACCGCGTCCAGCGGACCCGCCTGCGTGTACAGGCGCGACACCGCTTCCGGGTCGGTGACGTCGGCCACCAGGTCGCCGCCCGTGCGGCCCACCCCGATCACCTCGTGCCCGCGCTCCGTGAGCGCCTTGTGCACCGCACTGCCCAGCGTGCCGCCCGCGCCGACCAGAAGAATCCTCATCCCACACACCCACCGTTCGTCCGTGCGTACTCGGACCCGGGGGAGCCCCCGGGCGTCATCGACGCTACGGACCCGGGACCGCGCCCGGAAATGCCTTCTGGGCAGGGACTATGCTCCGTAGGCATGGATGATGTGGAGCTGCGCCATCTCAGGGCCCTGGACGCGGTGGCCGCCGCGGGCACCGTCACCGCCGCCGCGGACCGGCTGCACATGACGCAGCCCGCCCTCTCCCGCACGCTCGCCCAGCTGGAGGCGCGCGTCGGCGTCCGGCTCGTCGACCGGTCGTCGCGGCACCTGGCCCTCACCCCCGCCGGGGCCACGCTGCTCGGGCACGGTCGGGCCATCCTCGCCCACCTGGACGCGGCCCTCGCCGACACCCGCACCGTCTCCCGTCCGCTGCGCCTCGGCTACACCTGCGCGGTGCTCGGGCAGCAGACCGTCCCGCTGCTGCGCTCGTGGCGCCGCACCCACCCGGACATCGAGCTGGAGGTGGTCCGGCAGGACAACAGCACCGCGGGGCTCGCCACCGGGGACACCGACGTGGCGGTGCTCCGCACCGTCCCCGCCGACCCGCGCATCCGCACCGAGGGCCTCTACACCGAGGACCGGGTCGCCGCCCTGCCCGACGACCATCCGCTCGCGGACCGCGACCGGGTGACGCTCGCCGAGCTCACCGCCGGGCCGGAGCTGCCGCTGGCGCTCTGGCCGGACACCGGCACCGCCTCGACCGACCTGTGGCCCCCGGAACAACGCCCGGCTCGCACGGTCGAGGTGGGCAACGTGGACGAGTGGCTGAACCTCATCGCCATCGGCGGCGCGTTCGGCGTGGGCGCGGCGGGCACGGCGGAGAGCCACGGCCACCCCGGGGTCCGGTTCGTCCCGGTCGCCGACGCCCCCGCCGCCACCGTCTACCTGGCCCGCCCCGCGCACCCCACCCATCCGCGCACCGAGGACTTCCTCGCGGCGGTCCGGGACGTGGTCAGCGCCTGACGGCCCGGAGGGCGTCGAGCTCCTGTTGCAGGCCGCGCGCGTGCCGGTAACTCTCGTACAGATAGCGCACCTTGGTCCGCAGCGCCCACGGGTCGACCGGCTTGAGGACGATGTCGGCCACGCCGAGCATGAAAGCGGCGGCGGACAGGTCACGGCCCATGCCGAAGCCGGTCAGCAGAAGGATGGGGATGCGCTGCGTCTGCTCCAGGCGCCGCATGTACCGCACCACGTCCAGGCCGCTGGTGCCGGGCAGCCGCACGTCGAGCAGGACGACCCCGACCTGGTCGCGCAGTATCTCCTTGAGGGCGTCGTCGCCGGTGGTGACGCACTTCAGCTCGTAACCGAGAGGGACCAGGGCGCTCTCGATCGCGAACAGGGTGTCCGTGTGGTCATCGACGATGAGGACCTTCAGGTCGGATGGCGGCATGCGGTCGGGCCCCCTCCTGTGAGCAACCGGCTGATGTCCATGCGGAGTTGGGAAATCCTGCTTCGCGCAAGGGGGTGCGGGCAAGCATGTGGGGCGACACGCGAAGAGCCGAGTGCATAAATGCACGGGACATCTCGTCCCGGGAGGGGGCACGGAGGGCGAACAAGGGTACCTTCACAGGAGGTTGACCCCTCTCCGGGCGGGAGCGCGGTCACCCCGATAGGGACGGCCGCCGCCGCGCGCGTCGCGGACGACGGCGACCGTCGAGAGCGCGAGGGAGCGAGGCTCCCCTCCATCGCTTCCTCGCGCGACCCCCACGGTGGCGTCAGCCGGCGCCGCGCAGCCCGGCGAGGACCGGGCGGTGGTCGCTGCCGAGGTCGGGGCGGACCGTGACGTCGGTCGCCGTCAGGCCCCGTACGAGAACGTGGTCGATGCGGACGAGCGGGAACGCGGCGGGCCAGGTGAAGCCGGGCCCGCGGCCCGCCTGGTCGCGCACGGAGTTCAGCTCGCGCGTCAGGGGCGCGAGCCCCCGGTCGCGCAGACTGCCGTTGAGGTCACCGAGCAGCACCAGGCGCGCGGCGGGGTCGTGGGCCACACGGTCGCGCAGCGCGGCCGCGCTCGCGTCCCGGTCCGCGACGGCGAACCCCTGCCGCGCGGTCACACGGACGGACGGCAGCCGCACCGCGTACAGCGCCGTGTCGCCGCCGGGGGTGCGGGCGACGGCCCGGATCGCGTGCGGCCAGGCCCCGCCCAGGTCGAGTGCCTCGACGTCGTGCAGTGGGTAACGCGACCACAGGCCAAGGGTGTTGGCCGTCGCATGATGCGGATACGCGGCGGCGAGGCGCCGCTCGTACTCCTTGACGGCTCCGGTCGGCACCTTCTCCAGGGCCACGACGTCGGCGTCGGCAGCAGTCACCTCGCGGGCGACCTCCTCCGGAGTGGTGCGCTCACCGCCGACGTTGAGGGTCAGGACGTGGAACTCGGCCCGCTCCGGGTGCTGTTGGCCGAAGAATTCCGGGCCGAAGACGGCGGCCCAGACCACGGCGGGCACCAGCGCCGCGGCCACCTGCGTGGGGGAGCGGCGCAGCGCCGCCCGCAGAAGGAGGAACGGGACGGCGAGGCCGAGCCACGGCAGCGCGGTCTCGGTCAGGCTGCCGAGGTGGCCGGGGGTGTCGGGAATGATGCCGGGGAAGGCCAGCAGGGCGGCGAGCAGCCCGGCGAGGACGAGGGTGCCCATGCTCAGAACGGGCGCCCTCCGTCGCGGGGCCGCCGACCCTCCGTACGCCGTCGGGTGAAGCCCCAGCCCGCCAGGCCGAAGCCGACCGAGGCGAAGGAGATCCCGAGCAGCGCGCCGCTGATGAAGTGGGCCCGTTCCGGCGAGGCCGTGGCGATCGAGGCCGCGGCGACGACGGTCAGCAGGGCTGCCGACAGTCCGGTCAGCGTCAGGGTGGTCCGTGCGGTCTCACGCGTGGTCATCGCTTCCTCCTGCGACCTGGGTCTCGTGCTGCTCTGCCCCTCCACCCTGGCGGCGCCCCGCTGAAGGGAGCCTGAGGCACCTGAAGCCGCCTTCAGGGAGGGAAGGGGGGAGCGCGGACAAAGAGAGGAAGGGAGGGCGGAAGCGGACCATTTCCCTACGTATGTGATATTTGACCCGTGAAGATCCTGGTCATCGAAGACGAGCGGCCGCTCGCCGACACCCTGCGCAGGGCCATCTCCTCGGACGGCCACTGGGTGGACGTCGCCCATGACGGACACGCAGGACTCGAGCTCGCCCTGACCGGGGGATACGACGTGATCGTGCTCGACCTGATGCTGCCCGGCATCAACGGGCTGGACGTCTGCCGCCGCCTGCGCGGCCTGGACGAGCCCGCACTCGTCCTCATGCTGACCGCCAAGGACGGCGAGTACGAGGAGGCCGACGGCCTCGACGCGGGCGCCGACGACTATCTGACCAAGCCCTTCTCGCTCGTCGTCCTGCTGGCCCGGCTGCGCGCCCTCGGCCGCCGCGCGGGACGGGAGCGGCCCCCGACGCTCCAGGTCGGCGACCTGACCCTGGACGTCGTCGCCCGGCTCTGCAAACGCGGCGAGCAGACCGTGGAGCTGACGGCCCGCGAGCTCGACGTGCTCGGCTGTCTGATGGGTGCGGACGGCGGCGCGGTCGCCAAGCAGCACATCCTCGACGAGGTCTGGGACTCGCCCGCCGACGTCGACCCCAACATCGTCGAGGTCTACATCAGCTCGCTGCGCAAGAAGCTCGACGCCCCCTTCGGGCGGCACACCATCCGCACCGTACGAGGCGTGGGCTACCGGCTGGCACCCGATGCCCCCTGAGAGCCGCGCCACCGGGCGACGGTCGCGCGTGCTGCGCCTCCTGTGCTCCCTCCGTCCCCGGATGCCCCGCACGCTGCGGGCCCGGTCCACCGCGGCGGCCGTCGTGACGATGGTGATCGCCCTCGCCGCGGGCGGCGGCTGGCTCTACCTCACGCTGCGGAACAACCTCCTCGACGACGTCTCCGACCGCACCGAGCTCGCCGCCCGGCAGACGGCCGCGATGATCACCGCCGATCCGAAACGGCTCCACGCCGACCTGCCGGAGCCCGACGGCGGCGTCGACTCCGTGCTCGTCCTGGACGACCGCGGCCGCCCGCTCGGCAGCACCGCCCCCGACCCCGCCGCCCGCGCGCAGCGCCTCGCGCACTTCCGCCCCGATGCCGGGGACGACTCCGGCGTACGGGAGTTCTCCGGCAGCGAGGCACTGGCCGGTCACCGCAGCGTGATCGCGGTCGTCCGCACTCCCTCGCCGCAGGGCGACCGTTACGTCTACGCCCTGACCCAGCTCAACTCCGTGGCCGACGCGGAACGGGCCCTCGCCCTCACGCTCCTGGTCGGCGGGCCGCTCGTGGTGCTGCTCACCGGTGCCATCGCCTGGACCGTGACCGGTGCGGCGCTGCGCCCGGTCGAGTCGATCCGCGGCGAACTGGCGGCCGTCAGTGCGGACCGGCTCAGCCACCGGGTGCCCGCCCCGGGCGGCCAGGACGAGATCACCCGCCTCGCCCGCACCGTCAACGACACCCTGGAGCGCCTGGAAGACTCGGTCACCCGCCAGCGGCAGTTCGTCGCCGACGCCTCGCACGAACTGCGCAACCCCATCGCCACGGCCCGCGCCGAACTCGAACTCGCCCTCCTGACCGCCCCCGACGACCAGGCGGCCGCCCTGCGCCATTCCCTCGACAGCACCCTGCGCGTGGAGCGCATCGCCGCCGACCTCCTGCTGCTCGCCCGCCTCGACGCGCGCCAGACACCGGCCGCGCACCCCGTCGACCTGTCCCTGCTCGCGGCCGAGGAGATCGCCCGGCGCCGCGCGCCCCGCGTACCGCTGACCCTGGCGGCGGGCGAGCCGGTACCCGTACGGGCCGACCGCGGCCAGCTGGAGCGCCTCCTGGCGAACCTGCTGGACAACGCGGAGCGGTTCGCGGACTCCGAGGTGCGCGTCACCGCCACGACGGACCCGGCGACCGGCGCGGCGGTGCTCGAGGTGGCCGACGACGGACCGGGCATCCCGCCCGAGGCGGCGGAGCAGGTCTTCGACCGCTTCACCCGGCTCGACGCGGACCGCAACCGAGACAGCGGCGGCACGGGACTGGGCCTGGCCATCGCGCGGGAGATCGCGCGGGCTCATGGGGGGACGCTGGGCGTGGAGCAGGGAGGGCAGGGTGCACGGGGTGCGCGGTTGGTGCTGCGCCTGCCCGCGACGGGCTCCGCGTCGGGGGACACGGACTCCTGAGCCGGCCCGGCAGCCGGCCGGCGTACCGGGCCCGGCAGCCGGCCGGGCCACACCGGCCCGGTGACGCCGGCCCCTGAGCTCGCCCTTATCTGAAGCCCGCTTCCGTTTCCTCAGGTTGCCTTCAGGATGCGGTGCCCAGGATCGTCGCCATGCCCCAGCACCGAGCCGCTCGCCCCTACCGCCCCCGACGCCGTGCCCGCCGGTTCCGGCTCGGGCGCACACTGCTGATCCTCACCCTGGCCCTCGTGGTGTGCGGCGGCACGGCTGCCTGGTACCTGTACCGCGAGGTCGACAGCATCGGGTCCTCGTCCGCGCTCGGCGACGACGCCCCCAAGTCGACGAACGGCTCCACGAACATCCTGCTCATGGGCCTGGACACCAGGAAGGACCAGAACGGCGAGGACCTCCCCGACGACGTCCTGGACAAGCTCCACGCCGGCAGCTCCGACATCGGCGGCTACAACGCCAACACCCTGATCCTGCTGCACGTCCCGGCGGGAGGCGGCAAGGCCAAGGGCTTCTCCATCCCGCGCGACGACCTCGTCGACATCCCCGGCTTCGGCAAGGACAAGATCAAGAAGGCGTACGGCCTCGCGAAGGCGGCGGAGGAGGAGCGCCTGCGCCGCAAGGGCGTCACCGACCGGCACGAGCTGGAGAACGGCGGCCGGGAGGCCGGGCGCCGGTCGCAGATCCAGACGGTGCGCGCCTTCCTCGGGGTGCCCATCGACCACTTCGCCGAGGTCAGTCTCGCGGGCTTCTACCACCTGGCCGGTGCGCTCGACGGCGTCGAGGTGTGCCTCAACAAGCCGGTCAAGGACCGTTACTCGGGCGCCGACTTCCCGGCGGGCAAGCAGAAGCTCGACGGCCAGCAGGCTCTGGCCTTCGTACGGCAGCGGCACGGTCTGCCCCGCGGCGACCTGGACCGCACCCGCCGCCAGCAGGCGTTCCTCGCCTCGGCCCTGCACCAGGTCAACAGCCTCGGCACCCTGACCAACCCGGCCCGGCTCCTCGACCTCAAGAACGTCGTCAAGGACAACATCGTCCTCGACAAGGGCTGGGGCGTGTTCTCCTTCGTCAAGCAGGCCGAGAACCTCTCCGGCGGCAAGGTGGAGTTCACCACCCTGCCGGTGGAGCGCTTTGCCAAGCACCACGGCGAGGACGTCAACATCGTCGACCGCGACCTGGTGCGGCGGCGCGTGCAGGAGGAGACGTCGGGGCAGGCGGAGAAGGAGACGAAGACGCCGCACGGGTCGAAGGACGGATCGAGGGACGGGTCGAAGAGCTCCCCGTCCCCGTCGCACAGCGACGAGCAGAAGATCGACGGCGGCGGTGTCCCGTGCGTGAACTGAACGCCCGGCGCACCGAAGCGCTCCTGCTCGCGCTGGCTCTCGTGGTCGTCGTCTACGGCTACACGGAGTCGAGCCTCGCCATGACGGGCGAACTCCCGCAGCACCTGGCCGGCTTCTGCCTCTCACAGGTCTGTCTCGCCGCCGCCGTGCACCTCGCGGTCCGCAGGTTCACGCCGTACGCCGACCCGCTCATCCTGCCGCTCGCCTTCCTCCTCACCGGACTCGGGCTGCTCCTGATCAACCGGCTTGACGCGTCCTACGCGGCCCGCTTCGACGCGGCACCCGCGAGCACCGGCCAGCTCGTGTGGACCGTCCTCGCGATGGCTGCCGTCATCGCGGTCCTGGCCCTGCTGCGCAACTACCGCCGCCTGCAGCGCTATCTCTACGTCACCATGGCGGCGGGCCTCGCCCTGCTCATGGCACCGGCCTTCTTCCCCGGCGACACCTACGGCGCCAAGCGGTGGGTCTAC
Source organism: Streptomyces odontotermitis (assembly GCF_050510915.1). Lineage (NCBI taxonomy): Bacteria > Bacillati > Actinomycetota > Actinomycetes > Kitasatosporales > Streptomycetaceae > Streptomyces > Streptomyces odontotermitis. The sequence continues at coordinate 20,690 of NZ_JBNJLS010000004.1, read as the reverse complement.
CTGGGCCCGTTCTCCTTCCAGCCGGGCGAGTTCGCGAAGATCGCCGTGGTGGTCTTCTTCGCCGGGTTCCTGGTGCTGCACCGGGACGCGCTGGCCCTCACCGGGCGCCGCGTGCTCGGCGTCACGCTGCCGCACGGACGACAGATCGGCCCGATCCTCACGGTGTGGCTGCTGAGCCTGCTGGTCCTGGTCTTCGAACGCGACCTGGGCACGTCGCTGCTCTTCTTCGGCGTCTTCGTCTCCATGCTCTACATCGCGACCGAGCGCACCAGTTGGGTGGCGTGCGGGACCGCCATGGCCGTGGTGGGGGCCGCCGCCGTCGGCGCGGCCGAACCGCATGTGCGGGGCCGCATCCTCGCCTGGCTGCACCCCTTCGACATCTATCTGCCGCCCGACCAGCGCCCGCCGGGCCTGGTCTCGGACCAGGCGGCGAAGGCCCTGTTCGGCTTCGGCAGCGGCGGCGTCACGGGCACCGGCCTCGGCCAGGGGCACCCGGAGCTCATCGGCTTCGCCGGGCGCACCGACTTCATCCTCACCACCGTCGGCGAGGAGCTCGGTCTCGCCGGGATGGTGGCGGTGCTGCTCCTCTACACGTTGCTCGTCGCGCGCGGGCTGCGCACGGCCATGGCCTGCGCCCACCCCTTCGGCAAGCTGATCGCCGCGGGCCTGTCCGTGGTCCTCGCGCTCCAGGTCTTCATCATCACGGCGGGAGTCACCGGCCTGATGCCGTTCACCGGCAAGGCGCTGCCGTTCCTGGCCCAGGGGGGTTCCTCCATGGTCGCCAACTGGCTGATCGTCGCGATTCTCCTGGTCATCAGCCACGAGGCCCGCAGACCGCAGGCCGAGCCTACGGGCGAGGAGCCAGCCGCAGCTGCCGCACCGACTCCTCACCGGGAAAGGCCCCTGGGGGAACCTGTGCGGGCGGGAGGGTGAGCGAGTCCCACCACGCGCCGCCCTCCTCGATGTGCCGCAGCAGGATCCCTTCCCTTACGGCCCAGGGGCAGACGGTCAGCCGGTCGATGCCCATCAGCTTCATCGCGGTGTGTCCGACCAGCGCCCCGGCCAGGGCCTGGGCCGCTCGGGGCGCGGAGATGCCGGGGAGCTGAGCGCGCTCCTGGGACGGGAGCTCGGCGAGGCGGTCGATCGCCTGCCGCAGTTCCCTGCGCGGCAACTCCCGCTGCACGAAGGGGCCTTGGCGCCCCGGTGCCGCGCCGCAGAGCCGGGCGAGCTGGCCGAAGGTGCGCGAGGTGGCGGCGGCCGTGTGCGGGGCCTCCCAGCGGACCCGGGCGGCGACGTCCCGCAGCTCGTGCCGGATCACCCGGCGCAGGGCCTTCAGAGTGGCGAGGTCCGGGGGATCCTCGCCCCTGAGGTGATCGCGCGTCAGCCGGCTCGCGCCCAGCGGCAGGGAGAGGGCGAAGTCCGGGACGCGGCCCCGCCCGAACGCGACCTCCAGGGACCCGCCGCCGATGTCGAGCACGAGGAGCGGTCCGGTGCGCCAGCCCATCCAGCGCCGTGCGGCCAGGAAGGTGAGCCCGGCCTCCAGCTCGCCGGGCAGCACCCGCAGCCGTACGCCGGTCCGCGTGTACACCGCGTCGAGGACCTGTTCGCGGTTGGGGGCGTCGCGCACGATCGCGGTGGCGAAGGCGAACGGCTCGTCCGCGCCCCGGTCCAGGGCTTCCTGGCGGGCGTCGGCGACCGCCCGGACCACCTTGTCGATGTTCCGGCCCCGGATGCGCCCGTCCCCCTCCACGAGTTGGGCGAGGCGCAGGCGCCGCTTCGCCGTGTGCACCGGCAGGGGCGCACCGGCCTCGGTGTCGGCGATGGCCAGGCGCACCGTATGGGATCCGACGTCCACGACACTCATCCGCATGGCACGTGCGTACCCCGATTCACGCGCGCCACGCGGCTCCTGGCCATCGGAGGCCAGGAGTCGGGCGGGAGGATCCGCCGGACAGGGCTAGCCCACGCGCTGCAGCGCGCGCTCACGCCGCTGCGCCACCCGTGACCCTGACTCGTGCCGGGCCATGCGGCGGAGCACGACCGGGGCCACCGCGAGCCCGAGCGCCGCCCAGGCGCCGAGCACCCCGACGGTCTCCAAGTGCCGCCAGGAGTCGCCGATTTCCACGGTGACGGCACTGTGCGGCAGCAGCGCGGAGCGCATGCCGAGGCCGAGCCAGTAGAACGGGAAGACCTGGGCGGTCCACTGGAGCCACCCGGGGAGCGACGTCAGGGGATAGAAGATCCCGGAGATCCCGATCAGGGCGAGCGTCGGCAGCGTGAGCAGCCCTTGGGCGCGCACGCTGGTGAACGCGGAGCCGAGGACCGCGCCGACGGGCAGGGCCGCGAGCAGCCCGAGGGCGAGGACCCACAGAAGGGTCAGCCAGGCGTCCGCTCCGGTGACCGCGAGGCCGTCCACGAGCAGCATGCCGGGGACCAGGAAGATCGCGAGATCGGCGATCAGGCTGCCGGAGACGGTGACGATCTTGCCGAGGAGATAGCCGGGCATGCCGTTCGGGGTGGCCTTCACGCGCAGCAGGGTGCCGTCCTCGCGGTCCGCGGTGAGGTGCTGGCTCATGACGATCATGCCGACCGCCACGTTCATGCCGAGGATGCCGGGCAGCGCCAGCGTGCCGAGCAGCAGGCCGCTCTCCCCGAAGGTGTCGTCCCGCAGGTAGAACGTGACGCCCAGCATGAGGACCGGCCAGAAGAGGTGGTTCCACAGGTCGCCGCCGTTGGTGAACGACTGGCGGAGCTCGATCACGCCCCGGGAGAGCCCGGCGCGCAGCATGACGGTGGCCGGCCCGGGGGTCTTCACCGGGTGGACGGGGCTCGACTGCATCCCCGGAGTCCCCTGCATCCCCGGCTTCCCCGGCTTCCCCTGCGTCCCCGGCATCACCGGGTCACCTCCGGCAGGGGGCGCGATTCCTGTTCCCCCAGGGCGGATTCCGCCTCCCGGACCAGGGCGAGATAGGTGTCCTCCAGGGACGACCTGCGCACTTCGAGGGCGGTGACGGACGTGCCGTACTGCTGGAACAGGTCGTGGACGAAGCGGGTGGACCGGCTCGTCGTCCGCACGAACTGCTGTCCGTCGAGCGTCCAGCGGACCTCGTCCTCGCCGGTGATCCGGCGGGCGAGCTCCTGCGCCGTGCCGTCCGCGACGATGCGCCCGCCGCTCAGGATCACGATGCGGTCGGCGAGCTTCTCGGCCTCGTGCAGATCGTGCGTGGTGAGCAGGACGGTGGTTGCCCGCTCCGCGGCAAGGCCCTGTACGAGGCCGTGGAACTCGCGCCGCGCCTGCGGGTCGAGTCCGGCCGTGGGCTCGTCCAGGAACAGCAGTTCAGGGCGGCCCACCAGGCCGATCGCCACGTCGAGGCGGCGGCGCTGGCCACCGGAGAGCGTCCTGACCTTCCGGTCCGCGTGCTCGCTCAGTCCGACCGCCGCGACCAACTCGTCCGCGTTCCAGGGGCGTTGGACCGAAGCCGTGGAGTAGCACGCGTACCAGGAGCCGAGATGTGCGAGCAGCTCGCGCACCCGCCACTTGCCGTGATCCCGCCAGGACTGCAGGACGACGCCGATCCGGGCCCGCCATGCCTCGGTGCCGTGCGCGGGGTCCGAGCCGAGGACCTCGGCCCGCCCGGCCGAGCGCATCCGGAAGCCCTCGAGGATCTCGACCGTCGTGGTCTTCCCCGCCCCGTTCGGCCCGAGCAGGGCGAGCACCTCGCCGTGCCGCACCTGGAACGTCACATCGCGCAGCACGTCGTGCGCGCCGTACCGCATGCGCAGCCCTTCGACGTCGAGCGCGATCTGCTCGCTCACCGCCATGGTTCACCTTCCTTCGCCGTACCCATCGTTCAGACAGCCGCGAAGGCTACGTTGCGTTTTACAAGTCGACAACGAAAGTGGAGGTCAATTGCCCCGATTCAAGCGGGAATTATGGGCCGAAAATTGCAATCCCGCTGCTGCTTAATGCAACGCCTGTCGAAGATCACCGTTGCAATGCACTGCGGGTGAACGCACACTGGGCCGCCACGACGAACCCCACCGAGGAGGCGAGCGCCGATGCCCGGCAGCAGGCTGACCCAGGAGGACCGGCACCGCATCGCCGGATGGCTGGCGCAGGGGATCGGCTATGCGGAGATCGCCCGGCGGCTCGGCCGTCCCACCTCGACCGTCAGCCGTGAAGTGGCGCGCAACGGCGGGCCCGAGCGCTACCGCGCGGACCACGCCCAGTACGCCACCGGACGCCGCGCCCGGTGGCCCCGCACGGCCAGGGCGGCCACCGTCACCTCCACGTGTGACGCGGACGGCCGCGACCCGGACCAAGTACGGGCGTTCACCGAGGAGTTCGCGGACCTGATGGTGCAGACCGGGGTGCCCCGCATGGCCGCCCGCGTCCTCTCCTCCCTCTTCACCGCCGACTCCGGCAGCCTCACCTCCGCCGAACTCGTCCAGCGCCTGCGGGTCAGCCCCGCCTCGGTGTCCAAGGCCATCGGCTACCTCGAAGGACTCGCACTGGTCCGGCGCGAGCGCGAGCGCGAGCCGCGGCACCGGCGCGAGACGTACCGCCTGGACGACGACGTCTGGCAGAAGGCGTGGACGACCAGCGCCCACTCGACCGAGAAGTGGGCGGAGGCGGCACGCAGGGGCGCCCGGCTCCTCGACGCGTCCACTCCCGCCGGGGCCCGCCTCGACGACATGGGCCTCTTCTTCACGCGCCTCAGCGACGACATGGACAGCGGCCCGACCGACGTCGCCGCCGGGGACAGCGCGCTGACCGTGCTCGCGGCCCTCGTCCACGCGGGCGCGCCCCGCACCCCGGAGCAACTGGCCGCCGCCCTCGGCTGGCCGCCCGAGCGCGTCACCGCCGCCCTCGACACCGCAGCCGACCACCCGGACCTGGCCGATCCGCTCGCCCTGCACCGCACGCCGTCCGGGGCCTACGCGGTGGCGGCCCGGGCTGCCCGGCTCACCGACCGGCAGCGCGCGGCCCTCTCGGCGGAGGGATGACCGCAGGGGCGGCGCAGGAATATTTTGAGGACCCTATTCATTGTGAGCATAGGTAACAATGAGCTATGCTCTCAAAGTCATCCTCGCCTCACCTCCCGTAGGAGCCCATGCATCCCGAACAACCCACGTGGACACCCCCGCCCCAGGACGCGGAGCAGCCCAAGCAGCTGCGCCGCATCCTGCGTCTGTTCCGGCCCTACCGCGGCCGCCTCGCCCTCGTCGGCCTCCTCGTCTGCGCCGCCTCACTGGTCTCGGTCGCGACGCCCTTCCTGCTCAAGGAGATCCTCGACACCGCGATCCCGCAGGGGCGCACCGGGCTGCTGAGCCTGCTCGCCCTCGGGATGATCCTCAGCGCGATCGTGACCAGCGTCTTCGGCGTGCTGCAGACGCTCATCTCCACCACCGTCGGTCAGCGCGTCATGCACGACCTGCGCACCGCGGTCTACGGCCGCCTGCAGCGCATGTCGCTCGCCTTCTTCACGCGCACCCGCACCGGTGAGGTCCAGTCCCGCATCGCCAACGACATCGGCGGCATGCAGGCGACGGTCACCTCCACCGCCACCTCACTGGTCTCGAACCTCACGAGCGTCATCGCCACGATCGTCGCGATGCTCGCCCTCGACTGGCGCCTGACCGTCGTCTCGCTGCTCCTGCTCCCGGTCTTCGTGTGGATCAGCCGCAAGGTCGGCCGCGAGCGCAAGAAGATCGCCACGCAGCGGCAGAAGCAGATGGCGGCGATGGCGGCGACGGTCACCGAGTCGCTGTCGGTCAGCGGCATCCTCCTCGGCCGCACCATGGGGCGCGCCGACTCCCTCACCCACGCCTTCGCCGACGAGTCCGAGCGCCTCGTCGACCTCGAGGTCCGCTCGAACATGGCGGGCCGCTGGCGCATGGCCGTCATCACGATCGTCATGGCCGCCATGCCCGCCGTCATCTACTGGGCCGCGGGCATCGCCTTCCAGCTGGGCGGCCCCACGGTCTCCATCGGCACGCTGGTCGCCTTCGTCTCGCTGCAGCAGGGCCTGTTCCGGCCCACCGTCAGCCTGCTCTCCACCGGAGTGCAGATCCAGACCTCGCTCGCCCTCTTCCAGCGCATCTTCGAGTACCTGGACCTGCCGATCGACATCGTCGAGCGCGCCGAACCCGTGCGCCTGGACACCGTCAAGGGCGAAGTGCGCTTCGAGAACGTCCAGTTCGCGTACGACGGGACGAGCGGCCCCGTCCTCGACGGCATCGACCTCACCGTGCCCGCCGGCGGCAGCCTCGCCGTGGTCGGCCCCACCGGCTCCGGCAAGTCCACCCTCAGCTACCTCGTGCCCCGTCTGTACGACGTGACGGGCGGCCGGGTCACGCTCGACGGGGTCGACGTGCGCGACCTGGACTTCGACACCCTCGCCCGCGCGATAGGCGTGGTCTCCCAGGAGACCTACCTCTTCCACGCCTCGGTCGCCGACAACCTCCGCTTCGCCAAGCCCGACGCCACGGACGAGGAGCTGCACACGGCCGCGAAGGCGGCACAGATCCACGAGCACATAGCGTCCCTGCCCGACGGCTACGACACGGTCGTGGGGGAGCGGGGCCACCGCTTCTCCGGCGGCGAGAAGCAGCGCCTGGCCATCGCCCGCACCATCCTGCGCGACCCGCCCGTGCTGATCCTGGACGAGGCGACCAGTGCCCTGGACACCCGTACCGAACACGCGGTCCAGGAAGCCATCGACGCCCTCTCCGCCGACCGCACCACCCTCACCATCGCCCACCGGCTCTCCACGGTCCGCGGCGCCGACCAGATAGTGGTCCTCGACTCCGGCCGCGCCGCCGAACGAGGCACCCACGAGGAGCTCCTCGAGCGCGACGGGCGCTATGCGGCCCTTGTCCGCCGAGACGCCCAACTGGAGCCCGCGACATGAAGATATGCCGGGTTTGTCCCGTTCGGCGCGTTACCGTGCCCGCATGCAGACCAACACTCCGCGCCGGGGCAGGATCCGGCTCACGCGCCGGGGCCGGATCGCCCTGATCGTTACGGGGGCCGCCGTGGCGGCCTGTGCCGTGGCCGTCCCGTTGCTGCTCCCGGACGACCACCATCGCGCCGAGTCCCTGACGATCCCCGAGGGCTGGCGCTCCGGCCAGGTCTACGCGGCCATCGACCAGGCCCTCGACCTGCCCGCGGGCTCCACCGAGAAGGCCGTCCCCAAGGCCGACCTCAAGCTCCCGAGCGACGCGGGCGGCAACCCCGAGGGCTACCTCTTCCCCGCCACGTATCCGATCAGCTCCCAGTCGACCCCCGCCTCCGTCCTCACGTACATGGTGAACACCGCCAACAAGCGGTTCGGCGGCAACCAGGTCGCGGCGGGCGCCGACCGGAACGCGGTGAACGTCTACCAGACCGTCACCATCGCGAGCATGATCGAGGCCGAGGCCGGCACCAAGGCGGACATGGGCAAGGTCTCCCGCGTCATCTACAACCGCCTCGACCAGGGCATGCCGCTCCAGATGGACTCGACCATCAACTACGCCCTGAACCGCAGCACGTTGAAGACCACCGACCGCGACACGAAGATCAAGAGCCCGTACAACACGTACGCGCGCATGGGCCTGCCGCCCACCCCGATCTCCAACCCGGGCGACGCGGCGATGAAGGCGGCCGCAGGCCCCACGGCGGGAAACTGGCTGTACTTCGTGACGGTGAAACCGGGCGACACCCGCTTCACGTCGAGCCTGGCCGAACACCAGAAGAACGTCGCGGAGTTCAACAAGCGGACGTAGCGGACGCAGCGGCCTCCCGCAGCCGCGTCAGGACCGCCGCGAGCACCGGGTCGTTCTCGGACCCGGCGCGCACGGCGGCGAAGACGTGCCGCACCGGAGGCGGACCCGCCGGGGCGCGCAGGACGAGGCCCGGGCGCTGCGGCGGCCGCACGAGCCGGGGCACGAGCGCGACCCCGAGGCCCGCCCCGACGAGGGCGGCGACCGAGGCCCAGTCGCCCACGGGGTGGCGGATGTCGGGCGTGAAGCCGTTCGCCGCGCACAGGGACCGGGTGATCGCCCCGCAGCAGCTGCGCGCGTCCCCGACGATCCATGGGTCCGCGGCGAGCTCCCGCAGCGGCACGCGGGCGCGGTCCGCCAGTGGATGGGACGCGGGCAGCGCCAGGTCCAGGACGTCGGCCAGCAGGTCGACGCGGGTGTAACGGCCGTCGGTGTGCGGCGGGGCGGCGGCGAAGTCCACCGCCACGGCGAGGTCGACGTCGCCGCCGTCCAGGCGCGTGAACAGGTCGGGCGGCTCGGCCTCCACGACCGAGACGGTCACGTCCGGATGGTGCGCGGCGAGCAGCCCGAGCGCGGGCGGCAGCAGCCCGGTGATCGCACTGGAGAACGCCCCGATGGTCACCGCGCCCCGGCCGCCCTCCTCCCATGCGGCGAGGTCCGCACGCGCCCGTTCCCACTGCGCGGCCAGCACGGCGGCGTGCTCGAGCAGGACCCTGGCCTGCCCGGTCAGACGCACCCCGCGCCCCTGCCGCTCGATCAGTGGAACCCCCACCTCCCGTGCCAGCGCGGCGAGTTGCTGCGACACGGCCGACGGCGTCAGATGCAGCGCCTCGGCCGTGCGGGCCAGGCTGCCGCGCCGGTCCAGCTCCCGCAGCACCCCCAGGCGGCGCAGGTCGACAGTGAAGGAATTCCTTACCTGTTCCATGCAGAGAGATTAACTGGACCTGCACGATCGCCCGGCCGGATCATCGAGCCATGACGACCGAGTACGCGACGACGGGGCACGCGACGACGGGGCACGCGACGGCCCCGGGCCGCTTCCTGCTGCTCCACGGCTGGCAGCACCACCGCCCTGCCGGACACTGGCAGCGCTGGCTGGCCGACCGCCTCACCGCGGCGGGCCACACCGTCCGCTACCCCCAGCTCCCCGACCCGGACGAACCGGACCTGGAGCGCTGGCTGGCCGAACTGCGCGTACATGTGGGGGAGTTGAGCGGTGGAGAAGGGCGACGCACCGTGATCTGCCACAGCCTGGGCTGTCTCCTCTGGCTGCACACCGTGGCGCGCGACACCGTCCCGGTGCCCGTCGACCGGGTCCTCCTCGTCGCCCCGCCCGCACCGGAATTCGTCGAACAGCACCCGCAGATCGCGCAGTTCGGCCCGCCGCCGACGTCCGCCGCGCGGCTCCGCGCCGCCGCCTCGTACACCCGGATCGTCGGCTCCGACGACGACCCCTGCTGTCCGCGCGGCGCCGCCACCACGTACGGCGGTCCGCTCGGCCTGCCCACCGACGTGCTCCCCGGCGCGGGCCACCTCGACCCGGCCGCGGGGTACGGGCCCTGGCCGGACCTGCTCGCCTGGGCTCGTGAACCAGGGGCGCAGGCCCTCGGCGCGGGGGCGCGGGCCCTACGCTCACGCCATGAGATCCAGCAGTGAGCGCGCCGCCCTCGCGGCCGCGGTGCGGGCGGCCCTGACCGCGAGCTGCCGCGGCTCGCGGACGCTGCTCCTCGGGTCGCTGGCCACGGCGACCGACGACGCGTACAGCGACATCGACCTCGAATGGGTCGTTCCTGACGGGGAGTTCGAGCGGTGCGTACGGGAGGCGCGTGCCGTCCTGGACGGGGTGCGGGCCGTCGCGGAGGTGCGCGCCGACCCGGATCTCCTGCACTCCGACCGGCGCCGGCTGCTGTTCGTGCGCTTCGCGGACGTGCCGCTGTTCTGGCGGCTCGACCTGTCGGTGCGTGCCGCGTCCGTCGCCCGGGACGCCGCGTACGACCTCGACAATCCCCGGGCGCGGGCCCGCGACGACGAGTGGTCGCGACCGGCCAGCGCGCTCGCCAACGCGGTGGGTGCCGTGAAGGAGCTGGCGCGGGAGCGGCCCGGGGCTGCTCTAGGGCTCCTGGAGCGGGGGTTCGCGCGGATCGGGGAGGAGGGGAGCCCGGTCGGCGCGGACAGCTCTGTCCGGGTGGACGCCATCGTGCGCCTCGCCCGTGCCGCCGCCCGCCGTGAACCGGGCCTGGCCGAGCTCGCCGAGCAGGTCGTCGCGCTGGCCCACGAGGAGCTTCGCACGTAAGGGGCGAGTGCCCACAGAGTGCTCACGGAGCGTGCCGATGCGGACGTGCCCGGCGCGTGGGTCAATGGGCCCATGAAGATCTCCAACACGCCGTCGGCGCCCTGCTGGGCCGATCTGTCCACGACGGACCCGGCCGCCGCGCGGGACTTCTACGGCACCCTCTTCGGCTGGGACTGCGCCGTCGCGCCCGAGCCGGAGGCCGGTGGATACGGCCTGTTCAAGGACGAGCGGGGCGCGGCCGTCGGCGGTGTCGGGCCCGTCATGGATCCGGGGCGGCCCGCGTCCTGGCTGCCGTACTTCCAGTGCGACGGCGTCGACGCCGTGGTCGCCCGGGTCACCGGCAACGGCGGGCAGACCCTCGCCGGACCCATGCCGGTCCTCGAACAGGGCTTCATGGCCGTGTGCGCCGACCCGGGCGGAGCCGTGTTCGGGCTGTGGGAGCCGAAGAATCACCCGGGCTTCGGTGCGGTCAACTCACCGGGAAGCTTCTGCTGGTTCGAGCTCGCGACGCGCGACACGGCGGGCGCCAAGGACTTCTACCAGTCGGTCTTCGGCTGGGGCGATGCCACGCACCCCTTCACGCGGGGCGAGCACCCCGGTGAGTACACCGAGTGGTCGGTGGCGGGCGACACCTTCGGCGGCATGCTCGCCATCGACGGCACGTTCCCGCCCGACGTGCCCCCGCACTGGCTGGTGTACGTCGCCGTCGACGACTGCGACGCCGCGGCGGTGGGCTGCACCGGCCTCGGCGGCAGCGTCCTCGTCGAGCCCGCCACCATCGACCCGGGCCGGTTCGCCGTCCTCGCCGACCCGCAGGGAGCCGTCTTCGCCGTGCTGGCCTACGCCGGGCAACAGCCGCCGGTCACGCCGTCCGGGTGAGGGCCTCGGCCAGGCCCACCACGTCCGGCACCACCAGGTCCACCTCAGCGGGCGGCGCGGGCACCTCCGCGTCCGGGCCCCACTCCGGGCGCGGAATGTACGCGGTGCGCAGGCCCGCCCTGGCCGCCGCCTCCAGGTCGTCGGGGTGGCAGGCCACCATGAGGAGCCGCTCCGGCGCGAGACCGAGGAGCTCGGCCGCCTTGCGGTAGACCCGCAGGTCGGGCTTGTACGAGTGGGCCAGCTCGGCGGACAGGACGCAGTCGAAGCGCAGCCCGGCGCCCTTGGCGAGCCGGGTGAGCGCGCCGAGCCCGCCGTTGGAGAGCGTCGACGTGATCACGGGGGAGCCGTGCAGCAGCTCCAGGCCGGGGCCCGCGTCGGGCCAGGCGCGCAGGCGGTGCCAGGCCCGTACGAGGTGCTCGCGGTCCGCCTCGCCGAGGGCGTCGAGGCCGTGCGCGGGCAGGATCTCGTCGAGCATGATCCGGTGCAGCTCGTCCAGGGAACGCCAGGACAGCTCGCCGGTGAAGACCTTGCGCAGCGTGGGCCGGTAGGCGCGCCGCCAGTCGTCGGTCACCTCGGCCCAGTCGGCCTCCAGCCCCGCCCGGCCGCCGACCCCGGCCAGCTCCTCGGCCACGCTCGACCGCCAGTCGGTCAGCGTCCCGAACACATCGAACACCGCGGCATCGACGTCGGACACGTCCATGTGCCTCAACCACCCCTCCGTGCCTGGCCGTTGCTGTGGGACCGCTGTGCCACAGCCGCCGGCACCGAGCCTAGGAGCGGAAGTTGATCATCGTCAACGAGATCGTGATCAAGCCCTCACCGGCTCCCGCTGCACCGCTTCGCGCGTCACTCGCTCCCGCTCCACCGCGTCACCGGTCACCTGCCCCCGCTCCACCGCGTCGCCGGTCACCTGCCCCCGCTCCACCGCGTCGCCGGTCACCTGCCCCCGCTCCACCGCGTCGCCGGTCACCTGCCCCCGCTCCAGCAGTCGCTTGATCTCCCGCACCGCCGCGCGCCCCGCCCTGTTCGCGCCGATGGTGCTCGCCGAAGGCCCGTACCCGACGAGGTGGATCCGCGGATCGGCCACCGCGCGCGTGCCCTCGACGCGGATCCCGCCGCCCGGCTCGCGCAGCCGCAGCGGCGTCAGGTGGTCGATGGCCGCGCGGAACCCGGTCGCCCACAGGATGACGTCGGCGTCCACGCGGCGGCCGTCGTCCCACTCGACGCCCGTCGGCGTGATCCGGTCGAACATCGGCAGCCGGTCCAGGACGCCGTCCGCGCGCGCCCGGCGGACGGCGTCGTTGAGGGGCAGCCCGGTCACCGACACGACGCTCTGCGGCGGCAGCCCGCGGCGCACCCGGTCCTCCACGAGCGCGACCGCCGCCCGACCGGTGTTCTCGTCGAAGGGGCCCTCGCGGAAGACCGGTTCGCGCCGGGTGACCCAGTGGGTCTCGGCGGCGTACGGAGCGATCTCCATCAGGTGCTGGGTGCCCGAGGCGCCGCCGCCCACGACGATCACCCGCTGCCCGGCGAACGCCTCCGGGCCCGGGTAGACCGAGGTGTGCAACTGCCGTCCGAGGAAGGTCTCCTGGCCCGGATAGCGCGGCCAGAACGGCCGGTCCCAGGTGCCCGTGGCGTTGATGAGCGCTCGCGTCGCCCAGGTCCCGTCCGACGTCTCGACGAGAAGCCGGCCGTCCTCGCCCTCGCGCACCTTGTGCACGTCGACGGGGCGGCGCACCCGCAGGCCGAAGCGCTTCTCGTACGCGTCGAAGTACTCCGCGACGACCTCGGCCGAGGGGCGCGCGGGGTCGGCGCCGGTCAGCTCCATGCCGGGCAGCGAGTTCATGCCGTGGACCTTGCCGAAGGTCAGCGAGGGCCAGCGGAACTGCCAGGCGCCGCCGGGGTGCGGCGCGTGGTCGAGGACCACGAAGTCGCGGTCCGGCTCGTACCCCACCCGGCGCAGGTGATAGGCGCTGGACAGACCCGCCTGCCCAGCGCCTATGACGACCACGTCCACGTTCCGTACGGCTTGTGCCGCCGCGTCTTGTACCCCGATGTCGTTCACGCTTCTACCAACTCATCGGGTGTGCGAGATCTTCCCGCACGGCCGAGGACGCCGGTCGTACGGCCGAGGATGCCCGTCGTACGGCCGAGGATGCCCGTCGTACGGCCGAGGATGCCCGCTCAGCGCCCGCCGGAGACGAGGAGCGGGGCGCCGCCCGGGGCGGAGGCCGGGCGGCCGTTGGCCGCGGGCACCCCCGCCAGGGGCGAGGCCGGGATGCGCGGGAGCAGCCCGCGCCGCGCCAGTTCCGGCGTCACGCCCTCACCGAACCAGTACGCCTCCTCCAGGTGCGGATAGCCCGACAGCACGAAGTGCTCGACGCCGAGCGCGTGGTACTCCTCGATCCGGTCGGCGACGTCCGCGTGGCTGCCCACGAGCGCGGTGCCCGCACCGCCCCGTACGAGACCGACGCCCGCCCACAGGTTCGGTGCGATCTCCAGGTCGTCGCGGCGGCCGCCGTGCAGCGCGAGCATCCGCTGCTGCCCGACGGACTCACTGCGCCCGAGCGCCTGCTGCGCGGCCGCGACGGTGTCCGCGTCGAGGTCGTCGAGGAGCCGGTCCGCCGTCGCCCACGCCTCGGCCGCGGAGTCGCGCGAGATGGTGTGCAGCCGGATCCCGAAGCGGACGGTGCGCCCCTCCTTCTCGGCGAGCCCCCGGATCCACTCGATCTTCTCCTTCACCTGCTGCGGCGGCTCGCCCCACGTCAGATAGACGTCCGAGTGCCGGGCCGCGACCGGCCCCGCGGCCGCCGAGGACCCGCCGAAGAAGATCTCCGGCAGCGGGTCCGGTGGCAGAGCGGTCAGTCCGCCCTCGACGTGGAAGTGTTCCCCTTCGAAGTCGTACGGGCGTCCGCTCCACACCCCGCGCACCACCGAGAGGAACTCGTCGGTGCGGGCGTAGCGGCGGTCGTGGTCCAAGTGGTCGCCGAAGCGCCGCTGTTCGGTGGAGTCGCCGCCCGTCACCACGTTGAGGAGCAGCCGCCCGCGCGTGATGCGCTGATACGTCGCCGCCATCTGCGCCGCGAGGACCGGCGAGATCACCCCGGGGCGGAACGCCACCAGGAACTTGAGCCGCTCGGTGTGCTGGGCGAGCGCCACCGTGGTCAGCCAGGCGTCCTCGCACCAGGTGCCGGTCGGCGTGAGCACGGCCTCGAAGCCCAACTGCTCGGCGGCCTTGGCTATCTGGGCCAGATACTCGATGTCGGGGGCGCGCACGCCGCTGACCGGCGTGACCCGGGAGCGGGTGATGCCGCCGTCGGTGTAGGCGTGCCGGTCGACGAGGGTGCGGCCGTCGCCGCCGGTGGGCAGGAACCAGTGCAGGTGGACCGTCATCGTCGGGACTCCTTGCCGTAGGTGCGGGGCTCGGTGGTGGAGGGCGGCAGGTTGCCGTTGAAGCGCCGGTCCACGTAGTCGCCGAAGCGCACACGGCCGGGGATCAGCTTCAACTCACTGAAGGTGTCGGCGATCTCCTGCTCGGACGCGACGACGTTCTTGTCGACGGCGACCGGGACGCGGGTGCCGTTGCTGCGCTTCACCGAGTCGAGCGCGACCTCATAGGGCAGCCCGGTGTCCTTCGACCAGACCTTCGCCCACGCCTCGGGGTGCTTGAAGACCCAGTCCTGCGCCCGCCGCAGCCGCTTCAGGTAGTCGTCGACGGCCTTGGCCTTCTTCTTGTCCGCCAGCGCGTCCGGCGCGGCCACCTGGAAGCTGAGCCCGTTCACCACGCCGTCCCCGTCGGTCAGCACACGGCCCTTCTTGGGGCGCAGCACCTGCGAGGTGTACGGGTCCCAGACCGCCCAGGCGTCCACTTTGCCTCCGGTGAACGCGGCGAACGCGTCGGCGGGCTGGAGGTACTTCACGTCGACGTCCTTGAGCGTGAGCCCGGCCTTCTCCAAGGAAGCGATCAACTGATAGTGCGCGGACGACCCTTGGGCCACAGCGACCGACTTCCCCTTCAGGTCGGCGGTCCGCTTCAGCGGCGAGTCGTTCGGGACGAGCACCGCCTCCCCGGTCGCCGTGCCGTGGCTCGCCGCCACGATGCGGATCTTCGACCCGGCCCCGGCGGCGAACACCGGCGGCGTATTGCCCACGGCACCGATGTCCACGGCTTTGGCATTGACGGCCTCAAGGAGCGGCGGCCCCGAGCTGAACGTCGACCAGCGGATCTTGTACGGCAGGTCGTCCAGCTCCCCGGCCGCGCGCAGCACCGCCTCCGAACCCCCCTTCTGGTCCCCGACGTCGAGGGTGAGCGACCCCTTGCCGTCGGTGCGGCCACCGGCGCCGCCGGTGGAGGAGCTGGCCGACGAGGTGGCGGAGCAGGCGGCGAGGAGGAGGGAGAGGGGGAGGAGCAGGGCGGCGGGGGCGAGGCTTCGTCGTCGCATGGGGGTCCGTTCGGTCGTTCGCAGGTCGCGGCGTTCTGGGGCGAGTTCAGGCGGCACGACGGCGATCCGAGGTGCTGGAGTCGGCGGAGGCGGCAGAGGTGGCGGCGGGGGCGGCAGAGGAGCTGGAGGAGGTAGCGGGGGCGGCAGAGGAGCTAGCGGAGCTAGAGGAGGTAGAGGAATGGGGTACGGCAGGGGCGGAAGGGGCCACACCGAGGCGTTCCAGGAGTCCGGCCCGGAGCTCGGCGAACCGGGGGTCGCCGATGTCGCGCGGGCGCTCGAGATCGATGGTCTGCTCGTGCGCGATGACACCGTCGTCCATGACCAGGACCCGGTCGGCCAGGAGTACGGCCTCCTCCACGTCATGCGTGACGAGCACCACCGCGCAGCCGCGCCGCTGCCACAGCTCGTCGACGAGGCGCTGCGCCTTCACCCGGGTCAGCGCGTCGAGGGCGCCGAACGGCTCGTCCAGGAGCAGCAGATCCGGTTCCCGCACCAGGGCCCGTGCCAGCGAGGCCCGTTGAGCCTCGCCGCCCGAGAGCGTCTTCGGCCAGGCGCCGGCCCGGTGCTGGAGCCCCACCTCCTCCAGGGCCCGTTCCGCGACCGCCCGCCCGGGGCGCCCCGGCAGCCCGAGGAGCACGTTGCGCCACACCCGCTTCCACGGCATGAGGCGGGGAGCCTGAAAGGCGACGGCTCGGCGCTTGGGCACGAGCACGGTGCCCGTGATCTCCCGGTCGAGCCCGGCGAGGATGCGCAGCAGCGTCGACTTGCCGCAGCCGCTGCGCCCGAGCAGGGCCACGAACTCCCTTGGCCGCACGTCGAGTTCGAGCTGGTCGATGACGGGGCGGCCGTCAAAGGCGCGGGCCAGCTCAGCCACCCGTACGGCGGAAGAAGCAGGGGACGGCGGGGCGGCTTCGGGGGTGGGGGTCACCTTCCGGTGAACGTCGGTCGCCATTGCAGCAACAGCCTTTCGAGGGTGCGGACGATGAAGTCGGCGAGCAGGCCGAGGAAGGCGTAGACGATGAGGCAGACCACGATCACGTCGGTCCGCAGGAAGTCGCGCGCCTGGACCATCAGGAAGCCGAGCCCGGCGTCGGCGTTGACCTGTTCGGCGAAGACGAGCGCGAGCCAGGCGATGCCGAGCGAGTAGCGCAGTCCCGTCATGGCCCCGGGCAGGGCTCCGGGCAGGATCACGTGCCGCACCAGCCCCCAGCGGGAGAGCCCGAGCGCCTCCCCGGCCTCGATCAACTGGGCGTCGACGCCGCGGATCCCGGCGTACACGTTCAGATACAAGGGGAACGAGACCCCGAGGGTGATGATGGCGATCTTCGGCGTCTCGCCGATCCCGAACCAGATGATGAACAGGGGGATGAGCCCCACGAACGGCACCGTCCGCAGCATCTGCACACTCGCGTCCACCAGATCCTCACCGACCCGGAAGAGCCCCGAGACCAGCGCGAGCCCCGTCCCGACGAGGACGCCGAACAGCAGCCCCACCGCGACGCGTTGCAGCGAGACACCCATCGCGGACGGCAGCGACCCGTCCTGGATCAGATCCCCGGCGACCCGTGCGATGGTCCCGGGCGAGGCGAGGGCATCGGCCTTCAACACCCCGGTGGTGCTGAGGAGTTGCCACAGGGCGAGCAGCAACAGCGGCCCGGAGGTGAGCCGTAGCCAGCGGGGAAGACGGGTGCGCCGTGAGGAGGCGGGAACGAGGGTTTCGAGATCGAGATCGGGGTCGAGGCCGGAGGCCCGCGCGTCGGGCGGGGCATGACTGATGGTCAAGAGTGCTCCAGGGCAGGGCAGGGCAAGGGAGGGGAGGGCAAGGAAGAGTGCGCGGCGGCGGACACGTGGGGCAAGCGGAGAACGGCAAGCCGAAGCGACCTCAGCGAAGAACCACTGAGTACTGAGCTACTCGGCTATGGAGTGCGAGACCGAGCGCGAGAAAGGGGAGGGAGAGGAAGACGTCAGCAGGCGCGAAGACACGCGGCCGAAGCCACCCGCAGCAGGTCGATGTGACCGCGCGTGGTGAGCATGGCTGAACGCAACATGCGGCAGAACGTAGCCAGATGGTCCACTCACGGTCAATGGCGTCTCGAAGACCGGACGCTCCGTACCAGCAAATGGTCCGCATGGGACGGGCCGGGCGAGCGGGGCAGTTCCCGGGCGGGACCCCGGATGGGAGAGAATGGCCCCATGTCGGATGTGTTCACCACCCGTGTCCTGAACGTCACCACCGGCTCGACGGAGACCGTCGTCGACCTCACCCGTGACTGCGAGAGCTTCCTGCGCGAGGCGGCGGCGGGCCGCGACGGCCTGCTCAACGTGTTCGTCCCGCACGCCACCGCGGGCATCGCCATCCTGGAGACCGGCGCGGGCAGCGACGACGACCTCCTCGCGGCCCTGCACACGCTGCTCCCCGCCGACGACCGCTGGCAACACCGCCACGGCAGCCCGGGCCACGGCCGCGACCACGTCCTCCCGGCCCTGGTCCCGCCGCACGCGACGCTGCCGGTGGTGGGCGGCGGGCTGGAGTTGGGGACGTGGCAGTCGGTGTGTCTGGTGGATACGAACGTGGACAACCCCAACCGCCAGGTCCGGTTGAGCTTTCTGGGCTGACCAAGATCGCCCGACTGGGGGTGACCGCCGAATCTCCGTACCCTGCGAGCTCGAAACGGAGCGACCTTGAGCGGTACGGATCCAGAAATGATCGAACAACCCTATGGCGGATGGGGGAAGTGCCTGCCTGGCGTGCGCCGTCTGTCGCGCGTGAAGGTGGCCACGTCGTCACCTGCGCGGATCGATGGCGCCGTCGCCACCGATCAGTCTTTTGCTCGCGGCGGACCCGGTTCTGGATCTCATGCTGCGGCATCGGCTGCGGCTGCTGGAAGCTGTGACGTGCCTTGCTGCCGACGTTGCCGGTACGCCGCAGCCGATCGTCGCACTCGCGGTAGACCCGGCGTGGGAAGAGCACGGACCAGCCCGGCAGATCCCCTCACAACCAACCGACTGGCCAGGCTCAACCCCTGACTTCAGCACTCGACGGGGCGCCATCCCTGCGTGACAACCACGTCACTTGGTCTTGGATCCCAAAGCCACACAAGCCGGGGCACCCCCTGCCGTCAGGAATGACACTCGGTATGTGGCTCGCTACCTGGAGCGTAGGTCGCGCGCTCTGCCGCTGTGAGACGCCTGCCCACCGCGCGGCAGATCTTCTCGATGGCCTCCTCAGGAGTCGGGAGGTCTACCCTCCAGACCGAGATGTCGCCGCTGTTGGTACCGATGACGAGAGTCCGACTATCGGGAGTGAGAGCCACGGAGCTCGGAGAACCCTCCGGGGTGGTCAAGGTGGCACGGGGGAGTCCCGTGGCCGCATCCCACAGCCGCACGGTACCGTCGCTTCCGGCCGTCGCCAGGGTTCGGCCGTCCTGTGAGAACACCGCTGCCACGACGTGTCGAGTATGACCGTTGAGCGTGGCACGCACCCTGGCGCCTGGGATGTCCCAGAGGCGTACAACCCCGTCGGCCTCGCTGCTTCCGCCTGGTGTCGCCGTCGCGAGCGTTTGTCCGTCCGCCGAGAATGCCAGTCCCTCACCTACGTCCTCGGGGAGGGTCGCTCGCCGCTTCCGCCGCGCCGTGTCCCACAGTTGGGTGCCCTCACGGCCCCTGCCGACAGCGAGGGCCCTTCCGTCGGGTGAGAACGTCAGAGCGTCGGCCGAACGCTTACCGATCATCAGGTCCTGCAGGCGTTTGCCGGAGCCGGCGTCCCAGAGGACTACGCGCTGCCTTTCGCCGACAGACCGTTCTCCGGCCGCCAACAACCGCCCGTCCGGGGAAAGGGAGAGATCCGAAATCTCCGAACGATCCCGAGGCATCCTTCCGTGGATTGTCCCCGAGGCCGCATCCCAGGTGAGCATCTGCTGGTCACCGAAGCCGACGGCGAGAGGGCTCTCGGCGGAGTCGAATGTCGCAAGGTAGGCAAAGTACTGTGCTTGCTCCGGCCCCCGCGCCGTGAGGGCCTTCCCCCTCACGACATCCCAGAGTTGGGTGCCGCCGTCCTTACTGACGGTGAACAGTCTCTTGCCGTCCCCGCTCAGGGCAAGCGCACCCGTGTATCCGGCGGAGCGGCTCAAGGTGGCGCGGGGGCGCATGGCACTCAAGTCGTAGCTCCGAAGATTCTTGGACGTGTTGACGATCAGGGTGTCGTTCCTCGCGCCGAAACCCAGCTCCGTCCCCTGCCCCTGCTCCGGGGCCGCCACAGTTCCAAGCAATCTGCCCGTACCGGAATCGTGCAGGGTCACTGTGCCATCGTCGTTGGCGACCGCAATGGCACCTCCGTCGGGGCTGAAGGCGAGCGCGCGGATGCTGGTGACGCTGCGTCCCAGGGCGGTGCGTATCAGCTTGCCGTCGGCGACTCGCCTGAGCTGGACGGCCCCGTTACGCAGGCCGGTAGCCAGAATCCGGCTATCAGGGCTGAAAGCCAGCGCGCTGGCAGGGGGGTCGGACTTGCCGCTGATCTTCATCTGTTCGGATCCACCGGTAAGACTCCACAGGCTCAGCTCACCGGCTTTACTACTCATGGCTACGTAGCGGAGGTCGGGGCTGAAGGCCATACCGGTGCGCAGCTTGGAATAGCCCTCCACCTGCGATCGGGACCTACTCGTGCGCACGTCCCAGAGCCGGACCCGTCCGTACGAAGTGCCGCTGGCAAGGGTTCGACCGTCGGCGGAGAACATCAACTCCTCGAAGTTGTCGTGCTCCGTGCCGGTCAAGGTTCGCACCGTCTCGCCGGTTCGGATGTCCCGAAGCTGAATCTGATTCCTGGGCGACATGTCGGCATGACTGTTGGCCACGGCCAGGATGCGGTCCTCGTGGTTGAAGGCCATGGTCTGCTGAATCCCCATGTGGGTCTCGAAGGTGCGAACTCGCCTCCCCGTGGCGGTGTTTCGTAGATCGACCCCGTCGAAGCCGGCGACCGCGGCAGTACGGCCGTTGTGGCTCACGGTCATCGGGAGTGTGAACGCGTCAGTATCCTGTTGGCGGTCATAGATCTGGCTCATGTAAGCCCCGCCGCCCTTCACGCGCGGAAAGCGATGTCTGAGCGGAAGCGAAACAGCCCGGTACAGACTCGCCGTAGCCTCGGCTGTGGGCTCAGTCCGGTATGCCTCGACAGCGAGAAGCGACGCGAGATCGGGAGAGGAGTCGACCAAGGCTGCCGACTGCGCGGCGAGTTGCCGGGAAAGAGCCCGCTGTGCTTCCGCCTCGGCGTTCTGCCGCTGCCACACGGCTATGCCCGCCGCAATCAGGACAAG